>JAXDPB010000036.1:0-39828 GCA_034668585.1 Sphingomonadales bacterium | reverse complement strand
CAAGGGCGCAACTTCTCGCTGGGGTCCCAGCCTTCGCTGGGACGACGAGCTAAGCCCCCGGCAAATCCAAAATCCTCTTGGCGATGATTCCCAGCTGGACCTCGCTGGTCCCGCCCTCGATCGAATTGGCCTTGGTCCTGAGCCACTCGCGAGCCGACTTGCCCTTGCGGCTGCGGTCGCTCTCCCATTCGAGCGCGTTCGAGCCGCCGGCGGCCATGACCAGCTCGTGCCTCGCCTTGTTCAATTCGGTGCCGGCATATTTCATCATCGAGGGCTGCGCGGGATGAGCCATCCCCGCCTTCAATTCGTCGATGAACCGCTCCGACATCGCCCGATAGGCCATCGCGTCGACATCGAAGCGGGCAATTTCGGCGCGCAGCAGCGGATCGTCGGCGAGCACGTCGGCGAACGCCTCGCCGAGGCTTGCGGTCTGGCCGCCCAGGCCCATGCCGCTGATCATCTCGCGTTCGTGGCCGAGCAGATATTTGGCGACGTCCCAGCCTTTGTTGATCTCCCCCACCACCTGGTCCTTGGGCACCTTCACGTCGTCGAAGAAGGTCTCGCAGAAGGGCGAGCTGCCCGAGATGAGCAGAATCGGCCGGGTCGACACGCCCGGGCTCGCCATGTCGAACAGGAGGAAGCTGATCCCCTTATGCTTGGGCGCCTGGAAATCGGTCCGCACCAGGCAGAAGATCCAGTCCGCCTTGTCGGCATAACTGGTCCACACCTTCTGGCCGTTGACCAGCCAATGGTCGCCCTTATCCTCGCATTTGGTCTGGAGCGAGGCGAGGTCGGAGCCGGCATTGGGCTCCGAATAGCCCTGGCACCAGCGAATCTCGCCGCGCGCGATCTCCGGCAGGAAGCGCTTCTTCTGCGCCTCCGAGCCGTATTTCAGAAGCGCCGGCCCGAGCATCGATATGCCGAAGCTCATCAACGGATTGCGGGCCCCGATCCGAGCCATTTCCTGTCGAAGGATCTTGGTTTCCGCGGGCGACAATCCGCCGCCGCCATATTCTTTCGGCCAGTCCGGCACCGTCCAGCCGCGCGCGGCCATCCGCTCCATCCACAGCTTTTGCGCGTCGTTCTTGAACTTGAAGTTGCGCCCGCCCCAGCAGGCGTCGCTCTCGTCCCGCATCGGCTCGCGCATCTCGGCGGGGCAATTCGCCTCCAGCCAAACGCGGGTTTCCAGGCGGAAGGTGTCCAGGTCGCTCACGGCGGCGCTCCTCAGCTTTACGTTAACGTCGATGGCGTCCGCGAAAGAGTGCGTCAACCTCCACCTGGCCACGCCGTTACCCGCGGCCCGTGCCGGAGGCCCGGTGATCTGACAACGCTGCGCAGTGAAAGATGGAAGGTCACTTGGTCGTAAGCGTAAAGCTGTCAATGTATAGAATAAGTATAGTGGAACTAGACATGCGTAGCTGAGTTTTGTCGATGCAGCCGAATGCGTTGCTAGTGGGCCTGCTTGTAATGTTGAACCAAGCGATTCTGATGACCATCGCGGCCCTGGCCCTGTCGGCCTGCACCGGCCGAACGTCGCCGGCACAGGTTCGCACGGAGACCGGAGCCACGCCGGCACGACTGAGCCTTTTGACTCTGCCGCCTTCCGCTACACGGATGGAGGCCGCCCTCTCCGGCGTGTTGCTCCTCGAATCGGGTTGCGCTCAGGTCGCAAGATCGTCCGGAACGGTTTCCGTCGTCTGGAGCGGCAGCCCGAGCGTCGATCCCGCGAGAGCGATCCTCTACGCCGGTCGCCGGTTCGTTCATGGCGACCGCGTGAGATTCGGTGGCGGCTTCATTACCCCCGCCGACCCCGATTTGGAGCGGCAGATCGCGACCAGCCGTTGCGCCGGTCCCTATTTCCTCGTCCAATCTATTGAGGAGTCCCGCCCGTGAAGCCGGTTCTTCCACTCTTCGCTTGCTTGGCCATGAGCAGTTCGGGCATTGCTTTGGCCCAGGCTCAGGGCCAGCCGGATTTCATCGACGCCGCCAAGATCGTCGCGGCGCAGAACAATATCTCCGTCGGAGAAGCGGTGAGGCGCATCAAGCTTCAGGAACGCATACTGGATCTGCAAACGAAGCTGCTCAAGGAGGAACGCGGCAACTTCGCCGGTATTGCGATCGCCGCCGACAGCCGGGGACAGCGGGTCAAGATCAAGTTCAGGGAGCCCCGAGGCAAGACGGCCGAGACGGTCGTCGCCGACACGGAGCTGCGCGCGGAAAGCGACGTCGAGACAGCGGCCCGCTCCGTCGATGATCTGCTGGCGGCGCAGGGCGATCTGCTCTCGCGGATGAAGGGCTATAAAGGCGGGGGAGTCGCGGTCGGCATCAACTTCCAAACCAACGGGTTGAACGTCAAGACGAAGGATGTGGCCGCCGCTCGCGCGCATATTGCCGCCGCCGGGTTCGACGCCTCCGTCCCCCTCAATTTCGTGGCGGGCGACCCGACCATCGTCGATGAGTCGCGAGTGACCGGCGGGCGCGACGTGGAAGGCTGCCAGACCGGCTTCGTCGTCGCCAATTACAGCGGCCTGCGCGGCGTCAGCTCGGCAGAGCATTGCGGCACCGGCCTGATCGACCTCAACACGAACGAGTCGGTCGGCGACCACCAGGCCGGCCTGCTCAACAATTCGCAGGGCACGGACATCAGCTGGCACCGCTCCGCGGCTCATACCTATGTCAATTATATCTACACGCCGAACGGCGAAGTCCGGATCACCTCGTCGAAGGGCATCAGCCTCATGCCTTACGGCACCCAGGCCTGCCTGAGCCGAACGCAATACAATCCGAGCCTCGGCTCGCCGGCGGTGAGTTGCGGGATCGTCTATAATGCGAATTATACCTTCACGGATCCGAGCACCGGCCTGACCAGCGGGCCGTGGGTCGCGGTGTCGCCGCAAGGTTCGACGGTCCTGAGCCAGCCCGGCGACAGCGGCGGCCCCTGGTTCAGCGGCAACGCCGCGATGGGCATCCACAAGGGCAAGGATCCGACCGGCTATTCGCTGTTCACGCCGGTCGAGCGCTTCTCGAAGATCAGCGTCCTCGTCGCGACGAACTGAACCGGCGGAAAAGCGAGGGACGGGGGCAATTATCCCGCCCGCAATTCTTCGGCTCGAACGGATGAGCCGGACGCCTGAAGCTAATGCCAGTCGGCGTCCGCCTCCGGCTTCATCTCCCTCGCCGCCTTGACGATGTCCTCGAGGTTCACCGCCGTGTCGAACGGATCCTCGTCGAGCTCGGTCACCCGGTTGAGCCGGCGCTGCCAGCCGTGCAGCGCCTGGACGTAGGGCACGAAGGGCACCCGCATCAGCGCCCCGCTGGGCAGGCGCTCGAGGTCGGCGATGCCGTTATGGACCCATTCGCCGGTCCCCCAGTCGGGCATGTCGACCGCGGGGAACAGGCAGATGCCGTGCAGGTCGACCCCCCGGTTTACCGCCGCCAGGCTCTCGGCGACGACGTCGTTGAGCCAGTCGGGCCGCCCCCCCTTCAGCCCCGAAGTCTCGGCGACGATGCAGGGGCGGCGATAGCGCTTCCAGCCCTCCTCGATGAGGTCGCACAGCGGCCGGATGCGCGGGTCGCCGGGGTCGAGCGCGGCGTGCGGGCCGTGCTCCCGATATTCCATCTGGCCGAAGCTGTAATTGTTGAAGCCGATGATATCGAGGGTTTCGGGCGATCCGCCGAGCTCGGGGTAGCGAAAGCCGCCGATCGCGTCGAAGGCGAGGAAGGCGTCGTCATAGGTCTCACGCCGGGCGGCTTCGGCGAAATCGGGCCGGTCCGCCGGCGGCACCACCCAGATGAGCGGATCGATATGGATCATCCGGGCGTCGGGCGCGATCTCGCGGATCGCCTTCACCGCGGCGATGTCCGCCCCCGCCAGCGCCAGGGTGAACCGGCGCCGGGTCTCGCGGTCCTTCCCGAACGGCGCCGCCCAAGCCCATTCGCCCGCCATATAGCCGAAGAAGGTGATCTCGTTCATCGGCGTGAAGAAAGGCGGGCCATGGTGCGCCCGCTCGGTCACATAGGCGGCGGCGGCGCTCGCATAAGCGGCGAAGCGCGGCGCGAAGCCCTCGCCGAACGGATCGGCATCCTCGGGATAGCCGTAGTGGCAAAGGTCCCAGATCGGCTGGATGTTGTGGCGCCGCTGCGCTTCGAGGAAGGGGTCGATATAGGAGAAATCATACTCGCCCCGGCCCTTGTCGACGAGGGGCCAGGGGATGCCTTCGCGCGCCACTGCGATGCCGAGCGAGCGAAGCATCCGGTAATCCTCGTCGGCGTGGCTTCGATGCTGGGTCTCCTCGCACAGGTCGCGGCGCCCCTGGTCCTTCCAGACGAAGGTCGAGCATTCGAAGCCCGAGAGGAAGAAGGTCGGGAAGATGCTCTGGCGACCGCTCACGACAGAGCGCCGGCCAGTCGATCTTTGACCCTGGGATCGGGAAGGATCCGGTAGCGCGCCTCGATCAGGCTGTAGGCGCCGAACAGGCACAGGCCGGCCGCCACCGCGACGTACAGCCATCCCGGCATGCTGCTCAGCGCGTCGCCCAGAGCCCCCGCTTCCTCCGGCCGGTGGTGGAGCCCCGCCCGGAACAGCAGCCACGCCGCGGCGAGGAAGATCGCTCCGCGCGCCGCATGGCCGCCGCAGCCGGCGGCGACCACCCACCAGCGCTTCTGCGCCTCGGGCGCGAGATGCCTGCAGAAGCGGCGCCGAACGGCGATTCCGAGCTGGGCCAAACCGGCGATGGCGAGGATCGCGGCGGCGACCATCAGCATCGTCTCGCCGCCCGGCAGGCTCATCGCCGTCGCCGCGCCACTCTCCGCGCGCTCGCTGGAATTGCCGGCGCCGCGCCCGCCCAGCGCCAGCTTCACCGCCGAATAAGCGAGGCCGAGATGGATGAGGCCGCTCCCCGCCCCGGCGATCCGGCCGATCGCGCCCTTGAGCTTGCGCCCCTTGCCCTGCGTGTCGAAGATCGAATCGACCAGCCGCCAAAGGCCGTAAGCGGCGAAGCCGAAGGCCATTGCGCCCAGCGCCATCCCGCCGGTCTTCCCGCCGAGCCAGTCAAGCGCCCCGCCGGCATCCTCCGCCCGCCCCAGCCGAAGCGCCAGATAGCCGACGATGAGATAAAGCAGCCCCCGGGCGGCGAAGCCGATCCGGGTGAGCAGCAGGAAATTGGGGGAGACGCTCGGCACGGGCCCGTAACGTGCGCCTTCGCGCCCCTGTTCCCACTTTCCACAGGGCCGGGGATTTTTCTCCCACTGGCGCCAAACCGCGCTTTCTGGCAGCCATGGCATGCCGTGCTCAGCCTCGGGGCGCCGGCGGACAAGGGGTTCCGGCCATGCGACAAGCCCGCATCGTCTGGGTTGCAGCGGCGGCCGCCGCCGTGGCGGCGCTACCCGCCCTCGCAACGGCGCAGGCGCCTGTCTCCGAACGGGAGCGGTTCGAGGCGGAGCAGGCGTTGCACAACCGTCAACACAGGCTCGCCGAGGAGGACCAGGCGCTGCGCAAGGCGGATCTCGACCTTCGGCGCGACGAGCATGAACGGACCCGCTGGACGAGCCCCCTCGTCCTCGCCATCGTTGCCGCGGCGATAGCGGCCCTCGGCAACGCCGTCGTCGCCTTCGTCAACGGCCGTCAGCAGCGGGAGCTGGAGCGGCACCGCGCCGAAGCGAATCGCAGCCTGGAGCGCGAGAAGGCCGAGAACCAGATCAAGCTCGAGCGCGACAAGGGGCAGGCTCAGCTTCGGAGCGACGCTCGCAAGGCCGAGAGCGACCGAATCCTCGAAGTGATCAAGACCGGAGAGAGCGAGGCCGCCGCCGCCAACCTGCAATTCCTGCTTTCGGCCGGGCTGGTCGGTTCGTCGGGCCTCGGCAAGCGCCTCGCTACCTATCTCGCGACCCGCACGCCCGGCACCGGGCCCTCCCTGCCGGCCGCCGACGGCCGGTTTCGCTTCGAGCCCGGCGCCGCCCCTTCCGAGACCGCCGCGATGGAGACGGCGCTTCGCGGGTTTTGCGACTATCTGGAGCAGGTCGGCTTCGCCCTGCCGGAGGACGAAGTCAGCATCGGCTTCGAAGACGTCGACAATGCGTATTACGATGTCGAGAAGAAGCGCGTCATCATCGGCACGCCGCTAAGGGCCGAGCCCTTCGCGGCCTATCGCGAATATATGCATCACGTCCTGATGGAGTTTCAGTCCGCTCCGCCCTTCGCCAACCACGGCGCGATCAGCATCGAATCGGGCCTTGCCGATTATTTTCCCGCCAGCTTCATGGGGACGCCGTTGCTCGGGGCCATCGGCGCCCGAGCGATGAAGCTCGGCCAGCCCTATCTTCGAACCCTGACCAAGACCGAGGGCTTTGCCGACCTTACCAAGGACGTCTGGTTCAACAACGGCCAGATCTGGGGATCGCTCTTCTGGGACATCAGGGATGCGCTCGGCCAGGCGGATGCCGATCGCCTCCTCCTCAATGCCTGGACCGGAGTCGAGTGGCCCGGGACCGCGTCCCGATCGCCGACGGCCTTCCTCAAGACCTTGCTCACCCTGGCCGGGAGGCTCGGAGAGGACAAGGCGGCGCCGGTCAAGGCGCGGCTGCGCAAGCGCGGCTTCCCCGTGCCCCGGCCGTCGCCGCCGAGAGTGATGACTGAATGACGGCAGGCATCGGCGGCCTACTTCCCCAATACCGCACTTTCTGGCAGCGAGGATCCAGGTCTCAGCAAGCTTCAGGCGAGGGGATAAGGTCGCATGGATTTTGACCTTACGGAACGGCAGGCTTTTTACCGCGACCGGGTGCGCGAGTTCATCGAGACTCGGATCAGGCCCCGGAACAAGGACTATAAGACCCAGCTCAACACGGGCGACCGCTGGCAGCCGATCGAGGTGATCGAGGAGCTGAAGCCCGAGGCGAAGGCGGCCGGCCTGTGGAATTTGTTCATGCCGCCCGGCCAGGCGCTGCGCCACGTCGACGAGAGCTTCGAGTTCGAGGGCACCCAGCTCACCAACCTCGAATATGCGCTCTGCGCCGAGGAGATGGGCCGCATCGGCTGGGCAAGCGAGGTCTTCAACTGCTCCGCCCCCGACACCGGCAACATGGAGGTCTTTCACCGCTACGGCACCCGCGAGCAGAAGGAGCAGTGGCTGAGGCCGCTGATGAACGGCGAGATCCGATCCGCCTTTTTGATGACCGAGCCGGCCGTCGCCTCTTCGGACGCGACCAACATCCAGTGCGAGATCCGCCGCGACGGCGACGACTACGTGCTGAACGGCCGCAAATGGTGGTCGTCGGGCGCCGGCGACCCGCGCTGCAAGGTCGCCATCGTCATGGGCAAGACCGACGCCGGCGCCGACAGGCACCGCCAGCAGTCGATGGTTCTGATGCCGCTCGACACGCCCGGAGTCACCGTCGAGCGCGCCCTCACCGTCTACGGCTATGACGACGCCCCCCACGGCCACATGGAGATCGAATTGAAGGACGTGCGGATCCCCGCGTCCAACATGCTGCTCGGCGAAGGCCGCGGCTTCGAAATCGCCCAGGGCCGGCTCGGGCCGGGCCGGATCCACCATTGCATGCGCACCATCGGAGTCGCCGAGGAGGCGCTCAAGGCGATGGTGAAGCGCCTCCAGTCCCGCACCGCCTTCGGCAAGCGCCTGATGGAGCATTCGGTCTGGGAGCAGCGCGTCGCCGCCGCGCGCATCGACATCGACATGTCGCGGCTCCTGTGCCTCAAGGCCGCCGACATGATGGACAAGGCCGGCAACAAGGCCGCCGCCGCCGAGATCGCGATGATCAAGGTCTACGCCCCGAACATGGCGCTGAGGATCATCGACGACGCCGTCCAGGCCCATGGCGGGGCGGGCGTGTCTCAGGATTTCGAGCTGGCCAAGAGCTGGGCCGGAATCCGCACCCTGCGCCTCGCCGACGGCCCGGACGAAGTGCACAATCGCGCCATCGCCCGCATCGAGTTCTCCAAGCATGCGGTGTGAGGGAATGGAGGGGACGGAGAATAAGACCGTCATCCCGGCGAAAGCCGGGACCTCAGGACAAGACGTCACGGTGGGTCTCCACGAGGTCCCGGCTTCCGCCGGGATGACGTGCTGAAATGAAAGCCGCGATCCTCCGCACCCCCGGCACCCCGCTCACCATCGAGGAGGCCAATCTCGATTCCCCCGGCCCGCGCGAGGTCCTGATCCGCACCGCCGCCTGCGGCCTGTGCCATTCGGACCTCCACTTCATCGAGGGAACCTACCCCCACCCCCTCCCCTGCATCCCCGGCCACGAGGCCGCCGGAATCGTCGAGGCCGTGGGCAGCGAGGTGCGCACGGTGAAGCCGGGCGACCATGTCGTCACCTGCCTCTCGGCCTTCTGCGGCCATTGCGAATATTGCGTGACCGGGCGGATGTCGCTCTGCCCCGGCGGCGACACCCGCCGCGCCCGCGGCGCCGCGCCGCGCCTCACCGCCGAGGACGGGAGCCCGATCGCGCAGATGCTCAACCTCTCCGGCTTCGCCGAGGCGATGCTGGTCCACGAGCATGCCTGCGTCGCGATAAACCGGGAAATGCCGCTTGACCGAGCCGCGGTGATCGGCTGCGCCGTGACCACCGGCGCCGGCACCATCTTCAACGCCTGCAAGCTGGTGCCGGGGGAGACGGTGGCGGTGATCGGCTGCGGCGGAGTCGGGCTCGCCACGATCAACGCCGCCCGGATCGCCGGCGCCGGCCGGATCATCGCCGCCGATCCGGTTCCGGAGAAACGGGAATTGGCGAGGAAGCTGGGCGCCACCGACGTCGTCGACGCGCTCGCGGAAGACGCCGCCGCCCAGATCGTCGAGATGACCAAAGGCGGAGTCGACCACGCCCTCGAAGCGGTCGGCCGCCCCGCCTCCGCCGCGCTCGCCGTCAAGGTGCTCAAGCGCGGCGGCACCGCCACCATCCTCGGAATGATGCCGCTGGGCGAGACGGTCGGCCTCGGCGCCCTGGATCTGCTCTCCGGCAAGAAGCTGCAGGGCGCCTTCATGGGCGCCAACCGCTTCCCGGTCGACATCCCCCGCCTGGTCGACTTCTATCTGCGCGGCCTGCTCGACCTCGACTCGATCGTCGCCGAGACGATCCCGCTCGAGCGGGTCAACGAGGGTTTCGAACGAATGAAGCGCGGGGATTCGGCGCGTTCGGTGGTGGTGTTCGACTAACCCGTCACCCCGGACTTGATCCGGGGTCCACCTTCTCTTTCGGAGGTGGAGAAAGAAGATGGATGCCGGATCAAGTCCGGCATGACGATGGAGGGTAAAATGAGTCTCTTCGACCTCACCGGCAAAGTCGCGATCATCACCGGCTCCTCGCGCGGCATCGGCCGGGCGATCGCGGAGGCGATGGCCGACCAGGGCGCCCGCGTCGTCATCTCCAGCCGCAAGGCCGAGGCATGCCAGGAAGTCGCCGATGCCATCAACGCCAGACATCGCGATGCCGCCATCGTCGTCCCAGCCAGCATCTCCTCCAAGGAAGCCCTGCAAAACCTCGTCGACGAGACCCGCCGCCAACTGGGCAAGATCGACATCCTCGTCTGCAACGCCGCCTCCAACCCCTATTACGGCCCGATGGGCGGGATCAGCGACGACCAGTTCCGCAAGATCCTCGAGAACAACGTCATCGCCAATCACTGGCTGATCCAGATGGCCGCCCCGGAGATGATCGAGCGCGGATCGGGCTCGATCATCATCGTCTCGTCGATCGGCGGCCTCAAGGCCTCGGCGGTGATCGGCGCCTACAACGTCTCCAAGGCCGCCGACTTCCAGCTCGCCCGCAACCTCGCCGCCGAATTCGGCCCCCGCCAGGTCCGCGTCAACTGCATCGCCCCCGGCCTCATCCGCACCGACTTCGCCAGGGCGCTCTGGGAAAATCCCGACACGCTCAAGATGGTCACCGCCCACACCCCCCTCCAGCGCATCGGCGAGCCCCACGAGATAGCCGGCGCGGCCGTGTTCCTCGCCAGCGACGCATCGACCTTCGTCACCGGCCAGGCGATCGTCGTCGACGGCGGCAGCACGACGGGAGTCGGACTCTAACCGTCACCCCGGACTTGATCCGGGGTCCACCTTCTTCCACCACGGTGCCAGTGACAGAGGGATGCCGGATCAAGTCCGGCATGACGAGGAGAGGCGCGATGACAGGACGTCTTCAAGGCAAGATCGCCATCGTCACCGGCGCGGGCTCCGGAATCGGCCGGGCCAGCGCGATCCGCTTCGCCACCGAGGGCGCGAAGGTCGTCTGCGCCGACCTCAAGGGCCAGGACGAGACCGCCGCCGGGATCGGCGCCGCCGCGATCGGAGTCCAGGCCGACGCCGGCAGCGAGGACGACGTCCAGGATCTCGTGCAGACCGCGCTCCGACGCTTCGGCGGCCTCGATATCTTCTTCGCCAATGCCGGCGTCTCGGGCGGCCTCGCGTCGCTCTTCGAACAGGAAGTGGCCGACTGGCAGGAGATCCTCCGGGTCAATCTGATCGGCCCCTCGCTCGCCATCAAATATGCCGCGCCTCCGATGAAGGAGAATGGCGGCGGCTCGATCGTCTGCACCGCCAGCGTTGCCGGCCTTCGCGCTGGCGCCGGCGGCCCCGCTTATTCGGCATCGAAAGCGGGCGTGATCAACCTCGTCCAGGTCGCCGCCACCCAGCTCGCCGGCGCCAACATCCGGGTCAACGCCATCTGCCCCGGCCTGATCGAGACCGGAATGACCCGCCCCGTCTACGAATGGGCGAGAGCCGCCGGGAAGGAAGACCGGATCGGCCACCTCAACCCGCTCAAGCGCGGCGGGGTGCCGGACGAGATCGCCAACGCCGCCCTCTTCCTCGCCTCCGACGAAGCGAGCTACGTCAACGGCCACGCTCTGGTGGTGGATGGCGGCCTCTCGATCTCCCACCCCTTCAACCACCAGCAATATGGGAGGACGGCGGTCTGACCCGTCATTGCGAGCGAAGCGAAGCAATCCGGCGCCGCGGCTGGATCGCCGCGTCGCTTCGCGGCTCGCCTTGACCGTCTATCGAGCCAGCCACCTCTGCCGGTTCCACTCGTCGATCACCGAGTCGGCGCGCGCCTTTTCGGCGCTGCCGGGCTCGAGCTCCGAATAGCGCACCCGCCGCCCCGTCTCGCTGAACCAGACCTCCTCCGTCTCGAGCTGGAAGGTCGTCCATATCGGCCCCTTTCCGACCAGCCCGATTGCCGCCGGAGCGCCCAGCGCGCTGACATGCTGGAAGACCGGCCCGCGCCGCTCGGGCACCCGCGCTCCGAGGGTATGCAGGATCAGCGCTCGGTAGTCGGAAAGGCCGATCGGCTGCGGGATGGCCAGACCGGGCTTGCTGAGGATCAGCGGGATCTGGGTCTGCTGGCGGTTGATGACGTGGCCGTGGCCGAGGAAGTCGTCGTCGAACAGCGACTCGCCATGATCGGCGGTGACCAGCAGCAACGTGTCGTCCCACACCCCCAGCCGCTTCAGCCGCGCCACAAGCTGGCCGATCAGCCAGTCGTCATAGGCGACCGCGTTCCAATAAGTATGGGCCACCCACGCCCGGTTGGCGGGCGAGATCTCGCCGCGCGGGATCGGCCTTCCCGGCAGGAACTGCGGCATGTCGGCATGGGCGTAGGGGAAATGCGCCTCCTGGAAGTTGAAATAGGCGAAGGTCGGCCGCCGCCAGCCATCCGCCGCCCCGAACGCCCGGTCGAAGGCGCGAAGCACCTTCCTCCCGTCGAGCAGCAGCGAAGCCGTCGTGCCGAAGCTGAAGGCCCGCTCCGATTTGAGCCGCTCGGCGTCGACGAAGACGTCGGCATTCTCCCGGCTGCCGGCGGTCTCGGCGATTCCGCCATAGCTCTCCGCCTGGCCGGAGAAGACTCCGATCCGGTAGCCGTTCGCCTTGAAATCCCGGAACAAGGACGGCGAGCCCGGCCGGGCCCCGATCCTGCCGGTGAACAGGCTCTTCAAGGATTCGGTGGTGAAGCCGATATGGCTGTAGGCCTCGCGGGCGTAGCTGCCGTCGCGGGCGAGCGCGTTCATCACCGGGGTCAGCGGGCGGCCGTCCACGATCCGGCCGATCGAGTCGCCGCGGGTGCTCTCGAGCACGACGAGGATGACGTGCTTCCTGTCCGGAATGACCGGCGCCGGGAAGGTCGCCGAGCCGCCGGCGAAGCGGAAGTCGCCGCCGAAGCCGTCCTCGTCGATGCCGTTATTGGGTATGTCGAGCACGAACGGGTGCCTCGAGGAGTCGAACGGCGCCGGGTCGCGCTGGGCGGTGAACCCCGAATAGCCGTCCCGGTCGAAATCGCTCGCCTGGCTAAGCCCCTGCAGGGCCAGGCCCGGAGCGGTGAATCGGGCGAGGCCGTAGCGCGCGTCCGGCTCGCTTCCCGCGGCGTAAAGCAAAACGGGCAGAGGCAAAGCGAGCCACAAGGCCTGCCGCCACTTGAGGCCCGGCACCCGCACCCGCTCCGGAAGCCAGCGCCGGCCGAACCGCAACGCCAGCCACCAGGCCAGCACCGCGCCGGCCGCTCCGACCAGCATCAGCGCCGCCTCGTTCGCCACGTACAAGGCGGCCACGGCGAGGCTGTTGCCGCCCAGGCTTCGGATCAGCTCGAAGCTGAGCGCGTCGCTGAAATAGCTCAAAGCCTCGAACTTGGCGATCAGCGCCGCCGCGAACCCGCCGACCGCGAAGAACAGGAAGTTCAACAGGAACACCGGGCTGTCCCGCCGCCTCCGGTGGAGGGCTCGGATGGCGAGGTAGAGCAGCCCGATCAGAAGCGCATGGGCCGGCAGAAGGGCGAGCAGGAACAGCCCGAGCTCGGCCGGCCGGTCGATCACATGCGAAGCCCCGAAGCCTCCGGCGAAAATGCCATATTTGCGCTCGACCAGCGCCAGCTCGAGCGCGAGCGTGACGAGGAAGGCCAGAGCCAGGGGCCACCAGGGTTTGAAGCGGGACATTGCCGGGCGCTGTAGCAGTTCGGGCTTGAGATTTTCTTTCCTCCCGCTCGGAAACCGGATCCGCACGAGAAAGGCAGAAGAGCCGCCCTCCCCCGGCCGCGCCCGGCGGGCGCATTTGCCGGGTGAAGTTCACGAAGTTCACGATGTCGCGCATTTTCCCGTGACCTTCCGCCGGAGCGATCCCTCACGGCAGCCGAGTGGGTATTGCGAGGTCTCAAATCCGAACGGCGGCGCCATCGCAAATCCCTCCTTCCAGCCTACGACTGCGGAACATAGCACGAACAGATGCCGAGATCAAATTTGCGCCCCGCGATGCGCTCTCAACCTCTCCCGTCGTCCTGAACTCGCCTCCGGGGCCCGGTTCTCCACGCGAGCGGCTCGTCTATGGATGCTGAACCAAGTTCAGCATGACGTCCAAGGATAGCCGCGCCGCTGTCACCGCATCAGCCGCCGGACGTCCCGCTTCAGCGCGGCCAGGCAAAGCTCGCCGCCGGTCAGGCTCCCCACCTCCTCGTCGATGGCGAGCTCGATCTTGAGCGCCAACGCCGGCAGGTCCGGCGCCCGAACCTTCATCAGCCGAAGCAGCGCCGCTTTATGCGCCCCCAGCCGCGCCATGTAGACCGGCTCAAGCGCCTCCTCCTCCTCCGCCGTCCCGCCGGCCGTCGCCCGCTCCACCGCCCGCACCTCCGCCTCCGCCGCCTCGAGGCGGGCGAGGGCTCGCTGCCACTTCTCGTCGACTTCCATCGAACAACTGCTTCTGGATGGTACCTAATCACACTGATCGTGGGCATTATCGGCAGCCGGAGTCAGCAAGGCAACTGGAAATTCACACTGATCGTGTGTGGAGCTTTACCCCTTGCGCGGCAACGCTCGCCGCCGTGAAAGACGATCCGGACCTGCTGGCATTGGGACGCGAGGCGCGCCGCCTGCGCGAGGCGCGCAACCTGACCCAGGAGGAGCTGGCCGACCGCGCCGGCCTCCATCCCAACTATATCGGCAGGATCGAGCGCGGCGAGAGCAACGTCGGCGTGAAGGCGCTGTTCAAGCTGGCGCGCGGGCTGGGTGTCTCACCTGCGGCGCTGTTTGAGCGCTGACGTTTACGCCTCATAATTCCGATCTGAAGTGGGAACAGGCCCTTCGGTCAAGTATGTGCCTGGCACGTTGCTGGCACTGAGTCTCCTGCTTCTGTCTTACGAGGCAGCGGGACTTCGAAACGCCAATCCGATCTATGCCGGGCGCTCGACATAGAGAACCTCGATGGGGTGCTGCGCGGCCCACCGAATCCCCGCTGCCTCAGCTTCTCCGTCGCTCGCCAACGAGTTTTCGGTCACCATGCAGACCGCCGCAGGGCGACGTTCACGCGTCGCCGTAATGCCGCTGGCGCCATACCTTCCAGTTGGGAGGGCATTGATTACGATGCGATCACTTTCGTCAGGAGCCCGCTCGCCGGGCTTTAGGCGGATGATTTTCACATAGCCTCCTTGCTTTCCGCCACGCATATAGAAGGTTGGCCACTACGGTGACAGGGCTCAGAGGAGATCCGCGTCGGAGGTGTGATGGACGGCGATATCAATCAAAGGATTGCTGAGGAACGCGCGAGAATCGCTCAGAAAGAACGGGATTATGACCAAGCCCACGCAATTTGCGTGGCCCAGCTGACGAGGCTCGGTTCCGACTTGACGGCCATCCTAGGACAGGGGCCGGAAGCCGCGAGCGAAATCGGCCTTCCGTCACTAAGCACGGCTCGATGCGATCTGGACAGTCACTACGACGTTTCAGATTGGTATTATTGGGAACGTTTCGCCGAATATATCGGCTGGCACTGTCCAACTCTCTCGGTGTTTCACACCCCCATTTTTTACAATCCCTTTTTAGATCAATGGAAATACCAGCACGGCCACGCGACTCGGGAGCAGGTAATCGAGTGGTTCTCGCGTGAAATCACCAAATGGGCTGTCGCGTATCCCTCGGTCAGGGATGCGCGTGAGCGAAAGGCCGTAGAAGACGAAGCCAATCGCAGGCGTTGGGCCAAAGAGGAGCGATCTCGGCGCGATAACAAGATAATTCAAGCGATAGTTATAGTCGCTATGTGGCTTTTTATTATTTATGGACTGCCCGCTTTAATCAATTCAGCCGCTAAGTAAGCGGCGGCACTCCGAAGGTCGATGGGCCAAGGGCAGGGTCCGGGGTGCCAGCTACGTACCAGGCACGTGCCTGGCACCGGAACGGCCCCGCAGGTGCTCACGCCTGCCAAGCGCCACTGGTGCAACCTACCGTGGTCCCGTAAAATGGAGCAATGCGACAGTTTGATCTGGCTGACCTGGAGCGCGATGGCCTCACCCAGGCTGCCAAAGATGCGATGCTGGACCTAATCCTGGCTTGGGCGCACCTGGACGGTATGCTTTCGCTGTGGGTGGGAGTAAAATTTGGCCTTCGTGCAGACAAGACGGCAATCCTGCTGGGCCGCTCAGATGCCCAGAGCAAGCTCCTCAAGCTCCAGCGCCTCTATGCGATGGAAGGTGCATACCAACTGGTGCCCCAAATCAGGGCAATCAGGAAATCCTATGAGAAGCAGGTGGCCTCCAGGAATACTGTCGCTCACGCTAGCTGCAGGGGCTGCTTGAAATCTGAGCCCGACAGGATCGTTTTCGCAGCCTTCGAGGCGGTGAAACTCGGTGAGCTGGCGATCGATGCCATTCCAATAGAAGTGATGGAGCGCAGCACCCGCTGGGCCAACCTGCTTTCGGAGAGGGTGGAGAAGATTATCAACGTACTGGACCCGCTCCCAGCCGAAAGCTGAGGTCAGCAAAGCTCCTGTCCCGAGGTTACAGGTGCCGGCTACGTGCCAGGCACCTGCCTGGCCGGCCTCCCCAGAACATCAATGCCGCCGGAGGTAGCCGGCAAGAACTGCCGTCTCGCACGCGGTGATCGGCTAACCCATCGAGAACATTGCACGCGGGCTACGCCAAATCAGATATATCATCTGGACTCAACGCATGCGCAAAGGGAGACGCGGTGCCAGCCTACAAGAGCCATCACTACGTGCCACAAATGTACATGCGCCTTTTCTCCGGGGACGGCATGCGGGTGGGTGTGTACGTCATTGCAAGCGGCAAGTTCATCCCGCATGCTCCGATCAACGGCCAAGCTTGCCGGGACTACTTTTACGGTAAGGACCCGCGCACGGAGCAGGCCTTCGGCAGGATCGAGGGCCGGGCCGCTGGGATTTTCGCCGATGCCGTCGAGCGGCATAAACTTCCCGCGCCAAGGAGCGAGGATCACGAATGGCTCATCTTCATCCTTGGCATCCAGCATAGCCGAACGGTGCGTGCGGCCGAACAGCACAACGAGGCATCGGTGAAAGCGCTCAAAGCGATGCTTCGGCGCAAAGCCGAACTCGAGGGTAACGAGCTTATCCTAGAGCACCTTGAAAAGGTGCGGATCACGCGCACGAACGCCGTCTCCGAAGTTGTTGCCTACGCGACCATCGGCGCCAATCTGCTGACCGATCTGACCTTCGTTCTCGTCGAGGATGAGAGCGAAATACAGTTCGTCGCGTCGGATGCGCCGGTTGTCCTTCATAATCGGCTTTACGAGGGTCAGCGTATCGGCGTCACTGGCTACGCCAATGTTGGCCTTCAACTGTTCCTGCCCCTCGGACCGCGACTGATGCTCCTTGGTTATGACGCGGCTGCATACAACGTCAGGCCGGACGCCGATGGCATCGTTCGGCTGCAGTGTGCCGAAGACATCCGGTTGATCAACGACCTGCAATGGGAGGCGGCGCATGCGGTGCTGCTAGTGGCTTCGGATATGGCGGCGAGTGAACTGCAGGCCCAAGGGGAGCGCTGGGGGGCACTTCGAAAGGCGGAGCGGGTGGTATTCAACGAGGAAGTCGTCGATCAAACCGGGACAGAGGTGAGGACGCGACAGGGTGGCGGCGAGGCGCCATCAGTGATCTCGCTTGACCTGTCCTTCATTACGCCGCTTCTGCCCCCACCGCCGCAGCTCGCTGCCTGGGAGATTCCGCCCTTCAGGGATCCTGCGCGGGTCGCTCTCACCGACCGGGCGTTCGCTAAAATGGAGGAGCTAGACGAGCGACAACAACTCCGTCGAAAACTGTGACAGTATGCATTTCTCGAGAGGCTCCGGAAGATGGAGCCACTCAAAATCGTATACTGTCATTCTTTCGGCTCCCTGGCGGCTGACAGTTGTTCAACGAACCACTGAGCCGGTGTATAGGAGCTGCTCGGGAAGCGGTTGGAGAGGGCCGATGATCGACTTGGCAGCAGCGGCATTAGCCGCAGGTTTGGTGGCGGACGCCGTGGGCACGTTCGACATTCTATTCCGCGGCTGGAAAGATGTCGTCGAGAAGAAGGAGCCAGACGCCCGTCACATTCCACCGCCCGACTTTGCTTATGCAGACGACCCCGAAAAAAGAGCTATTGTGGCTCGCTCGCGAAAGTCCGGCGCGGTCTATCAGAGCGTGACCTACGAGAAGCTGACGGAGCGGCTGAGCAAAGGCGACCGGGAATATATCGCAACGCTCACCAACGCCTTGGAAGATTATCAGCGCCAATGGAACTTAGTGTTCAGCCAGAGGCCTATGGCCGGTGGCCTTGAGCTCGCCCGACTCGACTCACAATTGAATTATCTTGCGCGTGAAATTGCAAACGTTCTTCTGAAGGTGCTCGCGATTGTCGAGAAAATGGGTCTCCGTCTGGACGACCACTACCTGATGGCCCGAAACGTAGCGGCTGAGTATCTCGCTGAGGATAAAAGCAGATAGGCAGGTGATTGAGCACTGTCGGCCCGGCCACCGCAATTACCATCGCGGATTCGCGGTGCCTGGCCCCAAGGAAAAATCCGCAGTGCCTGGAAATCCGCAGTGCCTGGCACCATAGAAATATCCTCCCACTGGCTAGCGCCACCATCCCCGACAGGCTCGCCCCTTCGCGCCTTTGCGCCTTCGCGCGAACCAACCCCAGCGATCGAGCTCGCACTGGCTGTAGCCGAAGTCTACAACGGCCGCTGAGGCTTTTCCTCTGCCCGATCGAGGCGCAACGCCCCAACAGTTGACGTTCACGTAAAGACGCTGCAATCGGCCCGGCGAAGGAGACCCCGCCCCATGAGCCCGATCTCGACCCGCCGCCACGGCGACATCCTCGTCGTCGCCTCGAACAACCCGCCGGTCAACGCGCTCGGCCACGCGGTGCGCGAGGGGCTGGTCAAGGCGATCGAGGAAGCGGACGGCGATGACGCGGTGAAGGCCGTCGTCATCATCTGCCAGGGCCAGACCTTCTTCGCCGGCGCCGACATCACCGAATTCGGCAAGCCGATGCAGATGCCGATGCTTCCGCAGGTCGTCGACATCATCGAGAATTGCACCAAGCCCGTCGTCGCCGCCATCCACGGCACCGCCTTCGGCGGCGGCCTCGAGGTCGCCCTCGCCAGTCATTACAGGGTCGCATTGCCCTCGGCGAAGCTGGGCGTGCCCGAGGTCAAGCTCGGCCTCCTCCCGGGCGCCGGAGGCACCCAGCGGCTGCCCCGGGTCGCCGGAGTCCGCAAGGCGCTGGAGATGGCCGCGACCGGCAACCCCATCTCGGCGAAGGAAGCCTATGAGGCCGGCTTGGTCGACCGGCTGATCGAGGGCGAGCTGGAGCCGCACGCCGTCGCCTTCGCCGAGGAGGTGAAGGACGCCCGGCCGCTGCCCAGATCCTCCGCCCGCCAGGACAAGCTGGCCGACGTCGAGCCCGGCATCTTCGACCAGTTCCGCAAGGAGAATGCCCGCAAGTTCAAGGGGTTCGAAGCGCCCGAGAAGAACATCCAGGCGATCGAGGCGGCCGTAGCCAAGCCCTATGCCGAGGGCGTCCAGGACGAGCGCCGGCTGTTCATGGAGCTGATGAGCGGCGCCCAGGCGAAAGCGCAGCAATATTTCTTCTTCGCCGAGCGTCAGGCGGCCAGGATCGACGGCCTTCCCGAAGGCACGACCCCGCGCGAGATCAAGCGCGTCGGAGTGATCGGCGCCGGCACGATGGGCGGCGGAATCTCGATGAATTTCCTCTCGGCCGGAATCCCCGTCACCATCGTCGAGATGCAGCAGGAGGCGCTCGACCGCGGCACCGGCGTCATGCGCAGGAATTACGAGGCGAGCGCCGCCAAGGGCCGGATCAGCGCCGAGCAGGCCGAGGGCGCGATGGGCCTCCTCAAGCCGACGCTCGCCCTTGAGGACCTCGCCGATTGCGACCTCATCATCGAGGCCGTGTTCGAGAATATGGACGTCAAGAAGGAGGTGTTCGGAAAGCTCGACCGGATCGCCAAACCCGGCGCCATCCTCGCCTCCAACACCTCCTATCTCAACATCGACGAGATCGCCGCCTCGACCTCGCGGCCGCAGGACGTGCTCGGCCTCCACTTCTTCTCGCCGGCCAACGTGATGAAATTGCTCGAGGTCGTCCGCGGCGCGAAGACGGCGCCCGACGTGCTGGTGACGGCGATGCAGCTCGCCAAGAAGATCCGCAAGGTCGCGGTGGTGGCGGGCGTCTGCTACGGCTTCATCGGCAACCGGATGCTGATGCCGCGCCAGGTCCAGGCCAACCGCCTCCTCCTCGAAGGCGCCACCCCCGAGCAGATCGACCGGGTCCATGTCGAGTTCGGAATGCCGATGGGGCCGTTCCAGATGGCCGACCTCGCCGGAGTCGACATCGGCTGGCACCGCGACCCCGCCCGCATCGAGAACGTCCGCGACGCCCTCTGCGCCGCCGACCGCTGGGGCCAGAAGAAGGGCGCGGGCTTCTACGATTATGACGAGAAGCGCCGCCCGTCTCCTTCCCCGGTGGTGGCGAAGATCATCGACGATTTCCGGGCGAAGGAGGGCGTCGAGCCCCGCGAGATCTCGGACCAGGAGATCGTCGAGCGCACCCTCTACACCATGGTCAACGAGGGCTCGAAGATCCTCGAGGAAGGCATGGCCCAGCGCGCCTCCGACATCGACGTCGTCTGGGTCTACGGCTATGGCTGGCCGGTCTGGCGCGGCGGCCCGATGTTCTGGGCCGACACCGAGGGGCTCGGCAAGATCGTCGAGGGCCTGAGGCGCCAGCAGGAGCGGCTCGGCGGCGATTTCAGCCTGTCGGAGCTGTTGGTGGGCAAGGCCGAGGCCGGCGGCAAGCTGACCCGCTAGGCTGTATTTCTCATCGTCATGCCAGCGAAGGCTGGTATCCATGCCGACCGCGATGGGGAATTCGGCAAGCCGCATGGACCCCAGCCTTCGCTGGGGTGACGAGGGGATGCAGATGTCTCCCCGTCATGCCAGCGAAGGCTGGCATCCATGCTGATTGCGATGGGGGATTCGGCGAGCCCGAATGGACCCCGGCCTTCGCCGGGGTGACGAGAGGGTGCAGATGTCTCGCCGTCATGCCAGCGAAGGCTGGCATCCATGCTGGCCGCGATGGGGGATTCGGCGAGCCCGAATGGACCCCGGCCTTCGCCGGGGTGACGAGAGGATGTCGTTAGCGTTCGATGCTCTGGCAATTGATTGTAGATATAGTCTGGTCGACGCCGGGCGGCGGGGCTTCCGCCCGCTTTGCTCTCGACACCCGCTGACGGGATCGCGACGAACCGCGCCGATGCCCCCGAACGGCTTGACTTCAATAAAATATGAGCAGTTAATTGGCCCGGCACGCAGACGCATTTCATTAAAGCCTGGACGTTCGGGGGACGGCAAATGGCTTATCTGTCCGGTTTCGATTGGGACGTATTCATCAGCTATGCGCAGGCCGACAACCAGCAGTCCGGCCGATACAGACGTTGGATCACTTTATTCAACGATCGCTTGCGTAAAGAGATTCAGAAATATCTGAAAGGCGAGCTGGCCGTCTTCTTCGCCGAGCGCGATCAAAAAGCCTACCGGACAATCCAGAATATTTTCAAGGAGATCGAAGGCTCGGCCATCTTCCTCGTGATCGGTTCGCCCAACTGGGTACGGAGCGAGGATTGGTGCCAGGCGGAGCTGAAATGGTTCCTGAAGCACCATCCCGATCCGTCCCGCGTCTTCGTTGCGGAATTCGAGCCGCCCGAAGGCGACATGAGCTATCCCGACGAGCTTCCCGACAATTTGCGTCGGGAGTTCTGGAAGTACCGGTCGATGGAAGTGGCGATGCCGCTGATCCCGGGCGACGCCCTGTTCACCGAGACTCTGAAGAGGCTCGCGAAAGAGATACGCGAGCGGTTTACGCTGCTGAAGACCAGGCCCGTCGACGACGACCGGGAGGAAGATGAGGAGAAGCAGAATTATAAGCCGGAGGGGTCGACTCTCGCGCCGGTTGCGTCCCCCAAGCCAGAGATCCCGCTGAGCAAGAAAGTCTATCTTGGGAAACGGGTGTTCGTTGCTCATGGCTCGCCCGAGGTCGAGGTCGAGCGCAGCGAGACGATCGCCTATTTGTCGGGCTTCGGAATCACCATCGTCGAACCGCACATCCCCGAATCCAGATCGTCGGTGGAATTCGCCAAGTCCGTCGAGAACGGCCTGCGCGGCGCGGATGCCTATGTGCAGCTGTTCGGGCGGCGAAAGGTCGAGCCGCTGGACGGAAGCGCGGAAAGCCCCACCTACCTTCAGTTGCGCGCGGCCAGGGCCGCCGGTCTGACCGACGACGACATCTTTCTGTGGTTGCCGGACGACATCGCTCCCGAGAAGATGTCCGACACGGAATATGGCCGGTGCCTGGGCCGGGCCCGCAACGGCAGCCACGTGCCCGATCTCACTCAGGCGGTGCTCGCCAGGCTGGAGACGACGATCGTCCCTCCTCCGGACCCCAACGCGCCGCTCAGCCTCGTCATCAACGCGGATCCCGAGGATCGCGCCCAGGCGAGGGAGCTGATCCAGGCCTGCGCCGGGCGCCGATGCCGGGTCATCCTCGATAAGTTCAGCCTCAACGAGCTGGCGCGCAAGGAGTGGCTCAATGCCGATGCCGTGGCCTACGTCCACGGCAAGTCGCCGGACGAGTGGCTCGCGGCCCGCTATCACGAGTTCAACAAGGAACGGGCCAATAAGGGCCTTGGGGAGCCGAAGGGACAGGTCATCATCTACGCGCCGCCGCCGCCGAAGGAGATTGGCGACGTCGGGGGCGGCGACCATCTCAAGGAGCTCGATCTCAGCAAGGAGTGGAGCGTGGAGCCGTTCAAGGCGTGGCTCGACGACATTGGCGTGCCGTTGACGATCAAGCCTTAGCTCGAAGGGGGGCTGAATGAAGATGGGGGAGCCCGCGGCGACCATCGCCCAGCCGAGCCGGCCTTATCCCGGCCTGCGGCCTTTCTCGCGGCGCGAGGCGAACGTCTTCTTCGGGCGCGATCGCTGCATCGACGGCATGGCGACCACCCTTCAGGAGAGCCGCTTCCTGGCGGTGCTCGGACCTTCGGGAAGCGGCAAATCCTCCCTCGTCCGTTCGGGCCTGTTTCAATATCTGTCCGCCGGGCTCGCCCGCAAGGCGGGGTCGCGCTGGACCTTCCTCGATATCAAGCATCCCAGGACTCAGCCCTATCGCGAGCTGGCGAAGGTAACGCTCGAGGCGTCGCTCGAGGCGGAGAGGCTTCGCGAGGGGAAAAAGGCCCGCGAACGGCCGCCGCCTTCGGCGGAGGAGACGGCCGCCTGCGAGCTTGAGCTGCGCCGCGATCCCCTCGCCTTGCTGCGCTGGTGGCGCGACACGCCCCATCACGAGGACGCCAACCTCATCCTTCTGGTCGATCAGTTCGAAGAGCTGTTCGGCTATTCGAACGTCAAGCAGCGCGACGACGTCGAGAAGTTCATCGACCTTCTGCTCCACAGCATCGGCAAGCCCGAAATCCCGATCTACGTCGTCCTCACCATGCGCTCCGAGTTCCTTGGCGGCTGCTCGCTGTTCCCGGATCTGGCCGCCCAGATCAATCGCAGCCTCAGCCTGACTCCGCGCATGACCCGGGCGGAGTGCGAGCTTGCCATCCGGGGGCCCGCCGTCATCCACAAGAGCCTCCAGCTGGAGGACGCCCTCGTCACGAAG
Source organism: Sphingomonadales bacterium (assembly GCA_034668585.1). Classification (GTDB taxonomy): domain Bacteria; phylum Pseudomonadota; class Alphaproteobacteria; order Sphingomonadales; family Sphingomonadaceae; genus Allosphingosinicella. The sequence continues at coordinate 16,855 of JAXDPB010000036.1, read as the reverse complement.
CTGCTCAACGATATGAACAGCCTCGCCAAGTTCGACGAGCCGGACGCCAACGCGGCTTCGGGCGAGGAAGACGCGGCGGCCGCGGAGTTGCGGCAAGCCGATCTTATCGCCCGCCGCGCCGATCAGCTTCCGCTGATGCAGCATGTGCTGAACTGGATGTGGACCAAGGCGCGGGGCCCGGGCGAGGCCGCGGGGCCGGTCCTTCTCACCCTCGACTCCTATCATCGTCTCGGCGGCCTCAAGGATGCCTTGAGAAACCACGCCCTCGAGGTGATGGCCGAGGATCGGACCGACCACGACCTCCTTCTCACCTCCCAAATCTTCCGGGCCCTGACCGACCAGCCGTCCGTCGCCACGGGCGGCTCCGCCGAATCCACCGCCGTGCGGCGGCCGCGGACGATCGCCCAGATCGCGGAAGAGACCGAGGCGACCGAGGAGGAGGTCAAGGCGATCGTCGAGAAGTTCCGCGCCCAGGACGTCTCGATGCTGACTCCGGACCCCGGTGAAGCGCTCGAGTCGACCACCGAAGTCGACATCTCGCACGAAAGCATCATCCGCCAGTGGAGCGAGCTTCGCGACTGGATCCGGTACGAGGCCGAGATGGGGCGCGGCTGGCAGCAGTTGCGGAACGACTATCGCCAGGAAAGGCCGCTCTTCGGCCTCGAGCTGGCGGATCGCGTGAACTGGTGGAACAGGAGCGTGCCTCGGCAGGGCTGGAGCCGACGATATGTCGATAACGCCTCCGACGAGGGCGAATATAAAAACCTCTACGCCTATCTCGAAGGCGCCAGGCGCCGGCACCGCGTCCGCCAGGCGTTCCTCTATGCCGGCACCGCCGTCCTCGTCGTCATCGGCGTCGGCTTCGGCGCCTCCTCCTTCAGGAGCCAGGCGGTCGCGGCCGAGGCCGAGAAGGCGCAGGAGAGGGCGGTGCTGGCCCAGCTGACGGCCGAGGCGGCCGAGCGCAGGGCGAAGAACGACGGGAAGATGGCGAAGCTGGGCGCCGACAGGATCCGGCAGGTAGCGGCCCTCGAGGCCAATCAGGCCCGGCAGCAGACCCTCAAGGCGCTCGCGGAGGCGGAGCGGTCGCAGCGCCTCAAGGCGGCGGCGGAGAAGACAGCCTCGGTGGCCGCCGCGGCGATGGTCTCCGCCCGGGCCGAGGCGGCCACCATCGCCCGCGAGCGGGACCAGGTCACCAATGTGCTGGGCTCCGACATTTCAAGCTCCTACGGCGACATCATCGAGGTCGCCGCCGCGCAGACGCCCGAGCAGGCCTCTCCGACTCTCGAGAATATCGGGGGCAGGCTCGAGCATCTCCGCAAGATCGTTCCCGGGACCTATCGCGAGGTGCTCGCCAAGCTGATGGCCGCCCAGGGCGACGTCGCCCGGCTGGGCCTCGACACCTCCTCCATGCAGGGCATTGCAGACCGGGTTCGCGAGGATGTCGCGGCCAGCGGCGAGCCGGTCTTCGAGGCCGGCGATCCGCAGGCCCTGCTGCTCGGCCAGGCGGAGCTCATGCGCGGCCGCGCGCTTCGACTGAAGGGCGAGGACGAGGCCGCGCTCGTCGCCTTCGCGAAGGCGCAAAGCCTGCTTCCGGCGAACGGCCCCGAGCCCTTCCGCCTCGCCCGCGCCGAGGCCGCCTACGAGCAGGCGGCCGCCCAGCTCGACCGCGGCAGCACGCGCGAGGCCGGCGACACGGCGCGAGCCTGCCTCGGGCTGGTGAAGACCGAGTCCCCGGGCGTGTCCCGAGCCGGGTCGCCGCTTCCGGAAGTGCCCGCCGGACCGGTCTGGCACCTGGCGGACGGGCGCTGCCGGATGATCCTCGCCGCCTCCATGGCTGCCGGCGACGAGGCCGCGAACGAGTGGGACAAGGCGGCCAAATATGTCCAGGCGGGCCCGGAGCAGTCGAACGGCGTCGCGCTGGCCCGCTACGAGCTGGTCACCCGCTATCTACGGCGGCCGGATTTCCAATTCTCCGATTTCGACAGCGTCTCTCCCTATATGACCGAAATCGTCGCCAACGTCGTCGGCACCGTCGGCCTCGAGGACGGCGGGTCTCCGGCAATCGCTTTCCGGTCGCCGCTCGACGCGATCGAGCGCGCGTCGGCGATCAACGGGATCATCGCCGCCTACCTGAAGCGCGGCCCGGAGGGGCCCGACGAGCTGCGCCAGGCGCACCAGCTGATCGGCGCGTCCGGCTCCCTGCTCAACCGCCTCGCCCAGTCCCGGGCGGGAGTCGACAATCCCCACCTCGTCGGCCGGGTCTCGCAGGGCCTCTTCGACAACACCGCGAACCTCGTCGAGATCACCCGATACACCGATGCCCAGTCGTTCGAGACTCTGCAGAATGTCCCAGCGGAAGCGGCCGCCTTGCTTCAGGTTCACGCCTCCTACCTGGCCAGCCTGCCGCCCGAGGTCGCCGGGGCTTACCGGCAGCGGCTTCTCCGGCAGGGGCTGGAGGTGCTCGAGGCGGGGGCCCGGATCGTGCGCTGGCTGCCCTACGGAACCCTCGGCGGCATCGCCGAGTCGCTGCCGTCGAGCCTGTGCGGCGCCCCCGCCGAAGGCGGCGAGGCCGAGTGCGACTCGCTTCGCAGCCGCGCCGCGTCGCTGGTGACGGTAGAGGCGAGGATGATCAGCACCCTTCGCGCCGCCGCCGCCAGGAAGGGCGGTTCGAGCGACCCGGTCTGGGAGGATTCGAAGGGCATCGCCCTCGGCGGCGCCGACCCGGTCGCCTGCTACGAGGCGGCGGGGATGGCGGCGGGAGCGGCGAATCCGGCCCAGAATTCGGTTTCCCAGACGGTCGACGCCTTCACCGGCCCGCGCAACCGGGGCGAGGGCGGGCGGATCGGCCGCTGCTTCAGCCTTCGCCCGGGCAATTACAACAACGCCCTCCCCTGGGGCGGCCAGATCTGGCTGTTCGCGAACGAGCGCGACCGCCGCGCCTTCGAGACTTCGCCGGGCTCCTATCTGCCCCGCTTCGGCGGCTACGACTTCGCCGGCATCGCCAAGAACGACCGGACCCTGTCCTCGTCGGTGCGCTACGGCAACGTCGTCGACGGCCGGCTCTATCTGAGCGGCACCTATCTCGACGACGAAGCCGTCCGCCGCGACTCCGAAGCCGCCGAGCGCAACTGGCCCGCCCTTCGCCGCCCCGCCGAAGCCGCCGGGCCCGCCGGGCCCGCCCCCCGGACCCCCTGAGGGCGGGGTCGCCCAGCCCCCCGAAGCCGCCGGGTGATCGCGCCCGATCATGTCGGCTCGAAACCCCGCCCCGTCCCGCCGCGCCGCTCGGACGGGGAGAATGTTGCCGATAGTGCCTCGAAACGCCTCCCTGTTGCCCGCGAACCGGCGGCCGGCCGCCGCGCCCCGCCCGACAATCGCGAATAATCGCCGATAATCGCCGCGAACCGCCGCGCAACCGCCACGAACCGCCACTTCCCTCGGCCCGGGCGCCAGCCGACGCCGCCGGGCACGCGCCACGTCTCGCACTGCCCGTTCCCGAACCCCGGCCGCTCCGAAAATGAATACTATAGTCGTCCGACTTACGCTAAACGGTGCCTTTTTCCGGACTCAAGGGAGGGCGCGGCGATGGCGGAACCGAAACGGGAGATCGGCTCGATGATCGAGGCGCTCGGCGGCGAGGCGCTTCGCCTGGCCAAAGGCATCGTCGAGCTCGGCGAGGCGGAGGCGCTGCGGCGGATGAGCGGCCGCGGCACCATCGAGCTCACCGCCCGCTTCGTCCGCGGCCTGGTCGAAGCCCGCCGCCTGCGCACCCATTATCTGGGGCCGATCCTCGTCCCCGAGCCCGGCTGGACCTTGCTCCTCATCCTCTACGCCGCCCGCCTCGACGGCCTCCCCGCCCTCAGCCCCGCCCGCCTCGCCGCCGCCTCGGACCTCCCCTACGGCACCGTCAACGGCCGCCTCGACGCCCTCGCCGCCGCCGCCCTCATCGACCGCCGCAAGGACCCGGAACGCAAGCGCGGGCTGCTCGTCGCCCTGACGGAGGAGACGGCGACGCGGATGCACGATTATCTGATGGCGGCGAGGGAGCTATAGGCTTCCCATCAAAGTGGTACTTTGATCGGGACCCGCGAAGGGAAATCAGGCGTCGAGCAGGGATTTCGCATCGACGCCGAGCGCCCCGGCCAGCGCCTCGAGAGTCGCGATCGTGATGTTCCGCTCGCACCTTTCGATTCCGCCGACATAGGTCCGGTGGTACCCACAGACCTCGGCCAGCGCCTCCTGCGACAGCCCCCTGCCCTTGCGCAGCCGCCGCACATTGGCCGCGATCACCGCCTGCAACCCACCCTGCTTCCGCGCCTTCGGCATGGGGCCATGGGAGGCGGATGATGACTATCAGTCTACACCCTATAGGGTGAGATTGGGGTGGGAGATTTGTCGGAATTGGGGGAGTGACGCGCTTCCAGGCAGCATCGAGCCCTGCTAGCCTTGCATTCGAAAAGCGCATCGGGGGGGCGGACGTGGCGAAGGGCGTATTCCTGCACCGAGCGGATTCGATCTACGACGACCAGCCTGAGGCGCAATATCAATTCCCGAAGCAGTATCTCAGCCGTGCCGCGCCGTCGGAAGGCGACTGGATCCTCTATTACGAGCCGCGCAAGGGCGGGGGTCGCGGCTATTATGCCATGGCCTTCGTCGAGCGGATTTTGCCTGATCCCTCCGCGCCGGGCATGTACCTGGCGCTGATCCGGCCGGGCAGCTACCTCCCGTTCGAGCGGGCGGTTCCCTTCTCCGGTCCGGACGGGCTCGCCGAGCGGGGCCTGCTCAACGAAGCCGGCACCGTCTCCGGCCGAGCCCAGGCCGCCGTCCGCCCAATCTCGATCGCAGATTTCAACCGAATCCTCGATTCAGGCTTCCCGGAAGAGGAGCCCGTCCTCGCCAGCCTCGAAGCCCCCTTTACCTCCGGCGTCGGCGAGTCCCAGGCGCCTTTCCAGCTCGACGTCGAGCGCGACCGGGTCAGCTACCTAAGCTCGCGCATCGTCCGCGACCGCGTTTTCAGGAAGACCGTTCTCGAAGCCTATGATTGCCGCTGCGCAATCACCGGCCTGAAGCTGATCAACGGCGGCGGCCGCGCCGAGGTCGAAGCCGCCCACATCAAGCCGGTCGAAGCGAGCGGCCCCGACATAGCCACCAACGGCCTCGCTCTGTCGCGCACCGTCCACTGGATGTTCGACCGCGGCCTCATCACCTTGACCGATGCGCTCGACATCCAAGTCTCCCGCCAGGTCAACGACCCCGACGGCGTCTGGGCCCTCGTCAACAAGAGCCGGCGGGCGCTGGCCCCGGCGAGCCCGGCGCTGCGGCCGCATCCGAGCTATCTGGCTTGGCATCGGGAGGTTTGTTTTAAGCAGTAGGCGTCAGCCTAGGAACCTATTCTGCTGATGCCACCGCAATTGTTCCAGATTTGGCCGAGCGTCCGTGGCGTCCGGCACCAGGAGCCGTTGGCCATGAAGGCGGCGATATTCATTCCCGTTGTTGAAATCCGCTCTGACGCGGTCACTTACCACCATCCGCAGGCTGTCGTCGAAAGTGACGTAACCAGCATCAAACACGCTGTGGATATCGCGCCTAAGCAGCAACCCGTTCGACACTTCGTGCTCCCCGCCGTCGCCGTAGGATCGAATGTGCGCCGCGTCCAAGGCGGGAAGGACGCGACCGCCTGAGACGGCACATTGACGTTTGTATGCGTCGGTGACGGCAAGCCGAAACGCTCCTTGGCCAAGGCGAGGGCGAACAAGATGCGGCTCGCCATACCGCGGTCCTGCTGGCAAATAAGTTATACGCCGATCAGCTACGCCCTGGGCACGCCGGGCGCCCAAAGCGCGAGCCGCCTCTCCGGCTTCCATAAGGCGCTCCCAAAGTCTTCGCCCCTCGTTCGTCTCGGTATCAAACGTCTTTCCCACCACGATGGATCGTGCCCAAGATTCAGGCTGCTCGATCCAAAGAGCCTCCGGAAGAAAGACCGGTTGAACGACTACGCGGCAACCGATCGTGTAATCGGCCGCCGGCACTGCATCCCGCCGGTATTGACCCACCCGCTGCCGCATCTCCGGTAGGCTGCGCGCCCCGTTCTTCGTTCCGAAGGCCTCCCAGGCGAGCGACAATGGCAGGTTGGAGGCCTGACTCAACACGCCGAAACCGCCAACGACATTTCGTGGGCTCTTTAACTTGAACAGAAACAGCTCTCCCGGCCGAATCGCGGAGAAATTCATGGCGCCGCTTGGCTGCCAAAAATTCACCTCATCAATGTCGGGTTGAGCGGCGAGGTAATCAAACCAGTCGAGGTCCGTGTTCGCTGCCCAGAGCTTTACCACCTCACACTCCGCATCGAGATATCAGGGCCTTGAATGTATGGTCCAGACTCGCCTCATATCGACGCTCCTTCTGCCTAAGCTGCAATGCGACGGCAAGCCCGACCACTACGAGGCACAGGAGGCGCCTCGCTAGTCGGTTAGCATGGTGAATAGTGTTGTGAAATTCGCCGCGCCTTGCGCAAATGTTTGATATTGGTATATGCTGCGACTCAGCAGGAGACGAAGATGGCGAATGAGTCGAGGCGGGCAAATTTTGTCCGGTTAGCAGAGGGGCGGACGCAGGTGGCGCTAGGCGCCATTCGAAAACTCGGAAATTTGTCAAATCGTCGAGCATATGAATTTACAGATGCTGACATCCGGAAGATAACGAAGGCCCTCCGGGAAGCAGTGACTGACTTAGAGAAGAAGTTTGGTTCTGTCTCCGAACCCGTCGACTCATTCAAACTTTGAGGTGGAGGATGAAAGCGGACGCACTTGGCATTGGCGATCGGACCTTCCTGATAAACCGTCTCGTACAGCAGGCTCCGATAAACACGCTGATACGGGAGTTTTTCAAGAACGCGGATGAGAATGCGGCTCTAGCTGACGCGGGGAATCGGCTGATTCGCATTTATCCGACTTTCATTGACGGAGTGCCGAAGCTGACATTCTGGAATACCGGTCCGGGCATGGATGCGTCCGAGCTCCGTAGAGCCACTGACTTAAGTTCCTCCGTAAACAAGGAGATGTCTTTAGACGGTAATTTTGGCATCGGAGCAAAAGTGTCTGGCTTAGCGGCTTCTCCTGAGGGAATTCGCTACAGGTCATGCAAGGGAGGGACGGTCCACGAAGTAACTATTGGCTATGATGACGAGGAGGGAACCTACGTCCGGTTTGTTGCTCAGCTCTCCGATGATCGCTACGAGTCAATTTTTGACGTAACCGCTATCGTTGCTCGAGAGGGCATGTCCATCGACCATGATTGGACTGAGGTGGTTTTGCTGGGCCATTCTCCACAGCACGACACGGTTGCTGAGCCGATCGGGGTCGGCGTAAGCGTGGATCGCAGCTTCATCCCCACTTCTATTTTCCGGCGTTTTAAGGGATTCTCGCCGGGTGTTGAGGTTAGAGTTGATGTGGCAATGACAAAAGGCGGTGGAAGGGATGAGACCGGGCGGTTCCGCATCCTTAGGACGTTAGACGAGGTGCTGGATCGGCTTGGACAACATGAGACAGTAAGGGACGCCACGACTTGCGTATCTATTCGCTACATTCACGACCCGAAGCATGACTCATCTAGCCACACCCTGAGTGCCCGGGCTAACGCTGCGACCGGCTCGACGACATTTTGCGCGCTAATTTATAAAGACGAGAGGTACGATTTTAGGACACAGAAGGTCTGGTCCTCAGTTGCACCCACGTTCGGAATTCCATTTGGTTCGAAGGTCCTGACAGTAGAAATCAATATTCCTGACGATATGGCTTTGCCGAGCCAATATCGCGATACTTTGACTTGGCGACGTGATCGATCTCTTCTCGCTGCGGATCAGTTCGCGCATTTAGTGCGCGAGCTGATGCCCGAGTGGGTCAAGGAGATCATCCGTACTGAGTCACCGGACAGAGCGGATGATCTCAAAGACCTCCAATCGGATTTGCAGGCGCTGCTCGATGAACTCCGCGTTCCGACCAACGTAGCCCGAAAGGCTGTCGTACCCATCCTTCGTGCCGAGAGGAATGATGGAGGAATCCCCGAACCTGAGCCCGCGCAAATTGAGTCGGAGGAAGACGAAGAGCGCGGGAGCATGGAGCGTGTTACTCAACGGATTGCCGTTCGAGCAGCTCGCGCTCGCGTTCGGCTCGCGCCGGAGGGGGCGGTCGCTTCTAAGCTGTCCAGAGCCTTGGAACGCGCACCCGACATATATATTATCACTGACCCGGAAGAGATATCTGGAAAGGAAATCAAAGGGCGAGCCGCTCGATTCTACAAGGAGACGCAGGAACTCTTCGTGAATGGTCTTTATCCTGCTGCCGACCGCCTCGCTTACGAACTCGGTAACGAATTTCTAGATGCTGACGATCCGGATCAAGCGCGGGCAATTGTGCTTGAGGCGTCACGTAGGACGTTGGCTTATCGGGTTGGGAAAGCCACGTGCTTCGCATTAGCCAAGAAGCTTCTGGATGATTGGTCGGCGGAGGACCTGGACCGAGCGACGTCCCCAGAATCCCTATCCCTCGCAGCAGATGACTACAGGCAAAGCTTGGCACCCGCCCGCCGCTGGATTCGGGAGCGAGTCAAAATGGCATCAGTTGCTGCAATGGGCTGACTCTCGGCTTCAAAAGGCTTTGGATAGGCCGGCATCCTGTAGGATACCATTAGCCGTGTGCCGCACCCTAACGCTGCGGTCGAACACGAAATGGCGATCCGTGATTGGGCTATGCCAGATTTCGTGGTCGCCCTTGCCATATCGGACGAAGGTACAGCCGGCGTCCCGAAGCAGACGCTCTATCTGGCGGCCGTATCCGCGGGCCACGGCTCAGCAGGCGATGGCGAAGGGCGTGTCGATGACGGGGCGGATGGCAACAGGGGGCCGATCGGCCGGCGGACCGGCAAGCCGCCGGTCGTGCCGCGCAGCAATCTCCTCCCTATTGAGCTCGACGAGCTCCGGGGCGATATCCTCGACCTTGCGGATCAGCTCGTGGACGCTTTCCGCCTCGAGCCGAAGTCCGGGCACGTCGGAGCTGGCAACATACCAGAGCCGGGTTTCCGCATCTTGGGCGAGATGGACCTCGAGTTCGACCGCCTTCACCTACGTTCCTCCTGAAGCCGGCCCAACGTACAACCCGCTCTCCAGGCGAGACAAGCCCCCTGGCCCTCGCTCACCCCCACGCCCCTCCGGCCGCAAGTACCCCTTGCGGACGCCGCCCCCAGGAACCCCTCCCCCCTCCATCCGTTACCCACCCCGGCCCTCCCCGGTAGAGCGGGCGGTGGCGAGGGTGCTCGGGTTGGAGAGAGCCCCATGCGTGTATCGATCGCACCCCTGATCCTGTCCGCCGCGGCCGCGTCGCTGTCGCTGCCGCTTGGCGCGTGCCATACCGTCCGCGGCGCCGCCGAGGACGTCGAATCGGTCGCCGACGCCGTCACCTACGATCCGGCGCGCACCTATGCCGCCTGCGGCACCTATGGCGCCATGGACCGCAACAATGACGGCCGGATCTCGAACGCCGAATATAACGACTATCGCACAGGCGCCTATGCGATGTGGGACGCCAATCATGACGGCCGGATCAGCCGGGCCGAATATGCCAATTGCTGGTATGGCGGCGGCTTCTATACCGGCTATCGCCAGAGCGCCTACGAGCCGAGCTGGACCGCGTTCGACGCCAATCACGACGGCTATCTCAGCGCCGACGAATATTGGAGCCCGACTTACTATCCGAGCCTCGACAAGAATGGCGACGGGGTCGTCGACAGCAGCGAATGGCCGTGGTGAAGCAATCCCCACGAAGTGGTACTTCGTGGGGGCCCCGGGAGAGCATCCCCGCAACGTGAGACTTGGCGGGGGCCCCTAGAGCGCTGGGCGTTTGGATTGAATCGTCATCCCGGACTTGATCCGGGATCCACCTTCTTGAAGCCCTTGTCGAAGAAGACAGAAGGTGGATGCCGGATCAGGTCCGGCATGACGAGACAGGCAGGTTCCAAGCGCCCAGCGCCCTAGCTCCGGGCGCTTTGGCGGACGCGCTCGCGGGGGTGGTCGGTGGCGACTCCGCCCGAGAGGCGCGCGACGTGCGGATACTTCTCGGCCACCTCCGGCGTGTAGCCGAGGTTGAACACCGTCGGGCTCTTCGCCGGGCGGTCGCTGGCCTTGTCGTAGAAGGTTCCGAACAGGCGGTCCCAAAGGAAGCTGGTGATCCCGAAATTGCCGGTCTCGTCGTGGAAATGGTGGGCCATGTGGCGGCGCTTCATCTCCACCAGCCATTTGCGCTTCGGCTTGTAGGCGAGGTGCTGGATGCAGTGGACGAACTCGTAGAAGCAGGTCGTGACCAGCCCGGTCGCGAAGGCGGCCAGAGCGGCTCCGAGCGGGGCTCCGGGCGTGGCGGGGGCCATCAGCGCGCCGATCGCCCAGCCGACCGGGAGCACTCCGAGGGCGATGGTGGGCAGCGTGGTGTGGAGGGCTCCGAACAGGACCTCGAGATGGTTGGGGTCCTGGTGGTGGTCGTAATGGATGCGCTTCCAGGTCGGGCTGAGCAGGCGCGACTTCCACATCCACTTGCTGTGCAGCACCCAGCGGTGGAGCAGGTACCAGACGAGCGGGTAGATGAGGCTGGCGGCGGCGACGGCGACCAGGGTCGGGGCGAGCGGGGCCGGGCGGGCGGCGTAGAGGCCGATCGCGGCCGCCGACAGCGCCAGATAGGCGATGATCGCGGGATATTGGAAATAGGCCGCGACCAGCTCCCTCAGAGTCATCTTGTCGAGATGATGCTCGCGCCTCCAGAAGCTCGGGCGGATCGTCGAAGCGGGTTTCACGTCGGGCATTCCTTGGTTTCGCCTGGGCCGCGGCGCCGGGCGCGGACGGCCAATATGGGCGCTTCCCCTGGATTGGCAATGAGGCGCTTTTAGGGCTTTGCGGCGGAAGGCACCAGCCTCAGCGACCGGGCGAGGCCGCCGAGCGCCTCGCGGTCGCCGCGGACGAGGCCGAAGCGAAGGGCGCACCAGCTGGCCAGCGCCCACAGGCCGGTGACGGTGGCGAAGCGGGCCGGGCCTCGGGTGTAGAAGGCGCCGAGCGCCATCAGGGCGATTCCGGACAGCGCCACGCCGAGGCCGAGGAAGAGCTTCCGGTCGAACGGGGTGAGGCGCTCGGTGAGCTGGAGCTCGAGAGTCGCCATGTAGGCGATCGCCACGGTGGCGGCGCCGACCGCGATCGCCATGCCCGGAGCGCCGTAGCGCGGCACGAGGACGACGCTCAAGGCGGCCCAGACGAGGACTCCGACGAGGCTGTTGACGAGCGGGAGGATGCGGTGGCCGGTCATCTCGACGATCGGGGTGGCGGGGCCGACGATCGCCTCGGCGGCGCGGGCGGCGACGAGGATGTAGAGGAGCGGCAGGGCCTGCTTCACCTCGGGCCGGTAGACCGAGAGGATGTCGGGTCCGGCGAAGGCGAGCCAGCCGGCGAGCGGGACGACGAGCGCGGTCGAGATCCGGCTGGCGAAGCGGTAGAGCGGGGCGATGGCGGCGCGGTCGGCGCGGGCCTGGTGGGCGGCGAGCGGGGCCATCACGTACTGGAAGGCCTGGCGGACGGCGAGCGGCAGGGTGGCGAGCTTGCGGGCGATCTCGAACAGGCCGGCCGCGGCCGCGCCGCTCGTTCCGGGAATGAGGAAGTTGATGATCACCGCCGGCGCGTCGATCAGGAAGCGGCGCGCGGCGTTGGAGGGGAGAAGGGCGAGGCCGGTGGTGAGGAGCCGCTTCAGGCCCCTGACGGTGACCGGCGCTCGAAGCAGCCGCCGCGGGTCGTAGAAACGGGCGAGCAGGGGCACGCACAACAAGGCGGTCAGCGCCAGCGAGCAGAGATGGGCGAGGACGAGGCCCAGGCTGCCGGCGCCGAGCGCGAAGAAGCCCAAGGCGAAGAGGATCCGGGCGATCTGCTCCCAGAACAGGCGCAGCCGGATCTCGGGCCCGAAGGCGCGGCGGGCTCGGGCGGCCGAGGTGGAGATCTCGATGAAGGTCCACAAAGGCAGGCCCCAGGCGAAGACGGCGACGGTGGTGGGCAGGGTCGCCTTGTCGCCGGGCGCGGCCGAGAAGAAGGAGGCGACCCAGGACGCGTTGAGGCTGACGATGAGGGCGATGAGCGCGGCCGGAAGGACGGTGACGAGGAGCGCCGTTTTGACCGCGCCGTGCGCCTCCGCTTCGTCTTCGGTGGGAACGATGCGCTGCAGGGCGTTGGTCAGCGACAGGTCGACCAGATTCTCGACGAAGTTGATCGCCGCCCAGAGCGCGACATAGATGCCGTAGGCGGGTAGGCCGTACATCCAGATGTAGAGCGGCTGGGCCACCGCCTCGATGAGCGCGGCGGCGCGCGACAGTCCGACCAGGCCCGCGCCGCGCGCGACCTCGCCTCGAGTGACGGAGTCTTCGGCGGGGCTCGAGGGCGGCGCGGTCATGACCCGCTTTGGCGCGGCAAGGGGGAAAGTGGCAAGTTTTACTGGGCTTCAGCGGAGTCCCGCCGTCGAGCGTCGATCCGGACCAGGCGCCGCGATGAGCGGTCAGTCGCTCACGGCCTTACGCATTTCAGCGGATTGATGACGATCAGGTTCAACGGGCCGGAGCCGCCGACCGTCAAGGGCACCGGCGGCTGGAAGAACGGGGGATCCCACGTGCAGACCAGGCCGGGATTGACCGGCGGCGGCGGCAGGTTCGGCTCGGTCGGCGTGCAGGTGGTGTTGAGCGGAACCTGCACCGTCGCCTGGCCGCCGTTGTTGAGGGTCACCGACGGCGGTGTCGACCCGCCGCTGCAGTTGAGCTGAATCGTGTAAGGACCGGAAGGGGCGAGTCCGATTGGGTCGTTGACGATCTTGTGAACCACCAGGTCGCGAAGCGGCACCGGTTGAGCGACGCAGACGAGCTTGTTGGTCACTGTGACCGGGTTCATGCCGGGCACGGGCGGGAAGCCGGCCGGCACGATCGCCGGCGGACCCCACTGGGCGATCTGGCCGGGGCCGCAGGGTCGGGGCAGCGTCGGCGGGATCGGCGGGACCGGGACGTTGGCGAGGCTGCCTTCGCTCACCTGGCAGGTCTCGCCCGGCGCCACCGGCACGTTGTTCACGACCCAGGGCTGGCTCGAACCGTTGCCGCCGGTCGACAGCGTGGTGCCGACGGCGCCGTTGTTGCCGCTGTTGGGAATGAAATAGGGCCCGCAGGCCAGGCTCACCGGGAACGGCCCGGCGTTCGGCAATATCGCGCCCTGGGGCGTCAGCGAGATCTTGGTCACCTTGACCTTCGCCGTGTCGAAGGTCGGGATGGTGATGCAGGAATGCTGCGGATTGGCGATTCCGGTATTCGTCGGCGACGGCGCCGGCGCCGATTGATTGTAGTGCGAATACCAGTCGGGCGTGGTGAAAGTGCCCGAGGCCACGACGCGCGCGCAGTTGACCATGTTCGTGCCGGTGGTGATCTGCGATCCCGGATATTTGAACTGCCAGGTGCCGGTTTGCAGCGGCGCGAGCGACGAGGCGCCGACGCCGACGGCCAGACCACCAATTCCGGCGGTCGTGCACCATCCGCCCGGGCATTGAGGCGTATTCAGCGGGTCGGGCTGCAGGGCTCCGGAGGTATAGGGTAAGCCGAGCGTGTCGATCACCATCAGCCCGTTCCACAAGGTGTTCAGTACGGTGCCCGATCCGGTGAGCTGGCTCTGCGCGGTGTTGGTGACTTTGACCTTGTAGTGGATGTCGGGCCCGCCGGGCGTGAAGATCCAGGGCGCGCTCGTCGGCGGCAGTCCGTCGACGGCGGCTTCCTTGTTGATGATCGCGTCGAAGCATTTAGGCAGCGGGATTCGGACGCTTGCCCAGTTGCGATTCTGCGGCGACGGGTTGTTCATCGACCCCGCTACGTAGAGCCCGGAGACGCCGGGCGGCCAAGCGATGGGGTTGGGGTTGTAGGGAAGGGCCTTGTCCATCAACCCGAGATTCTCGAACTGCACTTGATTGGCGGTGCAGTAGGGATCGTTGTAGCTCGGCCGCTGCACCGTGATGGTGACGTGGCAAGTGAGCGTCGAATTGGGGGGGAACGCCAGCGGCTGCAATGGATTGGCGTGCAGCCGGACCGCCGGCGATCCGTGCGCCGGACTGATCGTGTAGGGAGCGGAACCGTTGTTCAGGGAGCCGCTGGCGTTGAGATTGCCGACCGCCGCGCCGCTGCAGGTCCAGCTCGAATTGAACGGCAGGCTCAGCGCATAGCCGGGGTCGGTGATCCGGATGGAGTCCATCGCGGTTCCAACCGTCTGCGGCGTCGGCCCGACGTTGCTGTACTGGACCTCATAGAGAAGGGCGGTGCCGAAGATCACCTGCGCCGGCCCGCTGATCAGCCGCTTCTTGACGACGAACGGGCAGGCAGGCCTCGGCTGCATCTGCACGGGCACGCTCGCTTCGCCGTGATAGGCCTGGGGCGGCCCCGACATGCCCACCGGGGTCGCGAAATAGTCGACCATGGCGATGTTCGACATCAGCTTGGGATTGGCGTTGGGCACCGTGTCGCAGGCCGGGTTATCGTAGCGCAGCCTGGTCCGGAGCCGGGCGGTCGCTCCGGGCGCCAGATTGAATCCCGAAGCGCTCTGCCATGCCTTCGCGCTCTGGGTGTAGAAGCTGTACTGGAACGGCGGGGACGGAGTGACCGCGAACCCAAGGCCGCACGTCAACGGCGTCAGGCAATTGGTCGATGCCGGGGGCGTAGTCCGCCTGGGCAGCGGAGTGTTGACCCCGACGGCCACCCAATCCTGCAGCTTGGTGGCCTGGACGGCGATCGGCTGCGGCGGCATCGACACGTTCGTGACCTGGATCTCATATTCGATCCACGGCAGCGTCCAGGCGAAGCCGCCTAAGGGCTGCGGCGTGACCCGCGTCTTGGTGATGCGCAGCTGGCCCTGGCCGCAGCCGGGCACGACGTTGGTGCCGGTCAGAACGCTCTTGTCGACGAACGCGGTGTTGTCGCTCGCGTCGAGCTCGGTCATCGCGGTGCCGGCCGTGGCATTGGTCAGAGTGAAGAAGGCGGTGTTGCGAAGCCCGTCGGCGTTCAATTGCTGGACGCAGGTCCAGGCCGGGAGCTTCTCGACCTTCATGACGATGGTCAGGGTGATCGTCGCGCCGGCGTCAATGTTTCCGTTCCCGGGCGGCCCCGGCGCGAACCCCCAGTCGAACATCGGCACCGGCGCCATCGAGCCGATCAGCGCCGGCGGCGGAGTGGTCTGCACCGGTCCCGCGCTATCGAGGCATTTGGTCGTCGCGACCGACGCCGTGCAGTTCCACGACACCAAAGTGGCCCGCAGCGGCACGCTGTTCGGAAGCAGGCGGAGATCGTCGTGAAGAACGAAAAGATTGCCCACGTCCACCGCGGGCCCGTTATTGTGGATCGTGATCGTATAGGTCAGGTTGGCCGGGCCGCTGGTCACGTTCGCCGGGGCGGTCGACACGGTCTTCAGCAGCTCGAGATCGGTGTTGAGCGGCATCGGAGCCACGACCTGCACCGTATAGCCGCCATTGCCCTGGGCACCGGTGCCCTTGTCCGTCGCGATCGCGAGGTTCGCCTTGCTGCCGGTGGAGGCGAACTGCCCGGGAGCGAAGCAGATCACCGTCGCGTTCGATCCCAGCGCGAACTCGCCGATGCCGTTCGTCACGCTGGTGCCGGAGAGGGCCACCGCGACGCCGGCCGGGTCGCGGCACGTCACCGGACCGGACAGCGTGAAGCCCGCCGGGAAGGCGTCGGCGAGCGCGACGATTCTCGGGGGTACGCCAGGCGGGTTGGTGACCGTGATGACGTAGAAGACGGGCGAATTGACCGGAACGACCTGGGAAGGCGTGCAATTGGCGGAATCGTTGAGGGGATTGAAAGCGACCGGGGCACCGGCGCACAGCTTCTTGACGATCGGGATCTGGGCCTGCGCCGGCGTCGCCAGCCCCGCCTGCGCCGCGAGTGCGAGCAGCACCAGGGCCAAGGTCTGCAAGGACATCCCCAGCCGTGCCGCGAATAGCCGAATGTAGCGCATCGATCCCCCCCAAGGACTCGCGAACCCTGAGAAGATTCCTTTATTGCTTGTGAGTCAATGGTGCTCACGACGCTAGCAAACATTAGTAATTGACTGACTCTCTCCTGCGGCAGCTGACCAGACGTCGTGAAATGACGAACAATTTGCGGACTGATCCGCGCGGCGCCCACCATTATGGCCTTCATTCCAACTTACCGACGAAAAGCTACTGATAGTTGATACGGATCCCACAAGAAAAGGACTCGAGACCAAGCCGCCGCAGCGGGCAGAGCCCGGGCCCTGCGGGCGTGATCAGAGTTGCCGGCGGAGCGAGCGTTTTCCTGCTGGTGACGGTCAGGTCTTGCCCTCGACCCAGACCATAGCTTCCTCGTGAGTCATTTTCCGCGCAGCTGCGAACCGGCAGCCGTTGCCGAGATCATCGGCGCGGTGGGCACAGCGTCAAAATGGCAGGCATCGTTGCCGCACGATGCGAGGCGTGGCCCCTCCCCCCTGCTCCTCGGCCCGGATCAGCACGGTCTCGCCGGGGCCAACAGGACGAAAGGCGCCCACGCCGCGAGCCGAGGCGGGCGGGCGGCGAGATTGCCGATGGCGAGGGCGAAATTGTCGGCGACGAAACGGCGAAGCCCAGCTCTTGTTAGGCAAAAAGGGGACAGTTACCGTAACTGTCCCCTTTTTGCCTCTGTACGCTGCCGCGCCGCCTGGCAGCTCAAGAGAAACTTGATGCGTAACGCTCGCACCCGGAGCGGTCGGCCCGAGCTGAACTATTCCTCCGTCCGGATCAGCACCGTCTCGCCG
>JAXDPB010000035.1:0-6749 GCA_034668585.1 Sphingomonadales bacterium | reverse complement strand
CGGCGGTCGAGGAAGGAATCGTCCCCGGCGGCGGCGTTGCCCTGCTCTACGCCACCAAGGCTTTGAAGGGCCTGACCGGAGCCAATGACGACCAGACCCGCGGCATCGACATCGTCCGCCGCGCGCTTCAGTCTCCGATCCGCCAGATCGCCGAGAATGCGGGCCATGACGGCGCCGTCGTCGCCGGCAAGCTGATCGACGGCGACGACGAGACCCTGGGCTTCAACGCCCAGACCGAGGTCTACGAGAACCTGGTCCAGGCCGGCGTCATCGATCCCACCAAGGTCGTCCGCACCGCCCTCCAGGACGCGGCTTCGGTCGCGGGCCTTCTCATCACCACCGAAGCGGCGGTGAGCGAGGCGCCCGAGGACAAGCCGGCCGGCGGCGGCGGAATGCCCGGCGGCGGCATGGGCGGAATGGGCGGAATGGACTTCTAAGGTCCGGCCGTTAGACGCAATGAGGAAGGGCCGGGGAGTCGACTCCCCGGCCCTTTTCTATTCCGTCACTGCGAGCGAAGCGAAGCAATCCAGCGCTGAGTTGGTGACGACCCCCGTGGCCGGATTGCCGCGTGGCTGCGCTCCTCGCACTGACGGGCTCTACTGCCCGTTCGCCTCGGCGCCGTTGGCCGCGCCGTTGTCCACCGGAAGGTCTCCCGTGGCCGCGGGCTGCTCGCCGTTGCCGAGCGCCGGCTCCTCGACGACGAGGCTGTCCGGCGACGTGTCGAGCTCTTCGGAAATCTTGTTGAGCTGCTCGTTCTCGGCCGCCGTCGGGCTGCCGTCGTCGCTCGAGCCGCAGGCGGCGGCGAGGGCGGCGCCGGCGAGAATCGCGGCCATGGCACCAAATCTCTTCATCAATCGGTCTCCCTCATCCTCACCGGCCAGCTTGCCGCAAGCCGGGGCAAATAAAAAGGGCCGCGCACCGTGGCGGCGCGCGACCCTTTCATTCCGGGTTTAACCGTTCGCCTTAGTCGACGGCGTTGGCAACCGCGTTGCCGGCGTTGGTGGCGGCATTGCCGACGTCGCTGGCGGTGTTGGCGGCGGCGTCGCCGACGCTGTCGAGCGCATTGCCGGTGGCGTCGACGGCGCCATTGGCGTCGTAGGCGGCGTTGTCGATGTCGTTGCCGGCTTCGGTCTCGGTCGCGTTGATGTCGGTGGCGTTGTTGCCGGCATCGTTGGCGGTGTTGTTGCAGGCGGCGACGCCGAGGGCGGCGACGGCGGCGAGAGTGATGGCGATCTTCTTCATAATATTCCCCTCCTTGGGAAAATAAGTGGCTTGCCGGGCGAGGTCCGCGCAAGTCGGCTTTCCGGCGGCACCGGATCTATCGGAGGCGCGGCGATATGTCTACTAGTTTGGTAAGCAATTGCGCTGAACCGAAGCGGGGAGACTGGAGTGGGGGTTTGACAGAGTCAACAAGCGTCGAGTTCCGTCATGCCGGCGCCGGCTGGCATCCATTCCGACTCCGCGGAATGTCCGAAGTCGGCATGGGGCCCAGCCTTCGCTGGGGGGGCCGCTCCTCCACGACGCTTGACCCGGATATAAAGATATCTTTATATCCTTATCCCCATGTATCCCACCGCCCCCGCCGCCGCTGAAATCTTCCGTTCGCTCGGCGACCCGACGCGGCTCAGGATCCTCGCTCTGCTTCGGGCGATGGAGCTGTCGGTGGGCGAGCTCGCCCAGGTGCTCGGCCAGAGCCAGCCGCGCGTGTCGAGGCATGTCCGAATCCTCATCGAGGCCGGCCTCGCCGAGCGTCGCAAGGAGGGAAGCTGGGTGTTCCTCAGCCTGGCCGATCCCGCCCGGGTGGAGCCGCTCTTCGCCGCGCTGGAGCGCTGGGCCGAGCTTGACGGCGAGGATCCCTGGGGCCCCGCGGATGCCGCCCGCCTCGCCGCGGTCCGGGCCGACCGCGCCGCCGCCGCCGAGCGCTATTTCGCCGCCCATGCCGGCGACTGGGACGAGATTCGCTCGCTCCACATCGCCGAAAGCGAGGTCGAGGCCGCGATCTCCCGCGCGCTCGGGGCCGAAGAGGGCGGGCGTCCGGTGGGACGGCTGGTCGACATCGGCACCGGCACCGGCCGGATGCTCGAATTGTTCGGCGGCAGCGCCGAGCGCGCCCTGGGCGTCGACCGCTCCCCCGAAATGCTCCGTCTCGCCCGGGTCAAGCTGGCCGAGGCCGGCCTCGCCGCGGCCGAGCTTCGCCAGGGGGACATGTACGCCTTGCCGCTCGCCGCCGGCTCGGCCGACACCGTCATCCTCCATCAGGTCCTCCATTACGCCCAGCAGCCGGCAGCCGCCGTCGCCGAGGCGGCGCGGCTGCTCGCTCCGGGCGGGCGGCTGCTGATCGTCGATTTCGCCCCGCACGAACGCGAGGAATTGCGCGCCCGGGACGCCCATGTCCGCCTCGGCTTCGCCGACGAGGTCATGCTCAAATATGTCGACGGCGCCGGCCTGCGTGCCCGGGTGGTCGAGCATCTCGAGGGCGGCGAGCTCACCGTCACCCTCTGGGAGGGCGAGCGCCCGTTCGAGAAGCTGAAGTCGGTCGCATGAGCCCGCGCGCTCCCACCATCGCGCACTGGCGCGAGCCGCTCTTCGCCGACGTCGCCGGGGATATCGGCGTCAGCTTCGAATTCTTCCCGCCCAAGACGGAGCGGATGGAGGAGACGCTCTGGGAGTCGGTGAAGACGCTCGAGCCGCTCGGCCCGCGCTTCGTCTCGGTCACCTACGGCGCGGGCGGCTCGACCCGCGAGCGCACCCACAACACCGTCGTTCGCATCGCCCGGGAAACCTCGCTCACCGCCGCCGCCCATCTCACCTGCGTCGAAGCCAGTCGGAGCGAGATAGACGAGGTCGCTTTGGGCTATTGGCAGGCGGGCATCCGCCATGTCGTCGCCCTTCGCGGCGATCCGCCCGAGCCCGGCCGGGGCTTCCAGGCCCGCCCCGACGGCTATGCCAATGCCGCCGAGCTGGTGGCCGGGCTGAAGCGGGTGGCGCCGTTCGAGATCTCGGTCGCCGCCTATCCCGAAACCCACCCCGATTCGCCCGATCGCGCCGCCGATCTCGACAATCTGAAGCGCAAGATCGACGCCGGCGCCGACCGGGCGATCACCCAATTCTTCTTCTCGCCCGAATGCTTCTTCCGCTTCCGCGACGATGCCGCCGCGGCGGGCATCGACGCGGAGCTGGTGCCGGGCATCCTTCCCATCTCCAACGTCGCCCAGACTCGCAAGTTCGCCGAGATGTGCGGCGCGGCGATCCCGCCGTGGATGGACAAATTGTTCGAGGGGCTCGACGGCCTTCCCGCCGCCCGCCAGCTCGTCGCCGCCACCGTCGCGGCCGAATTGTGCGGCCAGCTTTATGAGGGCGGAGTCCGCCAGTTCCATTTCTATACGCTCAATCGCGCCGAGCTGGCTTACGCCATCTGCCACCTGCTCGGCCTTCGCCCGAAGGATGAAAATGAACGTCGCACAGCAGCTTAGGAAAGCGGCCGCGGAGCGGATCCTGATCAAGGACGGAGCCTACGGCACCCAGGTCCAGGAGCGGCGGCTGAGGGAGGCCGATTATGCCGGCAGCCTCGGCCTGTCGCGCGACCAGAAGGGCAATAACGATCTCTTGAACCTCACCCAGCCCGATCTGGTCCGCGAAATCTGCCAGAGCTTCGCCGACGCCGGCGCCGAGCTGCTGGCCACCAACAGCTTCAACGCCAACCGCATCAGCCAGGCCGATTACGGCGCCGAGCCCCTGGTGCGCGAGATCAACGTCGCCGCCGCCCGGATCATCGCCGACGTCGCCGACCGCGAGGCGCAGAAGGACGGCCGCAAGCGCTGGGTGGTCGGAGCGCTCGGGCCGACCAACAAGACCCTGTCGCTGTCGCCCAACGTCAACGATCCGGGCTATCGCGAGATCGACTTCGACACCTTGTCCGACGTCTATGTCGAGCAGATCGAGGGACTGGTCGAGGGCGGCGCCGAGATCGTCCTCATCGAGACGGTGTTCGACACCTTGAACGCCAAGGCCGCGATCCACGCCGCCCGCCGGGTCGACCGCGAGCTTCCGATCATGCTGTCGATGACGATCACCGATCTGTCGGGACGCAACCTGTCCGGCCATTCGATCGAGGCCTTCTGGGCGAGCGTCCGCCACGCCCGGCCGCTCACGATCGGCCTCAACTGCTCGTTCGGCGCCGGCCAGCTTCGAGCCCATGTCGCCGCTCTGTCGGGCATCGCCGACACCTTGATCATGGCCTATCCCAATGCCGGCCTTCCCAACGATCTCGGCGACTATGACGAAGGCCCTGCCGAAACCGCCGCCCAGGTTCGGGAATGGTGCGAGCAGGGCATCGTCAACATCGTCGGCGGCTGCTGCGGCACCACGCCCGCCCACATCGCCGCCATCGCCGAAGCGGCGAAGGGTTTCGCCCCGCGCAAGGTCGCGGAGCCGAGCCGCCGGACTTTACTGGCCGGCATCGAGCCGATGGTGCTCGCGGCTTAACCTGAACCGTCACCCCGGACTTGATCCGGGGTCCACCTTCTTCCTTCGCGGCGGCAAGGGAAGGTGGATGCCGGATCAAGTCCGGCATGACGAAAATCTTACGAACTGAGAGACAATGCCCGAAACCACCCAAGCAAGCTCCACCTTCGTCAACATCGGCGAGCGGACCAACGTCACCGGCTCGGCCCGGTTCAAGAAGCTGGTCATGGCGGGCGACTATGCCGCCGCGGTCGAGGTCGCCCGCAGCCAGGTCGAGAACGGCGCGCAGGTGATCGACGTCAACATGGACGAGGGCCTGCTCGACTCCGAATATTCGATGACCACGTTCCTGAAGCTGATCGCCGCCGAGCCGGACATCGCCCGGGTGCCGGTGATGATCGACAGCTCGAAATGGACGGTGATCGAGGCCGGCCTCAAATGCGTCTCCGGCAAGCCGATCGTCAATTCGATCAGCATGAAGGAGGGCGAGGAGGAGTTCCTGTCCCACGCGCGCAAGGTGCGGGACTATGGCGCCGCCGTCGTCGTCATGGCCTTCGACGAGGTCGGCCAGGCCGACACCAAGGAGCGCAAGGTCGAGATTTGCGAGCGCGCCTACAAATTGCTGGTCGCCGAGGGCTTCCCGCCCGAGGACATCATCTTCGATCCCAACATCTTCGCCATCGCCACCGGCATCGACGAGCATCGCCGCTACGCGCTCGACTTCATCGAGGCCTGCCGCGAGATCAAGGCGCGCTGCCCCCACGTCCACATCTCCGGCGGCCTCTCCAACCTCAGCTTCTCGTTCCGAGGCAACGAGCCGGTGCGCCGCGCCATGCACTCGATCTTCCTCTATCACGCCATCCCGGCAGGGCTCGACATGGCGATCGTCAATGCCGGCCAACTGGACGTCTACGACACGATCGACCCGGAGCTTCGCGAGGCCTGCGAGGACGTCATCATGGACCGCCGCGACGACGCGACGGAGCGGCTGGTGACGCTCGCCGAGAAATTCCTCGGCTCCGACCCGGTGCGCGAGAAGGCCGAGGCGGAATGGCGGGGCTGGGAGGTCGGCAAGAGGCTCGAGCACGCCCTCGTCAAAGGCATCGACGCCTATGTCGTCGACGACACCGAGGAAGCGCGCCAGACCGCCGAGCGGCCGATCCACGTCATCGAAGGGCCGCTGATGGACGGGATGAACGTCGTCGGCGACCTGTTCGGGTCGGGCAAGATGTTCCTCCCCCAGGTCGTCAAGTCGGCGCGGGTGATGAAGAAGGCGGTCGCCCACCTCATCCCCTATATCGAGGCGGAGAAGGAGAAGACCGGCGCCACCGCGGGCAAGGGCCGGATCGTCATGGCCACGGTCAAGGGCGACGTCCACGACATCGGCAAGAACATCGTCGGGGTCGTCCTCCAGTGCAACGGCTTCGAGGTGATCGACCTCGGAGTGATGGTGCCCTGGGCCGACATCCTCAAGGCGGCCAACGAGAACAAGGCCGACATGATCGGCCTTTCCGGCCTGATCACCCCGTCCCTCGACGAGATGGTGACCGTCGCCGGCGAGATGCAGCGCGCCGGAATGACTCTCCCCCTGCTGATCGGCGGCGCGACCACCAGCAAGGTCCACACCGCGATCCGGATCGACCCGGCTTATGAAGGTCCGGTGCTCCACGTCCTCGACGCCAGCCGCGCCGTGGGCGTCGCCTCGTCGCTGGTCTCCGAGACCCAGGCCGAGCCGCTCATCGCGAAGACCGCCGAGGATTACGAGACCGTCCGCCAGACCCGGGCCGGCCGCGGCCAGAGCGAGCTGTCGACTCTCGAGGAGGCCCGCGCCAACGCCTTCCCCTACGATCCCGAAGGCAAGCCGCCGCCGCCGCAGCGTCCCGGTATCCACCAGTTCGGCGAATGGCCGCTGCGCGACCTTCGCGCCTCGATCGACTGGACGCCTTTCTTCCGCGCCTGGGAGCTGGCCGGCAATTATCCCGCCATTCTCGAGGATTCAATCGTCGGCGAGAGCGCCACCTCGCTCTTCAACGACGCCAATGCGATGCTCGACAAGATGATCGCCGAGCATTGGGTAACCCCGCGCGGCACCGTCGGCCTGTGGCGCTGCAGGCGCGAGGGCGACGACGTCCTCGTTCAATCCTCCCCGGGACGGGGTGGGGGACCGCCGGCGAAGCCGGGGGTGGAGGGGGCTCCGAACCTGGCCCAGCCCCCCCTCCACCAGCCTGCGGCTGGTCCCCCTCCCCGTCCCGGGGAGGATTGGGTGCGGCTCCCCTTCCTCCGCC
>JAXDPB010000034.1:0-37320 GCA_034668585.1 Sphingomonadales bacterium | reverse complement strand
TCTCATCGTCCACGTCCGCGACATCTCCCATCCCGACAGCGACGCCCAGCGCGAGGATGTGGAAGCCGTGCTCGCGGAGATCGGCGCCGGCGGGGAAGGGGGCGCCCCGACGATCGAGGCCTGGAACAAGATCGACCTGCTCGAGGGGGACGAAACGGAACGGGTGAAGGCCGAAGCGGCCCGGCGCGACGACGTCATCCGGATTTCGGCGCTGGCCGGCACGGGACTGGACGACCTGCTCGAATGCGCCGCCGCGAAGCTGAGCAAGGGCGCCAAGCTGCGAACGGTGACGCTCGGCGCCTCGGACGGCGAGGCGATCGCCTGGCTCCACGCCAACGGCCGGATCGAGAGCCAACGCACCGACGGGGTGGAGACGGTGTTCGAGGTGAGGCTGTCCGATGCCGACTATTCGCGGCTGCGGAGCCGGCAACGCGCTTAACGTCACCCCGGCGAAAGCCGGGGCCTCGGGTGGAGCCTGCTCCGACTTCTC
This sequence comes from Sphingomonadales bacterium, assembly GCA_034668585.1. Lineage (GTDB taxonomy): Bacteria > Pseudomonadota > Alphaproteobacteria > Sphingomonadales > Sphingomonadaceae > Allosphingosinicella. The sequence continues at coordinate 36,830 of JAXDPB010000034.1, read as the reverse complement.
GTCCTGAGGCCCCGGCTTTCGCCGGGATGACGTCAGACTAATCGCTTGGCCCTCTGCCAGAGCGATTCCAGCGCCTCGATATCCATGTCTTTCAACGGCTTATCGGCTATCTCTTCAACTTTGCGGAAGCGTTTCTCGAAGCGCGCGGAGGCTTCTCGCAGGGCGGTTTCGGGGTCGATGTCGAGGTGGCGGGCATAGTTTACGACGCTGAACAGCAGGTCGCCCAGCTCGGCGGCGCGCTCCGCCGGGGTCGCGGCCTCGTCGATCTCCGCCAGCTCCTCGTCGATCTTGGCGCGCGGGCCGGCGACGTCGGGCCAGTCGAAGCCGATCCGCGCCGCGCGGCGCTGCAGCTTTTCGGCGCGCTTCAGGGCCGGCAGGGCCAGAGCGACTCCGGCCAGGGTGCTTTTGTCCTCATCGTCGCGGCGCTCCGAGGCCTTGAGGGCTTCCCAGCCGGGGCTGCTCGCCTCGTCGCCGAAGATGTGCGGGTGGCGGCGGATCATCTTGGCGCAGATCGACGCCATGACGTCATCGAGAGCGAAAGCGCCGATCTCCTCGGCCATCCGGGCGTGGTAGACGACCTGGAGCTGGAGGTCGCCGAGCTCGTCCTTCAGCGCCTCCATGTCGCCCCGGGCGATGGCGTCGGCGACCTCATAGGCTTCCTCGATCGTATAGGGCGCGATCGTCTCGAAGCTCTGCGCCGTGTCCCACTCGCAGCCTCGCTCCGGGTCGCGCAGCCGGCGCATGATCTCGACCAGGTGGGAGAGGGAAGTGGACGAAGCGGACACATGCCCCTCAAAGTGCGATAATATACATTATGTAAAATACTTTCACGGCTTCAGCACCAGCCACTGGCCCTCGACCCCCCAGGCGGACAGCGACGACAGGAAGTTCATTCCGAGCACGTCGGTCTCGCCGAACGTCTCCGAGACGTGGACGGCCAGGTCGCGGCGTTCGATCGAACCCACCTTGAGCTTTTCCACCCGGCCGCGCTTTGCCTGGACGACGCCGTTGGCCGTGTCGACGAGCACCGGGAAGCCGCCGGTCGCGATGTCGGCCGCCGCCGCGGTCCGCGCCGAGACGCTGGTCACCGTAGCGCCGCTGTCGACCAGGAAGCGCACCTTGTGGCCGTTCAATTCGCCATTCACCCAGAAATGGCCGTCCATCGACTTTCGGATGCGCATCTCTCTGCCGGCCGCCACCACCTCGCCTTCGCCACGGCTCTCGGCGAGGACTCGCCTGCCGAGCGTCATGAAATCGTCCTTGAGAGTGAAAGCGACGAAGGCGGCGAGGAAGATCAGCACCCAGCCGGCGAACATCTTGAGGCCATGGCCTAACGGGATCCGGCGCACCATCAGCGCGCTCGTCACCAGGATCAGGATTCCGATCAGGTAGACGAAGCTGAGCGCCTGATCGCCGCCATTCAAAGCTCGATCTCCATGCCATCATAGGCCGGCTCGACCCCCGGCGGCAGCTCGGCCCGCAAGGTGTCGTAATCCATGCTGTTGTCCATATGGGTGAGGATCGCCCGCCGCGGCCGAAGGCGCGCGATCCATTCGAGCGCCAGCGCCAGATGCGGGTGGGTCGGGTGCGGCCGCCGCCGCAGGGCATCGACGATCCAGACGTCCACCTCTTGGAAGCGAATCTCCATCTCCGGAGTCAATTCATTGAAATCGGTTGAATAAACAACCGAGCGACCGCCCGCGTCGAAGCGCAGGCCGGCGGTGGTGATGTCGCCGTGCGGCTGGTCGACCACCTGCACCGAAATGCCGTTCAAATTCATGTGATCGGGCAGCAGATTGGCGGCGGCGACGGCGGGATAGCCGCTCTTGCCGTCGAAAGCGTAGGCGAAACGCTGCTGAAGGCTTTCCAGTGTCTCGAGCCGGGCATAGCCGGCGACGGGCTGGCGGCGGGCGTGGTAGAGCTGGCGAAGATCGTCGATGCCGTGGCAATGGTCGGCATGATCGTGAGTCCAGATCACTCCGTCGACATCGGTGACATTGACGTCGAGAAGCTGCTCGCGAAGGTCGGGGCCGGTATCGACCAGGATCCGGGCCTTGTGGTGGCTGACGAGGACGGAGACCCGGCGGCGGCGGTTCCTGGGGTTGGACGGATCGCACTCGCCCCAGTCGTTGCCGACGCGCGGCACGCCGCTCGAAGTCCCGCTGCCGAGGATGGTGACCTTCATCAGGCCGCCTTGCTGAACAGCGCGCGGAAGTTGGCGCTGGTCTGCGCCGCGAGCGCTTCCACCTCTTCGCCGCGCAAGTCGGCAAGGAACCGGGCGGTGTCGGCGACGAAGGCGGGCTCGCAGGGTCGGCCGCGGTGGGGCACCGGCGCGAGGAACGGCGCGTCGGTCTCGATCAGCAGGCGGTGGGACGGGATCGTCCGGGCCGATTCCTGCAGGTCTTTGGCGTTCTTGAAGGTCACGATTCCGGAGATGGAGATGAAGAGCCCCAGGCCCAAGGCCTTGTCGGCGAAATCCCGGCTTGCGGTGAAGCAGTGGATGACTCCGGTGAAGGCCCCCTTCCCCATTTCCTCGCCGAGGATGGAGTGGGTGTCGTCCTCCGCCTCGCGGGTGTGGACGATGATCGGAAGGCCGGTTTCGCGGGCGGCGGCGATATGGGCGCGGAAGCTGGCGCGCTGCCGGTCGCGGTCGCTATGGTCATAATAGAAATCGAGTCCGCTCTCGCCGATTCCGACCACTCGGGGGTGGCGAGCCCGCTCGACCAGGGTCGCGGTCTGCACGTCGGGATGGGCGTCGGCCTCGTGCGGATGGATTCCGACCGACGCCCAGACATCCGGCTCGCGCTCGGCGAGCCCGATCACCTCGTCCCATTCCGACTCGCGGGTCGAGATGTTGAGCATCGTCCCCACCCCCGCCGCGCGGGCGCGCTCCAGCACCGCCTGCTGCTCCTCGACCAGGCCCTTGTAGTTGAGGTGGCAGTGGCTGTCGGTAAACATGGCGCTCCTTAGCCCCATCCCCTCCCCTCCGCGCAAGAACCTTCCTTGCCGGCCCCGCCCATCTTTCCCGAAGGGCGATCAAGCCGCTGGCTTGAGAATTGATATGTGCTAGAGGCCCGAAAATTGATGTGCATCAGTGGCTTTGCCTGCACCGTGCGGGGCGGGGTGGGAACGAAAATGAAACCGGAACATGCCTCGCCTGGCGAAAATGGTGCGCTTTCCGCCGGGCCAGGTGATCCGCGGATCGCTGTCGTCATCCCCTCCTTCCGGGCGGCGGGCACGATCGGCGGCGTGCTTCGCGCCATCGGCCCCGAAGTCGAGCGAATCTACCTGGTCGACGACGGCTGCCCCGACTCCACCGGCGCGCAGGCGCTGCGGGATCATTCCGACCCGCGGCTGACGGTGCTCCGCAACCCGAGCAACCTCGGCGTCGGCGGCGCCATGAAGCGCGGCTACCGCCAGGCTCTCGCCGACGGCGCCGACATCGTCGTCAAGCTCGACGCCGACGGCCAGATGGACCCGGGCCACCTGCCCCGGCTGATCGCGCCCCTGCTGGCGGGCGCCGCCGATTACGCCAAGGGCAATCGCTTCGCGCCGGCGCATTTGATGCCGGTCGGAAGCCCGCCGAGGGCGCTGAGCGCGATGCCGCTCAACCGCCGCGCCGGGAATCTGGCCCATTCGATCCTTCACCGGGCCGCGACGGGCTATTGGCGGATCGGCGATCCCGCCAACGGCTATACCGCCGTCCACCGGCGGGCGCTCGAGCGGATCGGAGTCGAGGCGCTGGCCGATTGCTTCTTCTTCGAGACCGATATGCTGTTCCGCCTGAACCTCATCGACGCGGTGGTCGCCGACGTCGCCTTGCCGGCCTGCTATCCCGGTTCGGGCAGCAGCCTCCAGCTACGCCGGGTCGCGCCGCGCTTCGCGCTGATGACCGCGAGCCGCTGCGTCCGGCGCCTTCGGGCCAAATATTTCAGCGGCGCCTGGAACCTGGGCTCGGTCAAGCTGGCGGCGGCGGCGGCGATGATCGCCGCCGCGGCGGGCCTGGCGGGATGGCGTTGGTTCGCGATTTCGCCCTTGAGCCGGGCACCCGCGACGACGGCGGCGGCGCTGGCCTGCCTGCTGCTCGGGCTCGCCTTGTTCGCGGCCGCGGCCCATTACGACTCGCGCAATATCGCGCAAAGGCCGCTGTCCCGCCGCGATTCCCCCTGCTGAATGGCGTTTGCCGCTACCCTGGCGCGGCGCCTGGAAGCCGCGCGGCCGCCAAGCCTGTGGACCGCGATGCTGGCGATCGGCGCGTGTCACGGCGCCTATGTCCTGCTGACCGGGGTCGCCTTGGGGTCAGACAGCGTCGCTTATGCATATTGGTCGGCGCGGCTTGTCGAGAGCGGATTCGACTATCCGACCCTGGTCGCGGAGGCGAAGAGCAGCTTTCCGCCCTTGCTCTACGCCTTGTTCGCGACCTTGCTCGCCTTGCTACGCCTTGCCTTCGGCAGTGGCTGGCAGGTCGCTCTCGTCGCGCTCAATTTCGCCGCGCATGTCGTCCTCGGCGCTCTCGTCGTTCGGATGGCGATCCGGCTGACGGGAAGCGCGGCGGCGGGATGGGGAGCGCTGCTTCTCTACCTGGCCTGCTTCGACCTGCTCGTCTGGGTCCCGTTCGTCCTTTCCGACGCGACCTTCGTCTTCCTCGCCTTCGCCATCTTCACGCTCGCCGCCGCGAGGATCCTCGGCGACTCCAGCGGGTGGCTCCCGGTGCTCGGACCTGCCGTCGCCGGGATCTTCTACCGTCCGACCGGGATCGTGCTGGTGCCCGACCTCGCCTGGGCCATCTACCTCGCCAGGGCGAAGCGGGCGAAGCTGCGGCCGGGGGCGGCGCTGGCCGCGTTCGCCGCGGCGGCGGTCGCCTCGGCCTTCGCCTTCGGCTGGTTCATGCAGGATCCGGCGCGCTGGCCGTTCGAGGCGCTCGGCGCCCCGTTCCGCGAGACCGCGGCCTCCTACGCCTTCGGCGAGGTGGTCAGCGCAAGACCCGAAACCTTTCATGCACCGCCCCTGCAGCTGGGCGATTTCGTCCTCATCTCGGCCGACCGGTTTCTCCACTTCTTCGCCGTCGACGCGGCGAGGTTCAGCCGCGGCCACATGCTCGCCGAGCTGACCTTCTTCCTGCCCTGCTACGCGCTGGCGGCGTGGCTCGCCGTCGCCCTGTTCCGGGGCCGAACCGCCTTCGCGGCGCCCGAGCGCAAGGTATTCCTGGCGGCGTTCGGAGCCTTCTTCTCCTACGCTTTGTTCCACGGCCTGGTGCAGGTCGATTTCGACTGGCGCTACCGTACCCCTGTCCTGCCCCACCTCATCCTGCTGGCCGCCGGCGGCCTCGCCGACCTTGGCCGACGGCGCGCCGCGCGATGACCGGCGAAGCTTCCTATCTGTTCAGCGTCGATGTCGAGGACCCGCGCCTCGAGCTCGCCGACGGCGAAAGGCGGCCGGCGCGGGTGCCCGCCCTCATCGACCTCTACCTCGATTTCCTGCGCCGCCGCGATGCCCGTGGCACCTTCTTCGTCGTCGGCGAGGTCGCTCGCTTGCATCCCGAGACGATCCGGCAAATCGCCGCCGAGGGACATGAGCTGGCCTGCCACTCCGATTCGCACCTGCCCCTCGACCGTCTCGGCCAGGGGCGCTTCCGCGACGACCTTCGGCGCAACCTCGACGCTCTGCGGGAGGCCGGCGCCGGCCCGGTCCACGGCTATCGCGCGCCCTGCCTTTCCCTCACCGCCCGAACGGGCTGGGCCTATGAGGCCCTGGCCGAGCTCGGCTTCACCTATTCGAGCTCGGTGCTCCCGGCTCGAAGCCCGCTCTACGGCGATCCTGGCTTCGGCACCGAGCCCCGGCTCATCGAAGGCGTGGTCGAGCTGCCGGTGACGTTGCTCCCGTTCCGGATCCTGCCGATACCGATGGGCGGGCTTTATTTTCGCATATTGCCGCGGCCCGTGCTTCGCCGGGCGCTGGCCGCCCGTCGCCGGCGGGGCGAGGCGGTGTTGAGCTATCACCACCCCTACGACATCGACACCGAGCAATATTATACCCATTCCGGCTTTCGCCGCTGGGGGCCCCTCGACCTGCTGATGCGGGCGAACCGTGGCTCGGTGATGGAGCGGCTGGAAATGGCCGAATCGCTGGGTTTCTCCTTTGCCGCCTACGGTCCCTATGCGCGGCGGATGGAGGAAGCCTTGCGCTCGAAGCGAGGGGCGAATGGCTGACGGATACCGGTTCGAGCTGCTCGAGCACTCGGAGCGCGGCTACGCGCAGGTCTCGAAGCTTCTGCGGCAAGTCTTCCCCAAGGCCCGCCACCTCACTCCGCGCTATCTCCAATGGCATTACGGCCAGAATCCCGACGGCCTCGCGATCGGGTGCAACGCCTTTGCCGGAGACGAGCTGGTCGGTCACATGGCGGCGCTCGTCTTTCCCTGTCGCCTGGAGGGCGAGGCTCGTCGAGGACTCTTTACCGTCAACGGAGCGGTCCATCCCGCGCATCGTGGCCGGCGCCTGCAAAGCCGGATCAGCGCCGCCATGTTCGAGGAAGCCGCGCGCCTCGGCTTCGCCTTCTGCTTCGCCACGGGCAACAAGTGGAGCACCGGCCCGCTCCTTACTCGATTCAAGATGGTTCGGCCGCTCGACGCCCGCCTCGGCTTCGGCCTGCCGCGGTGGCGCGAGCCCGACCGCGGGCCCAGCTTCGAGCGGATCTGGAGCCAGGAGGCCGTGAGCTGGCGGCTCGCCAATCCGGAAGCGCGCTATGGCGCCGTCCGTCGAGACGACCAGATCAATGTGGTTTCGGCGACCGGCCTGCCCGGAGTGGGCGCCATCCTCTATTCGGGTCCGGGCATCGCCGACCTCGGACCGCCGCTGGGGCCGCTGCGGGTGTGGCTCGGCCTGGATCCACGCATCGACTGGCGGGGCTCGGCCTTCCGGACGATCCCGGTGAGCCTCCGGCCCTCCCCGCTCAACCTGGTCTACAAGGATCTGACCGGCGGCGCCTTCGTGCCCGACCCGGACCGGGTCGTCTTCCAGGGGTTCGACTTCGACCCGTTCTGAAACGGGCAGTTACCCGCGGCCCGCCAGTCGGCTATGCATCGGAGAAGCCCTGCCTGGGGAGAGCGCCATGACCGACGACCGTTTCGATTCCTCCGACCGGGCGCCCCCCGGCGCTACTACTCGCGAGGCGATGGAAGGCGCGGTCGGCAAGATCACGACCGGGATCGTCATCGCGGGCGCGATCGTCGGGCTCGCCGTCTATGCCCGGCCCGGCCCTCCCCGCTACCAGGCGTTCGCCGACGGCGACCGGATCGTGCGTATCGATACGCGCAAGGGCTCGATCATCGCCTGCGAGGGGGAGCAGACCTGCCAGCTGATCTTGCGGAGCGGCCAGCGCCTGACTCGCGTGAAGCGGACGGATGCCCCGGCCGGGCAGAACGCCTTGCTGAATCCTGCCCCCGCTAGGACTCTGCCGGCAGCTCCAGCCGAGGGAAAATAGGCGTCGGCGGCTCGAGGGCCCGGCCCGGAGCGGCCAGCCGGGCGTAGCGGCCGGTGTCGGCGAGGCTCGTAAACGAGCGCTCCCCGGCCGGGACTCCCATCTGGTCGAGCAGCTTCGCCGCGGAACCGGGAATGACGGGCGAGATGGCGATGGCGAGATCGACGATCGCCTCGCACAGCGTCGCGAGCACCGCGACCATCCGCTCGGGATCCGTCTTGCGAAGGGTCCAGGGCGCCTGGGCATCGATATATTGGTTGCAGGCGAAGACCATCCGGATCCACGCCTCGATGCCCTGGCTGAGCGCAAGATCGCCGAACAAGGCCGGTACTTCCTCCGCGGTGGTGCGGCGGACCAGGGCCAGCAGGTCCCCGTCGGCCCGCTCTCCCCTTCCCCCGATCGGAAGCGCTCCGCCGCAATTCTTGACGATGAAGGAGAGGGTGCGCTGGGCGAGGTTGCCGAAGCTGTTGGCGAGGTCGGCATTGACCCGGGCGACGATCGCCTCCGGGCTGTAGCTGCCGTCCTGGCCGAAGGTGACATCGCGAATCAGGAAGTAGCGAACCGCATCGGCGCCGAACGCGTCGATCAGGCCGGCCGGGTCGACGACGTTGCCGGTCGACTTGGACATCTTCTCCCCGCGCAGCAGGACGTGGCCATGGCCGAAAACCTGCCGGGGCAAGGGGATTCCCGCCGACATCAGGAAAGCGGGCCAGTAGACGGCGTGGAAGCGGACCACGTCCTTGCCGATGATGTGCAGATCGGCCGGCCAGAACTTCTTGTAAGTCTCTGATTGAGTGTCGGGATAGCCGACGCCGGTCAGATAGTTGGTGAGTGCGTCGAGCCATACGTACATGACGTGGCGCTCATCGCTCGGCACCTTCACGCCCCAGTCGAAGCTGGTCCTCGAGACCGACAGGTCCGTGAGGCCCCTCTCGACGAAGCGCAGCACCTCGTTGCGGCGGGATTCGGGACGGATGAAGCCGGGATTGTTGCGATAGTGGGCGAGCAGCTGCTCCTGATAGGCGGAGAGGCGGAAGAACCAACTCTCCTCGACCGTCCATTCGACCGGAGTTCCCTGCGGCGAGAGCCTGCCGCCATCGGCGCCGTCGATCAGCTCGCCTTCGTCATAATAAGCTTCGTCGCGAACCGAGTACCAGCCTTCGTAGCGGCCCAGATAGAGGTCGTCGCGCTCGGCCATGGCCCGCCAGATGGCCTGGCTGGCACGGTGATGGCCTGGCTCTGTGGTTCGGATGAAGCGATCGTACGAAATCTCAAGTCGATCATCCATCTTCTTGAAGATGGACGACATTTCATCGGCAAGCCGAGCCGGCGAAATGCCCCTCTCGCGCGCGGCCTGGGCCATCTTCAGGCCGTGCTCGTCGGTTCCGGTCTGAAAATAGACATCGCGGCCCATCGAGCGCTGGAAGCGGGCGATGACGTCGGTCGCGACCGCCTCATAGGCATGGCCGATATGCGGCGGCCCGTTCGGATAGTTGATTGCGGTGGTGATGTAGAAAGGCTCGGCCATCAGCGCGCCTTAGCGGCTCGGCGCCAGCGATGCGAGCATGCCGGCGAGCTCGTAGACGACGCTCTCGGGCTCGAGCGACAGGCCGCGGGCGCTCGAGGCGAGGCCCTGGGCGCGCTCCCAGGTCTTCAGCGCCTCGGCGAGAGCGGGACCGCGCCGGGCTTTCGCCTCGCCGGCGATTCGCGACGGCGCGCGGGCGAGGAAGGCTTCGTAACGCGGCTGCGCCGATTTGAGGGCGAGGCTCTGGGCGAGCGCGCCGCGGCGAGCGTTGGTCGGATCGCCGTCGCGAACCAGCTCGTTCATCGCCTTGTCGAGCCCGGCGACGTCGAGTCCGCGCCAGGCCAGCGCCCGGCCGGGCGAGCCCTGCCCCGCCGAGGCCAGATCGGCCATCTCCCTCTCGTCCGAATCCGGCAGCGCGGATCGAAGGGCTGACGTCATGGCGTCATCGTCGAGGGCGGAGAGGCGCAGGGGGCGGCAGCGCGAGCGGATCGTGGGCAGAAGCCGCTCCGGGGCGTGGCTGACGAGCAGGAACAGGCTCGTCGGCGGCGGCTCCTCCAGGTTCTTGAGCAGCGCGTTGGCAGCGTTGCGTTCGAGGTCGTCGATCGAATCGACGATCACCACCCGCCAGGACGACAGCGAGGCGGTGGTGTTGAACAGCCGCTGCAGCGAGCGCACCTGGTCGACGTTGATGTTGCGGGCAAGCTCGCCGCTGGCGCTGTTCTCGCGCGGCAGCCGCTCGAGGCGCATCAAATCCGGGTGGCTGCCGGCGGCGACGAGGCGGGCGGCGGGATGCTCGTCCTGGACGTCGAGGCCGGGGGAGTCCACCCTCCCCTGCCCCTGGGCGAGGACTCGCAAAGCGGCCTTGGCGGCGAACAGGGCCTTGCCGACGCCTTCCGGCCCGGCGATCAGCCAGGCGTGGTGGAGGCGGCCCGAATCCAGCGAGTCGCGGAAGGCGGCGACGGCGGTATCGTGGCCGTAGAGGGGAGTCACGACGGCCGCGCCTCCCCGTCATCCTGAACTTGTTTCAGGATCCAGTTCTCCGCCTCCCCGGCGCGGGACCAGCTGGACCCTGATACAAGTTCAGGGTGACGGAATGGACCTATCCTCACAGCAGGTCCTCCACGGCGGCAAGGACCCTTGCCGTCACCGCTTCCGCGGAACCGCCGGCATCTACTCGCCGAAAACGCTCCGGCTCTTCCTCGGCCAGTCGTGCGAAAGCCTGAGCGACCCTGTCGTGGAACCCGCCTCCCCTGCCCCCGATCCGGTCCGGGCCGTCCACGTCGCGGGCCCTGAGCCGCTCGCTCACCGCCTCCGGCGGCAGCTCGAGCAGGAGGGTTCGGTCGGGCAGGAAGCCCAGGCTGCCGATCTCGTGAAGCTTGCGCACCGTCTCCAGGCCTACCCCCGCCGCACCTCCCTGATAGGCGAGCGAGCTGTCGAGGAAGCGGTCGCTCAGCACCCAGGCGCCGCGCTCGAGCGCCGGCCGGATCGTCTTCGCGACATGGTCGGCGCGGGCGGCGGCGAAGAGCAGGGCCTCGGCTTCGGGAGTCCAGCGGTCGTCGCCGCCTTCGAGCAGGAGTTTGCGGATCGCCTCCGCGCCGGGGCTTCCGCCCGGCTCGCGGGTCTCGACCACCTCCAGCCCGCGCCTGCGCAGCCCCTCGGCGAGCGCCTTCAGCTGGGTCGATTTGCCGACGCCCTCCCCGCCCTCGAGGCTGATGAAGCGCCCCCTCACCTCCTCAGCCGAACAAGGAGGTCAGGCCGTTCCAGATTCGGCCGAAGAAGCCGGCTTCGCCCACCGCCTCGGCCGCGACCAGCGGCATCGTCTGCGGCGGCGTGTCGGGCGTGGAGACGATCAGGTCGGCGATGTGCTGGCCCTTGGCGATCGGCGCCTTGATCGGCCCGTCATAGGAGACCCTGACCCGGATGTTGGCCGCCGCTCCGGCCGGGAGCGTGACCGCGATGCTTCGCGGAGCGACCAGGGCGACCTGGTCGTCGCCGCCGAGCTGGACCCGGGCGTCGGCGACCTTCTCGCCCGCGTTGAACAGAGGCTGCGACTTCCAGGCGCGGAAGCCCCAGTCCATGAACTTCACCGATTCCTCGATCCGCTGATTGAAGCTTCCGAGGCCCGCCACCACCATGATGATTCGCCGCCCGCCCTGCTCCGCCGATCCGGTGAAGCCGTAGCCCGCTTCGTCGGTATGGCCGGTCTTGAGGCCGTCGGCGCCCGGCACCCGTCCCAGCAGTGGGTTTCGGTTGCCCTGCTCGATCGGCTTGTTGCTCCCCAGCGTCCGGCCCCAGGTGAACGACGTCTGGGTGTAGAATTGCTTGTAGAGGTCGGGAGTCGTCTCGATCGTCGCTCGCGCCAGAGTCGCGAGGTCGCGCGCCGTAGTGTAGGTGATGCCCTCGTCGGGCCAGCCGTTCGAATTGCCGAAATTGGAATTGGCCATTCCGAGGCGCTTGGCCTCCTGGTTCATCAAGGCGGCGAAGGCCGGCTCGGTGCCGGCGAGGCATTCGGCGAGGACGACGCTGGCGTCGTTGCCCGAGAGGGTGACGACTCCGTGGAGCAGATTCTGGATGCTGACCTGCTCGCCGGGCGACAGGAACATGGTCGAGCCCGCCTCGGGGCCGTGCCATTGCTTCCACGTCTCCGGCCGCACCTGGCAGATGTCGCCGAGCTTCTTATCGCCGCGCTTGATCATGTTGAAGGCGATGTGGACGGTCATCATCTTCGCCATCGAGGCCGGCGGCATGCGCACGTCGCCATTCTTGGCGTAGAGCACCGCGCCCGACGAGGTGTCGACCATGTAGGCGACCTTGGCCGCGGTCTCGAAAGGCGGCGCCGCGGCGGCGGCGGGAAGCGAAGAAGCGGCAGCGAAAGCTAGGATAAACAGGCTTTTGCGGGTCATGGTTGAGACGATTCCCCTGAAAGACGGCGGCCGGGCGTGGAGGCCCCTGTTACCCCCTCCCCTCGAATTCGTCACCCCGGACTTGATCCGGGGTCCACCTTTTTTTCGAGCCGCTGAAGGGAAAAGGTGGATGCCGGATCAAGTCCGGCATGACGAGACCCTCGGCCCGCGCCAGACGGATCAGCGCGCGATCGCGTCGGCGAGCAGGCCGACCGACAGAGCGTAGAAGTTGGAGCAATTGTAATCGAGGATGGCGCGGTAGTTGCCGGTGAGCAGATAGGCGGTGGCGCCCGGGCCGTCGGGCTCGATCAGCGCGACCGACTCGCCGTCGCCGGGCCATATTCCGTTCTGGGCGACCAGGCCGAGCCGGCGCCATTCGGCGACGGGCATCCAGCGGCTGTGGCGATCGTGGACGCGGGGGCAGCGCGGGGCGCGGACGGGGTTGCGAAGCGAGACCCGGTCGAGCCCGGCGGGGACCCGGACGGCGACTCCCCAGGGCGTGCCGGCCTTCCAGCCGGCGTTCCTCAGATAATTGGCGATCGAGGCGGCGGCGTCGGGCTCGCTTCGCCAGATGTCGGCGCGGCCGTCGCCGTCGCCGTCGACGGCGAGGCGAAGCCAGACGCTGGGAAGGAACTGGGGAAAGCCGGTGGCGCCCGCCCAGCTGCCCCTCAGGCGGCTGCGCGGAACGCCTCGGTCGATCATCTTCAGGGCGGCGACGAATTCGTCGGCGAAGAGCTGGCGGCGGCGGCCGTCATAAGCGAGGCTGGCGAGCGAGTTGAGAAGGTCGAAATCGCCCATGACGGCGCCGTAGCTGGTCTCGTGGCCGTAAATCGCGACCAGCACCGAGGGAGTGACTCCGTAGCGCCGCCCGATCTCCTGAAGTCGCGAGAAATGGGCGTAATAGTGGCGCTTGCCGGCGGCGATCAGGGCCGGCGAGACGTGCCGCGCGCGATAGGTCGCGAAGGGCGGGTTGGGATTGCTTCCGGGCGCTCCGCCGGGCTGGGCGCGGTCGAGCTGGACGGTGCGGGCGCTGAAGGCGAGGTTCGGGAAGACGCTGGCGATGGTGCCGGGGCTGACGCCCGCGCGGCGCGCCTGGGCCTCGAGCTGGGGCAGATAGGACTCGAAGCCCGCCTGGCTGAGCCCCGTCTGGGCCGGCGCCGAGCTCGCCAGCGGGACGATTGCCGCCGCCAGCGCCAAAGCCGCCAAACCCCTCGACCAACGCATACTCTCACTCCCGCTCGCGCGCCCCTGATGCCACAGCGGCCGCGCCGCCGATACTCGGCTCGCCGCGCGCCCTGCACGAGCGGCCCCGCCCACCGTCATCCCGGCGAAAGCCGGGACCCCGGGGGAGAACGGACGCCGCGTCGTCCCCAGGAGGCCCCGGCTTTCGCCGGCTTGACGGGTAGGCTAGAGCCACGCCCATCTTGGACAGGTGGCCGAGTGGTTTAAGGCAGCGGTCTTGAAAACCGCCGTGGGTTCACGCCCACCGTGGGTTCGAATCCCACCCTGTCCGCCATGCGAAGGGAATGAAATGGCCGAAGCGGCGATTGGCAGGTTCGACTGGGAGGATGCGTTCGCGCTCGAGGCTCAGCTGTCGGACGAGGAGAGGCTCGTCCGCGACACCGCCCGGGCCTATGCCCAGGAGAAATTGCAGCCGCGGGTGACCGAGGCGTTCCTCGACGAGCATTTCGACCGCGAGATCATGTCGGAGATGGGCGAGCTCGGGCTTCTCGGAGCGACGATCCCTCCCGATTATGGCGGCGCCGGACTGAATTACGTCAGCTACGGCCTCGTCGCGCGCGAGGTCGAGCGGGTCGACAGCGGCTATCGCTCGGCGATGAGCGTCCAGTCCTCGCTCGTCATGTACCCGGTCCACGCTTACGGCTCTGAGGAGCAGAAGCGAAGATGGCTGCCCGGCCTCGCGAAGGGCGAGCTGATCGGCTGCTTCGGCCTCACCGAGCCCGACGCCGGCTCCGACCCGGGCGGGATGCGGACCCGGGCGCAGAAGATCGACGGCGGCTACCGCCTCTCCGGCTCGAAGATGTGGATCACCAACTCGCCGATCGCCGACGTCTTCGTCGTCTGGGCCAAATCCGACGCCCACGACGGCAGGATCCGCGGCTTCCTGCTCGAAAAGGGCATGAAGGGCCTCACCGCGCCCAAGATCGGCATGAAGCTGAGCCTGCGCGCCTCCATCACCGGCGAGATCGTGATGGATGGAGTCGAGGTTCCGGAAGAGGCGCTGCTGCCGGGCGTCTCGGGGCTGAAGGGCCCGTTCGGTTGCCTCAACCGGGCGCGCTACGGGATCGCCTGGGGCTCGATGGGGGCGGCCGAGGCCTGCTACCAGGCGGCCCGTAGCTATACGCTCGACAGGAAGCAGTTCGACCGGCCGCTCGCGGCCACCCAGCTCGTCCAGATCAAGCTCGCCAACATGATCACCGAGATCACGCTCGGCCTTCAGGCGGCCTTGCGGGTCGGGCGGCGCATCGACGAGGGCGAGCTCATCCCCGAGACGATCAGCCTGATCAAGCGCAACAATGTCGGCAAGGCGCTCGACATCGCCCGGGTCGCTCGGGACATGCACGGCGGCAACGGCATCTCCGCCGAGTTCCAGGTGATGCGCCACGCCATGAACCTCGAGACGGTCAACACCTACGAGGGCACCCATGACGTCCACGGCCTGATCCTCGGGCGGGCGATCACCGGGATTTCGGCGTTTTGACCGTGCGGGTCGCACCGGCGGCAAGCACCGTCACCCCAGCGAAGGCTGGGGTCCCGGGGGGTGAAGACCGCTGCCGCCTTTCACCCGCTGGGGCCCCAGCCTTCGCTGGGGCGACGGTTTATGAATAAACCCCTTGCCGGTCTGAAGGTGGTCGAGCTCGCCCGGATCCTGGCCGGGCCGTGGGCGGGGCAGCTGCTGGCGGATCTCGGCGCGGAGGTCGTCAAGATCGAGCGGCCGGGGACGGGCGACGACACAAGGCACTGGGGCCCGCCTTTCGCGCCCGACGGGGCCGCGGCCTATTTTCATTCCTGCAACCGCGGCAAGCAATCGGTCGAGATCGCGCTGGAGACGGCGGAGGGCCAGGCGCAGGCGCGCGCGCTAGCCGCCGAAGCCGACGTGCTTATAGAGAATTTCAAGGTGGGCGGCCTCGCCCGATACGGGCTCGATTTCCCCTCGCTCTCCGGCTTGAACCCCCGCCTGGTCTATTGCTCGATCACCGGCTTCGGCCAGACCGGGCCCTATGCGCCCCGAGCCGGCTACGATTTCATCATCCAGGGGATGGGCGGGGCGATGTCGATCACCGGCGAGCCGGACGGCGCGCCGCAAAAGTCCGGAATCGCCTATGCCGACATGTTCACCGGCCTCTATTCGACGGTGGCCATCCTCGCCGCCCTGAGGGAGCGGGACCGGACCGGACGCGGCGCCCATATCGACATGGCTCTGCTCGACACTCAGGTGGCGGTGCTCGCCAACCAGGCGCTGAACTGGATGGTGTCGGGCGAGGTGCCGCGCCGGATGGGCAACGGCCACGCCAACCTCGTCCCCTATCAGGCCTTCCGGGCCGCCGACGGCGAGGTCATCGTCGCGGTCGGCAACGACTCGCAGTTCGCGAGGCTGTGCGCGCTGCTGGGCATGGCCTGGCTCGCCCAGGATGCCCGCTTCCGCACCAATCCGGCACGGGTGGTCAACCGGGACGCCTTGCTCCCGCTGCTCGCTCAGGCGATGCGGACTCGAGGGCGGCAGGAATTGTCGGACGCGCTCGAGGCGGCGGGAATCCCGGCCGGGCCGATCAATGAGGTCGACGCGGTGTTCGCGGACCCCCAGATCGTCCATCGCGGGCTCAGGATCGACGCAGAAGTTCCGGGGCTCGCCTCGCCGATCGTCATCGACGGCAGGCGCCAGGTGGCGGAGCGGCCGGCGCCGAGGCTCGGCGAGCATGAGCCATGCTGACCCAATATGGAGTCATTCCGGTGCGCCCGGGCGCGGAGGGCGGCCTCGAGGTGCTTCTCATCACCTCGCGCGAGACCCGACGTTGGGTGGTGCCGCGCGGCAATCCCATCCCCGGCAAGAGCCCGGCGGAATCGGCGGCCCAGGAAGCCTTCGAGGAGGCGGGCATCGTCGGCACGGTCGATCCGGACCCCGTCGGCCGCTATTTCTATCGCAAGCGGCGGCGCACCGGCGCCCTGTTGCCCGCCGAGGTTCAGCTTTTCCGGATGCGCGTCGACGAGGAACGCGACGACTGGCCCGAGCGGGGCGAGCGCGAACGGCGCTGGTTCGCGCCCCAGGAAGCCGCCGCCGCCGTCGCCGAATCCGAGCTGGCGGAAATGATCCGCGCCCTCGGCCCCGGTCCGGCCGCAGACGCTCGGGCGATCGCCCGCAACGTTCTGGAGGCGCTTCCCGAGCCGGCGCTGATCGTCGCCGCCGGCCGGATCGGGATGAGCAATGCCGCCGCCCGAGCGATGCTCGGAAGCGGCATCGAGGGCGAGGAAGTCCGCCTCGCCCTCCGCCACCCCGCCGCCGTCGAGCGCCTGGTGACCAACCTGCCGGCGGCGGCGGAGGAAGTGGAGCTCGCCGGTCTGGGCGAGCCGGGGCGGCGCTGGACGATGAGCATCGCTCCGCTCGAGGACGGCGCCCTGTTCGTTCGGCTGTCCGACAGGAGCGAGGCCTTCGCGGCGGAGCGGATGCGGGTCGATTTCGTCGCCAATGCCAGCCACGAGCTGCGCACTCCGCTCGCCACTCTGCTCGGCTATACGGAAACGCTTCGGGAGCAGGGGGACGAGCTCGACGAGGCGACCCGCCGGCGTTTCACGGCCATCGTCCACGACGAGGCGCGACGGATGCAGCGGCTGGTCGAGGATCTCGTGTCGCTGTCGAGGATCGAGGCGGAGCGCTTCACCGCCCCGTCCGAACCGCTCGCGCTGGCCCGGCTCGTCGAGGAGGTACGCGACAATGTCCGGCATGTCGCTGCCGAGCGCGGCTGCGAAATCCGGGTCGAGGCCTCCGCCGACCTTGCCGACGTCGCCGGCGACCGCGCCGAGCTGCTCCAGATGATCGACAATCTGATCAGCAACGCGCTGCGCTACGGCCGGCCCGGAACGGCGATCGTCGTCGCCCTCGCCGGCGAAGGCGGGATGGTGCACCTCGCCGTCTCCGACGAAGGGGAAGGCATACCCGCCGAGCATATCCCCCGGGTGACGGAGCGCTTCTATCGAGTCGACCCGGGCCGCAGCCGCGCGCTGGGCGGCACCGGTCTCGGCCTCTCCATCGTCAAGCACGTCGTCGAACGCCACCGCGGCCGGCTGCGGATCGAAAGCGAACCCGGCAAGGGCACGATCGTGCACGTGCTGCTGCCCGCGTCGCGCCGGAATGTCATGAAAGTGTAACCTCGCGGTCATGCCCGAGTCTTGGCCGCGGGTTAAAGTCGCGAGGTTGGGAAAGGCCGTCATGAGCAAGGGAAAGCTGCTCCTCGTCGAGGACGACAAAGCGCTGGCCGAACTGCTGGTCTGGCATTTCGAGCGGCAGGATTTCGATGTCCGCCGTACCGCCGACGGCGAGGAGGCGCTGCTGCTCGCCGACGAGGCCGTCCCCGACATCGTCATCCTCGACTGGATGATCGAGGGCATATCGGGGATCGAGCTGTGCCGGCGCCTGCGCCGCAAGACCGCCACCGCCAACGTGCCGATCATCATGCTCACCGCGCGCGGCGAGGAGAGCGACCGAATTCGCGGCCTCGAGACCGGCGCCGACGACTATGTCACCAAACCGTTCAGCCCGGCCGAGCTCATCGCCCGGGTCGCCGCCGTGCTTCGTCGGGTCCGTCCCGCCCTCGCCGGCGAGATGCTGAGCTACGGCGACGTGGAGATGGACGTGGTCGCCCATCGGGTGCGCCGCGACGGGCGGACGGTGCCGCTCGGCCCCACCGAATTCCGCCTGCTTCGTCATTTGCTCGAGCATCCCGGCCGGGTATTCTCCAGGGAGCGCCTGCTAGAATCGGTGTGGGCTCACGGCACCGAGATCGAGACCCGGACGGTCGACGTTCATGTCCGCCGGCTGCGCAAGGCGCTGAACCAGGGCGGGCGCTCCGACATCATCCGCACCGTCCGCTCCGCCGGCTACGCGCTCGACTCCGCGGGCGAGGGCTGAGCTGTCATGAAAGTGCAACCGCAGCGTCCTAGATGCGTCTCGACTCGGGATCGGGGCCGTGGGTGGGTCGCGCTTTCAATGGCCGTCCCCGCACTGTACAGGCCCGCCATCGACAGGGGGAAGAGATGCTGAAGTGGTTCCGAGCGATCATGCCGCAGGAAGCGGCCTTCTTCGACATGTTCGAACGGCACTCCGAAACCCTCGTCGGCGGGGGCGAGGTGATGAGCCGGATGTTCGCCAAGGAAGAGGGCATCGTCGAAGCGTGCCGCCAGATTTCGGCGTTCGAGGAGCAGGCCGACCAGGTCACCCGCGAGGTGCTGCACGGAGTCCGCCGAACCTTCATCACCCCGTTCGATCGAAGCGCCATCACCGACCTCATCTCGTCGATGGACGACGCCATCGACGAGATGCAGAAGACGGCCAAGGCGATCACCCAGTTCGAGGTCGCCCATTTCGAGCCGCAGATGCGCGACATGGCGGCGCTGGCCGAGCAGGGCGCGATTCTGGTGCGCGACGCGATGCCGCTGCTGCGCAAGGTCGGCAGCAACCACGCCGAGCTCGACCGGATCACGGAGAAGATCATCCATCTCGAGGAGGAAGCCGACAGCCTTCACGATTCGGGCCTGAAGGCGCTGTTCCTTAGGCACCGCGACGGCAACGCCATGGGCTATATCGTCGGCCGCGAGATCTACAGCCACCTGGAAAAGGTCCTCGACCGGCTCGAGGACGTGGCGAACGAGATTTCCGGAATCGTCATCGACCACGCCTGAGGAGCGCAGATTCCATGCACGAGCTGGCCCTGCCGCTGCTCATCGGCCTCATCCTCGTCGCGCTCGCGTTCGATTTCCTGAACGGGCTCCACGACGCCGCCAACTCGATCGCCACCGTGGTCGCGACCCGACTGCTCAGCCCGGTGCAGGCGGTCGGCTTCGCCGCCTTCTTCAACTTCGCGGCCTACTTCCTCGCCCTCGCCGTGCCGAGCCTTCACAAGGTCGCCGACACGATCGGCAAGGGCCTGATCGACAAGGATCTGATCACCCCGGCGGTGGTGTTCGGGGCGCTGGTCGGAGCGATGTTCTGGAACGTCGTCACCTGGCTGAAGGGCATCCCCTCCTCCTCCAGCCACGCCCTGGTCGGCGGCCTGCTCGGCGCCGGCATCGCCCATGCGGGGCTGACCGGAGTGCAATGGTCGGGACTGAACAAGACCCTGATCGCAATCGTCCTGTCGCCGACGATCGGAATGATCCTGGCGCTTCTGATCATGCTCGTGACGAGCTGGCTCGCGGTCCGGGCGACTCCGCGCGGAGCGGAGCGGAGCTTTCGGTCGCTCCATCTCGTCTCCTCGGCCGCTTACTCGATCGGCCACGGCCTCAACGACGCCCAGAAGACGATGGGGATCATCACCGTCCTGCTCTATTCGACCGGCCACCTGTCGGGCGAATTCCACGTGCCCCACTGGGTGGCGATCAGCTGCTACATCGCCATCGGCCTCGGCACGCTGACCGGCGGCTGGCGGATCATCGAGACGATGGGCTCGCGAATCACCAAGCTCTCCCAGCACCAGGGCTTCAGCGCCTCGGCGGGCGGGTCGGTCATGCTGTTCGCCGCCTCGTGGCTCGGCATACCGGTCTCGACCACCCACACCATCACCGGCTGCATCATCGGCGCGGGGGTGGCGCGGCGAGCGTCGGCGGTTCGCTGGGGCGTCGCCCAGAATGTCGTCCTGGCCTGGGTGATCACCATTCCGGCCTCGGCCGCCGTCGGAGCGGCCTTCTACGGGCTGACCACCTTGTTCTAGCCGCGGTCGGCCGCCGGCTATTGGCCTTCGGAAACCGCGATGAACGACGCGACGACGCCCGCCGGCTCGCCATTGTGCGGGACCACCCGGATCGTCGTTCCGACCAGCGACGGGACCTGATCGACACCGTTCGGCCACTCATAGGCCGGCCAGCATTGGTAATCGTAGCGCCAGCCCGCGGTGGGGGTGTCAGGAATTCCGCTGCCGAACATACGGATCGAGTCCGATGCGCCGCCGCTGCCCGGAAGCACGAAGCCCTGGAGGTTCATCAGATAGCCGCCGCCCATGTCGAGCGTTCCGATGAAGAAATTCTCGCTGAGCTCCTCGAAGCTCATAACCCCCTGGCCGAAGGTCGGCTGGTCGGGTTGGTTGAGATAGGAATGATAAGCCCATTTGCCGCTGACCATTTCGCGCTCCCCTGTCGTGGACGAGCGAGACTATCAACTTACCGTCGGGCTCACAAAGGGAGATGTCTCCGAAACAGAAGGATCGGCTCGCCTTTGTAGACGGCGTCCCCGCGGACCGCGAAGCCGCCTTTCTCGGCGACCCGGATCGAGGCCGCGTTTTCATGATTGATGATCGCGACGATCTCGCGCGCGCCAAGCGTCTCGTCGGCCCAGGCGAGAGCGGCCAGCACCGCCTCGCTGGCGAGGCCCCGGCCCTGTGAGTCCGCGTTCATGATCCAGCCCATTTCGGGCAGCCCTTCGATGGACGGGCTCATGTCGCGCTTGAAATCGGCGAAGCCAACCTGGCCGAGATAGGCGCAATCCTCGCGCCGCTCGATCACCCAATAGCCGTAGCCGAGCAGGGCCCACAGGCCCGGCGAAGCGAGAATCTTGCGCCAGGTATCCTCGCGCGACATGGGCGAGTTGCCAAGGAAGCGCACCACCCGGGGATCGGACATGGCGGCCGCCTGCGGGTCGAGATCGCTCGCACGGAAGCCGCGAAGCCGCAGGCGGGGGGTTTCGATCGTCGGCGCAACCGCCGTCATCCCGGCGGAAGCCGGGACCTCAGGTCGAGACGTCACGGTGGGTCTCCATTGGCTCGTCATGCCAGCGAAGGCTGGCATCCCAGGGGGTGAGACGCATCGGCGCCTTTCACCCGCCGGGGCCCCAGCCTTCGCTGGGGCGACGGGTCAGGCCGCGGCGTTGCCCGTCGAGGTCCCGGCTTTCGCCGGGATGACGGATTTATTTCTTGCCGAGGGTGAGCCCGCCGAAGCGCTTGTTGAAGCGGGCGACCTGGCCGCCCGAATCGACCATCTTGCCGTGGCCGCCGGTCCAGGCCGGGTGGACCTTGGGGTCGATGTCGAGCGTCAGGGTGTCGCCCTCCTTGCCCCAGGTCGAGCGAGTGTCGAAGGTGGTGCCGTCGGTCATCTGCACCTTGATCTTGTGATAATCGGGATGGGCGCCGTTCTTCATGTCTGATTTTCCTGGATATTGGCTGGTTCCGACCAGCCTGGATGCAAAGCAAGGGGCGCGTTTAGCGGGCGATGGCGCAATTGACAAGGTGAGCCGCCGCCGCTTACCCCTCGCGCAGCGAAGGTGCCGTTCACGCCGTTCAACCGGCGGGGGAATGGTGAAAAGGGAAGCCGGCGGAAATCCGGCGCTGTGCCCGCAACTGTGAAGCGGCTTTCGCGAGCCGCGAGCCAGGAACCTACCTTCGCCGTCGTCCGTGCCCGGCCGGGACCAGCCGCCAGCGCGTGGAAGGGCCGCGCCCTGGGCCGGCTCTCTCCTCTGAGGCGACATCCGTGTCGCTGGGAGGAAGATATGATCTTACTGATTCTAGCCGCCGCCGCCGCGGAGCCGGACATCGTCGTCACCGCGTCGCTCGAACCGGTTCGCGAGGAAGAAAGCGCCGCCTCGGTGACGGTGATCGACGCGAAGAGGATCGAGGCGCTGGGCGCGCCTTTCGTGTCCGATCTGGCGCGTTTGGCTCCGGGCGTGTCGGTCTCGGTCTCCGGCGCCCAGGGCTCGCTTACCCAGGTCAGGATCCGCGGCGCCGAGGCCAATCACACCCTGCTGTTCGTCGACGGCATCGCCTTCAACGACCCCGCCGCCGGCAACGAAGCGCGCTTCGAGAATTTCGCCGCCGACAGCGTCTCGAGGATGGAGATCGTTCGCGGGCCGCAATCGGCTTTGTGGGGCTCCGAGGCGCTCGGCGGAGTGATCGCGCTCGACAGCGGCGACCCCCTGGCCGGCCCGCGGCTGCGCGCGAGCGCCGAATATGGCAGCCGCGACTTCAGCCGGGCCCATGTCGCCGCCACGGCTGGGAGCGAGAAGGCCGGACTCGCCGCGAGCGTCACCCGAATGCATAGCGACGGCATCGACATTTTCGGCGGCGGCGCCGGCGACCGGGACGGGTTCGCCAACCTGGCCGCCAGCCTCAAGGGCGCCACGCGGTTCGGTTTGGACGGGGAGATCGGGTTCGCCAGCCATTACATTCGCGCGGTCAGCGAGTTCGACGGGACGCCGCCGCCCTTGTTCGTTCGCTCGGACACGCTCGATTCCTCGAAGGCCGAGCTCGGCGCCGTGCGAGTCTGGGCGCGGCTCGGCCTCGCCGCCGACGCCCCGTGGAGCCTGGAGCTGGACGGGCAGTATCTGCACAGCTCCAACCGCAACCGCAACGGCGAGGCGCCGCTCAACCGCACTCTGGCGGACCGGCTTCGGATCGGCGGCAGGCTGATCCGGCGCTTCGACGGCGGCCGCCAGATGCTGATCGCCGCCGCGGAGCGCGAGGAGGAGAGCTTCGCCGCGCTCGACCAGGCGGTGTTCTTCGCGCCCGACCAGCGCCGGACCCGGGGACGGACCGCCCTGGTCGGCGAGTGGCGGGCGCAATGGGCGGCGGCGCTCTCGACGGACGTCGCCGTCCGCCGCGACGATTTCAACCGCTTCGAAGATTCGACGACGGTCCGCGCCGGCCTCGTCGCCCGCCCCGCCGGGCCGCTGCGCCTTCATGCGGCCTATGGCGAGGGCATCGCCCAGCCGACCTTCTTCGACCTGTACGGCTTCGATCCGACCAGCTTCGTCGGCAATCCGGCGCTTACTCCGGAGCGGTCGCGGGGCTATGAGGCCGGAGCCGCCTGGGAAGGGAAGAGATTTGGCGCCGGAATCACCGCCTTCAGCAACCGGCTGAGCGGCGAGATCGTGGAGGATTTCAGCGTCTTTCCGTTCACCGTCCGCAACGCCGCCGGGAAGAGCCGGCGCCGGGGCCTCGAGGCCTCGGCCGAGCTTCGGCCGCTCGCCGGGCTTCGGATCGGCGCCAATTACACCTGGCTCGACGCTCGCGACCGGCGGGTCGGGACCGGTCCGCGAACGGCCGAGCCGCGGCGGCCCAAGCACAGCGCCAATCTTGCCGCCGACTGGAGCCGGGGGCGGCTCGGGCTCGGCGGCTCGCTCGTTTATGTCGGCAGGCGCCGCGACAGCGATTTCGACCCGTTCCCGGCGGTGCCGGTGATTCTCGACGATTATGTGCTGGCGAATCTGAGGATCGCCTGGCGGCTCTCCGATACGCTGGAAGCGTTCGGGCGGGTTGAGAATGCGGCGGGCGCGGACTATCGCGACGTGTTCGGCTACAATTCGCCGGGGAGGAGCGTCCATGCGGGCCTTCGCCTTCGCCTCGGCGATTAGCCTCGCGCTGGCCGGCGCGGCGGAGGGGGCGCCGCGGCGGGTGGCGTCGCTCAACCTGTGCACCGACGAGCTGCTGCTGATGCTCGGCGATCCGGGGCAGATCGTCTCGGTCACCCATCTCGCCCAGCAGCCGGCGGAAACGCCTTTTTGGCGGCAGGCGCGGCTATACCGTCGCAACGATGGCAGCCTCGTCTCGGTCGCAGGCCTGCGACCCGATCTTGTGCTGACGATGGGCGGCGGCGCCCGCGACCGGGTTCGGATCGCGCAGCGGCTCGGCATCCGAACGCTCGATCTCCCTTATCCGCAATCGCTCGCCGACATCGAGCGGGGCGTAAGCGACGTCGCCCGGGCGCTGGGCCGCGAGCGGTCCGGAGCGGCGGCTCTGGCCCGGATCGGGCGGCTCAGGCGGACCCGCCCCGCCGCTCCGGCCGACACGATCTGGCTCGGCGGCGGCGGCCGAACCGTCGCCGCGACCGGGCTGGCGGCGGAATGGATGGCGCTGGCGGGGCTTCGGCAGCGGCCCGTCGCCGGAGACCGGGTGTCGCTCGAGCAATTGCTCGTCCGTCCGCCCGCCATCGTGCTTCGAAGCGACTATCGCGGCGGCCAGGTTTCGAGCGAGCAGCGCTGGCTCTCCCACCCGCTGGCGCGCCGGGTGCGCGAGGCGCGAAGCCTCGTCACCGACGGCCGGCTGTGGACCTGCATGGGGCCGGCACTGGCCGGCGAGATCGAGCGGCTAAGGGCCTTGCGGGCTCAGCGTCATCCCGGCGAAAGCCGGGACCCATGAACGCCGCGCCGCCAAATCTCGCGCCCTCGTGTTCATGGGTCCCGGGTCAAGCCCGGGATGACGGATTGGGGCGCCGGTGAGCCGCCTTGCCTTCACCCTGTTGGCGCTCGCTGCAGCTACCGCCTTCGCGCTGTCGCTGCTCGTTCCCTGGCCGCCGGTCGCCGCCTTGCTCGGGCAGGACCGGCCGCTGGCCATCGCCTTGCTGTGGGAGCTGCGGCTCCCGAGGGCTCTGCTCGCCTTGACCTATGGGGCAATGCTGGGCTCCGCCGGAGCCGCGGTCCAGGGGCTGTTCGCCAACCCCCTCGCCTCCCCCGACCTCACCGGCACGACCAGCGGCGCAGCGCTGGGCGCCGTGGTCACCGCTTACCTCTTCGGCTTCTCGGCTCCGCTCGCGCTCGCGTTCGGCGCGGTCGGCGGAGCCCTTAGCGCCCTGCTGCTGCTTCTGGCCCTGGCGGGGCCTCGCGCCGAGACCGCCACCTTGCTGCTCGCCGGCCTCGCGATCAGCGCTCTGGCGGGGGCGCTCACCACCCTCGCCCTCGCGCTCGCCCCCTCCCCCTTCGCCTTCTACGACGCCTATGAGTGGCTGATGGGCTCGCTGGTCGACCGAAGCCTCGAGCAGGCCGCTTTCGCCGCCGCGCCCGCTTTGCTCGCGATGCTGCTGCTCCTGCGCCTCGCGACCCCGCTCGACAGCCTCACTCTGGGCGAGGAAGTGGCGCAATCCTTCGGCCACGACGTACGCCGGCTGAGGATCGAGATCGTTTGCCTCACCGCCTTCGGAGTCGGCGCCTGCGTCGCGATCTGCGGGGCGATCGGCTTCGTCGGGCTGGTCGCTCCGATCTTCGCGCGACGGCTGACCGGCGGCCATCCCGGCCGTGCCGTCGCTCCGGCGGCCCTGATCGGCGGCCTTCTGCTGCTGGCGGCGGATCTCGTCGTGCGGACGGCGCCGCTCGGGCGGACGCTGCCGATCGGAGTGGTGACCGCCCTGCTCGGCGCGCCCTTCTTCCTCTGGCTGGTCGCGCATATGCGCTGGAGGCTGCGGTGACGGCGTTGCTCGACGCCGTCGCGGTCGCCCTGGAAGGGCGGCTTCGCCCCACCGACTGGCGGATGGAGGCACCCGAGCTGGTCTGCCTGATCGGACCCAACGGCAGCGGCAAGACCAGCCTGCTCCATGCCCTGGCTCGGATCGGGCGTCCTTCCGGAGAGGTGCGGATCGACGGCGTCCGGCCGGAGGATCTGGCCCCGATGCGTCGCCGGAGCCTGCTCTCCTACCTCCCGGCCTCGCGCGAAATCGCCTGGCCGCTCGCCGCGCGCGATCTCGTCCGCCTCGGAGCGGGAGCGGCGGCGGCGGACGAAGCCATGGCCGCGCTCGATTTGGCGCCCTTCGCCGGGCGCCGGGTCGACCGCCTCTCGACCGGGGAACGGAGCCGAATTCTCATCGCCCGGGCGCTCGCGCCCAGGCCGCGGCTGCTGCTGCTCGACGAGCCCGTCGCCAATCTAGACCCGCTCTGGCAGCTCAGGCTGATGGAGATGCTGCGCCGGATGGCCGATCGGGGCCAGGGCGCGATCGTCGCCATGCACGATCTCGACTTGGCCGCGCGCTTCGGCGACCGGCTCGTGCTGATGGACGGCGGCGCCATCGTCGATGAGGGCGAGCCGGAGAGGGTGCTGGCTTCGCCCGAGCTGGGAAAGGTGTTCGGGATCGAGCGGGCGGATGGGCTCTGGCGCCCGCTCAGTCGCTTGGCGGGTCCGCGATCATCGCCGTGAAATTGGTCTCGGCGGCGACCTTGCCGTCGATCAGAACCTTGCCGGCGAACTTGCAGACGCTGCCGCGGTCCTGGACGAGCTCGACCTCGATCCTCAGAAGCACGCCCGGCTCGACCGGACGGCGGAACTTGGCGCTGTCGATCGCCATGAAATAGACGAGCTTGCCGGTCCCGGCGAGGCCGAGCGATTCGACCGCGAGCACTCCGGAGGCCTGCGCCATCGCCTCGACGAGGAGCACTCCGGGCATGATCGGCCGGCCCGGAAAATGGCCCTGGAAGAAGGGCTCGTTGATCGTCACCGCCTTGATCGCGACGATTCGCTTCTTCGGGACCAGCTCCTCGACCCGGTCGATGAGCAGGAAGGGGTAGCGATGCGGCAGCGCCGCCATCACCCGCCGGATATCGAGCGGGGGCCCGGTCGATGCCGGGGTGGCGGCGCTGCCGGATTCGGAGCTCACCGGCCCTGGGGTTGCTGCTGCGCCGGCGCCTGGGGCAGCGGGGTCACGCTGACCGAGGGGAGAGCCGCGTTGAGGGCCGTCATCACTTCGTTAGTCACGTCGAGCGTGTTCGAGCGCGCCAGGGTGGCGGCGACGTCGAGCGCGATATTGGCGTTGTGCGCCTCCATCACCCGCCCGAAGATCGGGTTGAGCTGAGCGTTGATCTGGCGAAGCACGTTGGCCTGGGTCGACTGGATATTCTGCTCCAGCCGCTGGACCTCCTGCGCCGCGGCGGTCTGCCGGGTCTGGAATTGCTGCATGCGGGTGTTGAGCGCGGTCTCGGCGGCGCTTCGGGCGGCGCCGGTCGTGTTGCGGGCTGCGGCCGCGGCCTGCTCGATCGACTGCGCCTCGGTCTGAAGCGGAGTGCCGAGCTGGGTGGCACGGGTCCGGGCGGAAGTGACCTGAGCCTGCAGCTGCGTCTGCGCCGCCTTGCAGGCATTGCATTCGCGGAAGATTCGGTCGGTGTCGACGACGACGATGATGGCGCCGGGGGTGCGCTGAGCCTGGGCGACGCCCGGCAGCACGAGCGAAAGGGCGGCGAGAGCCGTCCCGAATACGAGCTTGTTCATCAGAATGCGGTTCCTACGTTGAAAGTGATAAGCTTGGTGTCATCCCCGTCCGCCTTTAAGAGCGCCTTGGCTATATCGATCCTGAACGGACCGAAAGGTGAGTTCCAATTGACTCCGAAGCCGATGGACAGGCGCGGCTTGGCGGTATCGCCGAGATAAACCTCGTTGAAGGCCTGGATGCCGGGGACCAGGGTCGTTCCGGTCGGACAGGACGCGGCCTCGCCCCGCGGCTCGGCGTGGCCGGTGGAATCGAAGCAGCGGTCCTGGGTGAGGACGGTGCCCGGGAGGATCGGATTCAGCACCGGGTTCTTCAGGCTGAAGAGCGCGCCGGCGTCGACGAAGACGGACGGGCGCAGGCCCATCTCGCGGAAGCTCGAGCTCATCGGAATCTCGAGCTCCGCCCGGCCGACATAATAAGCTCGGCCGCCGAGGGAATCGTCGGCGAAAAGCAGCTTGCGGTCGGTGACCGGCTGGTTGTTCTCGTCGAACGGGATGCGCTGGATGCGCGGCCCGATGCCGCGAATGTCGAAGCCGCGAATCTGAGGCTCGCCGAGGAAGAAGCGGTCGGTGATCCGGACCGCGTCCTCGCCGGCGATGCGGCTGTTCTCGAAGCTGTGGATGTAGCCGCCCTCGATCGACGCCGAGAAGATGAAGCCGCGGCCGACATTCCAATATTTGGCGGCATTGGCGCGAGTGCGCAGATATTTGACGTCGCCGCCGAGCCCGGCGAAATCCTGGCTGATCGAGAAGCGATGGCCGCGCGTCGCGCGCTGCCGGTTGTCGGTCGTGTCGTAGAGCAGCGAATAGCCTACCGAGGAAGTGGTGCGCTTGCCGATCGCGTCGCACAGATAGCGGCTGACGCGAAGCGGATCGCAGAACGGCGCCAGCGGCCCGGCGCCGTCCGGATCGGTGAAGAACTGGCTCTCGTCGAGGGTGACGTCGTCGAAATTGAGGCCGTAGCGGACCCCCATCTGCATATATTCGGTCAGCGGCGCGCCGGCGTTGACGATGAAGCCGGTGCTGGTCTGCTTGTAGGTGGTGTTGCGGTTGCCGCTGATGAAATTGAAGTTCGAATAATCGCGCCGGAAAATGCTGAAGCCGGCCGCGATGTTGCGGTCGAAGACATAAGGCTCGGTGAAGCCCAGCTCGACCGATTTCGAGTAGCTCGAATAATTGACCGACGCGCGCAGGGTCTGCGCCATGCCCCGGAAGTTTCTCTGCTCGATCGACAGGTTGAGCAGGAAGCGCTCGAGGCTGGAGAAACCGGCCGACACCTGGAGCTGGCCGGTGGCCTTCTCCTCCAGAGTGGTCGAGAGGATGACCCGGTCGGCGGCGGAGCCCTGGGTCTGCTCGACCTCGAGATTCTCCTGGAAGAAGCCGAGCGACTGAATGCGGTCGCGCGAGCGCTTCACCCGGATGCTGTTGAACGGATCGCCCTCGGCCAGCCGGAACTCGCGGCGGATCACCTTGTCGTGGGTGTTGGTGTTGCCGCTGACCTCGATTCGCTCGACATAGACTCGCGGCGTCTCGGCGACGTTGAACGTCACCGCCATCGTCTTGGCGTCCTTGTCGCGCTGGAAGTTCGGCTGGACGTCGGCGAAGGCATAGCCGAACAGGCCCGCGCTTTCGTTCAATGAGGTGACGGTGTCCTCGACCAGCTTGGCGTTGTACCAGTCGCCGCCCTTCATCGGCAGCAGCTTGGTCAGCGCGGTGCCGCTGAAGTCGCGGATCGCGCTCTCGACCTTGACGTCGCCGAACTTGTAGCGCTCGCCTTCCTCGACGACGTAGGTGATGATGAAGTCGCGCCGGTCCGGAGTCAGCTCCGCCACCGCCGAGACGACCCGGAAATCGGCATAGCCGTGGGTCAGGTAGAACATCCTCAGCTTCTGCTGGTCGAAAGCGAGGCGGTCGGGATCGTAGACGTCGCCCGAGCCGAGGAAGCTCAGCATGCCGGTGCGCTTGGTCACCATCTCGCCGCGCAGCTCGCCGTCGCCGAACTGCTCGTTGCCGAGGATGTTGATCTGGCGGATGCGCGACTTGGGCCCTTCGTTGATCTCGTAGACGACGTCGACCCGGTTCTGCTCGAGCTGCACGATCTTGGGCTCGACCGAGGCGGCGAAGCGGCCCTGGCGGCGGTAGAGCTCGATGATGCGGGCGACGTCGGCGCGGGCCTTGGCGCGGCTGAAGATCTGCCGCGGGGCGAGCCGGATCTCGGGCGTGATCTTGTCTTCCTTGAGGCGCTTGTTGCCCTCGAGGACGATGCGGTTGACGACCGGGCTCTCGCGGACCTCGATGGTGAGGCTGCCCTGATTGTCGCGGATGGCGACGTCGGCGAACAGGTCGGTGTCGTAGAGGTCGCGCAGGGCCTCGTCGAGCCGCTCGCGGTCATAGGCCTCGCCGACGCGCAGCTTGACGTAGGAGACGACCGTCTCCGGCTCGAGGCGCTGGTTGCCGGTCACGGCGATCGCTCGGATGACCGAAGCCTCGGGCTGAGGCGCCGGCGTGCTGGGCGCCGTCGGAAGCGCCTGAAGCGGAGTCGCTTCCTGCGCCCGGGCCGGGACGGCGAGTCCGCCGAGGATGGTTCCGACGAGCAGGACAGAGCAGAGCCGCCGGCCGTTCGTAGATGAATTTTTGGGTGTCACGCGTTCCCGCCCTTAGAGTGAACGGACGGCGCGAGCGGCCGTCCCCATTCCCTGTCGCCCCTGCCCTGCCCGAACATGCTCAGTCGATCAACCCGCCAAGCTTCGACCACAGTCCAAAAGACGCCAGATCGTTGAAGGTGACCAGGATCATCAGGGCGAGAAGGGCAGCCAAGCCGGTCCTGAACGCCCATTCCTGTGCCTCCGGCCGCAAGGGTTTCCGGCGGACGGCCTCGATCCCATAGAAGAACAGGTGGCCCCCGTCGAGCATGGGGATTGGCAACAGGTTGATGAATCCCAGATTAATTGAAATCACCGCCAGGAACCACAGGAAGGCGAGAAGGCCCATGCTTGCCTGCTCGCCCGAGAATTTGGCGATCTTGAGCGGGCCTCCCATTTCCTTGACGGAGCGGCGGCCGGTGACGATCTGGCCCAGCCCTCTTATCGTGGTGGCGACGACGACCCAGCATTGGCGGGCCGAGGCGGCCACAGCGCCGAGCGGAGAGGTTGGCTTCAGCACCTGGCCGGCCGGCGCGATCCCGAGCATTGGGCGACGCATCTCGTTGCCGAACTGATCCTTTTCGAAAACCATTCGCGGCGTGACGTCGACCTCGAACCGGCGGCCCTGCCGGTCGATCTCGAGCTTCAGCGGCCCGTCGATCTTGAGGGCGACGATCGGGATGATGTCCTCGAACCGGTCGATATCCTTGCCGTCGACTCGAAGGATCCGGTCGCCCGGGCGAAGACCGGCCTGGGCCGCCGCCGAGGGCCGGTCGAAGGCGCCGACAACCGCGGGAGTCTGGGGGATTCCGTAAGCGAGATTGAATCCGGTCAGGATGAGGATCGCGGCCAGGAAGTTGGTGGCCGGGCCCGCCAGCACGACGAGGAAGCGCTGCCAGACGGGCTTGGCCTGGAAGGTTCGCGCCCGCTCCTCGGCGGGAAGCGCAAGCCATTCGGGCGAGGCCTGGCCCGCCGGGTTCATGTCGCCGGCGAACTTGACGTAGCCGCCGAGCGGCAGCCAGCCGACCTTCCAGCGAGTGCCCCTTCGGTCGGTCCAGCCGACGATCTCGCGGCCAAAGCCGATCGAGAAGGCGTCGGCCTGGACGCCGAACCAGCGGCCGACGAAATAATGACCGAGCTCGTGGACGAAGATCAGCGGCCCGATGACGAGCAGGAAGCTCAGGATGGTCCAGGGAATGCCGGGATTGTCGCTCAACGCAGGACCCTTTGTACGATGGCTTCCGCCTCGCTTCGCGCCTGGCGGTCGATGTCCAGCACCTCCTCGACCGAGGCGGGCGCCGCCGGCGCATAGGATTGCAGAGTCTCGGCGGCGATGGAAGCGATGTCGAGGAAGGCGATGCGGTTCTCGAGGAAGGCGCCGACGGCGACCTCGTTGGCGGCGTTGAGCACGGCCGGCCGGGCGCCGCCTTCGCCCAGCGCCTGCCTGGCGAGCGCAAGCGCCGGAAAGCGCTCCAGATCGGGCGCGGTGAAGCTCAGCTGGCCCGTGCGGACCAGATCGAGCCGCTCGCAGGGCGTCGCCATTCGCTCCGGCCAGGCGAGGGTGTGGGCGATCGGGATCCGCATGTCGGGAGAACCAAGCTGGGCGAGGACCGATCCGTCGACATATTCGACGAGGCTGTGGACGACGGACTGGGGGTGGATGACGACGTCGAACGCCTCGACCGGCAGCGGGAAGAGGTGGAAGGCCTCGATCAGCTCCAGCCCTTTGTTCATCAGCGTGGCGCAGTCCACGGAGATTTTCGCCCCCATCGACCAGTTGGGATGAGCGATCGCTTCGAGCGGGGTCGCGGCGCGCATCTCCTCGAGGCTCTTGTCGCGGAACGGGCCGCCGCTGGCGGTGAGGATGATCCGGCGCACCGCCTCCGGATGGGCCCGGTCGAAACATTGGAAGATCGCATTATGCTCGGAATCGACCGGCAGGAGCTGCGCTCCGCTGGCGCCGGCGGCCTCGATCATCAGGTGGCCGGCCGAGACCAGAGCCTCCTTGTTGGCGAGGGCGACGGTGCGGCCGCCCCGTATCGCCGCCATGGTCGGGCGAAGGCCGGCGCAGCCGACGATGGCCGCCATCGTCCAGTCGGCCCCGGCTCCGGCGGCCTCGAGGATCGCCTCGTCGCCCGCCGCCGCCTCGGTGCCGCTCCCTGCCAGCGCGGCGCGCAGCGGCTCGAGAAGGGCTTCGTCCGCGATCACCGCGCGCCCGGCCCCCACCCGCCTCGCGGCCTGGGCAAGGCCCTCGACGTCGCGATGCGCCGTGACCGCGAGCACGTCATACCGATCGGCGTTGCGCTCGATCAGGTCGAGCGTCGAGCGGCCGACGGAGCCGGTGGCGCCGAGGATGGTGACGCTCCGGGCCTGGGTCACGCGAGGCTGGCGATCAGGACGAGCAGAGTGGCGACGATGACGGGGAGAAGCCCGTCGAGCCGGTCGAGGACTCCGCCATGGCCGGGAAGGAGCGTGCCGCTGTCCTTGACTCCGCGGCGGCGCTTGACGCCGCTCTCGTAGAGGTCGCCGAGCTGGGCGAGGAGCCCCATCGGCGCTCCCAGCCACAGGAAAGGCTCGCCGATGCCGAGCAGCCACGCCGCGGCCGCGCCGACGAGCGCCGCGCCGGCCATGCCGCCGATCAGCCCGGCCCAGGTCTTGTTGGGGCTGATCCTGGGCGCGAGCTTGGGCCCGCCGATCGAGCGGCCGGCGAAATAGGCGAAGATGTCGGTCGCCCAGGTGACCAGCATCAGCCAGAAAACGAGCTCGAACCAGGCCCAGCTCAGCACCAGCAGGGCGAAGGACGGCAATGCGATGTAGAGGAAGCCCCAGCCGAGCGCGACTCGGCGGCTGATCAGGGTGTAGACGAGGCCGAGCGCGAGAATGGCGGCGAAGCCGATCCAGATCTGGTCGAACAGCTCGGGCGAGATTTCGGCCGGATCGCGGTCGGCGGCGGGAAACAGATATTCGGGAAGCGCCAGGGTCGGCGCGGCGAGAAGGACGGCCCCCAGCCAGGTCCAGGCGCGCCGGACCTTATGCATGTCGCCCCATTCGATCATCATCGCCGCCGCTCCGGCGGCGACGAGCAGCCGGAACGGCCAGCCGCCGAGATAGATGGCGACGAGGGCGACCGCGATCAGGGCCACGCCGGTCGCGAAGCGGGTGAGGAGGTCCGGCGAGGGAGCGGGCGTGGAGGGTAAGCTCATCGCCCGCCGAACCTGCGCTCGCGGCCGGCATAATCGGCCAGCGCGGCGCGCAGCGCCTCGCCGTCGAAATCGGGCCAGAGGGTGTCGACGAACAGCAGTTCGGCATAGGCCGCCTGCCAGAGCAGGAAGTTGGACAGGCGCTGCTCGCCCGAAGTCCGGATGAGAAGGTCGAGCGGCGGCAAATCGGCGGTGTCGAGCGCCCCCTCGATCGCCGCCTCGTCGATGTCGGCGGGGCGGATTTCGCCCGCCGCCGCCCGCTCGGCGATCCGCCGCGCCGCCTGGACCAGCTCCGCCCGGGCACCGTAATTGAGCGCGATGGCGAGGGTCATCCGCCGATTGTCCGCGGTTCGAACCACCGCGGCATCCACCAATTTGGCAACATCGTCCTGAAAAGCATTGTGATCGCCCAATATTTTCAGACGTATGCCTTCGCGGTGGAGGGAGTCGAGCTCGCGCGAGATGTAGAAGCGCAGAAGCCCCATCAGGTCGTTGATCTCGTCCTTCGGCCGCCGCCAATTCTCCGACGAGAAAGCGTAGAGGGTGAGGCATTCGACGCCCGCCTCCCCCGCCGCCCGAAGCACCCGGCGCGCGGCTTCGGCCCCCTGGCGATGGCCGGCGGCCCGGGGCAGGCCCCTCGCCTTCGCCCAGCGGCCGTTGCCGTCCATGATGATGGCGACGTGCCGGGGGACGAGCGAACCGCCGGCGCCAGGGCTTTCCGGCGCCGAATTGGCGGGACGGGCGGTCACCTCTGGAGGATTTCCTTTTCCTTGGCGGCGGCGGCCGAGTCGACTTCCTTGATCGCGTCGTCGGTCAATTTCTGGACGTCGACCGAGAGCCTTTTGTGCTCATCCTCGCTGATCTCGTGCTTCTTCTCGTCGGTCTTCAGAGCCTCCATGCCGTCGCGGCGGACGTTGCGGACCGCGATTCGCGCCTTCTCGGCATATTGGTGGGCGAGCTTGGCCAGCTCCTTGCGGCGCTCCTCGGTCATGTCCGGAATGGGCAAGCGGATGTTCTGCCCGTCGACGATCGGGTTGATGCCGAGATTGGCGTTGCGGATCGCCTTTTCGACGATTCCCACATTGCCGCGGTCCCACACCTGCACCGACAGCAGACGGGGCTCGGGAGCGGACACGGTCGCCACCTGGTTGAGCGGCATGTTGGCGCCGTAGACCTCGACCTGGATGGGATCGAGAAGGCTGGTGGAAGCACGGCCGGTCCTCAGACCGCCGAGATCGTGCTTCAGGACCTCGACCGCGCCGTGCATGCGGCGCTGAATATCGGCCTTGTCGTACGCGGGCATGGTCTCACTCCTCGTTCTGGACGATCGTCGCGGTCCCCTCGCCGCTCAGCACCCGGGCGAGATTGCCCTGCTCGCGGATATTGAAGACGACGATCGGGATATTGTTGTCGCGGCAGAGAGCGACGGCGCTGGCGTCCATCACCTTGAGGTCGTCGGCCAGCACCTGCTGGAACGACAGGCTGTCGTAGCGCCTGGCATCCTTCTTCTTCTTCGGGTCGGCGTCGTAGATGCCGTCGACGCTCGTGCCCTTGAACAGGGCGTCGCAGCCCATCTCCGCGGCGCGGAGGGCGGCGGCCGTATCGGTGGTGAAATAGGGGTTGCCGGTGCCGGCGGCGAAGATCACCACCCGCCCCTTCTCCATGTGGCGGAGCGCCCGGCGGCGAATATAAGGTTCGGAGACGGTCGCCATCGGGATGGCGGATAGGACCCTCGTGTCGGTGCCGATCTTCTCGAGCGCGTTCTGGAGGGCGAGCGCGTTCATCACCGTGGCAAGCATGCCCATATAATCGGCGCTCGCCCGGTCGAAGCCCTTGGCGGCCCCGGCGAGGCCACGGAAGATGTTGCCGCCACCGACGACGATCGACAGCCGGTGCCCGGCCTGGGCCGCTTCGGCGATCTCCCCGGCGAGACGCGAGGTCGTGTCGGGATCGATTCCGAAGGCTCCCTCCCCCATCAGAGCCTCGCCCGACAGCTTCAGCAGGATCCGGTTGAAGCGCGGGCGCGGCATGGGGTTTCGGGTCCGATCGGGAGAGAAACGGGTGGTTGGCGCACCTTAATAACGGTGCGCCACCCTGCCAAGCGGCTTAGGCGTTGGCCGGTTCGGGCCGGCTGACCCCGGAGGCGGCGGCGACTTCGGCGGCGAAGTCGCTTTCCTTCTTCTCGATGCCTTCGCCGAGTTGGAAGCGAACATAGGCGTTGAGCGAGATGGCGCTGCCGATGCGCTTGGCTTCGGCGGCGATGACGTCCTCGACCTTCGTCTTGTTGTCCATGACGAAGAGCTGGCTCATCAGCGCGTTTTCCTTGCGGAACTTGGCCATGGCGCCGTCGACCATCTTGGCAACGATGTCGGCGGGCTTGCCGCTCTCGGCGGCTTTCTCCGAGGCGATGGCGCGCTCCCGCTCGATCAGCGACGGGTCGAGCTCGTCGCCGCGAAGAGCCAGCGGGCTGGCCGCGGCGATGTGCATGGCGAGCTGCTTGCCGAGCGTGGTCAGCTGCTCCTTGTCGCCCGAACCTTCGAGCGCGACCAGCACGCCGATCTTGCCGAGGCCCGGCTTCACCGCATTGTGGACGTAGGAGACGACGACGCCATCGCTGACCTGGAGCACGGCCGAACGCCGCAACGCCTGATTCTCGCCGATCGTCGAGATATTGGCGGTGAGCTTCTCCTCGACGGTGCCGCCTGCCGGCCATTGCGCGGCCAGCAGACCCTCGACGTTGCCGCTGCCCTGAAGGGCGAGGCTGGTGACGGTGCGGACGAAATCCTGGAACTGCTCGTTCTTGGAGACGAAGTCGGTCTCCGAATTGACCTCGACCACGGCGCCGCGATTGCCTTCGACGGCGACTCCGACCAGCCCTTCGGCGGCGGTCCGGCCGGCCTTCTTGGCGGCGGCGGCGAGACCCTTGGCGCGAAGCCAGTCGATCGCCGCTTCCATCTCGCCCTGGGTCTCGCCCAGCGCCTTCTTGCAATCCATCATGCCGGCGCCGGTGCGCTCGCGCAGTTCCTTGACGGTGGCGGCCGTGATCTCAGCCATGTCGTTGGTCCTCGTGTTGTGGCGTGCCCCGGCGAAGGCCGGGGTCCAGCCCAATCAAATAACTAGGTCCCGGCCTTCGCCGGGACACTCAGGGCTTAAGCTTCCGCCAGAGCCGTTTCGGCCGGGGGAGCGTCCATCGCGCCGATATCCTCGCCGCGGGCGGCGGCGCCGCCCGACTTGCCGGCGAGCGCCGCGTCGGCGATCGCGTCGCAATAGAGGCGGATAGCGCGGCTGGCATCGTCGTTACCGGGGACCGGGAAGGCGATGCCCTGCGGGCTGACGTTCGAATCGAGGATGGCGACGACCGGAATGCCGAGCACATTGGCTTCCTTGATCGCCAGCTCTTCCTTGTTGGCGTCGACCACGAAGATGACGTCGGGAAGGCCGCCCATCTCGCGGATTCCGCCCAGCGACAGCTCGAGCTTGTCGCGCTCGCGGGTGAGCTGGAGCACCTCCTTCTTGGTCAAACCGGCGGTGTCCCCGGAAAGCTGCTCCTCGAGGCTCTTGAAGCGCCTGATCGAGTTGGAGATGGTCTTCCAGTTGGTCAGCATCCCGCCCAGCCAGCGATGGTTGACGAAATGCTGGCCCGAGCGGCGCGCCGCCTCGGCGATCGGATCCTGCGCCTGGCGCTTGGTGCCGACGAACAGCACCTTGCCGCCGGCGGCGACCGACTGGCGCACGAAATCGAGCGCGCGCGCGAAGAGCGGCACCGTCTGCGACAGATCGATGATATGGACCCCGTTCCTGTCGCCGAAGATGTACGGCTTCATCTTGGGGTTCCAGCGGTGGGTCTGGTGGCCGAAATGCGCTCCGGCCTCGAGCAATTGCTGCATGGTGACGTCGGTGGACG
>JAXDPB010000033.1:0-3361 GCA_034668585.1 Sphingomonadales bacterium | reverse complement strand
CGCCTCAGACGGGCCAGGCCCGCGCCGCCGCGGCCTGCCTGCTCGCCATCGCCGCCGTCGCGGCGGCGGCCGCGGCGCGCTGGGCGCTCGACCCGATCCTGGGGCAGGAGGCGACCTTCATCTTCTTCGTCCCGGCCGTCGTCCTGGGGGCGGCGCTCGGCGGCCTCTGGCCGGGGCTGCTGACGACGGCGATCGGGGCCGGAGCCGGGCTCTATATCGACTCGGCCACCGGCGACATCGGCAGCGGCAACCTGATCGCGGCCGCGGCCTTCCTGCTCGCGGGCGGCGCGGTGACAACCGGCGGCGAGTGGTTCCAGCGCACCCGCCGGCAGGTCGAATCCGCCAATCGCGACCTCCTGCGCCGCGAGGCTCATCTCCGCTCGATCCTGGACACCGTGCCCGACGCGATCGTGGTGATCGACGAGGCGGGCTCGATCCAGGATTTCAGCCCCGCCGCGCAGCGCCTGTTCGGCTGGAGCGTCGCCGAGGTGGCGAGCAGGAATGTCAACATGCTGATGCCGTCGCCTTATCGCGAGGCGCATGATTCCTATCTGCAGCGCTACTACCGCACCGGCGAGCGGCGAATCATCGGCCTCGGCCGGGTGGTGGTCGGCGAACGCAAGGACGGATCGACCTTTCCGATGGAGCTGGCGGTGGGGGAGATGCGGATCGGCGAGGCGCGCTATTTCACGGGCTTCGTCCGCGACCTGACCGAGCGCCAGCAGACCGAGACCCGGCTGCAGGAGCTGCAGAGCGAGCTGGTCCACGTCTCACGCCTCACCGCCCTGGGCGAAATGGCCTCCTCGCTCGCCCACGAGCTCAACCAGCCGCTCTCCGCCATCGCCAATTACCTGAAGGGCAGCAAGATGCTGCTCGGCCGCGAGGATGTACCGCACGAACGCGTGGCGGAGGCGGTGGACAAGGCCGCCGACGAGGCCCTTCGAGCCGGGCAGATCATCCGGCGCCTGCGCGATTTCGTCGCCCGCGGCGAGACCGAGCGAAGCGTCGAGAGCCTTTCCAAGCTGATCGAGGAGGCCAGCGCCCTCGCCCTGGTCGGCGCCAAGGAATATGGCATTCGAGTCCGCTTCGACTTCGACCGCCATGTGGATCTGGTCCTGGCCGACAAGGTCCAGGTCCAGCAGGTCGTGCTCAACCTGATCCGCAACGCCGTGGACGCCATGACCGGGGGCGATCGGCGCGATCTCGTCGTCGCGATCCTGCCTTCGGGCGATGACATGGCCGAGGTGCGAGTCGCCGATACCGGGCCGGGGATAGACCCCGAGATCGCCGCGCAGCTTTTCCAGCCCTTCGTCACCACCAAGCGGACGGGCATGGGCGTCGGCCTGTCGATCTCGCGAACGATCGTCGAGGCCCATGGCGGCAAGATCTGGGTCGAGGAAAATGAGAGTGGCGGCGCGACGTTCCGATTCACGCTGCCGCGAGTCGCGAAGGAGGAACTGGCCGATGGCGGCTGAACCGGTGGTGCACGTGATCGACGACGACGAGGCGGTACGGGAATCGCTCGAATTCCTCCTCGACTGCGCCGGTTTTCGGGTGCGCGGCTATGAATCCGCCTTGGCCTTTCTGGAGGCCCTGCCCGGGCGGGAGCCGGGCTGCATCGTCACCGACGTTCGGATGCCCGGGATGAGCGGAGTCGAGCTGATCGCTCGGCTCAAGGAATTGAAGGTCGCGGATCCCGTGATCGTCATCACCGGTCATGCCGACGTGCCGATGGCGATCCACGCGATGAAGCAGGGAGTCGCCGATTTCATCGAGAAGCCGTACAGCGACGAAACCATCCTGACATCGATCCGCGCCGCTTTGGCCCGGCAGAGGAGCGGGGCGGAGGATGAGGCGGAGCGAGCGGCGATCCGCGCCCGGCTCGACAGCCTGTCGCCGCGGGAGCGCGACGTGCTGGACGGGCTGGTCGAAGGGAAGGCGAACAAGGTCATCGCCTTCGACCTGGCGATCAGCGCCCGCACCGTGGAGGTCTATCGGGCCAATCTGATGACGAAGATGCAGGCGGGGAGTCTGTCGGAGCTGGTGCGGATGGCCATGCTCGCCAGGCTGCACTGAACCGCCTTGTCAGAGAAGGATCGGAACCGCCTTGTCAGAGAAGGATCGCCTTGGCGATTCCGATCAGCAGGACCCCGAAGGTGAGCAGCACCGGGACGATCATCATCTGAACGAGCGCGGCGCCGCCGCTGCAGTGGCCGGTCAGGGTCTGGATGCCGCCATGCATGAACTCGCCGAGGCCGACGCGGCGCTGCTGCTTCGGCTCGACCGACAGGAAGAGCCGCGGCACGGCGAAGAACATCGCGACGAAGAAAAGGCAGATCGCGATGGCGAAAATCGACCTGGCGGAGCCCGCGGTGACCAGGGCGAATGCCCCAATCAGGGCCGCATAGGAGGCAACCAGCATCCCGCCCGCCGCGGCCGGCATGTCGGGCGCCGAAGGGGTGGGCATGAAGGTCGTGGCCGAATCGCTCGCTTCCGCCGGCCAAACGGCGGGCGCCTCCACCCGGTCGTAGCTGTGACTGGCGGCGATCTGTTCGTAGCGCATGGTCGGCTCCTCCCCTTGCGGCTCGCTCGCCGCGCGATGGAGCCGTTATGGATCGGCCGGTGTCGCCCCGAAATTCGGGTCTTCCCCCTAAGTATTTTCCCGGAACCGCATGCGCTCCGACGCGGCGCTTAGTTCCCGGCGTCGATCGAGCTGTTATTGCCGATCGCCTCGGGTTCCGGCTGAGCCGGGGTAGGCCGCTCGTCGAGCCCCAGCCAATCCTTGGACGGCAGGCCGTAGATCATGTCCATTACCTCGAACTCCACTCCGCCCGGCTGGCTGGTCGAGCTGTTCCACAGCGCGACCACGCCGGCCTTTCGGGCGGGATCGAACATGATCAGCGAACGATAGCCGCGCACCCCGCCGCGATGGGCGATCACCTGATGGCCGGCATAATCGTAGATCCGCCAGCCCAGACCGTAGGCCGCGGTTCGGATCCGCTCGCGGAACTTGCGCATTCGGCCGAGCTCGGCGGGGGTCGAGGCGCGCGGCGACTGGATCACTCCGAGCACCTTGGGCGAGAGCACCGAGGGTTCGATCCCCATCTGCGCCTGCATCCAGACGGCCAGATCCTTGATCGAGGAATTGACGCCGCCCGCCGCGGGCACTCGGTAATAGGCGTCGGTCACCTCGATCGGCTTGGAGTTCTTGCCGCCGACATGGGGGCGGGCCCAGCTCGGCGCCGCGAACAAAGCCTCGCGGCTCATCGTCGCCGAAGCCATTCCCAACGGCGCGAAGAGCCGCTCGCGCACCGTCTCGGCATAGCTCTTGCCGGTGACCTTCTCGACAATCTCCGAGGCC
>JAXDPB010000032.1:0-4146 GCA_034668585.1 Sphingomonadales bacterium | reverse complement strand
CGTCCTCCAGCATAACCCGCACCCCGGCGACGCCCTTGCCGCCGGCGCTGCATCCGCCCTCGGCCACTCGGCCGACGATGGTCATTCGGCCTGCCAGGGTGTCGCGGCGGATCCGCACCACGGCGTCGGCGGCGCTTCGGTTGCCGCGGTCGTCCACCGCCTCGATCCGGTTCACCGCGGCGCCTTCGCCCGCTTCGGCGCGGACCTCGACGAGGAAGCTCAGCACGAGCCTGGCACCGGACGCGAGCGGCGGCACGACCACGGTGAAGCCGTCGCTTCGGGTGGTCACCTGGGGGGCGAGGCTCGTAGTCGAGCTCCCCGCCTGCATGGTCGTCATCGCCGCGCGCAGGTTCGACTGCGGCTCGACGGCCGCCGCTTCGATATGCACCGACCCGGCGCGGAGCCGAAGCTCGGCCGGCAGCAGGTCGGTGAGGGTCACGGCGCCGGTGCTCCGAGTCAGGTCGGGATTGCTGAGCTCGATCCGGTACTGGATGGCGTCGCCGGGATCGGCGCTGGCCTTCGACTCGGTCAGGCTGAGGAGGAGGGGATCGCCCGGCTTGTCGACCGGAATGTCCACCCTCAGCGCGGTCGTGTCGACGACGGTGATCGTCCCCCCGAACGACGCGGGCGCCAGCGCGAAGCCCTGGCCGTCCGGGCGGACGAGCCCGGCCATGTCCGCCGCCGAGCGCGATGAGGGCGACTTGTAGGGCGCCGGGGCTTCGACCTGCAGCCGGTAGGTGCCCGGCCGAACGAGCGGGAAGCGGTATTCGCCCGTCTCGCCCGTCACCAGCGTGGAGGGGTAAGCCGAGGCACCGTCGTCGGCGAAGACCGTGGCGGGCTGGCCGGTGGCGGCGTCGACCAGCGTGATGGTCACGCCGCTCACCGGGGTTCCGCTGTCGCTGTCGAAAACGATTCCGAAGGGGTCGGCGAGCACGTCCACCGCGCTGATGGCCTGCCCGCCGATCTCGACCAGGATGCGGTCGCCGTCGGAGACGGTCAGGCGGCAATCGCCCAGGACCGCGGCGGCCGAGGCCGGCGCGGTCTGGACGTAGCCGGCGAAAAGCCCCGAATCGGCCTCCGTCTCGAAGACCGTAAGCGTCTCGCGGTCGCCGCTCTGGCTGAGCATCGCGGCGGTGAGGGTCTCGATCCGGCTCGGGTCGCGATTGGCCCCGGACTGGTCGATCGCGAACACGTACGCGTCCCCGGGCGCGATCGCGCGTACGAGCGCGAGGCGCGCGGGCGCGAGGGAAACCTCCTGGAAAGCGGGGGCGAGCGGCGCCGCAACCGACCCGCAGCGCGGCGCGGCCAGCGCGAGGCTCAGTCCGCCGGGATCGTGCGAGAAGCGATAGGAGGCGATCGACGTTCGCTTGGGCGCTTCGGCCACCGCGATGTCGACCCGGTTGGACGACTGGCTGACCCGGTGGTCTCCTTCGTCCCATTCGAGATGAGCGATGTTGGTGATGGTGAGGCTCAACGCCGAAAGCGCGGCTCCCGCTCGAGCGGGGGCCGCTACGGCCAGCATGGCCATCAGCAGGGCGAGCATAGTCACCCCGAGGATTCGGGTGGTCCAGGTCATGGTTCGGGAGGGGAGGGGGCCAGGTGCGCTGGGCACCACGCCGCTCCTCCCCTGTGCCTCCTAGTTGACCGTCACTCGAAAGACGAGCGTACGGGCGCTTCCGGCGGCGATGTCGGCGAGAGTCGCCGAGACCGCTCCGGAGGCATAGGATCCGCCCGACGTGCCGTCCTCGTTGCAGGTCGATCCGGTCACCGTCCCGTTGATCTTGATCCCGAAGGCCGCAAGGTAGCTCGTATTCGCGGGCACCGTGTCGGTGATGCTGACGTTGCTCGCCGTCGCCCCGCCGGCGGCATTGGCCACGGCGACGCAATATTCGACCACCGCGCCCGGGATCATCTTGGGATTGGTGGTGTCGTTGAACGGATCGCTGATCACTCGGCTCGTCTTGGTGGCGGTGAGCGCGGCGGCCAGCACCGTAAAGTCGTCTTGGGCGAAATGGGCGCCGTCGCGAGCGACGTTGCCATTGCTGTTGGTGTCGGCGAAGACGGTGTCGACCTCGGCGGTATTGGCCCCCGTCGTCTCGGTGACGGTGGCTCCGACCGAGCCGGCGGCGGTCGCCTCGGCCGCGGTGGCGGTGAGGCGGATGCCGGCGGTGTCGTTGGTGGCCCGTCCGAGCGGAACGTCGGCCATCACGAAGACCCGCTTCGTCGAATCGGCCGCGACCTGGTCGAGATAGCTCAGCTCCTGGTCGGTGCCGGAGTCGAAGCTGCCGTTATTGTTGGTGTCCACGAAGATCTTGACGCCCGAGACGTCGAAATTGTCGGTCCGGCCGTGCGCGGCCGTTCCGCCGTCGAGCTGAGACACCGCCAGGGCGAAGTCGAGCGGAGCGTTGGAGCTGTTGGTGACGTCGAAGGCCGTGACGGCGCCCTGTTGGCCCGGAGACACGCTGAGCGTCACCGTATTGGCCTCGGCGACGGTCAGGTTGACCTTGCGGTCGACCTTGAAGCCGTCGCTTGCCGTCACCGAGTTCTGGTCGACGCCGCCGACCTTGTAGGTCAGCGTGACGCTGTTGGTGATCGTCGTTCCCGCGGTCGTGCCCGCCGCGAAGGCGGGGGAGGCCGCGAACGCCGCAGCCGCCAGCACGCTGGCGGAGGCGAGGAGTCGCATGTTTCTGGTCATGTTCGTATCCCATCCTTGAAGAGCGGCGCCATCG
This sequence comes from Sphingomonadales bacterium, assembly GCA_034668585.1. GTDB lineage: Bacteria > Pseudomonadota > Alphaproteobacteria > Sphingomonadales > Sphingomonadaceae > Allosphingosinicella. Next base: position 1,417 of record JAXDPB010000032.1, on the reverse strand, counting down.
AACCCCCCGCGGCGCCCCCTGCGGGTTGTGAGGCTATTTCACGACGCCTCGGAAACTGAGCTTGCCGCCGCTGGAAGCGGCGATCGGCTGGCTGAAGGACCAGCGGATATGGGTGACGTCGGCGGGGACCGCAGAGCGGCTGGTCCCGTCCGGCTGGGCGACCTTGAGCGAGGCGAGCTTGCCCCAGCTCCTGCCGCCATCGATGGAGACCACCGCCTGCGAATCCTCGCCGCCGGCAAAGCTGACGGCCGCCGGGATCGGGTTGGTGACGGTGAAGCCGGTCGCCGGCTCGGCGCCGCCGTTGCGGTAGTTGAGGACGAAGACCAGCTTGTCGCCGGGAACGACGACATTGGGCTTCTCCTGGACGACCTGCGGCTTACCCTGTGCATCGGGCTTGACCCGCTCGACGAGCACTTCGCTCGCCAGCGAGACATTGTCGGCGGCCTGCGCCGCGACGGGCGCGAGGAGTGCGATGAGCGCGATCCAGATCTTCATGTCTTCGGTCCTTCCTCAGTCGATCTTGACTTGGAACGTGATGATTTTGGTGGTGCCGGCGGCGACATTGCCGAGGCCGACGGCGATTCCGGTGCCGGTGAAGCGGCCCGAATCCGCGTCGGCGGCGTCGGTCAGCGCGGACCCGTCGAGGGTGATCGAGCCGGCCTTGTAGCTGGTGCCGGCCGGGACAGCGTCGCTCACCCTGAGATTGGGGAGGCTGCCGCTGCCGTTGACCGTGGCGCTCAGCGTATAGGTGATGGTGGCGCCCGGCGTGCTTCCGGTGCCGCCGAACGGATCGGCGACCGAGGCGCTCTTGACGAAGCTGACGCTCGCCTTTGAAACCCGGTAATAGCCCTCGTCTTGGGCGCTTGCGCCGCTCGCACCGGCGACCGCATTGCCGCCGCCCTGGCCGAGCCCGGCAAAGCTTGTGCCGGGTGAGCCGGAGCCGGTCTTGGCCGCGGCGGTGAGATCCACCCGGCCGCGCGCGCCGTCGGCGGCGCTGCCCGGGATCGAGGAGAGGATGAAGACGGCCAGCGACTGGTCGGGCCCGAGGACCGGATCGTTGCTGCCCGAGGCGTAGATGGTGTCGACGCCCGCGTCATAGGCGCCGTTGCCGTTGCTATCGAGGACGATCGACGTCACCGACGGGTCGAAATCGTCGCCGCCGCCATTGGCGATCGAGGCGAGCGCGAAGCCCTCCTGGCCGTTGCCGGCATTGGTGATCGTGAATTTGAGGATCTGGCCGGTGAGGCCGGGCTGGGTCGCGACATCGGCCGAATCGCCGGAGGCGACGCTGACGTCGAGCAGCTCATCCACCTTGAGGGTGACGGCGTTCGAATCGATGCTGGCCTCGCCGCCGGCCGGGAGGTCGTAGGTGGCAGTGGCCACGTTGACGATCTCGGTGCCCGCGACGGTGCCCGCC
>JAXDPB010000031.1:0-196367 GCA_034668585.1 Sphingomonadales bacterium | reverse complement strand
ATCGGCACCCTGGGCGGAATCGGCGAGCTCGCCCGCGACGCGCTCACCCAGGGTTCGGGCGGCGGCGGCTCGGGCGGTCCCCCGGCGCGGCGCGGCCCGTTCGAGGGCGGAGGCGCCGGCCAGTGAATTTCGACCTCGAACCGCAATGGCTGTGGCTGCTGGGCGCGATCGCGCTCGGAATCGCAGAGCTGATCGTGCCGGGAGTCTTCCTGATCTGGCTGGCGGCGGCGGCGGCGGCGACCGGCCTCCTCACCCTCGCCTTCGGGATCGACCTCCCCTTCCAGTTCGCCGTCTTCGCTTTGCTCGCCATCGCCGCCGTCTATTCGGGCCGCCGCTGGTATCTCGCCAACCCGATGCCCAGCGCCGACCCGATGCTCAACGACCGAGCCGCGCGGCTGGTCGGGCGAACGGTGGTCGTGACCCAGGCGATCGAGAATGGCGAAGGCCGGGTCCGCGTCGGCGACGGAGTCTGGTCGTGCCGCGGGACGGATTGCGCGGAGGGGTCCCGGGTCCGGGTCACCGGGGCTGACGGGTCGTGCCTCAAGGTCGAGCCGTTGCGGGAGATAGAGGGGCCGGCGGGCTAGGGCCGTCGAAATTTGCCTGCCCGTTTCCCGTCATGCCGGACTTGATCCGGCATCCACCTTGGACTGCAAGCATTCGAACGACGTGGCGGGGAGACCGCCATGGCGAAGGGCACCGCCCACCAAAGAACCGAGCTCACGCCGGCGCCTCCCTCGATGGCAGCCCTTGGTTCTGCGGCCGCTGTTCGCACCCCGCCATCGTCGGAGGCGTCGGTTCGCCGCCGTCAGGCCGACTCCACCGCATAATCGTCGCCGTAGAACTTGCTCGTGCTGCGGGTGTGGAAGGCGATCGCCCGGATCGGCTCGTAGCGGGGCGGCCCCAGGCCGGGCAGCACTTCCAGGATCTCGTCTTCCCAGACGTAGACGGCGATCGGGAAGGACATGCGCGCCTGCCGGAGGTGCGAGCCGTCGCGCGGCTTGCCGACTCGGTGGGTCGTCGAGGGCAGCCGGTCGTTGGAGAGAAGCTGCATATAGTCGCCGGTGTTGATGACGATCGAGCCCTCGGGCGCGCGCAGGCGCACCCACGCGCGGCTGCGGTGGTTCCAGACCTGCAGGCCCTCGATTCGAGTCGCCGGAAGGATGGTGAAGAGGTCGACATCCTCGTGCCCGAGCAGCCGCCCCGCGCCCGAGCGGTCCTGGTCCTCGCTCATCGGCGGGTAGTAATTCGCCCGGAGCCCGAAGTTCGTTTTCGTGAGCTTCTCGTCATAGGCATGGGGATCGCAGCCCAGCCCCTGGAATATCGCCTGGGCGATCGGCCTGAACAGGGCTTCGTGAGCGAGCGCGAGACGGCGGAACTGCCGCTCATATTCGGAGTCCGGCCAATAATCCTCGGCTCGAAACGGTCCGGCGCGATCCTGCGGGATATCGAAGGCGCGCCGGCACCAGACCCAGCCTTCGACCAGGTCGGGATGGATCTCGCTGGTCTCCTCGATCGGAAAATAGCCTTGGCTGACCGAGCCGTGGCGCTTTGCGCGAAAGCGCATCTTGTCGTCGAGCGGTGTCGAGGTGAACAGGTCGAGGACTCGGTCGTGAATCTCCTCGTAGAGCGAGGCCTCGACTCCGTGGCCGACCAGCACCGCGAAGCCGATCTCCTCCAGCGCCGCCACGAACGAGGCGGCGAAGCGCGCTCTGTCCGAAGCGTCGCCGCGCAGGAACGGCTCGAGGTCGAGCGTCGCGATCTCGTAATCCTCGTCGAACGCATCGCTTTCGTGCTCGGCCAGGCGATAGGTATGCGCCTTGCGCACCTGGTCGTAGCGGCTGAAATCCTGGTTCAGCGCCTGCTCGGCAGCGATCCTCGTCACGATCAGGCCTCCAGATCGGCCGCAAGGGGCGCGGTCGCCCCTTCCGCCTTGCCCTCGCGCCAGCCCTTGAGCGAGGCGTGGGCCATCACCGCCGCCGCATAGAGAACGACGACGAAGACCAGCCAGCGCAGATATTCGAGCGGCATCTCCTTGACGACGAACGCCGCGACGAGGACGGCGGGAATTCCGCCGATGGCGAGGCCGAGCACCACCCGCATGTCGACCTCGCCGATGCCGATATGCCTGATGCTCGCCCCCGCCCCCATCAGGCAGGCGCCGCCCGCCATGATCGGGAAGCAGAGCCTCGGGTCCATTCCCATCAGGCTCAGCATGACCAGGGTGGGGGCGTAATTGCCGACCCCGAAATTGGCGAGGATTCCGAAGCCGAAATTGGCGAGGATGGCGACGATCATCAGAGCCGGCGGCAGGCTGTTCGCCGTGCCTCCGCCGGGGAAGAGATGAAGATTGGTCATCGCATAGGCGGCCGCGGCGAGCACGAGGCCGATCGCGACGATCATCTGCACGACCCAGACCCGCGCCTTCGTGACCAGCCTCGCGCCGACCAGCCCGCCGGCGAAGACCGCCATCACGCAGCTGAACAGGAGCACCGGATCGACCAGCACCCCCAGCAGGATGAGGTAGATGATGCTCTCCGTCATCGCCGGCGGAGTGAGGCCGCAGAGCAGGGTCTGGGGGATCAGCCGGTCGGGCACCATGCGCCGGAACTTGAACCAGGCGGTGGTGGGCGCGAACGAGCCGATGCCCAGCGTATCGAGGAAGTTCACGACCGCCCCGAGGGCCAAAGCTTCGGCGCCGGGCGCGACTCGCCTGGCGATGGCCGCGCGGGCGAGCGCGACCCCGTAGGCCAGGATCGCCAGTCCAAGAAGGATGAGAAGCGCGATCAGCATGTCGTCGGCGCAACATTGGACGCCGGACGCGGCGGGCGCAACCGCCCCCGTCATCCCCCTCCCCGTCACCCCGGACCTGATCCGGGGTCCACCTCCCCGTCATCCCGGGCTTGACCCGGGATCCACCTTCCTTCGCAGCGGCCGGAAAGTGAAGGTGGATGCCGGATCAAGTCCGGCATGACGTGTAAGGCCCATAGATTCCAACCTCCCCGTCATCCCGGGCTCGCCCCGGGATCCACCTCCCCGTCATCCCGGGCTTGATCCGGGATCCACCTCCCCGTCATCCCGGGCTTGACCCGGGATCCACCTTCCTTCGCAGCGGCCGCAAAGTGAAGGTGGATGCCGGATCAAGTCCGGCATGACGGAACAGGCTACCCCCTCCCCCGTCATCCCGGGCTCGCCCCGGGATCCACCTCCCTGCCATCCCGGACTTGATCCGGATCCACCTCCGCCCGTCACCCCGGACCTGATCCGGGGTCCACCTTCTTCATTCCGCCGCCGCTCGAAGCAGGTGGATGCCGGATCGAGTCCGGCATGACGAAGACTCGAGCCCCATCCCCTCCTCGTCATCCCGGGCTTGACCCGGGATCCACCTTCCTTCGCAGCGGCCGCAAAGTGAAGGTGGATGCCGGATCAAGCCCGGCATGACGGAACAGGCTGCCCCCTCCCCCGTCACTCCGGGCTCGCCCCGGGGTCCACCTCCCCGTCATCCCGGGCTTGACCCGGGATCCACCTTCCTTCGCAGCGGCCGCAAAGTGAAGGTGGATGCCGGATCAAGTCCGGCATGACGTGTAAGGCCCATAGATTCCAACCTCCCCGTCACCCCGGCCTTGACCCGGGATCCACCTTCCCGTCATCCCGGACTTGATCCGGGACCGGCATGACGGCGGCGGGGGCTACAACCCGATCGCGGAGCGCTCTACGGTGAAGGCGTGGCCCCGACGCGTTACGATGAGGAATTGACCTGCGCCGACTTCGCTTCCGCGCTCGAGCGGCTGCGTCGCCTCGGCGCCCGGCTCGAGATCATCTTCCCGGCCGACGACCCCCATACCGCGATCCTGACCCACGACGGCAAGAGCGTCCGCCTGACGTCGCGGCCGGATGCGCCCCCCGGATCCTCCGGCCTGCCCGAATTGCGGCCCGAATTCGTCGTCACTCACGCCGGCGCCGCCGCGGGGCAAGGCCGGGCGGGGATGCACTATCGCGACCTGATCGCGAGCCGGCTCGGCGGCCGCTACATCGCCTCGCACATCACCATCGCCGACGGCGGACCGGTCGCCGACTGGGTCCATTTCCACCGCGTCGCCGTCCAGCTGATCTGCGTCCGCGGCGGCTGGGTGAGAGTCGTCTACCAGGACCAGGGCGAGCCGTTCGTGATGGCGGCGGGCGACATGGTGTTGCAGCCGCCCGGGATTCGGCATCGAGTGCTCGAGAGCTCACCCGGTCTGGAAGTGGTCGAGATCACCTGCCCGGCCTTTCACGAAACCTTCGCCGAACACCAAATGACGTTGCCGAACGGCGGCCGCGCCGCGGCCGTCCAATATCAGGGGCAGCGTTTCCTGCATCATGTGGCGGCGACGTCGCCGTGGACGCAGTGGCACGGGGCCGAAGCGCAGGCGACTCAGGTTCGCGAGGCCTCCGGAGGCCTCGCCGAAGCGCGCATCCTCAGGCGCGGCTCCGCGCCGATCGTCGCCGTGCCGCCGCACGACGGCGAGCTCGTGTTCGGATTCGTTCTGGAAGGCTCGGTCCGGCTCGAACATGGCCGGGGCCATCCGCTCGGCCCGGCCGACGCCTTCGTGATCCCGCCGGGAGAGGCCTGGAGAATAAGCGAGATGACACACGATCTTCGGCTTCTGCACGTGACGACCGGAAGACTCGATCGACCGTGACGACGGCGGGGCCGCTCTAATCGCGGTATCTCAGCGCCTCGACCAGCAGCGCGAACGCCGGGGAATGCTGGCGCCGGCTCGGATAATAGAGATGGTAGCCGGAAAAAGGCGGCGACCAGTCGTCGAGCACGCACCCGAGCTCGCCCGAATCCAGATACGGCCGGACATGGTCTTCGGGCAGATAAGCGAGGCCGGCGCCGCCCAGCGCCGCCAGCCTCGCAAGCGCGATATCGTTGACCGTCAACTGCCCGTCGACCCGGACGTTCAGGGCCCGGCCGTCCTTCTCGAACTCCCAGACGTAGACCCCGCCATAAGTGGGCAGGCGCAGGTTGATGCAATTGTGGCCGGCAAGGTCATGCGGAGTCCGCGGCGCGGACATTCCGGCGAGATAGGCCGGAGAACCGACGACGATCATCCGCATGTCGGGCCCGATCCGGACCGCGACCATGTCCCGAGCGACCGTCTCGCCCAGCCTGATGCCGGCGTCGAAGCCTTCCGCCGCGATGTCGACGAGGCTCATGTCGACTCGGATCTCGACGTGGATGTCGGGATATTCGGGCAGCAGCTTCGCCAGCTTCGGCATCAGGATCGACTCGGCCTGGTGATCGCCGGCGGTGATCCGGATCGTCCCGGCCGGCTTGTCCCGCAACTCGCTCAGCCCCTCGACCTCGGCCCGGATCTGGTCGAAATGGGGGCCGAGCGAGCGAAGCAGCCGTTCCCCCGCCTCGGTCGGCGACACGCTTCGGGTCGTCCGGGTCAGAAGCCGGACTCCGAGCCGCTCTTCGAGCCTTCGCATCGTGTGGCTGAGCGCGGACGGCGAGACTCCGATCTGCGCCGCCGCGCGGGTGAAGCTGCGCTCCCGGGCGACGGCGAGGAAAGCTTCGAGGTCGGCCATCGTCTCTCGGGTCATTGCTGAATATCGCTCACATGCTCGTGCGGAATTCCATATCTAATCAATCGCAACCCCGGCGCTAGATTGTCCTCATCGGGAAGACGCATCCGGACGAATGGTGTCGGCTGCCGAGGCGCGTTCTTCGTCCTGGTCACGCTCGCCGTGAGCCTTCTATTCCATCAAGGAGCCGAACGAATGGAAATCACTCGAAGCGCCGATCTGCAGAGCATCGCGGGCCCGTCGGAATATTTCACGGGCAAGGTCACCATCACCGGCCAGTTCCAGCGCCCGGACCCCTCGCGCGTCGGCGGCGCCATCGTCCATTTCGAGCCCGGCGCTCGAACCGCCTGGCACAAGCACCCGCTCGGTCAGACCCTGATCGTGACTGAGGGCGTCGGCTGGACCCAGGTGGCCGGCGGCCCACGCCTCGAATTCCATGCCGGCGACATCTTGTGGTGCCCGGCCGAGCTCAAGCATTGGCACGGTGCGACGCCGACCGCCGCGATGACCCACGTCGCCATCCAGGAGGCGCTGGGCGGCTCCCCGGTGACCTGGATGGAGCATGTCAGCGACGTGGACTATCTCGCCGGCGCGGACGACCGATAGCCGGTCGGGCTGGAGACCCCGGTCAGTCCTCCTCGCCCCGCCGACGCTGGTAGAAGATCGCACCGGCCGCGACCGCGACTCCCGCCGCCGCGGCGCCGAGCCCGATGTTGCGCCAGCTGAACACGCTCTGCTCGCCGAGGCCGCTGCCGTCATATTCCTCCTCGAGCAGGGCCGCATTGTCGGCATTGGCCGAGAGGCGGACCGCGCCGTCCTCGATCGCGGCGACGAGGCCGCCTGAGATGTAATGATGGTGGTGCTTGTGCGAGCCGCTGTCGCTCTTGGTCAGCTTGATCCGGCCGCCCTCGACCGAGTCGACCGTGCCGAGCCGGGCGCCGTCGGCGCCGTAAATCTCCATATCGGGCTGGATCTGGCTGAGGTCCGCCATGTCGTCTCGTCTCCTGCTGGGGTGAAGCGTTCGCGGCAGTAACGAGGCGGACGGCGATTGGATGCACGACGCGCCCCGCTCGGGCCTTGCCGGCGCCCGAGCCGGCCGGCCGTCCGGAAAAAATGGCTCCCGGGCCGCTCGCGATTGCAAAACCGGCCGCCTTGCGCATGATAGCGGCGCTTTCAGGGAAGGGGGCGAATGCGCGGACAGGTATTGGGCGTCGACACTCGGACGGGCGACGGCATCGTCGCCGGCGTGGACGGGCGCCGCTACAGCTTCAAGCCCCTGGACTGGGCCGCCCGCGGCGAGCCGGCGGTCGGGATGCAGGTCGACTTCGAAACCCACGAGACGAGGGCTCTGAGCATCTTTCCGGTGCCGGGGACGTCGCCCGCGCCGGTGACGGCCGGGTCCGCTCCCGCCCCCGTCCATGACGACCGCAACAAATATATCGCCGCCCTGATCGCCTTCCTGGTCGGCCCGCTCGGAATCCACCGTTTCTATACCGGCCGCACCGGCTCGGCCATTGCCATGCTGATCCTGACCTGCACCGTCGTCGGCCTCGTCGTGACCGTGCCCTGGGCGTTCATCGACATGATCCGCTACCTGATCATGTCCGACCGCGAATTCGCCGAGCGCTACGCTCGGCCAAAGCGCTGAACGTCACTGGGGACCGTCACCGCGTAACCCTGGATTGCGAGCGCGGGAATATTGCACCAGAGCGGTGCTGGCCCTGATGTGCTTCACGGTGGCGAATACGATAATACCGGCGGCATCTTCCAATTCGATCGGCACATTTATCTCGAAGGGGACGGGCTGCGGCTTGCCGCCGTCCACGGCGATGTTCTCGGCATGGACATAGAGTCTCCCCGATGAATCGAGAATCGGGTTGAGGCGCCCCGACAGGCCGGGAATGAAGCCGGTCGAGTGGATCACGACGGATCCGACATCGTCCGTCCGGGGCAATGCCACCTCCACTCCGTCGACGGGATCGACCCGGTCGATCAGGGCGGCGGGGTAAGACGGATGCGCGACGAGCAGCTTGAACGCACGGCGGGTGGCTATCTCGAGAACCACGCTGCCGTCGGCGCTCGTCCGGCCCTCGACATTCGTGCCGTTATCGGCTTGCGCGGTCACGGTGCAGCCGGCGATCGGAATTCCCTCGTCGTCTTTCACGATCACCGAAAGCGCCGCCGGATTCGGCGAGGCGAAGGTCGAGACGATGCCGTAATCGCGTCGAACAAGCTCGGTTGGTACGGAGCCCCCGGCGCCGACGATCTTCCGAGTGATCAGCGACGCGAGCTCTTCGGGCGTCCGCTCGCGCAGCGACACATATGCAATGGTCGGCAGCACTCCTGGAATTTCCGTGTCGTCGAATCGCGCCGGCAGGATATATTCCTGGGCCTCCTGGAACGCTCGCGCCTGCGCCGCCCTGCGCTCGTGGTTCGTCCACAATTTGTCGCCGTAGGCGGCTGAAATGAACATCACCGTGAACCGGGCACGCCTTTGATACACCTCGCTGAGGTGGGCGTAGAGGTCCTTCCCCCACAATTCCGCTTCTTCGAAAAGGTCGTAGAAAACCCTGATCCCACGCTCGAGAAGCAGGTTGGCCACGCGGTCGACATAAGGTCGATCCTCGCCGGCAAAGGACAGCGCAACATCGAAATCGGGAGAAGCGTTCATGGCAGCGGCCATCTTGAAAAAAGGGAATGAAAAAAAGGGGACCGTATACATTTTCCGCCGGACATTCGGGGAAATGGGGACAGTGCGAGTTTCGCGCAACGGACCGCCTCGGAGCTTCGTGAAAAATTGCCGGCTGTCCCTGTTTGCCGGCGGATCGGCCCAGGCCCGGTCCGGGCGCGAATTAGCGGCAAGGTAACTATCTCGGGTTAGGCCGCTGGACGGGGTCCGCTGTCGGGGTTGTGGGGGGAGGACATCTTGGCGCTCTATAAATATTCGAACTATCTGAAGCCGAACAAGAACTCGTCCTTCGACCAGGTCCTTCCGGCCGGATTGCACATCCCGAGCGGAGGCATTTACCGCTGCGTCGGGTGCGGAAACGAGATCGCCCAGGAAGGCAACAGCGTGTTGCCGGATCGCCAGCACCATCCGCACAATGCCGGGCAGGGAGAGGTCCGCTGGCAACTCATCCTCGCCACCGAGTCCAACGTGCCGGCGCCGTACCTCCACGGCTGATCCGCCTGGCGGCCCGGCGGTTCCCTCCACAACGGACGCAAATTGTCTTTCCTGCGCCGTTCCTCTTATGTTCTGGTCCGGCGATGGACGGGGAGAGCGATTCGCAAACGCCCAGGCCGCGGCTGATCGACGAGGCCGATAAAGCGCGCTTCCTCGAATCGCTTCGCTCCGGGGCCAGCCGCGAGGAAGCGGCGGCGGCGGCCGGCTTCCCCCTCGGCAGCCTCTACAACGTCCGCGCCCGCGACTCCGTCTTCCGCCTGGGCTGGGAATGGGCGCTCGACCTCGCGGCGATCGACGAGCGCGGCGGCGAGCTGTCGCGCCGCACCGCCGACGGCCGGCCGGGCGACCGGATCGCTCCCAAGGGCGGCCGCCTCCTGCAGCGCCAGAAGATGCGCTGGGTCAAGTTCAACGACGGGCGCCAGCAAATCTATCTCGACCATTTCGCCGGCACCGCCGACTGCGAGGCCGCGGCCGCCGCCGCGGGAGTCACGACCCACGCCGTCCGCGCCCATGCCCGCAAGCATCCCGAATTCGCCGCCGTCGAGAAGGAGGCGCTCCACATGGCCTATGCCAGGCTCGAGGCCGAGGCGGTTCGCCAGCGACTCGAGGCGCAGCGCCGCCTCACGGAAAATCTCGAGCCCACCGGCGAGATCGCCCGGGAATTCGAGCGGGTGATGAAGCTTCTCGCCCGCTACGACCGCAAGGACGGGCGAATCGCCGCCCGCGAGGTCGGCGCGGGCCAGGAGCAGGTCGGCAGCTTCGAGGAAGCGATCGAAGCGCTCGACCGGAAGCTTCGCGCCCTCGGAGTTCGCCGCGGCGTCGTTGCGCCCGAGGAGGATGAGGAGTGACGGCTTTCCCCCTCGCTCTGCCCGCGCGAGCCGAAGCGGGAGTCGGGTCCGGGTCGAGCCGGGCCGCCTTTGCCCGGCTCCGTCGCTGGGTGCGGGTCCGGGCGAACGGTGCGGGCGGGGACGGCGCCGGCGGGTCGATCGAATTCAAGTCGCTGGTCAGCCCCCGGATGAGCCGGCCGGAAATGCTCTCCGTGCTCGAGGATCTGATGCTCCTCACCCGCGAGCAGCGCCGGATCATCCTTCGCAGCCTGCCGAGGCCGATGATTCGGGCGCTCGCCGCCGAATGGTGGTGGCAGGTCCACGGCGGCCAGGAGGAGCCGGACCATGGCCGCAACGGCGAGCCCTGGCGGGTCTGGGCGATCGTCGCCGGCCGCGGCTTCGGCAAGACTAGGGCGGGCGCCGAATGGGTCTGGGCCCGCGCCCGCGAGAACCCCGGGGCACGCATCGCCCTCGTCGCCGCCACCTATGACGAGGCCGTCCAGGTGATGATCGAGGGCGAGAGCGGCCTTCTCGCGATCGCCCGCGGCAACGAGCGTCCGTGCTGGATCGCCAGCAAGCGAATCCTTCGCTTCCCCTCGGGCGCCGAGGCCCATGTCTTCTCCGCCGAGCGCCCTGAGAAGCTGCGCGGTCCGCAGCATCATTACGCCTGGTGCGACGAGCTGGCGAAGTGGCCGCGCTTGACCGGAACCGGGCAACTCAAGGCCGACGCCGCCTGGAACAACCTCATGCTCGGCCTGAGGCTCGGAAGCCATCCCCGGACGATCGTCACCACCACGCCCAGGCCCGGCCCCCTCCTCAAGCGCCTCATCGCCCTTCCCCACTGCGCCGTCACGAACGGCCGCACCGACGAGAACCCCCACCTCCCCCGCGACTATCGCGAGGCGGTGCGCGAGATGTTCGGCGGCACCCGGCTCGGCAGGCAGGAGCTCGAAGGCCTCCTCCTCGAAGAATATGAAGGCGCCCTCTGGGACCGCGACCTTATCGAGAGATCCCGAATCCCCTCTCCCTGCAGGGGAGAGGGACAGGTTCGCGAAGCGAACCAGGGTGAGGGGTTCCGCCGAATCGTCATCGGCCTCGACCCGCCCGCCTCGACCGGCGGCGACAGCTGCGGAATCGTCGTGTGCGGCAAGGATGAAGAAGGCATCGTCTGGGTCCTCGCCGACCTCACCGCCGCCGGCCTCTCCCCCGAAGCCTGGGCGAGGCGCGTGGCGGACGCCGTCACTCTCTACGGGGCGACCAGGATCGTGGCCGAGAAGAACCAGGGCGGCGACATGATCGCCAGCGTCCTTCGCGCCGTCGACGCCGACCTCCCCGTCAAGCTCGTCCACGCCGGCCCCAGCAAGGCCGCGAGGGCCGAACCCATAGCCCTGCGCTTCGAAACCGGCCGAGCGAGGCTCGCCGGCCACTTCCCCGACCTCGAAGACCAGCTCTGCGCCCTCACCTGGACCGGCTACCAGGGCCCCGGCAGCCCCGACCGCGCCGACGCCATGGTCTGGGCCATGACCGAGCTCTTCGAAAAAGAACGCACGCCGCCGCGGATCACAGTATTCTGACCCGCTAGTCATCCCGGCCTCGATCCGCGATCCACCTCCCCGTCATCCCGGGCTCGACCCGGGATCGTCACCCAGGCTCGACCCCCGGGGCCCACCGTCTCGTCATCCCGGACCTGATCCGGGATCCACCTTCCTTGGCAGCGGCTGGCAAGTGAAGGTGGATGCCGGATCATCCCGGACTTGATCCGGGACCGGCATGACGGCCTGAACCCCTCCCCCGTCATCCCGGGCTCGACCCGGAGTCCACCTCCCCGTCATCCCGGACTTGATCCGGGATCCACCTTCCTTCGCAGCGGCCGGAAAGTGAAGGTGGATGCCGGACCAAGCCCGGCATGACGAGGCAACAGCCACCGCCCTACACGTCACCCCGGACTTGATCCGTGATCGTCACCCAGGCTCGCCCCGGGATCCACCTCCCCGTCATCCCGGACTTGATCCGGGATCCACCTTCCTCCGCAGCGGCCGGAAAGTGAAGGTGGATGCCGGATCAAGCCCGGCATGACGACCGAGAGCCGCCGCCCTACACGTCATTCCGGGCTCGCCCCGGATCCACGTCCCCGTCATCCCGGGCTTGACCCGGGATCCACCTTCCTTCGCAGCGGCCGGAAAGTGAAGGTGGATGCCGGACCAAGCCCGGCATGACGGCCTGAACCCCTCCTCCGTCATTTCGGGCTCGCCCCGGAGTCCACCTCCCCGTCATCCCGGACTTGATCCGGGATCCACCTTCCTTCGCAGCGGCCGGCAAGTGAAGGTGGATGCCGGACCAAGCCCGGCATGACGAGGCAACAGCCGCCCCCCTCCCCGTCACCCCGGACTTGATCCGGGGTCTACCTTCCTCCGCACCAGCGGCTCGAACCCGAAATCCTCGGCGAGATCCCGCCAGGTCGGATTCCCCGCCTCGATCAGCGCCACCTTCCACGCCCGCGCCCAGTTCTTGATCTGCTTCTCGCGGGAAATCGCCCCCTCCATCGACCCGCCCGTCTCGAACCACACCAGCCGCCTGCACCCATAGCGCGCCGTGAACCCGCCGAACGTCCCTTCCCGATGCTGCCACACGCGCCCCAGCAGGTCCGACGTGACGCCCGTATAGATCGTCCCGTGGAACCCGCTCGCCACGATGTAGACGGCCCCGTCGCGCTCCATCGCTCTTTCCCGTCATCCCGGACTTGATCCGGGATCCACCTGTCTGACGCACTCAAGGCTGGAAGAAGGTGGATGCCGGATCAAGCCCGGCATGACGCGTATGCGAAATGAGTATGCGCGCACTCGATCCCTCTCCGTCACCGCGGGCTCGACCCGGAGTCCACCTGCCTTGCGGTCTGGGAGAAAAGAAAGGTGGATGCCGGACCAAGCCCGGCATGACGAGGCAACAGCCACCGCCCTACACGTCACCCCGGACTTGATCCGGAGCACCTGCCTTGCGGTCTGGGAGAAAAGATAAGGTGGATGCCGGACCAAGCCCGGCATGACGAACCGACGAACGCCCCCCTCCCCGTCACCCCGGACTTGATCCGGGGTCCACCTGCCTTCGCTGCGATTGAGAAAGAAGGTGGATGCTGGATCGAGTCCGCCATGACGAGGCAACAGCCACCGCCCTTCCCGTCATCCCGGGCTTGACCCGGGATCCACCTTCCTTCGCAGCGGCCGGAAAGTGAAGGTGGATGCCGGACCAAGCCCGGCATGACGGCCTGAACCCCTCCCCCGTCATCCCGGACATGATCCGGGATCCACCTTCCTTCGCAGCGGCCAGGAAGGACAGGTAGATGCCGGATCAAGTCCGGCATGACGAGTTAAAGCCACGACCCACTCCGTCACCCCGGACTTGATCCCGGGTCCACCTCCCTCCTTCGCGCCTTCGCGTCTTCGCGTGAAGAAAAGCAGCCTCCCCGCCCTCACCTGCGCGCGTCGCAAAGCCCAGGCAGAGCCGCCAGATCCGGCGCCACCCACCCCAGCCGAGCCGCCTTCGAAAACAGGGTCCTGGGGTCGTAGAAGCATAAGGGCCAGTCGCGCCGCCCCTCCGCCGAGCGGAGCAGACCGTTGACCTTCTCGACCAGCGGCCGCTCCGGATCGGTGCGTGCCAGGTAGAGGCGGACCGCCCGGATGAAGCACTGGGTGATCGTCTCGTGATAGCCTTCGGTGTCGCTGTTCACCCCGCCGACGCTCTCGTTGAAGCGGCGGATGAGGTCGGGGAGGTCGCGCTCGGGCGCGATGTCGGGGCGCTCCACGACGAGCCAGCAGCAGGCGGCGAGATGGGCCTCGTGGGTCCATTCCTCGCGGCGCAGCGCGCAGGCGAGGAGGCCCTCGCCGATGTGGCGTATGGCCGCGCCGTCGGGGAAGAGGCGGGGTTCGTGTTTGTCGGTCATGGGGTCTGGGTTCCTCGATCCTGAACCGTCATGCCGGACTTGATCCGGCATCCACCTGCTTTTCCCGGCGTCGCAAGAAAGAAGGTGGATCCCGGATCAAGTCCGGGATGACGAAGGCATAGAAAAAGGGCGCGCCGGCCTCGTGCCGACGCGCCCCTTCGGGTCTTGAGGGGCTGAAGCGTCAGGCGGCCGTTTGCGTGGGCTCCGCTTGCGGTTGCATCTGAGCGCGCGGGGCGGCGTCGCGCACGCCCTTGTCGACATGGGCTTCGAACTTGGCGAAATTGTCGATGAAGAGCTTGACCAGCTTTGCCGCCGTCTTGTCGTAAGCGCCCTTGTCGGCCCAGGTGTCGCGCGGATTGAGGATCGCGCGATCGACGCCGGGCACCGACACCGGGACCTCGAAGCCGAAATTCTCGTCGGTGCGGAAAGTCACGTCGTTCAACGAGCCGTCGAGCGCGGCGTTGAGCAGGGCGCGGGTCGCCTTGATCGGCATTCGCTCGCCGGTGCCGTATTTGCCGCCGGTCCAGCCGGTATTGACCAGCCAGCACGACACTCCGCCCTTGGCGATCCGAGCCTTGAGGAGGTTGCCGTAGACGCTCGGGTGGCGCGGCATGAACGGGGCTCCGAAGCAGGTCGAGAAGGTCGCCTCGGGCTCGGTCACGCCTATTTCGGTGCCGGCGACCTTGGCGGTGTAGCCGGAGAGGAAATGATACATCGCCTGGTCGGGAGTGAGGCGCGCGATCGGGGGGAGCACGCCGAACGCGTCGGCGGTCAGCATGACGATGTTCCTGGGCACGGGCCCGAGATTGTCGGCCGACGAATTGGGGATGAAATCGATCGGATAGGCGCCGCGGGTATTCTCGGCGAAGCGGGAATCGTCGAAGTCGAGCTCGCGCGTTTCCGGATCGATCACGACATTCTCGAGCACGGTGCCGAAGCGCTTCGTCGTCGCGTAGATTTCGGGCTCCGCCTCGGGCGAGAGGCGGATCATCTTGGCGTAGCAGCCGCCCTCGAAGTTGAACACCGCCGTGTCGGACCAGCCATGCTCGTCGTCGCCGATCAGGGTCCGGCTGGCGTCGGCGCTGAGCGTCGTCTTGCCGGTTCCGGAGAGGCCGAAGAAGACGGCGGTGTCGCCCTCGGGGCCGATATTGGCCGAGCAGTGCATCGGCATCACGCCCTCGGCGGGAAGGAGGTAGTTGAGGATTCCGAACACCGACTTCTTCATCTCGCCGGCATAAGCGGTGCCTCCGATCAGGATCAGCTTCTCGGTCAGGTTGACGGCGATCACCGTCTCCGAGCGGGTGCCGTGGCGGGCGGGGTCGGCCCGGAAGCTGGGCAGGTCGATGATCGTGAATTCGGGCTCGAAGCCGTCAAGCTCCTCGCTCTCCGGGCGGACAAGGAGCGTTCGGATGAAGAGGTTGTGCCAGGCGAGCTCGTTGATCACCCGCACCCGGACGCGATGCTCGGGCTGCGAGCCGCCGTGGAGGTCGGCGACGAAGAGCGTTTCCTTCTCCGCCACCGCGGCCAGGAAATCGGCCTTGAGCGCGGCGAAATCGTCCGACGTCATCGACCTGTTATTGTCCCACCAGATGCTGGTCTCGGTCTCGGCGTCGCGGACGATGAACTTGTCGTTGGCGGAGCGGCCGGTATGCTTGCCGGTGCGCACCACCAGCGGGCCGTCCTTGGCCAGCACGCCCTCGCCGCGGCGCACGGCCTGCTCGACCAGCTGCGCAGTCATGAGGTTCCAGTGAAGCTCGGCTCCGGTGCCGATACCCAGCCCCTTTGCCGGCACGCGATTGGCCACGACATTCTCCCTTGAATTATATGACGAAACGGGCGGCCAAGGCGCGCCCGTCGGGTTGGGGGGCCCATATCGGAGCGGCCTCCTTTCGTCAAAGGGTGACGGCCTTAAGCCCGTCATTGCGAGCGCAGCGAAGCAATCCAGCCGCGGCTGTGGAGGCGTGTAGGTTGCTTCGTCGCTACGCTCCTCGCAATGACGGATGATAGGCGTTAATGAGCGCCGGATGCCGGTTACCATCGCCCTGGTCGACGACGACCGCAACATCCTCACCTCGGTGTCGATCGCCCTTCAGGCCGAGGGCTTCGCGACGCGGGTCTATTCGGACGGCGAGGCGGCTTTGAAGGCCCTGGTCGACAACCCGCCCGACCTCGCCGTGCTCGACGTCAAGATGCCCAAGATGGACGGCATGGAACTCCTCCGCCGCCTCCGCGAGAAGAGCGAGCTCCCGGTCATCTTCCTGACGTCGAAAGACGAGGAAATCGACGAGGCGCTGGGCCTGGCGATGGGTGCCGACGATTACGTTGCGAAGCCATTTTCCCAAAGACTCCTAATCGCCCGAATCCGCGCCATTCTGCGGCGCGCCGAGGCTCGGTCGGCGCCGGCCGACGAGGCCCAGGCGGAGACCGAAACGCCGCTGATCGTTCGCGGGCGGCTGACCATGGATCCGGCCCGGCACCGGGTGGCGTGGGGCGGCAAGGACGTCACCCTGACCGTCACCGAATTCATGATCCTCGAGGCGCTGGCGCAGCGGCCGGGCGTGGTCAAATCGCGCAACCAGCTGATGGACGTCGCCTATCAGGACGATATCTACGTCGACGACCGAACCATCGACAGCCACATCAAGCGCCTCAGGCGCAAGTTCCGAAGCGTCGATGCCGAGTTCAAGGCGATCGAGACGCTCTACGGCGTGGGCTACCGCTTTGCCGAGGAATGACGAGAAGGATCTCGACCTCAAATGGTCGGGCCGCTGGATGCTCCTCCACCGCATCCTCGCGGTCAACATCTTCGCCCTCGCCATCCTCGCCGGATCGATCTTCTACCTCGACAGCTTCCGCGGCCGGCTCACCGCCGGCGCGGTGACCAGCGCCGAGACCCAGATCGGGATCATGGCGGACTCGCTCGCGCTCGCCGAGCCCGGCGAGGAGACCGCCCTGCTTCACCGCCTCGGAGCCCGTTCGCGAACGCGGCTTCGAGTCTTCGGCGCCGACGGCGCGATGCGGATGGACAGCTGGGCCGGAGCGCCGCCGACCTACGAGCTTCGCGATCCGAGCCGCGAGCCGTGGCGCAAATATGTCGCCCGCTCGCTCGACAACGCCTTCGACGCCATGGTCGGCGCGCCCTCGCCGCCGCCGCTGCCGATGCCCGAGCCGCGGCGGCTCGACGGCTGGAGCGAGGCGGTCGCGGCGCTTCGCGAGCTGCGGCCGCACTCCATGGTACGGCGGGCGCCGGAGGGGACTCCCTTCATCTCCGCCGCGTCGAGAGTGCCCGGCTCCGACGAGGTCGTCCTGCTCACCCGCAACGCGCGCGACATAAGAAGCATCGTCCGCGACGAGCGCACCACCTTGCTGATCATCGCGACGATCACCCTGATCGTCTCGGTGCTGCTGTCGCTGTTCCTCGCGCGCACCATCGCCCTTCCCCTGCGCCGCCTGGCCCGGGCCGCCCATCAGGTCCGGCTCGGCCGCGCTCGCGAAGTGGCGATGCCGACCCTGCCCGGCCGCCGCGACGAGATCGGCCTGCTCGCCCGCGCCCTTCACGACATGACCGAGGCGCTGCGCTACCGGATCGACGCCACCGAGGCCTTCGCTGCCGACGTCACCCACGAGCTCAAGAACCCCCTCGCCTCGCTTCGCTCCGCCGTCGACAGCCTCGACAAGATCGAGGATCCGGCGCTCCGGCGCCAGCTGCTCGAGATCGTGCTGAGCGACGTCGTCCGGCTCGACCGGCTGGTCGTCGACATCGCCGAAGCGTCGCGGCTCGACGCCGAGCTGAGCCGCGCCCGCTTCGAGCCCGTCGACCTCGGCCATCTGCTCGAGACCCTTCTCGAACTGTGGCGGCCGCGGGCGGTTGAGCGGCGGGTCCGGCTCGCCTTCGCCCGGCCTCGGGTCGGAAGCGCCGTCATCCTCGGCGACGAATCGCGGCTGGCGCGGGCGATCGACAATATCGTCGACAACGCCATCTCCTTCTCGCCGCCCGGCAGCCTGGTCGAGATCGGCGCGACCCTGCTCGGCGGCGAGGTGGTGATCGAGGTCGAGGACCAGGGGCCGGGCGTGCCGGTGGAGGCGAGGCAGTCGATCTTCCGCCGCTTCCACAGTGTCCGCCCCGAGGCCGACGGCTTCGGCCGTCATTCCGGCCTCGGCCTCGCCATCGCCAGGGCGACGGTCGACGGCCATGACGGCCGGATCGAAGTCGAGGACCGCTACGACGGCCGAAGCGGCGCCCGCTTCGTCCTGCGCTTTCCCCAGGCCCCGTCGGAATGATCGTGCCGCCCGACGAGATCGTCCACGCCTCGTGCGTCGCGATCGGCGGCCGCGGGGTGCTGCTCGCGGGGAAATCGGGCGCTGGCAAGTCGGACCTCGCCTTGCGCCTGATCGACCGCGGGGCGAGGCTGGTCAGCGACGATTATACGGAGCTTCGGCGAGCCGGCGAGACGTTGCTCGCCAGGGCCCCCGAGAGGATCGCCGGGAAGATCGAGGTCCGGGGCGTTGGAATCGTCGAGCTGGAAGCCGCCGCGAATGTCCCGGTCTGCCTCTATGCCGACCTCGACCGGGAGGTCGAGCGACTGCCGGAAGCGCAGACCATCGCTCTGGCCGGCCAGGCCATCCCGCTCGTCGCCATCGCCGCGCTTGAGCCTTCCGCGCCGCTCAAGCTAGAGCATGCGCTCGTGCTTTTCGGACTTCGCCTTTGACCGCCGGCCCCGCCCCGCAACGGATCTTGCTCGTCACCGGCCTCTCCGGCGCCGGCAAGTCGACCGCCCTTCGGACCCTCGAGGATCTGAGCTGGGAAGTGGTCGACAATCTGCCTTTGTCGCTGCTCGAGGATCTGCTCGAGACCCCGCTCGGCAAGGGCAGCTCGCGGCGGCGGCGGCCGCTGGCCCTCGGCGTCGACAGCCGCACCCGCGACTTCGACGCCAACCGCATCGTCAAGCAGATCAAGGCGCTTCAGGACGAGCAGAGCGTGCCGGTGGAAACGCTTTTCTTCGACTGCGCGGGCTCCGAATTGCTGCGCCGCTATTCCGAGACCCGCCGGCGCCACCCGCTCGCTCCCGACCGCCCGGCGACCGACGGAATCGCCGCCGAGCGCGAGCTGATGGCGCCGCTGCGGCGCTGGGCCGATCATGTCATCGACACCACCGACACCGCGCCCAACGCCCTTCAGCAGCAGCTTCGCCAGCGCTTCGGCGGCGGCGCCGTCCAGCCGACCTTGTCGATCATGTCGTTCGGCTTCGCCCGCGGAGTGCCGCGCAACGCCGACAACGTCTTCGACCTGCGTTTCCTTCGCAATCCCTATTGGGTGGACGAGCTTCGCAACCTGACCGGGCAGGATCCGGCCGTGGCCGATTATGTCGCCGGCGACGAGGCTTATGCCGAGGCCGTCGCCCATATCGGCGATCTGCTCCTCTTTCTCCTCCCCCGTTACGGAGCGGAAGGAAAATCCTATGTCACGATCGCCTTCGGCTGTACCGGGGGCCGGCACCGTTCGGTGCATGTCGCGGAGCATATCGCTGCGCGGTTGCGCGAGGCGGGATTTTCGCCCACTCTCGAACATCGCGACCTCGCCTCGCCGTCGCGCGAGGGGGTCGAGGGCGGTCGCGGGGGCAAGCCGCAGGATTGGGAAGTCTGAATGATTGGTCTGGTTTTGGTGACCCATGGCCGGCTGGCGGCGGAGTTCGTCCGCGCCATGGAGCATGTGGTGGGGATGCAGGAGCGGATCGAGGCGATCTGCATCGGCCCCGAGGACGACATGGAGAGCCGCCGCAACGACATCGCCGAGGCGATCGCCAAGGTCGACGACGGCAGCGGAGTGATCATCCTCACCGACCTGTTCGGCGGAACGCCGTCCAACCTCGCCATCTCGCTGATGAAGTCGGAGAAGATCGAGGTCATCGCCGGGGTCAATCTGCCGATGCTGATCCGGCTCGAGGGCGCCCGCAAATTGCTCGACGTCAAGGCCGCGGTCGCCGCGGCTCGCGAGGCCGGGCGCAAGTACATCTCGGTCGCTTCGGAGATACTCGGGGAGACCGTCTGAGCGTGGCCAGCCGGACGGTCGAGATGCGGAACCGGCGCGGTCTCCACGCCCGAGCCAGCGCCCGCTTCGTCACCCTGGCCTCGGGCCTTCCCGCCTCGGTCGAGGTCGAGAAGGACGGCAGCCGGGTGTGCGGCACCTCGATCATGGGCCTGATGATGCTCGGCGCGGCCATGGGCGACAGCATTACCATCCATGCCGAGGGTGACGGGGCGGAGGTCGCATTGGAGGCTCTGGTCGCTTTGGTCGAGGACCGCTTCGGGGAGGATTGATGGGACGGCCGAACCGTCATCCCGGCGAAAGCCGGGACCCCAGGACCAGAGGTCTCGGCGGGTCGCCACGAGACCCCGGCTTCCGCCGGGGTGACGGGTAATGCCGCGCCAGATCACCGCTTTCTCCAACCCCCTGGTCAAGGACGTCCGAGCGCTTCGCGACAAGAAGGGGCGGCGGCGGCAGGGCATGTTCGTCGCCGAGGGACTGCGAATCCTCACGGAGGCGCGCGAAGCCGGAAGGCTGCCGGCGATCCTGTTCTACGCGGCGGGAACGGAGCATCCCTTGCTCGAGACGCTGATCGGCGAGGTCGAGGAGGCGCATGGCGATGTGATCGAGACCAACGCCGACATCCTCCATAAGCTCAGCGGCAAGGAAAACCCGCAGACTGTGCTCGGCGTCTACCGCGCTTTCGATACGGGCCTGGAGCGCATCGACCGGAGTGCGGCGCCGCTGTGGATCGTCGCCCAGGCGCTGCGCGATCCCGGAAACCTCGGCACCATCCTTCGCACCGGCGACGCCGTCGGCGCCGGCGGGCTGATCCTGGTCGACGAGTGCGTCGATCCTTTCTCGGCCGAGGCGGTGCGCTCGTCGATGGGCGCCCTCTTCACCCAAAGGGTCGCGGCCGCGCCCTGGGGCGAGTTCGTGGCCTGGCTGCGCGGCGGCGAAGGGCAGCTGATCGGCACCAGCCTCAGGGCCGAGCTCGACTATCAGGCGCCGCGCTACGAAAAGCCCGCCTTCCTCCTCGTCGGCAACGAGGCGCAAGGGCTGCCCGAGGCTTACGAGGCGGAGTGCGACCTGCTGGTGAAGATGCCGATGGCCGGCAAGGCCGACAGCCTCAACGCGGCCGTGGCGACGGCGGTGATGGCCTATGAGGTGGTCAACCAGTGGCGGCGGGCGTAACCTAAGATCCGGGGCCGAGTCGCGGGCGCGTTTCCATGAACATCGTCAAGAATGGAGGTCCGCCGTGCGCGCGCTGGTCTTTCCAACAAAATGGTCCATTGTCATGGCTTTGGCAGCCGTCTCCGCCTGTACCAGTCCGGCAGGCGACAATGAGAGCAACGAAGCCAACATCGTCGACGCCAATTCGGCAACGGTCCCGGTCACTGCTCCCGAGAACGTGACAAGCCCGGCCCAGGCGGCGCCCGCCGCCAACACCGCCGCGCCCGCCGCTTCGGAGGCACCCCCCGAACCCTATGAGGCGAGCGGCTACGAGCCGGTCTGGACCCTCACCATCGCCAAGGGGCGGCTCGATTATCACGGGAATTACGGCGAGAAGCATATCGACGTTGCCAGTCCGAAGCCCGTGCCGCTCAAAAACGGCCGCCGCTACGTGACCGACCGGCTGACGGCCACCATCACTTATGCTCGGTGCGAAGACGCGCCGGACGGCTATTATGAGCATCAGGTCACGATCGTCGCGGACGGCGAAACCTACAAAGGTTGCGGGGGCAAGAAGACGGGCGAAGACGAATAGGAGAGCGCTCCGAAGCCCGCGTCGGGAGCCGGGCCGGCGTTCGGCCGGGACTCTCCTCGCAATGACGGTTATTCCGCCGCCTCCGGCACCTCGCCCGGATCGAGCTTGGTAAGCTGGCGCGGCGCCGTGTCGACCATCGGAAGCGGCTCGATCTCCTTGGCGCCGCTCGAGACTTCGAGCGCCTCGAAGCGGCGGGCCTGGGTCATGACCTGGCTCTCGAGGCTGCCGACGAAGGAATTGTAGGCGCCGGTGGCCAGCTCGAGGTTGCGGCCCATGCGCGCGACATGGCCGCCCATCGTGGCGAGGCGGGCGTGGAGCTCCTTGCCGAGGCGGGCGATCTCGGCGGCTTCCTCGGCCAGCTTCTCCTGGCGCCAGACGCTGGCGACGGTGCGGGCGATGGCGACGAGGTTGGTGGGGGTGGCGAGGAGGACCCGGCGCTCGAACGCCCATTCCCACAGCCCTTCGTCCTGCTCGAGCGCGGCGGTGAGGAAATGCTCGCCCGGAATGTACATGACGACATAGTCGGCCGCCTCGCCGAACCGGTCCCAGTAATTCTTGCCGCCGAGCTGCTGGGCATGATTGCGGATCGAGGCGGCGTGGGCCTTGAGGTGGCTGACGCGCACCGCCTCGTCCACCTCCTCGGAGGCGTCGAGGAAGGCGTTCAGCGAACATTTGGCGTCGATGATCAGCTTGCGGCCGCCGGGCAGCCTGACGATGACGTCGGGGCGAAGGCGCCCGTCCTCGGTGTCGACCGAGACCTCGGTCTGGTAATCGGCGTAGGGCGAGAGGCCCGCCTGCTCGAGCACGTTCTTCAGGCTCTGCTCGCCCCAGCGGCCCCGCGACTTGGGGCTGGAGCGAAGCGCATTGACCAGCCGTGCGGTCTCATCCCGGACCTGGGTCTGGCCCGAGCGGACCGACTCGACCGCCTCGCGCAGCTCGCGGTAGCTTCCGACACGCTCCTTCTCGACCTGCGCCAGCCCTTGCTCGTAGCGCTTGAGAGTCGTCTCGACCGGCTGGAGCAGCGCCCTCAGTTTCTCCTCATGCTTCTCGCCGGCCTGGTTGAAGCGGGCGTCGGCGCGCTCGAGGAACTGCTTTTGAGCCTCGCCGAGAAGCTTGCCTCCTATCTCGCTGAATTGCGCGGATAAAGCCTCGCGAGCGCCCTTCATCTCTTCGAGCCGGGCGACGAACGCCCGCTCGCGTTCCTCCTGGCCGGCGGAAAGGCGGGCGCATTCGGTTTTCGCGTCGGCGCAGGCTTGCCGCGCCTCGTCCAGCTTCGACTGCATGTCGGCGAGATCGGTGATCGCCTTACGGAAATCCTCGAGCCGGTCGTCGCGCTCCTTGCGGTAGAGCTCGGAATGGCGGCCGCCGAGGAACCAGCCCGCGGCGAGGCCGGCGACGAGCGCGAGGAGGGCGATGACGAGCGCGGCGGAGTCCATTTTCTGCCTCTGGAACGAAGGGCGAACCTAAGCCACGGGGCGGAAATGGTAAAGAGCGGGGCGACGGAAGCTGTGGAAAACCCTCGTCATCCCGGCGAAAGCCGGGACCTCGGGGCGAGAAGTCGCGGCGGGTCTCTCGGAGGTCCCGGCTTTCGCCGGGATGACGGGATTGTCCTCGCCCTTCCCGCCCTACGCCGCCAGCGCCCGTTCCTTCCGCGCCTTGGCGAGCTTCCTCAGGATCATGTCGCGCTTGAGGCGGGAAAGATAGTCGATGAAGAGCACGCCTTCCAGATGGTCCATCTCGTGCTGCAGGCAGGTGGCGAGCAGCCCGTCCAGCTCCTTCTCATGGACCTTGCCGTCGCGGTCGAGCCAGCGGGCGCGGATTGAATCGGGGCGCTCGACCTCGGCATATTGGTCGGGGACCGAGAGGCAGCCCTCCTGATAGGGAACGATCGTCTCGGCGCTGCGCAGGATTTCGGGGTTGATGAACGTCATCGGCCTTCGCACCGGGTCGCCATCCTCCTCCTCGGGGTCCTGGACGTCGATGACGAGGATCCGCCTGGGGATTCCGACCTGGATGGCGGCGAGGCCGATTCCGGGGGCCGCGTACATCGTCTCGAACATGTCGTCGATCAGCGCCTGGATCTCGGGCGTGATCGCCTCGACCGGCGTGGAAATCTGCCGGAGCAAGGGGTCCGGTGCCTCGATGATGGGGCGGATGGCCATGGCTTTTATCTAGGGTTTCGGGGCGTTTTCGTCAACGCGAGGGGTAGAGGAGGAAGGGCGCGCGTTCCTCCAGCCACGCCTCCTCGTCGGGCCTTGTCAGCGCGTCCAGATCGCCCGGCGTGGCCGCCGGATCGTCCACCCACTCGCGAAGCGCCGGGCCGCCGTTGATGATGTCGATGGCGAGCTTGCCATATTCATATTCGTAGGGGAAATCGCGCCACAGGTCGTAATCCGGCCGGAGGCGGCGGATCGCCTTGAAGGCGAGCGCCTGGAGGCGCCAGGGGCGGAAGGCCTCGTGGTCGTAGAAAGCGGCTTCCGGGTGGATGTGGAGGCCGTGGCAGGTCTTGCCTTCATGCTTGTGGAAGGTCGGCTCGAACGCGATCTCGCGCAGGGCGCAGCCGCGCAGCCATTCGGGCGCGAGGCGGCGCATTTCCGCGAGGAGGGCGGCGGCCTGGATGTCGGGGGCGCCGAACAATTCGAGCGGGCGGGTGGTGCCCCTCCCCTCCGACAGGGTCGTGCCCTCGAGCATCACGGTGCCGGCATAAGCGCGGGCCATCCACAGATTGGCGGCATTGGGGCTGGGGTTGATCCAGATCCGCTCGGTCGGCCAGCCGAAGCCGGGCGCGGCGTCGGGTTCGTAGCCTTCCATCTGGACGACCCGGTAATCGACGTCGAGCTTCATCGTCTCGACGAACCAGCGGCCGAGCTCGCCCAAGGTCAGGCCATGGCGCATGGGCAGCGGCCCGGCGCCGACGAAGCTCTCCCAGCCCGGACGAAGCCTCAACCCCTCGACCGGCCGGCCGGCCGGGTTGGGGCGATCGAGCACCCAGACCTGCTTGCCGTGCTCGGCGGCCGCTTCGAGGACGTAGAGCAAGGTGGTGATGAAGGTGTAGATACGGCAGCCGAGGTCCTGGAGATCGACGAGCAGGACGTCGAACGTGCCGAGCGACTGGCCGGTGGGGCGCCTGACCTCGCCGTAGAGGCTGAAGACCGGGATGTTGTGGGCGGGATCGGTGAAATCGTCGGATTCCACCATATTGTCCTGCTTGTCGCCCCTCAGGCCGTGCTGAGGCCCGAAGGCGGCGGTGACGTTGAGGCCGCAGTCGATGAGCGCGTCGAGCGAATGGACGAGGTCCCCGGTCACCGAGGCCGGATGGGCGAGCAGCGCGACTCGCCTGCCCTCCAGCGGCGCGCGCAAGGCGGGGTCGGCGATGAGGCGGTCTATGCCGAAGCGAAGCATCAGAATTCCGTCATTGCGAGCGAAGCGAAGCAATCCAGCGCTGAGCCCGTGACGAACGCCGAAGCTGGATGGCCGCGTCGCTTCGCTCCTCGCAATGACGAAGTCAAATCGACGCCGCCGGGAATTCGACCGCAAAGCAATCGGGATGGTGGAAATCGGGGTCTCCGGGCGGATGGGCGAGGGCCCAATAGGAAAGGCCGCCCGCGGCGTCCTCGACGACCGCGGACAAGCCCAGCCCCCGGACGCCATGGCTCGGCAGCCCCTCCAGCGAGACGAAACGAACCAGCGCTTCGCCACCCTCATACCCGCTGATGGAGGGCGCCGGAATGTCGAGCTCCGTCCGGCCGGAGCGATATCCTTCGAACCGGTAGGCGGCCCATTCGCCTGACGGAGAGAAATTGAGCTCGAAATACGCCTCCTCTCCCGGCACGCGAAGGAACGCCTCGAAGCAGGTGTGGCGCCACAAATCTTCCGCTCGCTTGGCTGGACTCGGCGACGGAATGCGGATCCGCTCGACGGCGCCGGCCAGGGCATAAGTGAAAGCAAGCGCGCTGCCGCGCCTCTCGACCTCGACGCGGATCGCCTGGACCGGCCCCGGCGGGATGCCCGGATGGGGACGGAGGTCGAGACTCATGGCCATGGCCGGGCCCTACGTCATTCCCGCGAAAGCGGGAATCCCGCTTCTTTCGATGGCCCGGGTCAAGGGAAGCGGGATCCCCGCTTTCGCGGGGAGGACGGGAAGGCTAGGGAGCCGGCTATGGCCGAATACCGCTCCGAACTCCTCCGCCTGCTCGACGCGCGCGGCTACATCCACCAGGTGACCGATGCCGAGGGCCTGGACGACCTCGCGTCCCGCCAGGTCGTCCCAGCCTACATAGGCTTCGACGCCACCGCGCCCTCGCTCCACGTCGGCAACCTCGTCTCGATCATGATGCTCCGGCGCCTCCAGCAGGCGGGCCACAAGCCCATCGTCGTGATGGGCGGCGGCACCACCAGGATCGGTGACCCGTCCGGCAAGGACGAGGCCCGCAAGCTCCTCACCGAGGACACCATCGCCGGGAACATCGCGTCCATCCGCCGGTGCTTCGAACGATTCCTGAGCTTCGACGACGGGCCCACCGGCGCGATCCTGGTCGACAATTCCGACTGGCTGGACGCGCTCGACTACATCCCCTTCCTTCGCGACGTCGGCCCGCATTTCACCATCAACCGGATGCTGACCTTCGACAGCGTCCGGCTGCGGCTGGAGCGCGAGCAGCCGCTCACCTTCCTCGAATTCAACTACATGATCCTCCAGGCCTACGACTTCCTCGAGCTGGCGAGGCGCTCGGCATGCCGGCTTCAAATGGGCGGCTCCGACCAATGGGGCAATATCGTCAACGGCATCGAGCTGACCCGCCGGATCGAGGGAATTCAGCTCTACGGCCTGACGACCCCGCTGCTCACCACCGCCGACGGCGCCAAGATGGGCAAGACCGCCGCCGGAGCGGTCTGGCTCAATGCCGACCAGCTCAGCCCCTGGGATTATTGGCAATATTGGCGCAACAGCCAGGACGGCGACGTCGGCCGCTTTCTCAGGCTGTTCACCGACCTGCCGCTCGACGAAGTGGAGCGGCTCGAGGCGCTGGGCGGGGCCGAGATCAACGAGGCCAAGAAAGTTCTGGCTGATGCGGCGACGGCGATGGCGCATGGCGACGAGGCGGCGCGAGGGGCGGCGGAGACGGCGCGAATGACGTTCGAGGAGGGGGCGGGTGGCGGGGCGCTGCCGATGGTGAAGAATGCCGATGGATTAAGGCTGGCGGAGGCACTGACGGGACTCGGCCTCGTCAACTCGAAGAACGAAGCGCGCCGGCTGATCGCCCAAGGGGGAGCTCGCATCGACGGAGAAGTGGTCAGCGAGGACATCAACATTAGCGTTACCCGCGAAGTACGTATCTCGGCCGGCAAGAAGAAGCACGGGCTGCTGACGCCTTAGCTCCTCCCCGGAACGGGGAGGGGGACCGCCACGCGAAGCGGCGTGGTGGAGGGGGCCCGGCATCGGAGCGGTGCGAGGCGGGCCCCCTCCACCATGCTGCGCATGGTCCCCCTCCCCGTTCCGGGGAGGAGCTAGCCCGAACGAAGCAATCCCACCGCGGCATCGCGCTCCATCAAATAGAGCAGCACCCTCGCCGCCTGCCCTCTCGGCCCTTCCAGCCCGCCGTCGCGGTCGACCAGCAACCGGGCGTCGTCGCTTGCCATCTGGGCCAGCTCGGCAATCTGCTCCGGCGACGCCAGCCGGAACTGGGCCTCGCCCGACTGTTTGGTGCCCAATATCTCCCCCGCCCCGCGCAGCCGCAAATCCTCCTCGGCGATGCGGAAGCCGTCATTGGTCTCGCGCATCAAAGCGAGGCGGGCGCGGCCGGTTTCGCTGAGCGCGTTGCCGCGCAGGAGCAGGCAGATCGAACGCGCCTCCCCTCGTCCGACCCGGCCGCGCAGCTGGTGGAGCTGGGCGAGGCCGAAGCGGTCGGCACCCTCGACGATCATCAGGGTGGCGTTGGGGACGTCGACCCCGACCTCGATGACGGTTGTCGCGACGAGGACCGAGATCGCCCCCTGCTGGAAGGCGGCCATCGCCTCGTCCTTCTCCGGCCCCTTCATCCGGCCGTGGACGAGTCCGACCTTGTCGCCGAAGCGAAGCCTGAGCAGCCGCGCCCGCTCCTCGGCGGCGGCCTGGTCGGAAGCCTCGCTCTCCTCGACCAGGGGGCAGACCCAATAAGCCTGGCCGCCGCGGGCGATGTGCCGGGCGAGCGCGTCGGTGACCTCGGGGAGCTTCTCGAGGCTCAGCACCCGGGTCTCGACCGGCTGCCGTCCGGGCGGCATCTCGTCCAGGCGGCTGACGTCCATCTCGCCATATTGGGTGAGGGTGAGGGTTCGCGGGATCGGAGTGGCGGTCATGACGAGGAGGTGGGGCGGCCGCTCGGCCTTCGAGGCCAGCATCATCCGCTGGGCGACCCCGAAACGGTGCTGCTCGTCGACCACGGCGAGGCCGAGCCTTTTGTAGGCCACCGCCTGCTGGAAGATGGCGTGGGTGCCGACGAGGATGTCGATCGAGCCGTCGGCCAGGCCCATCAGGGTCAATTCCCGGGCCCTTCCCTTCTCCCGGCCGGTGAGGATCGCGACGTTGACCGGCAGGCCGGCGAGCTGGCGCGACAAAGTGTCGAAATGCTGGCGGGCGAGGATCTCGGTCGGGGCGAGCAGGGCCGACTGAGCTCCGGCCTCGACCGCGATCAGCATCGCCATCAGGGCGACGAGCGTCTTGCCTGAGCCGACATCGCCCTGGAGGAGGCGAAGCATCGGGCTTCCCTGCTGGAGGTCGCCCTCGATCTCGGCGGCGGCGCGGCGCTGGGCGCCGGTGGCGGCGTAGGGCAGCTTGAGGACGTCGCGAAGCCGTCCGTCGCCCTTCAGCGCGACCCCGCGGCGGCGCTTCGACGAGGCCCGCACCAGCATCAGGGCGAGCTGGTTGGCGAACACCTCGTCATAGGCGAGCCGCTCGCGCGCCGGGCCCGCGCTTCGGCTCCGATGAACGTCCGCCAGCCCTTCCTGCCACGAGGGCCAGGAGCGGGCGGCGCGCAGGCTCGGCTCGATCCATTCGCCGAGCGCCGGCGCCCGCGCCAGCGCCTGGGCGGCGAGATCGGCCATGCGCCGGTTGGTGAGGCCTTCGGACAGCGGATAGACCGGCTCGCTCTCGGGCAGATCGAGCGCCTCGTTCGGCTCCAGCACATAGTCCGGATGGACCATCTGAAGCTCCTGCCCGTACATCTCCATCCGACCCGAGACCACCTTGGGCACTCCGAGCGGAAGCTGCTTCTTGGCCCAGCCCGGATTGTGGAAATAGGTGAGCGAGAGGTAATTGCCCTCGCGATCGGTCGCCTGGACCCGGAAGGGGCTGCGCGGCCCGCTTTGGCGATAGTCGACTGGAGTCACCACCAGAGTCACGACGCCGCCGGCATCCGCCATGTCGAGCACGTCCACCCGTTTGCGCTCGATCCAGTTGACCGGCAGGTGGAAGAGTATGTCGACCACCCGGTTCAGCCCGAGCCGCTTCAGCGGCCTGGCGAGCGCCGGGCCGATGCCCTTCAGCACCTCCACTTCGGCGAACAGGGGGTTGAGGATGTCCGGGCGCATGGTGGGTTGGTAAGGCGCACGATAGCGCCGGACAATGCTCTCCCGTCACCCCAGCGAAGGCTGGGGTCCCGGCGAGTGAAAGGCGCCGCAACCTTTCACCCCCTGGGATGCCAGCCTGCGCTGGCATGACGGCGAAAAGATTCCTACATAGCCACCGCCAAGCCGCCCGGATTCTCCCGGCGGCCTTTTCCGCATGGAGCCCCATGAACCCCGCCGACCGCCTCAAACGACTCCGTTTCCGCGCCTGGCATCGCGGTACCCGGGAGGCCGATTATATGATCGGCGGTTTCTTCGACGCTCACGGCGCGTCCTGGGGCGAGGCGGAGATGGCCTGGTTCGAGAGCCTGCTCGAGGAGCAGGACGTCGACATCATGGCCTGGGCGATCGGAACCGCGCGTCCGCCGGAGCGCTACGAAGGCGAGACTATGCGGCGGCTTCAAGACCTCAACTACATCAAGCATCCCGAATAAGTGACCGACATCCAGAAGATCCTGACCGCCAGGCGGCCGATCACCCTGGCGGGCGCCCCCGCCGGCTTCCTGCCCTGGCTCGCCGCCGATCTCGCGCGCGCCGCCCCAATCAAGTCGAAAGGCGCGCGCGCCGTCTTCGTCGCGCCCGACGAGGCGGCGATGCGGCATTTGCAGGACGCCGCGACCTATTTCGCGCCCGAGCTGGAGGTGCTCGCCTTCCCGGCCTGGGATTGCCTGCCCTACGACCGCGCCTCCCCTTCCCTGCGCGCCTCGTCGGAGCGCCTGGCGACCCTGCACGCCTTGCAGCGCAAGTCCGAAAAGCCGCAGCTGCTCGTCACCACGGTCAACGCCGCCACCCAGCGGACTCTGACGCCTTTCCGGGTTCGCCAGCTGGTGGCCCGGCTGGCGCCCGGCGAGCGGATCGACATGGCGAAGCTGTCGGCCCTGCTCAGCGCCAACGGTTACCACCGCACCGACACCGTCCAGGACGCCGGCGAATATGCGGTTCGCGGCGGCATCGTCGACCTGTTCCCGGCCGGCGAGAGCGAAGGCCTCAGGCTCGATTTCTTCGGCGACGAGATCGAGAGCGTCCGCCGCTTCGACCCGGCGACCCAGCGCACCACCGGAAGCGAGGCCGGCGGCTTCACCCTCCTCCCCGCCTCCGAGACCCTGCTCGACGAGGACAGCGTCAGGCGCTTCCGCTCGCGCTACCGCGAGCGCTTCGGAGCCGCCGCGACCGGCGACCCGATCTACCAGGCGGTGTCGGACGGGCGCCGCCTGGCCGGGCTCGACCATTGGCTGCCCTTGTTCGAGGAGCGGCTCGACACCTTGTTCGAGCATCTCGGCGGCGACGATCTCGTCGTCCGCGACGCCCATGACGCCGGCGCCGCCGACGCTCGCTTCGAGGCGATCGCCGATTATTACGAGAACCGGAAGCGCGCCCAGTCGTCCGATCCGGGCAGCTACCGGCCGCTCGAGCCGGAGACCCTCTATCTGTCGAAGGAGGAATGGGAAGGGCTGATCGCGGAGCGCCCGCTCCATCTCGCCACTCCGTTTCACGAACCCGAGAGCAAGACCGTGCTCGACTTCGAGGTGGAAGCGGCCCGCGATTTCGCGCCCGAGCGGTCGCAGGGCGGCAATGTGTACGAGGCCGTCGTCGATCATATCGCCGCGCTTCGGCGGGCGAAGAAGAAGGTCGTCCTGGCCAGCTATTCGGCCGGAGCGCGCGAGCGTCTCAAGGGCCTGCTCGGCGATCACGGCCTCAAGAAGGCCGTCGAAGTCGACACCTGGCAGGAAGCCCTCGGCGCTTCAGATCCTCCCCGGGACGGGGAGGGGGACCATGCGAAGCATGGTGGAGGGGGCGTCGTGCCAGGTGCGGGCCCCCCACCACCCCGCGGCACCGCCGCGCGGTCCCCCTCCCCGTCCCGGGGAGGAGCAGGGAGCGTCGCCCTCGCAATCCTCCCCCTCGACCACGGCTTCACCACCGCCGACGTCGCCCTTCTGACCGAACAGGACATGCTCGGCGACCGGCTCGTGCGCCGCCGCAAGCGGCGCAAGTCGGCCGACGCCTTCCTGAGCGAGCTGGCGACGCTCTCGCCCGGCGACCTCGTCGTCCACGCCGATCACGGCATCGGCCGCTACGAAGGCCTGACCCGGATCCCCGTCGGCACCTCGCCGCACGATTGCGTCGCTCTCGAATATGCCGGCGGCGACAAGCTCTACGTGCCGGTCGAGAATATCGACATCCTCTCCCGCTACGGCAGCGAGAGCGACGGGGTCGCGCTCGACCGGCTCGGCGGCGAGGCCTGGCAGCGCCGCAAGTCGCGGATGAAAGAGCGGATCCGCGAGATCGCCGGCGAGCTGATCAGGACCGCCGCCGAACGCGCCCTTCGCCCCGGCGCCGTGGTCGAGCCCGACACCAGCTACGCCGCCTTCGCCGACCGCTTCCCCTATGAGGAGACCGAGGACCAGGACCGGGCCATCTCCGACGTCTTCGACGATCTCGCCGCCGGCAAGCCGATGGACCGGCTGGTCTGCGGCGACGTCGGCTTCGGCAAGACCGAGGTCGCCCTGCGCGCGGCTTTCACGGCGGCGATGGCCGGGCACCAGGTCGCCTTGGTCTGCCCCACCACCCTCCTCGCCCGCCAGCATTACAACACCTTCGTCGAGCGCTTCCGGGGCTTTCCGATCGAGATCGGCCGGCTCTCGCGGCTGGTTCCCGCGAGGGAGGCGAAGGAGACGAAGGAGGGGCTCAAGGCCGGCAAGGTCGACATCGTCATCGGCACCCACGCCCTCCTCGCCAAGTCGGTCGAGTTCAAGAATCTGGGGCTGGTGATCGTCGACGAGGAGCAGCGCTTCGGAGTCGTCCACAAGGAGCGCCTCAAGGCGTTGCGCGCCAACGTCCACGTTTTGACCCTGACCGCGACTCCGATCCCGCGCACCCTGCAAATGGCGATGTCGGGCCTTCGCGAGCTCTCGGTCATCCAGACCCCGCCGGTCGACCGCCTCGCCGTGCGCACCTACGTCATGCCGTGGGACCCGGTCGTCATCCGCGAGGCGCTGCTGCGCGAGCATTATCGCGGCGGGCAGACCTATTTCGTCGCGCCTCGGGTCGCCGACCTCGCCGACCTCGAACAATATCTGCGCGACGAGGTGCCGGAGGTGAATGCCGTCACCGCCCACGGCCAGATGGCGCCGACCGAGGTCGAGGAGAGGATGTCGGCCTTCTACGACCGCAAATATGACGTCCTCCTGTCGACGACGATCGTCGAGAGCGGGCTCGACATCCCGTCGGCCAACACCCTCATCATCCACCGCGCCGACCGCTTCGGCCTCGCCCAGCTCTACCAGCTGAGGGGCCGGGTCGGCCGGGCCAAGACCCGCGCTTATTCCTACTTCACGACTCCGCCGAGCCGAACCGTCACCGAGGCCGCCGACAAGCGGCTTCAGGTCCTCGCCAACCTCGATTCGCTGGGCGCCGGCTTCCAGCTCGCAAGCCACGACCTCGACATTCGGGGCGCCGGCAATCTGCTCGGCGACGAGCAATCGGGCCATATCAGGGAGGTCGGCTTCGAGCTCTACCAGTCGATGCTCGAGGACGCGATCCTCGAGGCGAAGAGCGGCGGCGCCCTCAAGGCGGCCGGGGATTTCTCACCTCAGATCACGGTCGACGCTCCGATCATGATCCCGGACGATTACGTCCCCGACCTCGATTTGCGCATGGGCCTCTACCGGCGGATGAACGAGCTCGAGAAAGGCGAGGAGATCGAATCCTTCGCCGCCGAGCTGATCGACCGCTTCGGCAAGCTTCCCGACGAGACCGACAACCTCCTCAAGGTCATCGAGATCAAGCTGAATTGCCGGGCCGCCCAGGTCGTCAAGCTCGACGTCGGCCCGAAGGGGGCGCTCGTCCACTTCCACAACGACGCCTTCCCCGACCTCGAGGGGCTGATCGCCTACGTCCAGCGCCTCAAGGGCACCGCCAAGCTTCGCCCCGACAGCAAGCTGGTGATCACGAGGAGCTGGCCGGACGCGCCGAGCCGGGTCAACGGCGCCCTTCAGCTGTCGCGGGGGCTGGCGCGGATCCTGAGCTGATCTGCGCTCATCGAAGCGAGCCCGGCGCCTGCTCGAGTGCCGGCGGGTCCCAGACGATGCCGTTGCTCTCGCCGGCGTCGAGCCGGACCCGCTGCCAGGAAGGCGCCGGCGCCTCGCGCGCGACGAGCCGGAAGCGCCAGCTTCGGCGGATGGTGTCGACCAACTCGCGCTCGAGCGCCGCCGGTTCGCTGCCCGCCGGCATCCGGGCGTCGCGGACGGTCCCCTCGCCGGCGACCAGGACGCAGGCGTAGATCGCCCGCCCCTGCTCGCGGTGCGGGTCCCAGCCGTCGGGAAGCGGAGCCGCGGCGAGCGCGTAGGACAAGTCCCTCGCCTGCGGGCTTGGGCAGAGGGCTTCCCGCTCGGACGGCGGCGACCCGGGGCCGGGATTGTCGATGAAGGGACGCCAGATATCGACCGAAACCCAGGGCTCCGGCCCGGCGGCGGCCCAGGCGAATTCCGGCCTCGGCCACAAGGCCAGGATCGACCCGTAGAGGAGGAGGTTCGTCGCCACCGACGCCGCCGAGCCCCAAAGGCGTTTCGCTTCCATCATGAGGGCATGTAACATTATTACATGGAAGGAAGCAAGCACTGAACGGCTTTCCAGCCTGGCTTTCGGGCGGCTCGCCCGGCCCGCTGCAACCTAGGGCTGCCTGCCTTGTTGAACGGCGGCGAACTGAGCGGGAGCCGCTATGATCCTGATTTCATTAATGTTGGCCGCTGCACCGACGCCCCTGATCCGACCGGACGACGCCCAGCGACAGCACTCGGCCCGCGCCCGTCCCTCGGCGCGCGCGGTCCGATCGAAACGCCTGATCGAGCTGGAAGCGACGGTGAAATCGCTCCCCATGGCCTCCGCCGAGCAAGGCCATGGCGGCGGGCCCCAGGGCATGTAAGACCCGTCGCGCCGGCGACGATTGACGCGCGGCCGGGGGGGCAGACCTCTCCCGTCATTCCGGCGAAAGCCGGAATCCACGAACGCCGGCAAGCGCAACCAGTGAAGCCCTGTTCGCGGATCCCGGGTCAAGCCCGGGATGACGACTGGCAAGCTCGGGATGACGGCTAGTGGGCGGATAAAGGCTGCGGCGTCCCGCGCATCAGCTCCGCCAGCCTCTCCGCCTCCACCGGCGGCGAGCACAGGAAGCCCTGGTAGAGCGTGCAGCCCTCGCGGGCGAGCAAGGCAAGCTGCTCCTCGCTCTCGACCCCCTCGGCGATCACCTCGAGCCCCAGGGACCGCGCCATGTCGATGACGCTCCTCACCACCACCTGGTCGCGGGGGCTTCCGCTGATGTCCTCGACCAGGCGCTTGTCGATCTTGAGATAGTCGAGCGGAAGCGCCTTCAGATAGGCGAGGCTCGAATAGCCGGTCCCGAAATCGTCGATGGCGACCCGAAGCCCTCCCTCCCTCAGCGAGGCGAGCAAGGTGCCGGCGGCGGCCAGGTCCTCGATGAGGCCGCTCTCGGTCACCTCGACGGTGAGCCGCCCCGGGTCGAAGCCGGTCTCGGCGACGAGCGCGATGAATTGCGCCGCAAAGCCGGGGCGGACGATGTCGGCGGCGGTGATGTTGACCGACAGCCGCAGCCCGGCAAGCGCCTCGGGCCAGGCGGCGGCCGCGGCGACCGCCTTCCTCTGCACATGGTCGGAGAGCTGGACGAGATAATCGGAGCGCTCGGCGACGCTGAACAGGGTCATCGCTCCAAGCTCGCCGAAGCGCGGGTGGCGCCAGCGGGCGAGCGCCTCGGCGCCGACGATCCGGCGGGTGGCGACCGATACCTGGGGCTGGAAAAGGATCTCGATCTCGTCCTGGTCGAGAGCGCGCCTGAGGTCGATTTCGAGCTGGTCGCCTAGCGCGCTGTCGCTGGCGGCGCCGGCGTCCACCACCTTGATCGGGCCGGCCTCGCTCGCCTTGGCCTCGGCCAAGGCGGCGCTGGCGCGGCGGAGCAGCCCGGCGGAATCCTCGTCATCATCCGACGCGACGACTCCGACCCGGCTGCCCAAAGTGATGACATGGTCGCCCGACATGAACGGCCGGCTGAGCGCTTCCACCAGCTGGCCGGCGAGGAAGCGCCCCTCTCCGAGGCTGGTGGGCGCGGCGAGCAGGATCGCGAATTCGGCGCCGGCGATCCGGGCGACGAGCCGGCGGCGGCCGTCGCCGTCGACCAGCCGCTCGATCCGCCGGGCCGCCGCCTGGAGCACCGCGTCCCCGGTCGGCCGGCCGAAGGCGGCGTTGATCGTGTCGAAGCGGCTGACCGCGAGAAGGAGGACCACCAGCGCCGGCTGCCCCTCCTCTTCCGCCTTCAGCTGCCGCTGGATCCAGGCGCGGGCGGCTCGGCCGTCGCGGACCCCCGTCATCGGGTCGCGCGACTGCCAGGCCGCGCCTTCCAGGGGGACGATCGCCTCGGTCCGGCCGACCACCGTGTCGCTCTCGCCCTCGACCCGGACATGGTGGGCGAGCCGGGCGCCGTCGCTTTCGCCGTCGCTATGGGCGAAGGCGGTCGACTGGCCGGTGGCGAGCAGCCGGTCGATCGCTCCGCGCGCCGCCCGGCGGCCGTCCGGATCGAGCTTTCGGAACAGCTCCATCAGGCTGATCCTCTGCCCCGCTTCCTCGCCCAGGCCCGCCTTTCGAGCCAGCGCCGGGCTCAGTTCGACGGTCGGGGAGCCGGGCTGCCAGCGCCACGACGCGGAGCCGGGCTTGCCCGTCCGTCCCTCCGGCTCGCCGCGCCGAAGCGGCCGCCGGCCGCCGACCCGCTCGGCGTGGCGATGGGCATATTGAAGCGCCTGAAGGAACTGGGTGTCGCTGAACGGGCTGACCAGGAAATGGGTGGCGCCGGCGCCGTACAGCTCGTCGAGCGCCTCGGCATCGGTCCGCGAGAGGAGGACGAGCAGGGCCGCCGCATTGGCCTCGGCGGGATCGGCGAGGCTTCGCACCGCCTCCTTGCCCTCCGGCAGCGCTCCGCGCGCGTCGACCACGGCGACCGACGCGCCCGAGGCGATGAAGCGGCCCTCGGCATTGTCGGCCCGCCGAGCCGCGATGGCGAGCCACCCGGCCCGCTCCGCGGTCGCGGTGAGCTCGTCGCGATGGCGGAAGGAGAGCAAGAAGAGCGGTGCGCCGGACGCGGCCATGCCTCCCTCTCCCTTCCCCCTGGACGGCGCTTCGTAGCCCATGAGCCTACTCTGCGCGCACAGCCTCAACAATCGGTTTAGACGGGGAAGAGTGAATGAGTGCGTGGCCCCCTAGACGCCCGGGCCGCGCCGGTGCGGGACCGCGAACGCCAGGGCCGCGCCGACGGCCAGGCCGACGAGATGACCCACCAGGCTGACGCCCGGAAGGATCGAATAGCCCAGTCCGGCGGCCAGAGCGGCGAGAAGGACGATTCGGACTCGAATCGGCGATTCGTCGCGCAAGACCAGCACGAGCGCGGCCGCGAGGAGGCCGAACATCCCGCCCGACGCCCCGACCGAGACTCCCGCCGCCGGCCAGAGCTGGTGCTTGAGAAGGATCCCGGCGCCGCTCGCCACCGAGGCCGAAAGGAAGACGAGAAGGATCCGGCGAGGCCCCGAACGGCGCTCGGCAGGCGGACCCGCCACCAGCAAAAGCACAACATTCAGAAGGAGATGAACCGGGTTGCTGTGGAGGAAACCGAAGGTCAGGAGCCGCCAATATTGGCGATGGAGCCCTCCGCTGTCGGGCAGGGCGCCGAGCCGGAGCAGACGGGAATCGTTGCCGAGCGAAGCCGTCGCCAGCTCGGCGAGGAACATGGCGCCGATCAGCGCGAATATCGCCGCGGTCCCGGCGTAGCGCGGGCTGCGATGGACTGTTCGAGAGCTCACGACCGCCTTTGTCGGCCCGGCGGCGGTGAAACTCCAGCGCCGTCGGCCGCGCAGCTATTCCGGCGATGGCGCGCCTGGGCGATCGGCGGCCTGGTCGTCCGCCATGCAAGGCCTGATCTTCAGCCGGGAAAAAAGGGGACGAAAAAAAGGGACAGTATATATTTTCCGCTGCCCGATCGGAGGCCGACGCCGGGCCGATTCACTCCAAAAAATGTATACCGTCCCCATTTTCCCTGGCTGGTTCTCCCCGCACTGGAAACAGTGATCGCCCTGCTCGCGCTGCGCGGATCCCCGCCCTGGCGGCGCTTCGCCCTCCAGCTCCTCGGCGTCCAGGCGGCGATCAGCGCGTGGCAACAGTTGGACTATCTGTTCAGCCCGGGCGGAAATGTCGGCGGCGAGCTGCACCGCTCGGACACCGGCGCCATCGCGGATGTCCTGCTCCTGCCTTACTGGTTCTGGGGCGCGATCATCAGCGCGGCGATCCTGGCCCTGCTCTGGTGGAGCTTCAGGCTCGCGTTCCGACGCTGAAGCAGGCGCGAGGAAAGTGTGCCCGCTTATTCCAGGGGGAAATTAGCGACAGTATATATTTCCCCGAGGCCGCTCGTCGCCACCCGGCCAGCGAAAAATGTATATACTGTCACTGTTTACCTACATGAAATTGCGGAAGTCGTAGACGTTGTCGACGATGCCCGGATTCTGCTTGAGGATCGAAGCGAACCGGCCCGAATAGACCAGCGACACCGGCAGCTTCTTGTAGAGCGTGTTGTTGTTCCAATCCATCTTGGTCAGGCCGAGAATGCCCGCGCACGTCTCATGCCAGCCGCCGGCACCCGAGAAGCGGCGGACCAGCACCGGCGACGGGACGGGCTTGAGTGAACCCTCCTTGTACACATCGCCGTCCGGCTTTCGGAGATGCACTCCCTTGACGTTACCCTGCGTCCACAGAAGCGCCTCATGCTTTTCGATGGGGATGTAGGTTCCCCGCTCCACCGGATACCCATGCGGTGCGGGCTTAGAGTTGGTGTTGTACGCAATGCCCTTCCACTCGACGTCCTTGACGATCTGGACAAGCTCGACCTCGGTCCCGTCCCGAAAGCTGTCGAGAGCGCCCAAGATTTCTTCTTCGCGAAACGGCGTGTTCTTATGGATCGTGACCTTGCGAGGGACGCGGCCGGTATGGCCGCCCTGATAGATGTTGAGCGAGCGCGACAGCACCGACTGCATCTCATAATAGGAGAGGTAGGGGTTGTGACGTCCGTCCTGCTCAAACTCCTTCGCGTCATAGGCGACGAAATTGAACCCCGTTCCATCCGGGTCGAAGATCTGGCTGCAGCAGGTGGTAAAGCTGGTTCCGTCCGCGGTGGTTTTCATCGCGTAGCTGATGCCGATGAAGGCTTCATCGGGCGCGAGGCCCGTGAGCTTCCAAGGAACCCCGCCGGCCTTCGCGAAGAGCGCCACGCTTAATCCCCACATCACGTTCGCGCGGCATGTCCGGTCCAGGCTTGACTGCCGGACAATCTGGATTGGGATGTTGGACGGCGCGCAGAAGGCCTTGAGATAGTCATGAAGGTCGAAGTTCTCGCCCTCAAAGCAGGCGGCCCAGGCGGCGGGGAGGTACAGGAGAACCACATCGAAGTCCGCCCGGACCAGCATCAGGCGCCCGAGCGACTGGAAGAGCTCGCGCGCGAGGTCGAACTTCGCCCCAGCCTCGGCGTGACGATCAAGCGCATCAGGTAGTACGATGGTGGTGCGGTCGGTGGGGGCGGTCAGCGGGAAAAGGGGACAGTTACGGTTACTGTCCCCCGTCATCTTGCCCCGTCATCTCCGGTGCCAGGCACCGAGGAAAAAGCCTAGTGTGCCTGGCACTGCCGACCGTCGTTATAGTCTAAGCGTCGGCGGTCTGAAACGGTGGCAGTTCACTTTTGAGCTCAGCTCCGCCCGACGACCAACGGAGAAATGTATCCTCTCGGCCTCTTCCTTCGTGAAAGGCCGAAGGGTCGCGCTCGGCCGCTGGCCTCGCTAAACAAGCTTCATCATGAGCAGCCTGCGTTCAGTTGATTTAAGCCTCATCGACGAGATCCTGCGCGGCGGCGAAAAGGGCTACGTGCTCGATTTCTCGAACCGCACCTTCAGCGACTTTTTCGTCCGCGAGCTGGGCGTGGACATCGATGCTCCAGAATACGCCACGGACGGCAGCTCCAAAGCCAGGCGGATGCGGTGTTTCCTTGGCAAGGTCGACGACGACACCGCGGCGCGCACGCTTCGCGTCCTGTGGGAGCACCGCGAGGCATTGCGGCCCTCGGGCGAACCCGACCCCTTTCCCCGCGCCGCTGGGCAGTTCGCTGCGCTGATCGCGCGACTGGGAGGCGGCGGGCCTACACCGCCGGTTAATGTCATCGCGGCACCTGCTATCGATGCAATAGAATATGATCGCTTCCGCTCACGCCTCCTCCTCATCCGCGATTTGCCGCCCCAGCAGCGCGGCTATGATTTCGAACGGTACCTGAAGGACCTGTTCGACGCCTTTCGGATGAGCGCGCGGGAGCCCTTCCGGCTCGTCGGCGAGCAGATCGACGGCAGCTTTGAGCTTGCTGGTGAGACTTATCTAATCGAAGCGAAGTGGCTGAACCGCAAGGTCGGAGTCGCCGAATTGGGCGCCTTTCATTCAAAGCTCGAACAAAAGGCGTTGTGGGCGCGCGGCCTCCTTATCAGCTTCGGCGGCTTCACCGATGAGGGCCTTCAGGGGTTCGGCAAGGGCCGCCGACTGATTGCGATGGACGGCCGTGATCTCTACGAGAGCCTGACACGGGGGATCGCAATCGACCGTCTGATCGCTCTGAAAGCCCGCCACGCTGCCGAGACTGGCGAGATCTTCGCACCGGTCCATCAGCTCGTTCGCTGATATGATCAAGACCTGTCGCGCGCCCGGTTGCACCGAGACAAGCCTGTGCCATGCTCACATCATCCCGGCCGGGTTTGCCCGCACGTTGAGCGACCTTGGCGGCCATAACAAGGCGATCCGCTCGACCGGAGCGAAACCGGCAAAGCAGCCGCACGGTGAGTTCGATGCTGGCATCCTGTGCCCGAGATGCGATGGCAAGCTCGGCGCCTACGACGAGTATGCGATCCGATTCTGCGACTCGCTGTCGATGACTCGCAGCACGGCAACTGGCGGGATATTTCGTCATGCGCCTTTCGATGGCCCGCAATTTGCGCGCGCGATCCTCGCGATCCTATGGCGTGCATCGGTGAGCGAGCGTGATCAGTTCAGAGACATAAATCTCGGGCCTTATCGTGAACGGGCGGCCGCGATCCTTTTCGAAGAAAAGCCGTTATCGTCTTTCCCCGAGTTCGAGGTAGTCTTGCACCGCTACGCTTCCGATGATCATGACGCGCGCAAGTTCGTCTTCATGCCGCTTCGCATTCGTTCAGGTGCTCTGAACGCCTTCACCATCGGGCTTGGCGGATTCCTGGTCTGGGCCAAGGTCGACCAACGACCCATCCACCGTCTGCTCGCTGAGTTCGTAATCAACGCCGCATTCGAGCTTGGCGCTCGAATAATCCACTTCGAAGAGACCGCAGAGTATGCGTATTTCCAGCAGGCGGCCCAAAAGGATCACCGGCGCGGTCGCGGCTCGGCGCGCTAGGATCGGGTGAAAGAGTCGCTGAACGCAAAAGGCAACTCTTGTTGATGTGGGTCCGAAAGCTGCCAACCGCTCACGGCCGGAATGAGCCAAAGAACTGGCGCACGGCTTAGTGCCAGTTGTAGCAATTATCCGGCCGCTCCAGTGATCCCGTTACCTGCCGTTCATTTGTGCCGGCCCGCCGCGACGAGGCGTCCGCCCGCCCGTCCGCCGCCCGCTGCGGCGACCGCCCCGCCTTTCGGCCGGTCCTTCGCGGTCGCTTTCACGGACCGGGGCCCGTCGCGCCTTCGCGCCTTCGCGTGAAAACCCTTCCCCCTTCCCCCCTCCCCCTTCCCTTCATCCCGGCGCCAAGGCACCGCCTGGCGACGAAGGTCCGGCAAGTAGCGCTTGCCGACGCCGCCCCCGCCGCCCTAGCAAGCGGGGCATGACCGCCAATGCCGACCGGCCCACCGCTTTGCTCGCCTCGCCCGCCGAGGCGGCGCTGGCGGCCGAGTCGATGCTTCGCGACGCTTACGACTTCGTTCCGCTCGCCGAGGCCGAGCAGGTGATCGCGCTCGGCGGCGACGGCTTCCTCCTCCAGACCCTTCACGAAATGCTCAACCGCGGCCGGATCCTGCCCATCTTCGGGATGAACCGGGGCACGGTCGGCTTCCTGATGAACGAATGGCGGATCGACGGGCTGAGGGAGCGGGTCAACCAGGCCAAGGCGGTGTCGGTGGCGCCGCTCCGGATGGAGGCGGTGACGGTGACGGGCGAGACGGTCACCAGCCCGGCGATCAACGAGGTGTCGCTGCTTCGCGAGACCCGCCAGACGGCCTGGATCGAGGTGTCGGTCAACGGCCGGACGGTGCTTCCCGAGCTGGTCTGCGACGGAGTCCTGGTGGCGACTCCGGCGGGCTCGACGGCCTACAATCTGTCGGCGCAGGGGCCGATCCTGCCGCTCGGCGCCAATCTCGTCGCGCTCACTCCGATCAGCCCGTTCCGGCCGCGGCGGTGGAAGGGGGCGCTGGTGCCGGACGATCTCAAGATCTTCCTGCGCGTGCTCGACGCCGAGAAGCGGCCGGTCTCCGCGGTCGCCGACCAGCGCGAGGTGCGCGACGTCGCCACCGTCGAGGTGTGCGTCGACCGCGAGCTCGCCCTCACCCTCCTGTTCGACCCCGAGCACGCGCTCGACGAGCGCATCTCGATGGAGCAGTTCGCGGTCTGAGCGGGCCCGCCAGGCCCTTGCCAGCCCGAGAAGGCCGCTGCTATAGGCGCGCCTCGCCCGAGAGGCTGCTCCCCGGTAGCTCAGCGGTAGAGCAACCGGCTGTTAACCGGTTGGCCGATGGTTCGAATCCGTCCCGGGGAGCCACTTTTCCGTCATTGCGAGCGAAGTGAATGTAAAACCGGGCTGAAGCAGGGACGCGATTTTCTCAGTAGAAAACTCACGTTAGTCGCGACGCAAAGCGGCGATGGGATCGATCCGAGAGGCCTGACGAGCCGGCAGATATCCGAACAGTAAACCGGCCGCTGTGGAAATCGTCAACGCCAGCACCATGCTACCAATCGACAGCGAAATCGGAAGGTCGGTTGCGGCTCTTAATATTCCGACGATTAAGCCGCTGAGGATTACGCCGCCAATGCCGCCGAGAACACACAATACCGACGACTCGAGCAGAAATTGGCGGCGGATGCGCGCCGGCGTCGCGCCCACGGCCATGCGAAGCCCGATTTCGCTCGTTCGTTCGGCGACAGAGGCGAACATCACGTTCGCAACACCGATGCCGCCGACGAGCAGGCTTATCGAGGCGATCGCTGTGAGGACCGACTGAATAATGGAGATGACGCCGGCAGCGGCGCGCGCCAGCTCTTTGCTGGTTGTCACGTAGAAGGGATCCAAGTCGTCATCGCGGACCCTTTTCTGCTTCTTGATCAGAGCCGTCACGGC
This sequence comes from Sphingomonadales bacterium, assembly GCA_034668585.1. Classification (GTDB taxonomy): domain Bacteria; phylum Pseudomonadota; class Alphaproteobacteria; order Sphingomonadales; family Sphingomonadaceae; genus Allosphingosinicella. The sequence goes on along the minus strand of JAXDPB010000031.1, from coordinate 154,026 downwards.
GTCCTGTGTGCTTTCAAGGCTGACCGTCGGCGATACCTCAATCAGCACTTGGCTGACTGCATCGGGTTGGCCTGGCACGCCGAATCCCAATCGTTGGCGGGCGGCAGAAATTGGCACCAGAACGATGTTGTCACCTTCCGAAGTCAACCCTCCGCTTCGGTTCGCGGCCGTGCCGACGACTTCGGCCGGGACACCACCAATCCGCACCCGGCGGCCAATGGCCCCATCATTGGGGAAGAGCCGGTCGGCGACGCTTCGCCCCAGAATGGCCACCATCGCCCCGCTTCGCACGTCGGCCGGGGTGAGGAATCGCCCTGTATCGATTTTGATAGGGCCGAACGAAAGGTACTCGGCGCCGACCCCTTGCAAGCTCGTGTCTGCCATGCGGCCCCCAGCCACGAGGCGCGCGCGGCCAGATACTTGTGCAGCCGCCCGTCGGACCCCCGGCACGTCCCGCACAATAAGCGCCACGTCCCTTTCCGTCAGGATCTTTCGTCTGAGCAGGGCGGCTCCCGGTGGCGGCGCAACTTGATACACGAGAACCAGCCGGCCGCTCAGACCGTCGAGGGATCTGCTGACCTTGGTTTCGGCTGCTTCACCCAAGGCCGTGATGAGCGTTACAGAGCTGACCGCCACAATGATCCCGATAGCGGTGAGGGATGAACGCAGACGGTGCGACAGGACGCTCTTCAGACCATCGATGATCTCGGTCCTCACACGTCCTTGTGCACTACGAAGAGTAAAGGCCATGGCTGCTATCCCGATGCGGCGAGTCTGCCATCCTGCATGAACAGGATGCGATCCGCGCGTTCAGCGATGCGGTCGTCGTGCGTGACCATTATGAGAGACATTCCATATTCTGACTGCGCGTCGCGTATCAGCTCCAGAATTTCTTCGGATGTCGTGTTGTCGAGCGCGCCGGTCGGCTCGTCGGCAAGGAGGAGTTTGGGCCTGCTGACGAGCGCCCTGGCGATCGCCACGCGCTGTTGTTGCCCGCCCGAAAGCTCGCTCGGAAGGTGATGCGCTCGGTCAGCGAGTCCCAAAGTCTGCAGAATATTCGCGGCGATTTGCCGTCCCACGTCCGCGGGCGTGTCTCCGTACTGCAGAGGTAGGGCCACGTTCTCGAGAGCGGTCAGCCGGGGAAGTAGATGAAAACTTTGAAAAACGAAGCCGACAACCTTGTTCCGAATCCGAGCGGCTTCTATGGCGTCGGCTCGTTCGACGGGGGCATCGTCGATCAGCAGCTTACCGGTCGTTGGTCGGTCTAGGCAGCCGATCAGGTTCAGCAACGTGGACTTGCCCGAGCCCGAGGCACCTACGATGGCGACATGTTCCCCTCTGCGGACGTCAAGATCCACATCGCTGACGGCACGGACGGTCCCACCCCTATGTTCGTAGAACCTCGACACGCCCACGGCCCTGACAATGCACGATGACGGCTCGCTGCTTTGCGCGATGCTCAAGGAGCCTCATCCGCGAGGCCGACCGCGATTACGTCCCCGATCTTTATGTCCCCACCACGTACTTCGACACGCCCGTCGTCGCGTAGTCCGGTGCGGACCGGTACTGCGATCAAACGACCGCTGTCCTCGTGGTCCACGCGCCAAACTCTGAGATTTCCTGGCGCTCTTGGCTTGGGCGATGAATCACCCGTTTTTTCGACACGTATCGGAGGGACGGCGCTTTCGCCGGCAGGGCGAGACCTCAACCTGACGCGTTGTATTTTCGGTATACTATTGTGACCCTCTGGCGGCGGCTCGAAGGTCAAGGCGGTAGCGGGAATGAGCAAGGCTCGGTTGGCGGACGCCGTGACGATCTCAACTTCGGTCGACATGCCCGGGAGTAGATTGACCTCGTTCTTCTGGAGCTCAGCCCGGACGAGGTAGTTGACGGTTCCAGATCCTTCGACGGCTTGAGGCCTGATTTGGACGACTCGCGCACGCAGTGGTCGGTCAGGGTATGCATCGACCGTCACTCTGGCGACTTGTCCAACAGAAACCTTCCCAATGTCGGCTTCGTTGATGGTCGTCTCCACGATCATTTGCGAAAGATCCGACGCGACCTCGAATAACACCGGGGTTTGGAATCCCGTCGCGAGCGTTTGGCCAGGGTCAACCTGCCTTCCAATAATGATCCCTGTGATCGGCGATAAAATCACACTGCGGCTGAGCGTGGTCCTGGCTTCGGCCAGCTGGGCGTTTGCGCGATCAAGTTGAGAGCGGGCCGAAGAGACCTGTGCCTGGGCCGACGCATATGCCGCGCGCGCGCGCGCTGCGACGGCAATTGCGCCGTCAATGGCCTGAGTAGAGGCAAATCCCTTTTTTCCCAGAGCTTCGAAGCGTTGGCGCTGGCGCTCCGCTTCGGTCAAGTCGGCCGTACTGCGTACGATACCGGCGGATGCGTCGCGAAGGCCGGCTTCGGCACCGCGACGAGCCGCTTCCGCTTGCTCCACCGCCGAGTCCAGCCGGTCCGGTTCGATTACGGCGAGAACCTGTCCGGCCCTGACCTTCTGGTTGACATCGACGGTTACGGACGTGACCAGGCCGGAAGTTTGAGCGCCGACCTTTACGGTTTGGCGGGGAACCACCCGTCCTGACGCGACGATGGTCTCGGTGATCGTTCCGCGCGTCACGACAGCGGTCTTGTATCGCGTCGCCCCATCGGGAATTATATTGTAACACAGGAACGCCAGGATAAGCGCGATGACGAGTGACCTTAGAGGCCGGCGCCGCATCCAACGAAGCACACGGCCGATCAGTTTGTCCCGAGGAGTGGGGGCCTGGCTTATTTCTCCCACCTGCTGTCGCCCAAGGTCGTTCAAAGAGGTGCCAGCGTCGCCTTGCCGACGTCAATGCCCGTGCCGGGCAACATACTCGTACGGAGTTGGAGCGTTCCCGAAAAATTGTCTGGGCCCGAACGCTTCAAAATGGCCCGCATTCCCGAACCTGCTTCAGTCCCCTTTCCGATATCGATCTTCAGGATCTTGCCGTCGTAGGTACATACCGAAGGCTCTGGTTCGAGGCTTGGCTGGCTCGGATCGCTGAGCAAACAGCCGTTCAGCTTTCCGTTCCGTACTGAAAATTCGAGTTCGAAGCGTCCGCCCGCTATTTCCTCGGATTGACCGCCTCTGCGAGCTTTGAAGCGGACGGACACGCCCTCGCGCCGGTCGGGTTTCCAGTCGAGCGCGTAACGGCCTTCTGGTGGTCCGGTTTGCACGACGGGCGCTACTTGAGCGACCTGAGGCTTAGGACTGCTCGGAACGCCAGCGGTGGCGGTCGAGCTGACCTTTGTTTCCGGTTCGCCAGTCTTTACCCTAAGGCCCGACTGGGGACTTGAGGACTGGCTGCCCGCGTTTGCCGACACATTACGTTGGCGAACATTTGCATCGCACGAGGCCAAGCATCCTGCGGAAACGATAGCAACGAAGCAAGCGACGATGACGGTTCGCATATGCGTCTCCAGTGATTGCGGCGGCCCGATGGCCGCCGCAGGAGGGGCCAAGCGATGTTACAGTGGAGTTACGTTGCAATACTCGCCCTCGCCGATGATAACGCATACTTCGATTTCGTAGTAAGTATTGCCGATGCGAATCCCGGCATAAGCGGCGTTGGCCGCCACGGGTGCGGTTCCGAGTCCAAGTATGCCGAGAATTGCTACGAGCCGCATCCCTCGCAGACATAGGCTTTTCATAACTGCCTCCCTTTTTGCTCAAACGCACTTTGGGCCGCCGCCATTCGGAAACCGCTTATACGACAGAGCGGTTGAACCCTAGAAAGCGACACTACTTCTGTCAACTTAAACTGCATCGCAGCTTGCTCGAACTGTCTTGGCGACGAAACTTTCTGCGAGCGAACAGAAGCAAAACATCTCGGACTGGCCCCTAAAAATAGATTAACAGGACGATGCAAGAGACCCGCCGGTAACACGAGGTCGGTCCGGGAATTTTTCAGAATGCTAAGGCAATCACGTCCGAACTCTGTAATTGGAATTTGTCTGCAGCCACTTTTCATCCAATGACTTGAAGGTCGGAAACAGAACGGGGCGGCCCGGCAGATTGTCATAGGTACGTGCTAGGTCTGGGCTGTACCGTGATGCTTGAGCTAGCTTAGCCAGAAGCGATCCGCCCTCGTTGGGCTTGATGTCTGCCAGAAAGTCTACGAGACGTCTAATTAACGTGTAGTACGAGGAAGCGCTGCGACCGTCCTTATCCATAGACCGGACTCGTAAACGAACACTAACGCTCGTCGAGGAAGCAGTACCTTTTTGACCGGGAAGGCCCCTCAGAGCTGGATTGTGATCGGACTTCGGGTGAGCTATCGCGAACAACTCGCCAAGGGGCGGAATCGGAACGGACTGCGTTTGCAAAACTTCCATGTCCCTGCGTCGGCGCGTGGACATCCACTCGTTTTCCGATGCGATGGCTACGGCTTCGTCAAGCCAATCCGGTGCCGAACTCCCATAGCCCTTCCTGCCGGTTTCGAACCAGTTCGGACCGTCGTACCAGCGACTAAAGAGGAGATGGCCGATTTCATGTTGGATTATGCCGATTTCCAGCATCGAAACGCCATCCCGTACCTCGATCGATTTTGAGATTTGAGCGATCAGTTTACGGGCCAGTTCATCACGCCCGGGCAACGGCGCTCCCGGGAAGGACGTCGCAATCTGCTGACGCACACTTTTTTCAATCTCAGTGGTCAACGTCGTCAACGCCGGCCAGCGGAAAAACATGATGTCTTCGCGTTGAAGAACTTCGCTCTCGCCTGGGGTGACGTCACGCCCGATGACTAAGACAAACCCCTCGGCAGGCTCTCCGAAGTGCTGGGAAAAACGATCAACGGAATCTACGAGTGCGGCAAGCATACGATCAGTTGGCCCGTTATCAACAATGACTGAAAGACGGCCGCTCGACAGGCAGCTCGTATTCGGCCGCGCCTTGACGAGCGTCGCGAGGGCGCCTGAGCAGTTGCGAGTGATCTTTTCACTACTGTCCAGGAGCAATGCACTTTTGGCTGCCACGTCCGTGGGTGCCGTGCAAAACAGCGCACCAAGGACGATCAACGAATACCTGAGCCTCGCCAGCAAACCGAAGACTCCTGCAACCAGATGAAGGCAATACATGCCTTTAATGGCTCTGAAATACAAGGCATCCAGCCTGACCAACTTCGTAGCAATGCTGGATGCCGGATGGCCCAGAAGGTGTTACACTACATCTTTCACCAACAGCCGCAAACGTGGCCCGCTTTCCTCCTCCGGAATAGAACTTTGGGCCGTGAACGCGCTTCCCGGGGCCTCAAGCGCTCACCTGCCCGCCTCCACGGATGGCAACTTATGGCTCGTCGCCGGTTGCGGATGACAGCTTATGGCCCTGTAATTGACATTACTTACGAGCGGGTGGAAAGCTAAGCCATTGATTTGTCGTCAGGGCGTGGACAGCTTATGGTCGGCTGGACAGCGAAGCAATCCGGCGCTGCGCCGGCCGGAGGCGCCGAGGCTGGATTGCCGCGTCGCTTCGCTCCTCGCATGCCGGCGAGGGATGTCACCGCCGCCCCTTCTTAGGTTTCGGCAGCGGCTTCATGACGTTGTCGAGCACGATCCGAGCGGCACGGCGGCCGATCTGCTCGCCCGCCTCGTTCGAGAAGCGGTAGTGGACTCCGCCGTAGATTCGCGAATCGGACACTTCCTGCGCCCAGGCGTCCCAGCTCGGCAACACCTGCAGGGCGGAGAGCGGGACGGCCTGGGAGGCGACCCTGACCCCGCCGGGCGGGCGCGGGCCGGTCTCCTCCTTCATCACCTCGGCCGCGGCCGCGGCGATGGTGCAGTGGCCGCAGGGATATTCGGCGAAATTGGGCGTGCCGAGCAGGGGCACCCAGGCCGGGTCGGGCGCGGTCGCCGGATTGCCGTCCTGTGCGCCGTTGCGGATGGCGGTGATCGGCCGCCAGAAATCGTAATGCGCCTTGGCCGCGGCCATCGCCATCGCGGCGTCGTCGAACGCCATCTGGTAGCGCGCGAACATCCGCGCATTGCGGACCTGGGTCCGTCCCGGCGCCTCGGCGGCGAGGCGCATCGAGGGCGTCAGGTCGAAGGCCTGGCGATAACGCGCCATCAGCGTCTGGTAGGGGGTGCGCTCGGTGCTTGCCCTGCCGCCGAGCCGCCTGACCTCGTCATAGTCGCGCGCCCAGCGCTCGCTGCCGAGCGCCACCGGCGGCGGCGGGCGAAGCGCGGCGGTGCTCGGAATCGCCCAGGGCCGGAAGGCATAGAAATAGGCCTCGATCTGCGGCAGCTGGGTCGGCACCCACTCGCCCGGAACGGTGTGCGGGCGATAGGCGGCCTGGACGATGGCCGGGTCGATTCCGCCCACCTTCAACGCCTCGGCCGCCGCCGCCTCGCCGATCACCCGGCCCGCCTCCTTCGCCGGCGTCTCGGCGATCGCCGCCATGGCGATGGCGTAGCTGTCGTCGAGTGCGGTCTTCTGCGCCGGGAAGGCGGCGAGCAGGACCTTGTAGGCGGCGGTCGCGGCCGCCGAGTCCTGCGAGGCCGAGCGATCGGCGGCCGGCGGGAATTTCAGATAGCTTTGGTAATGCGGGTCGATGGCATTGACCGCCTCGAACATCGCGATCGCGGCGCGGCTGACGGCGCGGTCCTGGTCGGGAGTGCGGCCGGGGGTACCCTGCGTCGTCCCGGAAATTCGGGAGCCGAAGTCCCACCAGTCGGTGACCACGTCGGCCGCCGCCGGTTGCGAGCCGGCGAGGACCGCCGCCGCGGCGATCGCCAAATAGGAAACGCGCATCTGCTCTCTCCTCGTCACGATTGATAGGCGGTTTGGCGGCCGGGCCGGGAGCGGCCGAAGGCGGCGCTGAAGCGGACCCGGATCAGCCAGAAGGTCATCGCGGCGAGCACGGCGAGCGGCGGCGCGAACCAGATAGCGAGGCCACGCCAGGCGGCCGGGAACTCGTCCTGCTGGCCGAGGAAGAAGGAGAAAGCGGCGATCGCCAGGGCCGCGCACATCCGCCACAAATGCCGGGCGATGCGCTGGTGGCGGGCGAGCCGGCCGCGAAGGATGAAGTTGAGGTCGAGGCCGGCCGCCAGCGCGGCGAGGAAGGCGAACGGGAAATGGGCGGCCGCGGGCAGCGAGTCGAACTTGCCGGTGGGGCTGTTCGCGGCGACCAGGCCGAAGGTCAGCATCGCCGCCGCGCAGGCGAGCGCCACCGCGAGACCGGCGCGCTCGAAGCCGCCCGCCTCCCCGCGCCGGCGCGCCGTCACCCAGGACGTCGTCACCAGGTAACAGGTGAAGAGTCCGATCACCGCCGTGCCGCGCTCCGAGATGGACGCGGCGATCGCGGCCCCCGTCCCGGCCATGGCCAGCATCGCGGCGAAGAACACCGTTCCCGCCCTGGCGTGGAGAGAGCCGCCCTTGCGAACGCAGAGCGCGGCGGCTCCGGCGAGGAGCCCGGCGCTGCCGGCGACGACGTGGAAGAGGGTGAAAGCGTTCATTCTTTGGCCTTGCTTATCTGTATTGCAGTATTACACTGGCAATACACTCTGCCAATGATCCGGGAGGACAAAGAGATGATCGCGGGTTGCATCGACAAAATGCGGCAGGGTGGGTGCGCAGGCTGCCCGAAGCAGGATCCCTGCGCCCGGATGTTCCCGGAAGCCCTGCGTCTCATGCTCGGATCGCGCCGCCCGGCGCGCAAGCAGGAATGGCGGCGCGGGTCTGCGAAATATCCCTTCCTGACCTTCCTCGGCGAAGTGGCGAAAGCCGTCGAGGCGAGAGCCGCGGAACGCCAGGCCAAGCCGCTCGCCACACGGTTCCGAGCCGAGGTCGAGCGGCAGCTCGAGCCGCGGCTGGCCTCGGGCGAGATCGGCATCGAGCAGGTTGCGCGCGACCTCGGCTACAGCCGGCAGACCCTCTACCGGCGGCTCAAGGCGGAAGGCGTCACCTACGAGCAATTGCTCGACTCCCTGCGCCGCCGTCTCGCCCTGAAATTCGTCCGCGAGCAGGGCCTGTCGGTCAAGGACGCTGCCTACCGCCTCGGCTTCTCCGATCCGGCCGCCTTCTCGCGAGCGTTCAAGCGCTGGACCGGAACCAGCCCGGGCGGGACGCGCCGGCCGCGATAGCGCGCCGGCTTGCCCTCGGGCCGGCCGAGCCCGACAAGGAGGCGTGGACTCGACGCCCCTTCTCGAGCTGAACGGCATCACCAAACGCCATGTCGGGCGTGCCGCCCTCGATGACGTCAGCCTGTCGGTGCCGGCGGGCACCCTGCTCGCCCTGGTCGGCCCGTCCGGATCGGGCAAGACGACCCTGCTCAAGACGATCAACCGCCTGGTCGAACCCGACTCGGGCTCGGTGCGGCTCGGAGGCGACGACGTCCGGTCTTTGTCTGCGGCGGCGCTGCGCCGGCGGATCGGCTATGTCTTCCAGGGGATCGGCCTGTTCCCGCACATGGACGTGGTCGACAATATCGCCATCGTCCCCCGGCTGAACGGGGTTCCCGAGGCGGAGCGGCGGGCGCGGGCGCTCGAGCTTCTCGACCTGGTCGCGCTGCCCCGCGACTTCGCCGCTCGCCATCCCGCCGCTTTGTCGGGCGGACAGGCGCAGCGGGTCGGAGTGGCCCGGGCCCTGGCCGCGAAGCCGTCGCTGATGCTGATGGACGAGCCGTTCGGAGCGCTCGATCCGGTGACCCGGGACGAGCTCGGCCGAACCTATCGGGCGCTCCACGACTCGCTCGGCCTGACCACGATCCTGGTGACTCACGACATGACCGAGGCGCTGCTGCTCGCCGACCGGATCGTCGTTCTGATCGAGGGCCGGATCCGCGCCGACTCGGCGCCCGCGGCCTTGCTCCGCGGCGATCTCGATGCGGAGGTCAGGGCCTTGATCGAGGTGCCGCGCCGCCAGGCCGAGCGGCTCGCCGAGCTGGAGCGGGGGGCGTGAGGAGCGCCGCGGCCGACGCGCTCGCCGCGCTTCCGGAGCTGGTGCGGGCCCATATCCTGCTGAGCGGCTCGGCGATCGGAATCGCCGTCCTCGTCGGCCTTCCGCTTGCCCTGTGGGCCGCCGGCCACCGCCGCGCCCGGATTCCCCTTCTCGCCTTCGTCGGGCTCGTCCAGACCGTGCCGGCGCTGGCGTTGCTCGCCTTGTTCTACCCGTTGCTGCTCCTCACCGGGGCGACGCTGCACCTGGCCCTCCCCGCTTTAGGCTTCCTGCCGGCGCTGATCGCGCTCAGCCTCTACGCCTTGCTGCCGATCGTCCGCAACGGAGTGGCGGCGCGCGAGGGGCTCGATCCGAGCGTGATCGAGGCGGCGCACGGGGTCGGAATGACCGGGCGCCAGCGGCTGCTCCTGGTCGAGCTGCCGCTGGGCGCGCCGGTGCTGCTCGCCGGAATTCGCACCGCTTCGGTCTGGACGATCGGCGCCGCCACCCTCGCCACCACGGTCGGCCAGCCGAGCCTCGGCAACCTCATCTTCTCGGGCCTTCAGACCGAGAACTGGATTCGGGTCCTGGTCGGCTGCGGCGCCGCCGCGGTGCTGGCGCTGGCCGCCGACGGCCTGCTCGCGCTCATCGAGATCGGCCTAGCCCGCCGTTCGCGGTGGCGCGTCCGCACCGGCCTCGTCCTTCTCGCCGCCGCATTGGCCCTGGCCCTCATTCCGCCCGAGCGAGGATCGTCGCAGCAGACGATCGTCATCGGTGCCAAGAACTTCTCGGAGCAATATATCCTCGCCGCCGCCATCGCCGATCGGCTGCGGGCCGCCGGCTACCGAACCGAATTGCGCGAGGATCTCGGCTCGGCGGTGGCCTATCGAGCGGTCGCGGCCGGCGACGTCGACGTCTATGTCGACTATAGCGGCACCTTGTGGACCAACGTCCTCGCCCGCGCCGACATTCCGCCGGCGGCGGCGCTCCGGGCCGAGCTTGCGCGGGCCCTGGCGAAGCGGGACGGAGTCCGTATGCTCGGCACGCTCGGCTTCGAGAATGCCTATGCGCTCGCGATGAAGCGGCAGCGGGCGAAGGCGCTCGGCATCGGCTCGATCGCCGATCTCGCGCGGGCGGCGCCGCGCCTGCGCCTGGCCAGCGACATCGAATTCCTCAGCCGCCCCGAATGGCGCTCGGTGCAGAGGGCCTACGGCCTGAGCTTCGCCGAGCAGCGCAGCTACAACCCGACCTTCATGTACCGGGCCATCGCGGACGGCTCGGCCGACGTCCTCTCCGCTTTCTCGTCCGACGGGCGGATCGCCGCGCTCGACCTCGTCACCCTGACCGATCCGAAAGGGGCGCTGCCGAGCTACGAGGCGGTGCTGCTCGTCTCCCCGAAGCGGGCCGGGGACTCGAAGCTCGTCGCCGCCCTCGCGCCCCTGCTCGACTCGATCCCGATCGAGCGGATGCGACGGGCGAACCTGATGGTCGACCGCGACATCGATAAGAAAAGCCCGGAGGCGGCCGCGCGATGGCTTCTGGAAGCAAGGTCGAATTGAATGAATTCCTCCCCGAGAAAGCGCGGGGAGGAGTTTCTTTGGACCGCCGGCTCAGGCCGGCTCGAGCGCCGGAGTCTGGGCCGTCCGCTCCTCGGTGGCGCTGACCTGGAAGTCGACCGGCGTGAAGCCTTCGGCCGTCCCTCGCGCCTTGGCGAGGCCGCCGGGGAAGCCGCTTCGGTCGCTATAGTCGCGGCCCGTCTCGCCCTTGCGCTCGCTCTGCTCGGCGGTGAGGCTGGCGGCGGTGAGGAGGTCGACGGCGGTGACTCCCGCGACCGCGGCGAGTGCGATCCAGGCGTTGCGGCGCTGCTCCTCGTCGGCGCCGCGAAGGCCGGCTGCGAGGGTGGCGAGGTCTACCAGGTCGCCGGCGACCCGGCTCCAGATGGCCGGCGCCGGGGTGTCGGACAGAGCCCAGATCCCGGCGCCGATCTCGCGGCCGCCATAAGCCTGGAGCAGGCGCTCGCGGCCTTCGAGGCCGAGGGCGCGGGCGAGCTTGCCTGGGGCGACCAGCTCGGTCAGGCCCAAAGCGATCGAGAACCAGCCAAGGCCGCGGGCGACCCGGTCAGTGGTGGTGAGGCTGCGGTCGGGCCGGCTCGTCACCAGGGTGGAAGTGGAATTCATTTTGGAAGGTCCTTTCTCTTCTTGGCCCGTCACGCCGGACTTGATCCTCTTCTTGGCCCGTCATGCCGGACTTGATCCGGCACCTTCTTTCCCCAGCACCGGCCGAAGAAGGTGGACCCCGGATCAAGTCCGGGGTGACGGATAGCTAGGGCTTCAGCACCACTTTGACGCAGCTGTCCTGCTTCTGCTCGAAGACCCGGTACATGCCGGGGCCTTCCTCGAGCTTCGCGGTGTGGGTGATGACGAAGGAGGGATCGATCTCGCCCTCCTCGATTCGGCGGGTGAGGTCGTCGGTCCAGCGGCGGACGTGGGTCTGGCCCATTCGGAAGGTCAGGCCCTTGTTCATCGCCATTCCGAACGGGACCTTGTCCATCAGGCCGCTATAGACACCCGGAATGGAGAGGACTCCGCCGCCGCGGCAGACGTAGATCATCTCGCGAAGCACATGGGCGCGGTCGCTGACCATCAGCATCGCCTGCTTGGCCCGGTCGATCATTCCGTCGAGGTGTGAGGAGGCGTGGGCCTCCATCCCAACCGCGTCGATGCACTTGTCGGGGCCCTTGCCGGCGGTGAGGTCGTTGAGACGCTCGAGCACGCTCTCGTCCTCGAAGTTGATCGTCTCGGCCCCCGCCGCCGAGGCCATGCTGAGCCGCTCGGGCAGCCGGTCGATCGCGATGACCGTCTTCGCCCCCAGCAGGATGGCGCTTCGTATCGCCATCTGGCCGACCGGGCCCGCGCCCCAGATCGCGACGACGTCGGTGCGCTGGATGTCGCACTGGACGGCGGCCTGCCAGCCGGTCGGGAAGATGTCCCCGAGGAAGAGGAGCTGCTCGTCGGTGAAGCCGTCGGGGGCCTTGATGTGGGTCCCGTCGGCGAAGGGCACGCGCAGATATTCGGCCTGCCCGCCCTGATAGCCGCCGGTGAGATGGGTGTAGCCGAACAGGCCGGCGGTGCGGTGGCCGAACACCTTGTCGGCCATCTCGCCCTTGCGGTTCGAGCGCTCGCACAGGGAGTAATTGCCGCGGCGGCACTGGTCGCATTCGTCGCAATTGATGGTGAACGGAACGACGATCCGGTCGCCCTTCTTGAGCTTGGTCACCTGGCTTCCGACTTCCTCGACCACGCCCATCATCTCGTGGCCGACGACGTCGCCCGGCATCATCGCCGGAATCATGTTGTGGAAGAGGTGAAGGTCGGAGCCGCAGATCGCGCAGCTCGTCACCTTGATGATGGCGTCACGGGGATCCTCGATCTGGGGATCGGGAATGGTGTCGCAACGTATGTCCTGTTTGCCGTGCCAGACGAGCGCCTTCATGACCGACTTCTCCTGTTGGGGCGTTTCGAGGTCGAACGAACTCGGACGGCTTGCGCCTCAGCAGGCGAGCGCGGCGCCGCAACGCCTCGGCGCAATATCTGAAAACGCGACAGTAACGACCTGAAAGCAATACTGATTTGCATCAATCGCCAGTCGGAACCCGAGCCCGCCTCCGCGGGTTCAGCGGCCGAGTTTCACATAGGAGGCCTGTCATGGCGACGAAGACCGAATCGAAGCAGAGCAACAGGTCGCGTTCGAGCGGCGGCAACAACGGCGGCGGCGCGACGAGGCGCGACAGCGAGGGCCGGTTCACCAATGAGCGCAGCGCCTTCTCGTGGGGCGGCGGCAATGCCGGAGTGCTCGCCGGGGCCGCCCTGGCCGGCGCCGCGGTCGGCATCGCCGCGAATCTCGGCCGCAAGTTCCTGATGCAGATGCCGTCCGCCGCGGCCGGCGACTGGTTCGACGCCCTCAAGGCCGAGCACGCCGCGACCCTCGCCCTCTTCGACCAGATCGAGGCCACGAACGACGGCCAGACGGCGATGCGCACGGCCCTTCTGATGAAGCTCAAATATGCCCTCACCAAGCACGCCCACGAGGAGGAGGCGGTCATCTATCCCGCGCTCCGCCAGGCCAATTCGGCCCATGATGCGGACGCGCTCAACGCCGAGCACGGCTACGTCAAGACCTACCTCTACGAGCTTGAGAGCCTGCCCAAGGACAGCCCCGACTGGCTCGCCCGGGTCGGCGATTTCCGAGCCATGCTCGAGGAGCATATCCGGATGGAGGAGGAGGAAGTCTTCCCCGCCTTCAGGCAGATCATGACCGAGGAGCAGAATGCGAAGCTGACCGGCCTGATGAACAAGGAAGGCTTCAAGATGGCGTGATCGCCGGAGCCGAACCCGTCATCCCGGCGAAAGCCGGGACCTCGTCGGGAAAGAGCGCCGACGCAAGTCTCTCTGAGATCCCGGCTTTCGCCGGGATGACGAAAGGGGGCCGGACCCGCGAGGGTCCGGCCCTTCCTGTTACGCCAGCTGCCCGTGGCAGTGCTTGAACTTCAGCCCCGACCCGCAGGGACAGGGCGCGTTGCGGCTGACCTGCGGGAAATCCGCCTCGGCGATCTCGAACGAACCCGCCGGCATTTCGGGCCGCGCCGACTGCAGCGGCGGCAGCTTCGAGAGGATCGCGCCGGTGCCGGCGTCGATGTCGAACGTGTCGTCGTCGCCGCTCAAGGGATCGATATGGTGGGTGATGAAGTCCGGCAGCCCCTGCATGTCATGGAACTGGTCCTCGGGCGGCTGCATCGTGAATACCGCCCGGCCCAGCGTGCGGGTGACGTCCTCGCGGATCGAGGCGAGCATTCGCTCGAACAGCTGGAAGGCCTCGTGCTTATATTCGTCGATCGGCTTCCTTTGCGCATAAGCGCGAAGGTGGATGACCTGGCGGAGCGCGTCGAGCATCGCCAGATGCTCCTTCCAGTGATGGTCGAGCGACTGGAGGAGGATGCTCTTCTCGATCTGGATATAGGTTTCGGGCGGAAGCTCCGCGACCTTCTCCTCGATTTGCCGGTCGGCCAGCGCCTGGAGACGCTCGAGCAGAAGCTCGGGGTCGACCGCCTCCTCCTGGAGCCAGTCGTCGATCGGCGGCTGCAGGTTGAACACCGCGTCGACCCGCTCCTTGAGGAGGGGGATGTCCCACTGCTCGGGATAGGAATTGGGCGGGCAGGCCTCGCCGATCATCGCGTTGACCGTCTCCGCGCGCATGTCCTCGACGACGTCGCCGACCGTCGCGGCGTCCATGATGTCGGAGCGCTGCTCGTAGATGACCTTGCGCTGGTCGTTCATGACGTCGTCATATTCGACGACCTGCTTCCTGATATCGTAATTGCGCGCCTCGACCTTCTTCTGGGCGGTCTCGATCGCCTTCGAGATCCAGGGGCTGACGATCGCCTCGCCGTCCTCCAGATTCTTGTTCATCAGCCGGGCGAACATGGTCTGCGGGCCGAAGATGCGAAGCAGGTCGTCGTCGAGGCTGAGGTAGAAGCGCGAGAGGCCGGGGTCGCCCTGGCGGCCCGAGCGGCCGCGAAGCTGGTTGTCGATCCGGCGGCTCTCGTGGCGCTCGGTGCCGAGCACGAACAGGCCGCCGGCGGCGATCACCCGCTGCTTCTCCTCCTCGACCTCCTGCCTGATCCGCTCGATCGCCCGCTCCTTCTCCGGACCGTCCTCCATGTCGGCGAGCTCGTCGCCGACCCGGAACTCGACGTTGCCGCCCAGCTGGATGTCGGTGCCGCGGCCGGCCATGTTGGTGGCGATCGTCACCACTCCGAGCCGTCCCGCCTGGGCGACGATATGGGCCTCCTGCTCATGGAAGCGGGCGTTGAGCACCTCGTGTTTCACTCCCTCCTTCGCCAGGAACTCGCCGAGCAGCTCCGATTTCTCGATCGAGACGGTGCCGACCAGCACCGGCTGGCCGAGCTGCTGCTTCTCCTTGATCGACTTGGCGATGGCGGCGAACTTGTCGTTCTGGTTCTTGTAGAACTCGTCGTCCTCGTCGACTCGCTCGACTGGAAGGTTAGTGGGGATGGTGACGACGTTCATCTTGTAGATGTCCCAGAACTCCGCCGCCTCGGTGGCGGCGGTGCCGGTCATTCCGCCGAGCTTGGGATAGAGGCGGAAATAATTCTGGAAGGTGATCGAGGCCATGGTCTGGTTCTCGGGCTCGATATCGACCCCTTCCTTGGCTTCGACGGCCTGGTGGAGGCCGTCCGACCAGCGCCGGCCCTCCATCATCCGGCCGGTGAACTCGTCGATGATGACGACCTTCCCGTCCTTCACGATATAATCGATGTCGCGCTTGAACATGACGTTCGCGCGCAGCGCCTGGTTGAGATGGTGGACGACCAAGGTGTTCTCGAAATCGTAGAGGTTGGAGCCGAACAGCAGGCCCGCATCCTCGAGGAGGCGCTCCATCTTCTCGGTGCCGTCCTCGGTGAGGACGACCGAGCGCTGCTTCTCGTCGAGCTCGTAATCGACCGGATCGAGCCCCTTCACGATCGCGTCGACGCTCATATAGAGCTCCGATTTGTCGTCGGTGGGGCCCGAGATGATGAGCGGCGTTCGAGCCTCGTCGATCAGGATCGAATCGACCTCGTCGACGATGGCGAAATTGAACGGCCGCTGCACCATCGACTCGCGTTCGTATTTCATGTTGTCGCGCAGGTAGTCGAAGCCGAATTCGTTGTTGGTGCCGTAGGTGATGTCCGAGGCGTAGGAACGGCGCCGGTCATAATCGGACATGTTTGGGACGATGACGCCGACGGTCATGCCGAGGAAGCGATAGACCTGCCCCATCCAGTCCGCATCGCGGCGGGCGAGATAGTCGTTGACGGTGACGACGTGGACGCCCTTCCCCTCCAGCGCGTTCAGATAGACGGCGAGCGTGGCGACGAGGGTCTTGCCCTCGCCGGTGCGCATTTCGGCGATCTCGCCGCGGTGAAGGACGATTCCGCCGATCATCTGAACGTCGTAATGGCGCTGGCCCAGCGCTCGCCTCGCCGCCTCGCGGACGGTGGCGAAGGCCTCGGGCAGCACGGCGTCGAGCTCTTCGCCCTCCGCGAGCCGCTGGCGGAACAGGATCGTCTGGTTGGCCAGCTCGTCGTCCGTCATCGCGGAGATGGTCGGCTCGAAGCCGTTGATCTTGTCGACGATCTTGCCGAGCGTCCGGACGTAGCGATCGTTGGACGATCCGAAAATGGCCTTGGCGACTCCGCCGAGCATAGGGAAATCCAGTCATGTTCTAAGGGGTGCAATGGCGCCAGGCGGGCGCCGGGATTCGATTCAGTCGGATGGGCCCGCTCGGGCGCGGCCCGGCCGATCCTTATTCGAGCCGGCGCTCGTCGACGGGGGCGGCCTGGGGCAGCTCGAGAGCGGCAAGGACGGGCCCCGGCGCCGGAGCGGCCGAGCGGATCGGGGGCGTTGGCCGGCGCTGGGCGGCGAGGCGGACCGCGGCTTCCGCCGCTTTCGCGCCGGAATCGGCGGCCGCGATGGCGGCCACGGCGCTTCGCTCGACCTGGCGAGTCTCGACGGCCCGGTCGCCGGAGATCAATCCGGTCAGGCCGGCGAGCATCGCCGAGAGAAAGAGCAGCAGTTCCAACAGCCTCATCCCGTTCGCGCGCTCATCGGCGAGCGCCGCGGTGGTTGCGACATAGTGATTGAGGCTGCTCCCGTCCATGGGGCGACGCCGGGATTGACGCAAAGGGCCGCTCCAGCCTAGCGGCGGCGTCATGGCAGAAGGTCTTCAGGGAGGCTGCGTCTGCGGCGCGGTTCGCTACGAGCTGGCGAGCGAGCCTTTCGACGCGGGCTGGTGCCACTGCCGCACCTGTCAGCTCACCTCCGGCGCCCCGGCGATGGTGTTCGCAAGCGTCGCTTCGGGCGATCTCGTCTGGACCCGCGGGGCCGACAAGGTGCGGTCCTTCGCCTCGTCCGGCTTCGGCCATCGCAGCTTTTGCGGCGAGTGCGGCACCCCCTTCCTGATGGAGGTGGACCATCAGCCCGAGACGGTCGATTTCAGCGTCGCCACCCTCGATGCGCCGGAGCGGGTGAAGCCCGGCTTCCACATCTTCTGGTCGAGCCGAATCCCCTGGTTCGAGCCGAAGGACGACCTGCCGAGGCACCCGAAGTTCAGGCCGGACACTCGCGGGCTGGACGGGACGGAGCCGCCGGAATAGCGGTCATTGCGAGCGAAGCGAAGCCATCCAGGCCGCGGCAGCGAAGACGCGCGTGGGTTGCTTCGTCGCTTCGCTCCCCGCAACGACCTCGGCTTATAGCACCTGCTCGAGCCAGCTCTGCAGCTGGCTCTTGGGCGCCGCGCCGACCTTGGTCGCGGCGGGCTCGCCGTCCTTGAACAGGATCATCGTCGGGATGCCCTGAACGCCGTAGCGGGCCGGGATATCGGGATTCTCGTCGATGTTGAGCTTGGCGACCGTGACCCGCTCGCCCAGCTCGTCGCTTATCTCCTCGAGCGCGGGCGCGATCATCCGGCACGGCCCGCACCATTCGGCCCAGAAGTCGACGAGGACGGGCTTGGAGGAGCCGATGACGTCTTCCTGGAAGCTGTCGTCGGTGACTTTCGTGGTGGCCATGGGAATCTCCTGAAGGGGCTTGGCTCGCATTTAGGTAGCCGCGGGCCCGGGCTCAAGCACCGCCCGGTAGCGATCGAGCAGATCGGGGGGCAGGTCGAACAAGATCGGCCCCGCCATGTAGAGCAATTTGGCCTCGATCGGCCGGCCCGGGAAGATGACCTTCAGCGCCTCGACATAGGCCGACATCTGGCGGAGGTGCGCGGCCGGGACGTCGTCGAGCGAGGCGGGGGCGCGGCGGCCGGTCTTGAAGTCCGCGACGACGATCCGCTCCGGGCCGACCAGGAGGCGGTCGACCGAGCCCGAGACGACCATCCCCTCCCCGATCACCGCCGCGATCGGCGCCTCGGCCAGCGCGCCGGGGCCGAACAGCTCGGCATGGGCCGGATTCGAGACGAGTCGGCAGGCATCCTCGACGAGGCCGCGGCGCAGCGCCGGATCCTCGACGCCCGCCGAACGCTCGAGCCAGACCTCGGCTCGGGCGGCGCGTTCCTCCGGGGGGATGTCGGGGAGCCGCTCGAACAGCTGGTGGAGCAGCCGCCCGCGCTGCGCGGCGAGGCGCATCGCCGGCGATGGCGGCGGATCGGCGACGTCGTCCTCGCCGAGCGCGGACGGCGCCAGCGGCCGCGGCGGCCGCTCCTCGGTGGGCGCGGGGCGTCGGATCCAGTCGGGCAGCGCCCCCTCGGGCGCGGGGCGGCGGGGAGCGGCCTTGATGAAGAATTCCGGATCGCCGAAGCGGCGGGCGCGGCCCCAGAGCGGATCGTCCTCCCAGTCGCCGCCGGGGAGCGATGCATCGAGCGCGGTCCACCAGCTCGCCGCCGCCGGGCCGTTGCGGTCGGCGGGACCGAGGGCGCCGCCTATGTAGAGCCTTTCCTCGGCGCGGGTCAGGGCGACGTAGAGGAGGCGCCAATGCTCCTCGCGCTCGCGGCGGTCCTGAGCGGCGAGCTGGGAGGCGAGCGGCTCGGCGAGCTCGTCCTTGCGGGGGCGGAAGATCGGGATGGAGAGGCCGTCGGGGAGTAGGATGTTGGCGAAGTTGCCTCCGAAACCGCCCCCCTTCCGGTCCGGGTCGGAGCAGGCGTCGGCAAGGATAACTATCGGAGATTGCAGGCCTTTCGAGCCGTGAACGGTCATCACCCGGACCGCGTCCAGGGGGGCGGAGGGGTCGCGGACGATCTCGACCTCGCCGCGGGCGAACCAGTCGAGGAAGCGCTGCAGCGAGGGGGCGGAACCGGCCTCGAAATCGAGCGCCGCGGAAAGCAATTCCTCGATCGGATCGCGCGCTTCGTTTCCGAGCCTTTCCAGTAACTTATGGCGGCCTCTTAAGTCTCCGCTCAAGATCGTCTCGAGGAAGATATGGGGGGTCGCGTAATCGGCCATGGCGAGCAGCGAGCGGAGCCCGTCGAGGCTGGTCTCGAGACCGGGAATAATCGCCGATAATCGCGAGTCCGCTTCACGAATGTGCGGCCACAACGCCCCTTCGCGACCGAAGGCCGCCGCGAAAAGCTCGTCCTGGCTCCAGCCGAACAGAGGCGAGACGAGCAGCGCGCCGAGGTTGAGGTCGTCGAGCGGCTGGACCGCGAAACGGGCCGCGGCGAGCAGATCCTGGACGGCCAGCGGCGCCGACAGCGCGAGCCGGTCGACTCCGGCCACCGGCACCCCCTCCGAGTGAAGGCGGGCGACGATCAGAGAGGCGAGGTCGCCGCGGCGGCGGACGAGGATCAATATGTCCTCCGGGCGCACCGGCCGGCGCCGGGCCCCTTCCCCGAGCATGAACGGGTTGCGGATCCAGGCGGCGACCTGGCGGGCGAGACGCGCCGCATAATCGCGCACCACCTCGCTGACCCAGCCTTCCTCGCCGCTCTCGTCCTCGGTCTCGGCGGAATCCTCGCTGAACGGCAGCCAGAGGGTGACCGAGCCCGGCCGCTTGCCGTGGTGGCTGCCGTGCGGGTTGGGCGGGCGCGGCAGGCCGAGCGCCTCGTGGCCCAGATCCCCGATCAGCCGGTCCACCGCCTCGAGGATCGCCGGCGACGAGCGGAAGCTCAGATCCATCGACAAATCGAGGAAGTCCCGCCCCACCCCCTCGGCCTGGCGGGCGAACCAGGTGCGGGCGAGCTCGAAGCTGGCCGGGTCGGTCCCCTGGAAGCCGAAAATGGCCTGCTTGTAGTCGCCGACGGTGAACAGGGTGCGGTGGCGCTTCGACGCCCCCTCCCCCGCGAAATATTCGAGGGTCAGGGCGCGAACGATGTTCCACTGCGCCTCGTTCGAATCCTGAGCCTCGTCGACGAGGATATGGTCGGTATTCTGGTCGAGCTTGTAGCGCACCCATTCGCCCATGCCCGGGGTGAGCAGAAGCCGCTCGGCGAGGCGGATGAGGTCGTCGAAATCGAGCATTGCGTGGGCGCGCTTGGCAGCGGTCCAGGCCTCGGCATAGACCTGCCCGGCGCGAAGGCCGGCCGCCAGGCAGGCGACCAGGGCGGCGAGCCTGCGAATCGTCAGCAGGCGCGAGCAGCATTCGAAGGCGGTCGTGGCGAGCTCGATATAGGTCTCGTCCTGCGGCGCCTGCCCCTTGGCGAAGCTTCGGATTTGCCCGTCCGCCTTGGCCCAGACGGCGTGGAGCTTGTCGAGCAGCCCGGCGCGCTCGGCCGGGTCGGCCAAGGCCCATCGCTCGCACAGCGACCCCCGCTCGAGGCCGCTCTTGGTCCCCCATCGGCTGTTGAGCAGGCCGATCCGGCGAAGCGCGGCGACGTCGAAGATGTCGTCGCAGCATTCCCCGGCGATCGCCTCGTCGATGTCGCCGAGCGGAAGGGCGAAGGCGCGGCGCAGGCGGTCCTCGACCAGCTCGGGCGGGCCGAGTGACGTCATGGCGTCGGGCGCGCGGGCGCAGCGGCGCATAAAGCCCTCGGCGCCCCCTTCCCCGAGCCGGTGGCTGAGCGCCTGGATGTCGCGGATCAGGGCCTCGTCGAGTCGCTGCTCGGCCCTCACCAGCATCTCGGCCAGAGTCTGCCGGGCGAGCAGCTGCTCCTCGCGCCCCTCGAGCGGCCGGAAGCCGGGCACCAGCCCGGCCTCGGCCGGAAAGGCGGCGAGCAGGCCCTGGGCGAAAGCGTGGATGGTCTGGATCCTGAGCCCCCCGCCGGCGGCGTCGAGCACCCGGGCGAAGAGGCGCCGAGCCTTGGCGAGGTCCTCCGCCTCATGATCCTCGCCGAGCGCGAACAGCTCCTTGCGAAGCTCCGGGTCCTTGAGCCGAACCCAATGCGCCAGGCGGCGGTGGATGCGATCGGCCATCTCGGCGGCGCCCGCCTTGGTGAAGGTGAGGCAGAGGATGGAACTTGGGTCGACGCCGGCGAGGAGCAGTCGCAGGACCCGGGCGGTGAGGACGTGGGTCTTGCCGGTGCCGGCCGAGGCGGAAAGCGCGGCGTGCTCGCGGGGGGCGGAGGCGCGGAGCTGCTCGGCTTCGAGGAGGCTGAGGGGGCGGAGGCGGCGGGGCATGCAATCGCTCTGTCGCCCACGCACTCGCCAATGTGAAGGCCAATAACCAGGGCCGCCGAGGGCTCGGGCCGGCGCGCGCGGGCGCGACGGCGGGTCGCGCCGGTCCCCAAGCCATGCTAGGGTCGCGCCCGGATCGGGGGATCCGACCATGACCGTGGAAGCGCTCGCCTTCATCTTCGGCTGCCTGCTGATCTTCGCGGCCATATCCGGTCGCGACATTACGGTTCGCGAGCTGACCATTCCCGCCTTGCCGCCGATTCCGCGCGCTCTGTGCGGCCTGCTCGGCGGACTGCTCATGGCGGTCGGCTTCGGCGTGATCCAGCCGCGGCAGACCGGCGGCACCGACAAGGCCCACACTCCCTGGGGCCGCGCACGGGAGGAGCCGCAGGCGGGCTATTGTCCCCCGCCGCCCTCCGCGATTCTTCCGGCCGCCAGCGGGGTGGAGCTGCGCGACCGGCTCGGCGACAACCAGGAGTTCGAACGGATCGACGTCTATCTGTCGGGCCGCGGAGTCGGCACGCTTTGCGTCGATCGGGCGCGGCCGATCTCGACTTTGGTCCTTCCACTTTCCGAGAAAGCGGAACGCTACCGGCTCAGCGGAAGCGAGATGACCCGACATCCGGCGGGAGACGAGAGCCGGACGGTGACGGGGGAAGGCATGCTCGATCTGCGCAAGCCCGCCCGCTACGCGATCCGCGCGGGCGGATCGACCAACTCCGTCGAGAGGGTACGGCTCGAGCCTTATTGACGGCGGGATCGGCGCGCTCATTCGGCGCTCATTCGGCGCCGGCGGCATGAAACAGGCGGTCCAGATGCGACGTGACGCAGGGGACGGAGCGACGAAAAACGGAAATTGGTGTCAGACACCGATTTTCGAAAGACGGAAATTGGTGTCAGACACCGATTTTCGGAAAATTGGTGTCAGACACCGATTTTCGAGACGGAAAATTGGTGTCAGACACCGATACCGACACCGATACCTGCTCTGTCGCCCACGCACTCGCCAATGCGAAGGCCGAGAAGGCAGGCTCGCGACCACGGTAAAACTTAGCTGCCTTCAATCCTGGTCTGTGATAGGCTCGAGCCACGATTGCAGGGGCGCAGTCCATGACATCGCCGGGGCACTTCATCATTCGGGCCACTCCGCCCCACGAGCCCGATCCCGGGGCCATGGAAAGACTCCGCCGGGAGATCGATCTGCGAGTTGCGACGGTCGAAGACGAAGCGCCCCCTCCCCCCAACGCGAAGGGCGGCATGATCGACGCGGCGACTTTCGTGGTGGGGGCGCTGTCCTCGCAGGCCGCCACCGCCCTGATCGGCGTTCTCAAGGCGCATTTCGAACGCCAGCGGGGCACCGAGATCGAGGTCGAAGGGGCCGGCCTCAAATTCCGGTTGAAGGCCGACGACGCTCGAAAACTGGACATGTCCGAATGGAAGTCGATCATCGATCGCATCACGGGTGCGAGCTGAGCCGATGCGCAGAGCGGTCCTTGTCGCGTCGAGCCGATACAAGGATGCGGCCGCCTTTCCGCCGCTCCGGTTCCCGGTCAGCGATGCGAAGAGCCTCAGGGACGTGCTGCTGGACCCGAATTTATGCTTTTTCGACGAGGCCGCCCTGATCGCTGACGGAACGGTGGCGGAGGCTCTGCGCGCCCTGGAGAGCTCGGCGCGCGCCAGCGAACGGGAGGATCTTCTTCTCTTTTATTATAACGGCCACGGCCATCTCGATCGCGACGGAACCCTGGCGCTCGCGATGCCCGATTCAGAGCCGAATTTCCTCAGCACGACCTCGCTCATCTCCGACGAGCTGAAGCGCCTGTTCCACATCTCGCGCGCCAAGCAGAAAGTGATGATCCTCGACTGCTGCTACAGCGGATCGGTGGGAGAATCGGGCTTCAAGGGCAGCCTTACCGACACGCTGAGATCGCTCGCCCAGCAGATCGAGGGGACCTTCCTCCTCACCGCCAGCGCAAGCTCCAAGCCCGCCTTCGAATCGGCGACGGCCGGAGGCGGCGCCCTCACCAGCTGCTTCGTCGAAGGCATAAGAAGCGGCGCCGCGGCGCCTCCGGATGCCGACGGAATCACGCTCGGCCAACTTGCCTCCTATGTCCGCCGCAAGGTGCCCGGCCTCGAGGCGCAGCAGCCCCAGCAATGGGATCTCGGCGGACTGGGGGATCTGCCACTGGCGCGAAAGCCCCGGATGCTCGGCGACGCCTGGCAGCAAAGGGCCAAGCGGAAGCTGGCGGCCTGGCTGAGAACCGACCGAATCGACGAGGAATTGGCGGACGACATTCGGCGGGCGATCCGCAACCGGCGGGATCCACGTTACGCTTCCCAGGTGGGACTGATCGAGCGATGGGTCGATCAGCCGATGACGGGCAGCTTTTTCGTCCGCGAGTGGGACCGCATCGGCGGCGCCTCGCCGGGAGCGCCGCCGCTGCCGGATCCGTCCGCCGAGGCGCCGCCCGCCCCGAGCGAGCCGACCGAAATCCAGGGCTTGCCGGCCGGGGACGCTGGACCGCCTGACGAGAAGCCGGAATCCCCCCCGCGGGAGACGGGCGACGACGAACCCCACCGACCGGAGCCGGGGCCCGACCCCGAATACGCGGTTCGTCCCCCGTCGGGGGACCGAGACAATCCATGGCCGAAACGGGTGCTGATCGCGGTCATCGCGCTCGGGCTTCTGATCGCGCTGTGGAACGCGAGCGGCATCGGCAGCCGGTCGGAAGAGGCCGGCCCGACCGTCAATTATGCCGAGGATCCGCTGATGGGCGGCACCGACATGACGCCCGTGGACTCGCTCAACGGAACGGTCGAGAACAGCGCGGCCGCGACCGACAACGCTCTCAACAGCGTCGGCGACGGCAACGGCACCTCCGATATGGGCAACGCGACGGGCTTGTGAAACGGCGTCGCCGAGCGGCTCCGCGCCGTTGAAGCGCTTCCCGCCGCCCCGCCGCCGGCCCTCGCCCATCGGAAATCGCAGCCGCCTTTGGGGACAGTCAGGGGGAGGGGACAGTTACCGTAACTGTCCCCTTTTCCGGATTGCCCGCCCCCGCCCCACGCCGCTCGCCCGGGAGGGGACAGTTACCGTAACTGTCCCCTTTTCCGGATTGCCTGCTCGCCCAGGCCCATTGGAAATTGTGGCCGCGAGCCGGCGGGCGGCGTCGGGCGCCTCGCCGATCGCGTTGGAGCCGGGGTTTCGCGGGTCTTCATGATGCGCGGGGAGAGACCTGGTCGTGGATCCTGCCGGCCGTCCTGCCGACTCGCCGCCCGGAACGGCCCCCTGGCGGCTTCGCGCGCTTTCGAGTCAGGCTGGTCCCCTGGACCCTTCGCGGTCTGACGCTCCAGTCGGTCTCACGCAAAGCCGCCGGGCGGAGAAAGGGGACAGTTACGGTAACTGTCCCCTTTTCTGGGATCGTGTCCGACCTCGGTTGCGCGGTCGCGGCCGTGTGGGCGGTCGGGCTTGGCGCGGGGGCGGCGGGTGGGTCGAAGGTGGAGTCGCGGCGGGCCCCTCCCTCCGCCTCCGGGGGGAGCGAGCGGGCCGTCAGGATTGCGGGGCGTCCGGAGCGGCCGTCCTTGGCTTCGAGGTCCGCCAGCGGCCGCTGCGCTCGGCGGCGCGGATCGCCTTGTGGTCGGCTTCGTCGAGGCCGGCGTCGAGGAACGAGCGCCAGTCGTCGATCCGGGCCCGAGCCGGATCGAGATCGACAAGGCCGGGAGGAGCGAGGCCGAGATGGCTTCGCGCGCTCGACCATTTCCAGTCTTCGGGCCGGGCGACGAGGCGGGCGCGCACCGGGTTCAGCTCGACATAAGCGAGGCAGGCGTGGAGGTGCGCTTCGTCCATCGGGAAGGAGGCGAAGCGATCCTGCCAGAGATGGCCGTGCCAGCCCTCGCGCTGGTTGATCTCCCAGCTGTAGCGGCGATGGAGCGGCGCCAGCGCCGCCCGAAGGCCGTCGACGCCGGCCGGCACGAGGATGAGGTGGACGTGGTTGGGCATCAGGCACCAGGCCCAGATCGCGGTCCCGGCCTTGCGGCACCAGTGGCGCAGAAGCTCGAGATAGAAAGCGTAATCGGCCTCGACCAGAAAGGTCCGCTCGCACCGGCTGCCACGCTGGGTGACGTGGTGAGGGATTTCGGGGAGGACCAGGCGGGCCGACCGGGGCATGGCCGCACATTGCTCGCTTTCGGCAAAAGAGTCCAGAGGTTTCAGCGAAAATGCCGGTCCGCCCGCGCCGGTTCGGAAAAGGGGACAGTTACCGTAACTGTCCCCTATCCTGGAGCGCCTCGCCGGCGGGGGCGGCGCGGGAAAAGGGGACAGTTACGGTAACTGTCCCCTTTCCGAGAGCGCCTCCCCGGTCGAAAGGGGACGGTTACGGTAACTGTCCCCTTTCCGAGAGGGCCTGGCCGGCGGCGGCGCCGCTCGCCCAGGCCCATTGGAAATTGTAGCCGCCCAGCCAGCCGGTGACGTCGACCGCTTCGCCTATGGCGTAAAGGCCGGGGACCCTTGCCGCTTCCATCGTCTTCGAGGAGAGGGCGGCGGTGGCGATTCCCCCGACCGTGACCTCGGCCTTGGCGAAGCCTTCGCTGCCGTTCGGGGTGAAGCGCCATTGGGCGAGGCGGCGCCCGGCTTCGTCGAGCTTGCGGTCGGGGAGGTTGGCGAGCTCCCCGGCCAGGGCGAGGCGTTCGGCCAGGGCTTCGGCGAGGCGCTCCGGGAGACGGCGGGCAAGCGCGGCCTTGAGGGTCGCGCGCGGGGTGGAGCGCTTGGCTTCACGAAGCCAGCCGGGCGCCGCGTCGGGCAGGAAGTCGATGTGGATCGGCTCGCCGGGGCGCCAGTAGCTCGAGATCTGGAGGATGGCGGGGCCGGAGAGGCCGCGGTGGGTGAACAAGGCGGCTTCGCGGAAGCTCGCCTTGCCGGCGGTGGCGACGACTTGAGTGGAGACTCCGGAGAGCGCGTGGAACAGGGCCTCGTCGCGGCTCAGCGTCAGCGGCACCAGGGCCGGGCGCGGCTCGACCACCTTGAGGCCGAAGCGGCGGGCGAGGTCGTAGGCGAAGCCGGTGGCGCCGAGCTTGGGGATGGAGGGGCCGCCGGTGGCGATGACCAGCGCCGGCGCCTCGGCGGCGCGGGCGCCGAAGGCGACCCGGAAGCGGGCGCCGGCGTGGGCGACGTCGCTCACCGGGTGGCCGAGGGCGAGCTCGACGCCGCCCTTCGAGCATTCGTCGAGAAGCATCTTCACGATCTGGCGGGCGGAGCCGTCGCAGAAGAGCTGGCCGAGGGTCTTTTCGTGCCAGGCGATGCCGTGGCGCTCGACCAGAGCGAGGAAGTCCGCCGGGGTGTAGCGGGCGAGCGCGGAGACGGCGAAACGGGGGTTGGCGGAGAGGAAGCGGTCGGGCGCGGCGTGGAGGTTGGTGAAGTTGCAGCGGCCTCCGCCGGAGATGAGGATCTTCTTCCCGGGAGCGGCGGCATGGTCGAGGAGAAGGACCCGGCGGCCGCGCCGGCCGGCGGTCGCGGCGCACATCAGTCCCGCCCCGCCGGCGCCGAGGACGAGGGCGTCGTAGCTTTCGGCTTTCACGCGGCGAAGCGGCGGTGGCGCATGGAGCGCCGTCTAGAAGGCCCGGCCGCCGCCGCCTAGCCCGCCGCGCCCGCGTAGAGCGCCGCTCCGCCGACGGCGAGGAGAAAGTGAAAAGCGACCGCGGGCCACAGCGAGCGGCTCGACTGGACGAGCCGGGCGCAGGCGAAGCCGAGCAGGAAGGTCCCGGCGAGGAAGCCTGGCTCGAGGCCGTAATCGCTCCAGGACGGGTGGAACAGCCAGACCTGGAGCGGGTGCCAGAGGGTGAAGAGCAAGGCCGACCAGAGCGCCGGGCCCAGCCCGCTCGTGCCGATGTCGGGAGGGCGCATCAGCAGGCCCCGGAACACCGCCTCCTCGAGCAGCGACCGGACGAGGGCGACGGCGAGGATCGGAAGAGCGAGGGCGGCGGAATCGAATCGCCACGGCACCAGATCGAGCCGGTCGAGCAGCCAGGAGCCGACCAGCAGGGCGGCGACAAGGCCGAGAACGACCCCCCAGGTGCGTAGCGGCGGCGCCGTCGCGACCAGGTCGAGGAGCCGGGCGAACGCTCCCTGCCGCCGGTACGGCGCGGGCGGGACCGGCACGGGCGGCGGCCCCTCGATCTCGTCGACGTCGTAGGCGGCGGGCAGGTTGACCGGCCGATAGCCGGGAACCGCCGCGATTCGGGCCAGCACCGAGCTGTGCACGAAGAACGGGTCGACCCGGGCGCCCCACGGCCGGTTGGGGATCGGCCTCGGCTCGGCGCAGGGGAGGTAGAAATCGAACAGGACCAGGCGCCTCGGCCATTCCTTCAGGGTCCAATATTTCGGCAGCCCCTCGAACAGCCACCACGGCCCGGTCAGCGAGGCGTGGAGCGGACCGGCCGGGTCCGGCGCGACGTAGCGATAGTCGGCGCCGGGCGGATTGACGCCGAGCGCCAGCCGGTCGACCATCCTGTCGTCGAAGGCGAGCCCGGTCGCCTGGCCCGTCGAGTCCCGTTCGCGGGCCTCTTCGATCATCCACAGCAACGGATATTTGGAGAGCGCGCTCTGGGTCTCGGGATAGCCGCCGCCGACGTCGGAATGAACGCCGGCGAACCAGGTCTGGCGGATGTCCTGGGGCTGGACGACGTCCTTCGCCCCCGGATCGGGGCGGAAGGGCTGCGGGTCCTTCCAGTGGTTGAGCCGGAACAGGCGCCTCTTCTCGTCGATCGAGATGGCGTGGCGGAAGGTCCGGACGCTCGGATTGGTGCGGGTGAAGGGAAGGGTCTGGAGCGACGGCAGATAGAATCGGTCGGGCCTCGGGGTGATCACCGAGGAGACCGTGTCCCACACCCCGACGAAGCGGATGGTGACCCGGCGGCTATCGGCGATCCGGCGGAAGTTGGAGCCGATCTCGAGGTCGCTCTCGTCCGCCGATCGCTTGTAGGCGACGAGGGCGTAGCCGGCGAGGTCGAGCTGGTCCGGCCAGAGCAGGCCGCACATGTGGATGAAGCCGGCGAGGACCCGGGCCGTATAGGCGCCGCGGCTGAAGCCGTGGAGATAGATTTCGTCCCCCGGCCGCCAGTTGCGGCAGAGCCAGCGATAAGCGTCGAGAATATTGTCGTCGAGGCCGTAGCCGAGCGCCAGGCCGAGCACGCCCTGGAACTGGATTCGCGCCTGGCTCCACCAGCCGGGCTTGCCGATCGTGCCGACGCCGGGATCGTAATAGACATGCTGGTCGGCGTTCTTCTCGAGGCACATGTAGAATTTGAGGACGTTCGAGAGGTTGGTCTTGATTTCGTTGCCCGTCCCGTCGAGCAGAATCACGAGCTTCCTGGCCATGGCGCGAGCCCCCCTTGCGCGAGACGGCAGCATGTCACGCCGAGGCGGGCCGAGTCGAGGGTCATCGCGGCGATTTCGGAACGCCGCCGCAACCATAATTGCTCCGGTCCGTTACCGTCTCGCACTTCACCGGCAAAAGGAGCCGCTCATGACCCTCGGTACGATCCTCCTCATCATCCTCGTCCTGCTCCTCCTCGGCGCTCTGCCGACCTGGGGCTACAGCCGCGGCTGGGGCTACGGGCCGTCGGGAATCCTCGGCCTCGTCCTCATCGTCATCCTGATCCTGTTCCTGATGGGTCGCATCTAAGGCGCTGAAAAGCGGCCGTTCATCGGACGGTCAGCTAGAAGTCGGCAGAAAAAGCGGCGAGCCGGGCGGGCGCGAGGAGGACAACCGACTCGCGGCGCCGGGCTCGCCTGCGTTCCCCTGTTCCAAGGAGCTCCGACCGTGCTCAAGTCGATCGCCCTCGCCGCCGCGGCCGCCGCCGCCGCGCTCACCGCTCTCCCCGCCCAGGCCGACGCCCATTCGCGCCACCGCTACCGCAGCCACCACAGCACCCGGGTCTATATCGGGATCGGCACGCCTTATTATGGCGGCGGCTATTATGGCGGCGGCTATTACGCCCCGCGCTATTACAGCCGCGGCTACGACCCTTATTATGGCGGCTATTACGGCCGCGGCGCCTATTACGGGCGCGGTTACGACAACGGCTATTACGGCCGCCGCCATTATCGCGACCGCTACGATTGCGGCCGTCGCGGCGATCGCACCACCGGCGCCATCGTCGGCGGCGCGGTCGGCGCCCTCCTGGGCAGCGAGGCGGGCCGGGGCGGCTATCGCTACCGGCGCGGCGGCGGCACCACCGGAGCCATCGTCGGAGGCGCCGCGGGCGCCCTCATCGGCAGCGAGATCGCGCGCAGCTGCTAGCGACCTGAAAGGGGACGGTTACCGTAACTGTCCCCTTTTACCGGGTCTGAAAGGGGACAGTTACCGTAACTGTCCCCTTTTTGCCCGGCCGCCAGGGTCTGAGGGGACAGTTACGGTAACTGTCCCCTTTTTTGGTGGCGGGCCTGGTGGGCTTCGCGGCCGAGGACGACGAAATTCATTCAGCTGGCGCGGTCGTGCGCGGTGTCGAGGTCGACCGGACCGGGCTCTTCGCCCGCCGCCGCCCCGCCGCGATCGCCGCCGCCCGGCGAAGGCTCGCCGGCGCCGGTCTTGCGGTCGCGCTCCTCGCGGGCGGGCGTGGAGGCGCCTTCCCTGGGCTTGGTCATGATGCCGCTCCTTTCGGAACGGCAACGCACGGGCGCGGCGGCGTTTCCTAGAAAATCCAGGCGCCGGCGACGAATGCGACCAGGGCGATCGTCCAGTCCCTGGGCTGGAGGCGGCGGATGAAGTCCATGGCGAGCTCCTTTGCTGTGTTAGATATGTAATACAGCAAAGGAGCCGGTGCAAGGGCTCTCCCGTCATTCCGGCACCGGCCGGCACCGCCGGGGGATTGGCCGCGGCGCCGCTGTCTCGCCGGGGCCCCGGCTTTCGCCGGGGTGACGGCGGTCAGATCTTCACCTGGCTGCCCATCTCGACGACCCGGTTGGGAGGAAGGCCGAAGAACTCCATCGGGCTCTCGGCGTTGCGCATCATCCAGGCGAAGAGCTTCTCGCGCCAGATCGCCATGCCGTGGACGTTGGAGGCGAGCGGGGTCTGGCGGGAGAGGAAGAAGCTCGTCTCCATCATCTTGAAGGGGAAACCGCAGCGGTCGACCCGGGCCAGCGCCTCGGGCACGTTCATGTCCTGAAGGAAGCCGAAATGGAGGATGATCTTGTAGAAGCCCTCGCCCAGATCCTCGACCTCGATGCGGCGGTCGTCGTCGATCCAGGGAACGTCCTCGATCGCCACCTTGAGGAAGATGGAGCGCTCGTGGAGCACCTTGTTGTGCTTGAGGTTGTGGAGGAGGGCGTGGGGAACGCCGTCCGCCTGGCTGGTCATGAAGACGGCGGTGCCCGGGACTCGCGCGGCCGAGTTGGAGGCCGACTTGATGAACAGCGAGATCGGGATGTCGCCCTGCTTCAGCTGGCGGGCGAGCAATTTGCGGCCCTTCGCCCAGGTGGTGAGGAAGGTGAAGGCGATGAAGCCGATCATCAGCGGGAACCAGCCTCCGCTCGGCACCTTCAAAAGGTTGGCGGCGAAATAGCCGGCGTCGACCATGAAGAACAACGCCAGGATGCCGCCCGCCAGCCAGCGGTTCCAGCCCCACAAGGCGAACAGGACGACGGCAAGCAGGCAGGTGTCGATGAACATCGCCCCGGTCACGGCGATGCCGTAGGCGGCGGTGAGGTTCGACGAGGTCTGGAAGACCAGGACCAGCAGGATCACCATGATCATCAGCGCCCAGTTGATCGTCGGGATGTAGATCTGGCTGGCGGCGGCGGCGCTGGTGTGGGTGATCTTGATGCGCGGGATGTAGCCCAGGTGGATGGCCTGCTGGGTGACCGAGAAGGCGCCGGAAATGACGGCCTGGCTGGCGATCACGGTGGCGGCGGTGGCGATCAGGACCAGCGGCAGCCGGAACCAGTCGGGGGCGAGCAGGAAGAAGGGATTGTGGATCGCCCCGGGGGCCGAGATGAGCAAGGCCCCCTGCCCCAGATAGTTGATCATCAGCGCGGGCAGGACGAAATAGATCCAGCCCGTCTTGATCGGGCGGCGGCCGAAATGGCCCATGTCGGCGTAGAGCGCCTCGGCCCCGGTGACGGCGAGCACGACCGAGCCCAGCGAGACGAAGGCCAGCCAGCGCGATTCGACGAAGAATTGCACCGCCCACCAGGGGTTGAGCGCCCAGACAACTCCGGGGGCCCGGGCGATGCTGAGCGCCCCGAGCACCGCGAGGGTGACGAAATAGACTCCGATCACCGGCCCGAACATCGCCCCCACCGCGGCGGTGCCGCGCTGCTGGATCATGAACAGGCCGACGAGGATGACGATGGCGATCGGAACGACCCAAAGCTGAAGCCCGGACTGGACGACGACCAGCCCCTCGACCGCCGACAGGACCGAAACGGCGGGGGTGATCATCGAATCGCCGTAGAAGAGCGCGCAGGCGAAGACTCCGAGGAGGACGATGGCGGTGCCGCCGCGCGCCGCCTCGGTCTTGCGCGAGATGAGAGCCAGGAGGGCGAGGCTTCCCCCCTCCCCCTTGTTGTCGGCGCGCATCAGGATGGTGACGTATTTCAGGGTCACCACGATCATCATCGACCAGAAGATGAGCGACAGGACTCCGAAGATGTGGAGCTTGTCGACCGGAAGCGGATGGTGGCCGGCGAAGGTCTCGCGAAAGGCGTAGAGGGGCGAGGTTCCGATATCGCCGAAGACGATTCCGATCGCTCCGACCGTCATCCTCAGCAGGCTGCCGTGATGATGGCCCGGATGCGCGTCCCGAACGTCCGGCAAGGCTGGGGCGGCCGCGGCTTCGCTCATTCCTCGTCCCCTGGCGCGTACCCGGTATCAATGGCCGAAAGCCGCGATCCGTTCCGGAGCCGGACCGGCGCGCTTGCTAGGATTTCAGGAGGCGGGGGGCAAGGGAATTGCGGGCGGTCCCGTCATCCCGGCGGAAGCCGGGACCTGGTGGCGACGCGCCGAGACCTTTCGAGCCGAGGTCCCGGCTTTCGCCGGGATGACGGGAGGTACGTCCCACCTTCCCGTCGCTACTCCGCCACGGCGGAGGCCGCATCCTTCTCCGCGGCCTGCTTGGCGCGGAAGACGTCGCTGCGGTGGGCCCGGGCGGCCATGGCTTCCCAGGCGCCGGCGGCGCGAAGGCAGCGGTCGCGGACATTGTCGAGAGTGGCCTTGTCGGCGTCGGCGCGGGCCTCGGCGGCGCGGGCCGCGTAGAAATCATGCTGTGCGGACATAGAGACTTTCTTTTTCCCCCACAGTGGAAAAGGGGGACACGTACCTTTTTTGCGTGAAAAGCTACGGTGTCCCCTTTTTAGGTTAGGCCGACTGCAGGTTGACGGCGCTGGTCTTGCCGCGGCGGTCGGTCTCGAGATCGTAGGAGACGCGCTGGTCGCGGTCGAGAGTCTGCATCCCGGCGGCCTGGACGGCGCTGATATGGACGAAGGCGTCGTTGCCGCCGCCGTCGGGCTGGATGAAGCCATAGCCCTTGTCGGCGTTGAAGAATTTGACGGTTCCGATGGTCATTTCACTTTTTCCTTTGTCGGTGGCGGGGCGGAGATCGGCCCACCGTTGCTGCGAGAGGCGAGAGAAGGAAAAAGGAGCCGCAAAGCGCCAAAGACCGTCAATTTGCGACTGGTAGCGGCCCGCTATGTAGGCGCGCAGGGGGAAAATAGCAAATGAGGGGGGCGCTGGGCGGGGCCTCGTCATCCCGGCGTAAGCCGGGATCTCGTCGAGACCCGTGGAGACTTCTTGTCCTGGGGTCCCGGCTTTCGCCCGGATGACGGGTTTGGCCGCGACGGGTTGCGCTCCGCCTCCAGACGCGTGACACCCCCGCAATGGCTACCGCACCCGCGCCCACCGCCGCCCGCGACCGGCTCGTCATCGCCGCCGCCTCGCTCGGGACGGTGTTCGAATGGTATGATTTCTACCTCTACGGGCTGCTCGCCACGATCATCTCCAGCCAGTTCTTCTCGGGCGTCAACGAGACCACCGGCTTCATCTTCGCGCTCGCCGCCTTCGCCGCGGGCTTCGCGGTGCGGCCGTTCGGGGCGCTTCTGTTCGGCCGCATCGGCGACATGGTCGGGCGCAAATACACCTTCCTGGTGACGATGGGGATCATGGGCCTGTCGACCTTCCTGGTCGGCCTGCTGCCGAGCTACGCCACCACCGGAGTCGCCGCTCCGGTGGCTCTGGTCATCCTTCGGCTGCTCCAGGGCTTGGCGCTGGGCGGCGAATATGGCGGCGCCGCCACCTATGTCGCCGAGCATGCGCCACCGGGACGGCGCGGCTTCTACACGAGCTGGATCCAGACGACGGCGACCCTGGGGCTGTTCGCCGCCCTGCTGGTGGTGATCGGAACGCGCACGGCGCTCGGCGAGGACGCCTTCGCCTCCTGGGGCTGGCGGATCCCGTTCCTCGTCTCGATCCTGCTGCTCGCCGTGTCGCTGTGGATCCGGCTGCAGCTCGAGGAGAGCCCGGTCTTCCGCAGGATGAAGGAAGAGGGCACCACGTCGAAGGCGCCGCTGCGCGAGAGCTTCGCGCGCTGGGGCAATTTGCGGATCGTGCTCATCGCCTTGTTCGGCGCCGTCGCCGGCCAGGCGGTGGTCTGGTATACCGGCCAGTTCTACGCCCTCTTCTTCCTCGAGAAGACGCTCAAGGTCGACGGCGCCACCGCCAATATCCTGATCGCGATCGCGCTGGCGCTGGCGACGCCCTTTTTCGTCTTCTTCGGCTGGCTGTCGGACCGGATCGGAAGGAAGCCGATCATCCTCGCCGGCTGCGCGCTGGCGGCGCTGACCTATTTCCCATTGTTCGAGGCGCTTTCCAGGGCGGCCAATCCCGCGCTTTATGCCGCGCAGCAAAATGCGCCGGTCAGGATCTTCGCCGACCCGGCGAGCTGTTCGTTCCAGTTCGATCCGGTGGGCAAGAACAGGTTCGATCGCTCCGGCTGCGATATCGCCAAGAGCTTCCTGGCCAAAGCGGCGGTCAGCTACGCCAACGACTCCAGCCTGCGCGGCGCCGGCGCGGTGCTGCGCGTGGGAGCAACCGACATTTTCGTCCCGGATCCGCGCAGCCTTGCCGCCGACGCGCGCAAGGCCTCGATCGCGGATTTCCAGTCCGAAGCGAGCGAGGCGCTGAACGCGGTCGGCTATCCCGCCAGGGCCGATCCGGCGCAGGTCGACAAGCCGCTCGTCGTCGCCATCCTCTTCCTGCTCGTCCTCTACGTGACGATGGTCTACGGGCCGATCGCGGCTTTGCTGGTCGAGCTGTTTCCGAGCCGGATACGCTACAGCTCGATGTCGCTCCCCTACCATGTCGGCAACGGTTGGTTCGGCGGCTTCCTTCCGACCACCGCCTTCGCGATGGTCGCCGCCACCGGCGACATCTATTACGGGCTTTGGTACCCGATCGCGGTGGCGGCGATCACGGTCGTCGTCGGCCTGCTGCTCCTTCCCGAGACCCGCACCCGCCCGATCGACTGAGAAAGGGGACAGTTACCGTAACTGTCCCCCTTCCTGCGTCGCAGGAAGAATCTAGGAAGGGGGACAGTTACGGTAACTGTCCCCTTTTTCTGGATTCCTTGCGCGGGGCGCCGCTTCCGTTAAGGCGGCGCAATGACCCTGCCCGCCGTCCTCCAGCGCCTGCGTCTACCCGCGATCGGCGCGCCCCTGTTCATCGTCTCCAATCCCGACCTCGTCATCGCCCAGTGCAAGGCGGGGATCGTCGGTTCCTTCCCGGCGCTGAACGCCCGGCCGCAGAGCCTGCTCGACGAATGGCTTCACCGCATCGACGAGGAGCTCGCCGCCTGGGACCGGGACCATCCCGACACGCCCGCGGCGCCTTATGCGGTCAACCAGATCGTCCACCGCTCCAACGACCGGCTTCAGCAGGACATGGCGACCTGCGCCAAATGGAAGGTGCCGATCGTGATCACCTCGCTGGGCGCGATCGTCGAGGTCAACCAGGCGGTTCACGGCTGGGGCGGGATCACCCTTCACGACATCATCAACGACCGCTTCGCCCGCAAGGCGGTCGAGAAAGGGGCGGACGGGGTGATCGCGGTGGCGGCGGGGGCCGGCGGCCATGCCGGGACCCTGTCGCCTTTCGCTCTGGTGCAGGAGATCCGCCAGTGGTTCGAGGGGCCGCTGATCCTCTCCGGAGCGATCGCCACCGGCCGCGCCATCCTCGCGGCCCAGGCGATGGGGGCGGACCTCGGCTATATCGGCTCGCCGTTCATCGCCACCGCCGAGGCCAATGCGGCCGAAGCGTACAAGCAGGGCATTTGCGACGGGCGGGCCGCCGACATCGTCTATTCGAGCCTGTTCACCGGGGTGCACGGCAATTACCTCAAGGCCTCGATCGTCGCTTCCGGGCTCGATCCGGACAACCTCCCCGAGGGCGACCTGAAGACGATGGATTTCGGCGGCGGCGACAGCGCCAAGAAAGCGTGGCGCGACATCTGGGGCTCGGGCCAGGGCATCGGCGCGATCGACAAGGTGCGGCCGGCGGGGGAATATGTCGAGCAGCTGAGGCGCGAATATGAGGAAGCGAAGGCGGAGCTTCGAGCGAAGGGCGGCTGAGGGCTCTTCGTCGCCCCGGCGAAAGCCGGGCCTCGAGTCGAGAGGTCTCGGCGGGTCGCCTCGAGGTCCCGGCTTTCGCCGGGATGACGATCAGAGCGACCGTTCCAGGCGGCTCATCAGGCTCCGCGCCGGGCTCGCCTGAGGCTCGGGGCCGAGGCCGCCGGCTTCGTCGAGGCGCTTCACCCGGGCGTAGAGGTCGCGGCTGGAATTGACCAGAGCGAGGGCGTTTTCGGGAAGCTTGCCCAGCAGGGCCTCGTCGCTGTCGGGGGCGTCGCCGAGCCGGCGGGCGGGGCGGCGGGCCTGGACCCGGCTCAACTCGCCCGCCTCGACGGCGCGCTGGGTGAGAAGCCAGGCGATGACGTGCATCAGCCGGGTCGTCACCTTGAGCGATTCGCAGGAAAAGCCGACCCGGTCGATCGGCTCGAGCGAGTCGCGGTCGGAGCGGCCGTTCGAGTCGAAATAGGAGCGCGCCTCGTCGGCGAGCAGCATCGCCTCGGTGTAGAGCGAGGCGATCAATTTGGCGTTGAGAGGGAGGCGCGCTTCCTGCATCGGCTCATGCTGCCACAGCAGCGCGCGGGCCGCCATGCGCAAAGATGGTGAAGGCGGGGATGTGCCGGGGAGGGACATCGTTGTTGCGAGGAGCGAAGCGACGAAGCAATCCAGCCTCGGACGATCGGCCGCGCCGGATTGCTTCGCTTCGCTCGCAATGACGGGGCTAGGCGATGATGTCGGGGATCAGCTGATCCTCGAGCAGGGCGATCTCGTCCTTCAGCCTGAGCTTGCGCTTCTTGAGGCGGGCGAGCTGGAGCTGGTCGGGCGCGGGCATGGCCCGGAGCGCCTCGATGGCGGCGTCGAGGTCGCGATGTTCCTGGCGCAGTCGGACCAGCCGCGCGGCCGCCGGAATGCCGCTCGCCTCAATGCCCCCCATGCTCCTCCCGAAACGCTTATCAAGCCTTTTGAAACGCGCTATAGATAGTCCATTAACGGCCCGTCGTACATATTGCGAAGGCGGTCCGATCGACGGGAGACAGGCCACGCCTTCAGACGTTGATACTTTCCCCAGCACAGCCAAGGAGATGGGAATGCAACACGCGCATATCTCGGCATTGCAACACCGCCACGCTGACATCGAAGCGCGGATTCTCGAAGAAAGTCAGCGGCCTCTGCCGGACATGACGACCCTCTCAAGGCTCAAGAAAGAGAAGCTCTGGATCAAGGAAGAGATTGCCGGGCTGCATTAGGCGCAGCTCCCCTTCCCTCCCCCAACCCGCCCTGCTCCCGTCATTGCGAGGAGCATAGCGACGAAGCAATCCAGACTCGGCGTACGAGACTCACTCGGCGCTGGATTGCTTCGCTTCGCTCGCAATGACGGGTTTGCCATCCCCGTCATCCCGGCGAAAGCCGGGACCCCGGCGGGTGAAAGGCGCCGATATTCTTCACCCCACGGGACCCCGGCCTTCGCCGGAGTGACGGCGCATTTCACCTTAGTGGACCCGGCCGTCACCGAGGCTACGGCGCCTTTCACCCCACGAGGCCCCGGCCTTCGCCGGGGTGACGAATCCGGCCGCGACTTCGCGGCCGTCTTCGTCAATCGTCGCGGGTGATTCGCTCGTTGCGCTCGTGGCGCTCCTGGGCCTCGACCGTCATCGTCGCGATCGGCCGGGCCTCGAGCCGGGCCAGCGAGATCGGCTCGCCGGTGACTTCGCAGAAGCCGTAATCGCCGGTGTCGATCCGGCGAAGCGCCGAATCGATCTTCGAGATGAGCTTGCGCTGGCGGTCGCGGGTGCGAAGCTCGATCGCCCAGTCGGTCTCCGACGAGGCGCGGTCGGTGACGTCCGCCTCGCGGATCGGGCCGCTCTTCAGCGACGCCATCGTCCCCTGCGATTCGCGCAGGATCTCGTCCTTCCAGCCGAGCAGCTTCTGCCGGAAATAGGCGAGCTGCGAAGGATTCATAAACTCTTCGTTGGCGCTCGGGCGGTAGCTGTCGGGCATACCTCCCAGAGCGTAAGCCGAGCCGTAAACGTCACTCAAAGCCGTCGCCATAACCCCTCCACTCCTTCACGCAGCCGCATCGCGGTCACGCAAACCTCCTAGAAGCTCCGCTTCCGAGTCGTCCGGAAATGTCGGAGCCTGCCCCAGCGCGCCTATACGCTTCGCAAAGGGGCAGTACAAGTCACTCAAATAGCGGTTAAAAATTCACTCGGATTCGCCCGGGGGAAGTGACTTTTTTGCCCCAATCCGCGTCTTTGCCCGGCCTTGGCCCGATTCTCCCCCAACAGCCGCGAATCGGGGCGGCGACGGCGTGTTAACCATGTTCGGCCGGTCGGCACCGCCGCCTATTCGTTCACGCCTCATCCGGCCTTGTCCTCAAATGGGACGGAAGCGGCGCCGAGGGGCATTTGGCGGGCATTTTGAGGCGACTTCGTGGTTAACGCGCTTGCACTTAAAGCTTTCCTTTGCATCTGTGCGTGTAGCTCGATGCCGACGCCGATCTTCCAACCGGACCTTCGGCCACGCATCGAAACCTGGAAACAAGGTGCGCTGTCATGTCGGTTAGAATGGCTCTCGCTAAACTCTGCGCCTGCACTTGCGGCGGCGCGATCATCGGCGGCGGCGCCGTCCATGTCGCCGAGAACCCGCCCGAGCGTCCCGCGTTCGTCAAGCACGCGCGGATGATCAAGGAGGCGCCGAGGCGCTATGCCCACGTCAAGCCGATGATCCGCCATCGCCGGGTGCGCACCGCCTGCGTCATCCGGACGCCGGCGACGACGACCACCACCCGAACCATCACCTATCCCGGCGCGGCTCCGATCCCGCTTCCGCCCCTCCCGCCGATGGCGGGGAGCAGCGGCGGCGGAGTCACCGTGATCGGCGGCAGCGGCGGCTTCGGCGGGGGCTTCGGCGGCGGCTTCTTCAGCGGCGGCTTCTTCGGCGGCTCGAGCGGCAACGCCATCTTCACCGCGTCGACCAGCACCTCGACGGGCGGAAGCTCGACGGGGGGCAGCTCGACCTCCACCGGCGGCAGCTCGACCTCGACGGGCGGAAGCTCGACCAGCACCAGCGGCGGCTCGACCTCGACGAGCGGCGGCTCGACCTCCACCTCGACCGGCGGAAGCTCGACGTCGAGCTCGACCGGCGGCTCCTCGACGAGCACGTCGAGCGGCAACGTCTCGACCACCTCTTCCTCGTCGAGCTTCGGCGGCGGCACCAGCACCTCGACCTCGTCGAGCGGCAACGTATCGACCAGCTCGTCCACCTCGGCGAGCACGTCGAGCAGCACCAGCTCGTCGACGAGCAGCTCGACCTCGAGCGGCAGCTCGACGAGTACCAGCGGAAGCAGCGGCACCGACGTTCCGGCGCCGCCGATGATTCTTCTCTTCGGAGCGGCGGCCGCGGCCCTGGTCGCCCGCCGCAGGACTGCCCGCGCCGCCGCCTAGCAGCGGCCGGACAGAGAAGAGGCCGCGGGGACCCTTCGCCCCGCGGCCTTTTCCATGTCCGTCGCCCTCCGCTCTCTCATTCCGGCGGAAGCCCGGACCTCAGGTCGAAACGGCACGGCGGTCTCGCCGAGGTCCCGGCTCGGGCCGGGAGGCTATTCCGACTTCAGGATTTTCTCGATCTCAATAACGGGATGGCCGGTAAGGTCCTTGGCGATCTCTCCGGTCAGGCGCTTCTCGACCTCCTTGTGGTAATGCTTCCTGAGCTCGCCGAGCGTCTTGGGCGGCGCCACGATGATCAGCGATTCGAACTCGTTGCGCAGCGCGCGCTTGCGCAGCATCTCGGCGGTCTCGGCGGCGAACCGATTCTCCTCGAGCTGGTGGTAATCGGCCTCCTGGTAGGAGCTGTAGCCCGCCCCGGCGGGCGCGGAAGGCGCACGGCCGGCGGTGTCGGTCTTCTGGTCGCGGTCGGCGGCATCGCTGGTCTCGCGCTTGCGCTCGACCTCGAGCTTGGGGAATTCGGAATCGCCCTCGTTGCGGAAGAACAGCATCTTCTTGCCGTCGGCGATCACCACGAAACTATTGTGCGGAACCTGCATCTTCCTCTCCTTCTGCAGGCCGACCAACTCCCGAATCGCGGCGAAGGTTGCCGTACTTGCACCGCCGCCACGGCCGCCCTAGCGCAGGCGGAATGCGCATCCTCCTCACCAACGACGACGGCGTCAACGCGGGCGGCCTCAAGGTGCTGGAGCGGATCGCGCGCCTGTTCTCGGACGACATCTGGATCGTCGCTCCGACCGAGGAGCAATCGGGGGCGGGCCATTCGCTGACCCTCTCCCGGCCGGTGCGGCTAAGGAAATTGGGAGAGCGCCGCTACTGCGTCACCGGCACCCCGACCGATGCGGTCATGATGGCGGTCGCTCACCTGATGAAGGAGTCGCCGCCGGACCTCATTCTCTCGGGCGTCAACCGCGGCGCCAATCTGGGCGAGGACGTGACCTATTCGGGGACCGTCTCGGCGGCGATGGAAGGCGCGATGGCGGGCATTCCCGCGATCGCCCTCAGCCAGGCTTATGCGAAGGAGGGAATGGGCGACACCTTGACGGGGCCACCTTCGCGCCGTCCGGGAAACGACGAAGCCCCTTCGACCTTCGCCGCGGCCGAGGCGTGGGCGGAACGCGTGCTCCGGCCGATCGTCGAAGGCGGAATGCCGCCGCGCACCCTGGTCAACGTCAATTTCCCGGCGCTGGCGCCGGAGGCGGTGAAAGGCGTCCGGGTCGTCGCCCAGGGCCGGCACGATTATGCCCGGCTGCGCATCGTCCAGCGCACCGACCCCAGGGGCCACGACTATTTCTGGTTCGGCCTGGCGCCGACGATCGAGACGGCGGGCCACATGACCGACCTCGAAGTGATCGCCGACGGCTATGTCGCGGTGACTCCGCTCCACCTCGA
Organism: Sphingomonadales bacterium; assembly: GCA_034668585.1. Lineage (GTDB taxonomy): Bacteria > Pseudomonadota > Alphaproteobacteria > Sphingomonadales > Sphingomonadaceae > Allosphingosinicella. The sequence goes on along the minus strand of JAXDPB010000031.1, from coordinate 113,506 downwards.
CCTTACCCATTCTCCCTCGCTGGAGCGGCTGGCGGGGCTTTACCGGTGAGGCGCCGGCGCCCGCGCGGGTCCGACTCGGTGACCCTGCGCCGCAAGAGCCCCTTGCCGGTCTGGGTTCAGATCGCCTGGCGGGCGGTTTTGGTGGTCGGGCTGCTGTTGCTCGCGATCATGGTCCACTGGCTCGAGCGCGACGGCCTTCACGACAGCCACGACGGCGCCGTCTCCTTCCTCGACGTCGTCTATTTCACGATGATCAGCATCACCACGACGGGCTATGGCGACATCGTTCCGGTCAGCAACCAGGCGCGCATGTTCGACGCCTTCGTGGTCACTCCGATCCGGGTCTTCTTCGTGCTGATCTTCATCGGCACGGCCTATACTTTCGTTTTCCGCCGGACATGGGACAAATGGCGCATGGCAAGGATTCAGGAGAGCCTTTGCGGGCATATCGTCGTCGCCGGCTTCGGCACCAGCGGCGCCGAGGCGGTCGACGAGCTGATCGCGCTCGGAACCCGGGCCGAGGACATCGTGGTGGTCGATCCGAGCGCCGAGGCGCTCGAGCGCGCCGAAGCGCTCGGCTGCGCCGTCGTCGAGGCCGACGCGACCCGGGACAAGAGCCTGCAGGCGGTGCGGATCGAGTCGGCCAGGGCGCTGATCATCTCGGCCGGCCGCGACGACACCGCGATCCTGATCACCCTGACGGCGCGCCACCTCGCTCCGAAGCTGGTGATCAGCGTCGCGGTCCGCAACGAGGACAATGAGCTTCTCGCCCGCCAGGCGGGGGCGAGCACCGTGATCAACCCGATCAGCTTCGCCGGCCTGCTGCTCGCCGGCTCGACCAGCGGCGCCCATATCGCCGACTATATCGCCGACCTCGCCTCGTCGAGCGGCCGGGTCAGGCTCGCCGAGCGGGTGGTGGGCGGCGAGGAATGCGGCAAGCCGCTCGCCGCCGTCGCCACCGGCCTCGGAGTCCGCCTCTACCGCGACGGCAGGCCCTACGGCTTCTGGGAGCCCGAAGCGCAGTCGCTCCTGGCCGGCGACTGCCTCGTCGAGATCCTCCCCACCGCCGAGCACGAAGCGGAGGGATGAGGCCCTGGATCATGATCGTTTCTGTCTGATCCGTCATTGCGAGGAGCGCAGCGACGAAGCCATCCAGCGGGCCTCGGAGGCCGCGCTGGATTGCTTCGCTTCGCTCGCAACGACGGAGGGAATCAGCCTGAAACGATCCTGCTCTCGATCGGGTGCCAGGCACCAAGCTCTAAGTCGCCGGAATCCTTGTCCGGAAGCTTAGGGGACAGTTACCGTAACTGTCCCCTGACGCTTAGGGGACAGTTACGGTAACTGTCCCCTGACGTCCCTCCCCACCGCGGCGCCTGAGGCGGAGGGTTAGGGGACAGTTACGGTAACTGTCCCCTGACGTCGCTCGGCGCGGCGAGCAGGGCCAGCGCCGCGGTCGAGGCGAAGGCGGCGCCGGCGAGGAAGGTGGCGGCGGGGCCGAGCCGGTCCCAGAGCAGCCCGGCGACCACGCTCGCCGCCAGCATCGCCACGCCGGCGGCGAGGTTGAACAGGCCGAAGGCGGAGCCGCGCAGAATATCGGGCGAGCGGTCGGCGACGAGGCGCGAGAGCAGCCCCTGGCTCAGCCCCATGTGCAGGCCCCACAAGGCGATGGCGGCGAAGGCGGCGGCAAGGCCCGGAACCAGCGCCAGCAGCAGGTCCGCGGCGGCGAGGATGAGGAGGCTGGCGAGCAGCAGCCCCCGGGCACCGATCCGGTCGGACGCGATCCCGGCCGGATAGGCGCAGGCCGAATAGACCAGGTTCATGACCACCAGCACCGCCGGCGCAAGCCATAAAGGCAGCCCCTCAGCCGACGCCTTGAGGATCAGGAAGGCTTCGCTGAAGCGCGCCAGGGTGAAGAGGATCCCGAAGCCGACCACCGACCAATAGCTCCGTTCCAGCCGCTTCAGATCGGCGAAGCGAACCGGCTGCCGGGCGGCTGCGCCAGGCGCGGCGTCGGGCTCCCGGACCGCGAACAGAACGAGCAGGACGGCGACCAATGCGGGGATCACCGCGATCCAGAAGACGGCGCGGATGTCGCTGGCGAGCAGCCACATCAGGCCGATCGCGATGAGCGGGCCGGCGAAGGCGCCGGCGGTGTCCATCGATTGCCTGAGCCCGAAGGCGCGGCCGCGAATCTCCGGCGGAGTGACGTCGGCGATCAGGGCGTCGCGAGGCGCACCCCTGATCCCCTTGCCGATGCGGTCGGCGAAGCGCGCCGCAAGCACCGGCAGGGCGCCGCCGGCCAGTGGGAAGAGCGGCTTCGAGCAGGCGGCCAGGCCGTAGCCGAGCAGGATCAGCGGCTTCCTCTTGCCGAGCCTGTCCGAGATCCAGCCCGAGAAGACCTTGGTGATCGAGGCGGTCGATTCGGCGATCCCGTCGATCAGCCCGACCGCCGCGACGCTGAGGCCGAGGGTCCCGACCATGAACAGGGGAAGCAAGGCGTGGATGATCTCCGACGACAAATCCATCGCCAGGCTGACGAAACCGAGCGCGATCACGGATCGAGAGAGAGTGGGACGCGTCGCCATGGCCGGCAACTGGACTCTGCGCGATCGGGGCGCAAGCGGAGAGATGCCGGCGCCGCCCGGCCGAAGTGAATATGCCTCTTTCAGATATTCATGTTTTGTTCTATGGTGCCGCGATGGACGATTCCGATCTCTTGAACTTCGCCCCGGTGCCGGTGCGCGCCCGTCGCGACGGGTGGACTCCTCGGCGCCAATATTTCTTCATCCTGGCGGTCGCCCGCGGGTTCACAGTGGACAAGGCCGCGACCCTCGTCGGCATGACCCGCAAGACCGCTTACGAGCTGCGCTCCAAGCCCGGCGCGGCCGGATTCGCGGCGGCCTGGTCGGCCGCCCTGGCTCGGGCTCGAGACCGCCGGCGCGCGACGCGGGCGCCCAGCCTGGCCGAGCGGGCCCGTGAAGGGGAGTGGCATCCGCGCCTCTCTCGCGGCCGGCTGATCGCCTGGGAGCACCGTCCCGCCACTGCGCGGCTGATGGGCCTGTTGAAGCGCCTCGACCGCCGGATCGAGCATCTTCCGCCGGAGACCGACGTCGCGAATTTCGAGCGCTATGTCGCGTCGCTCGGGTCGGAACGTGACGATTCCGGCCGCGATCCGTCCATCGAGGATGAACATCGTCACGTTCCGGTGCGCCGCCGGGCCTAGGAAAATCGCCCCGACGCGCCTATCTAGCGCCCTTCCCATGGCCACCATCCTCCCCTCCCCGCCCAAGGTCGGCATGGTCTCGCTCGGCTGTCCGAAGGCTCTGGTCGATTCCGAGCGGATCCTGACCAAATTGAGGTCCGACGGCTACCAGCTCTCGCCCGATTACGAGCAGGCGGACGTGGTTCTGGTCAATACCTGCGGCTTCCTCGATTCGGCGAAGGAGGAGAGCCTCGCCGCGATCGGCGAGGCGATCGCCGAGAACGGCCGGGTGATCGTCACCGGCTGCATGGGCAACGAAGCGGACGTCATCCGCGCCAAATTCCCCGAGGTGCTCGCCGTCACCGGGCCGCACCAATATGAGCAGGTGGTCGGCGCCGTCCATGTCGCCGCCCCGATCCCGCCTTCCGCCTATCTCAACCTGGTGCCGGAGGGCGGGCTAAAGCTGACTCCGCGCCATTATTCCTATCTGAAGATTTCGGAGGGCTGCAACCACCGCTGCAGCTTCTGCATCATCCCCTCGATCCGGGGCGACCTGGTCAGCCGAAGGCCGGACGCGATCCTTCGCGAAGCCGAGAAGCTGGTCGCCGCCGGGACCAGGGAATTGCTGGTCATCAGCCAGGATACCTCGGCTTACGGAGTCGACCTCAGGCATGCCTCCTGGCCGTATAAAGGCGGCGAGGTGCGCGCCCACATGACCGACCTCGCCCGCGAGCTCGGCCGGCTCGGCGCGTGGGTGCGGCTTCACTACGTCTATCCCTATCCGCACGTCGACCGGGTGATCCCGCTGATGGCCGAGGGCCTCGTCCTCCCCTATCTCGACATCCCCTTCCAGCATGCCGCGCCCTCGGTGCTGAAGGCGATGAAGCGTCCCGCCAACGAGGCCCGGGTGCTCGAGCGGATCCGCGGCTGGCGCGAAATCTGCCCCGACATCGCCATCCGCTCGACCTTCGTCGTCGGCTTCCCCGGCGAGACCGAGGGCGATTTCGAATATCTGATGCAGTGGCTCGAGGAAGCCCAGCTCGACCGGGTCGGCGCCTTCCGCTTCGAACCGGTCCAGGGCGCGGCGGCGAACGCTTTGCCCGGGGCGGTTGCCGAAGAGGTGAAGGAGGAGCGCTACGCCCGGCTGATGGAGCTGACCGCCCGAATCTCCTCGGCCAAGCTCCAGGCCAGGATCGGCCGCGACATCGACGTTCTGATCGACGAGGCCGACGGCGAAGGCGGCGCCACCGGCCGCTCCAAGGCCGACGCGCCCGAGATTGACGGCGAGGTCCACCTGCGCGACTCCGCCGGCGCTAGGCCCGGCGACATCGTCCGGGTCCGCGTCGAGGATGCCGATGAGCATGATCTCTATGGAGTGCCGGTAACCGCATGAACGATCTCCGAGCCTTACTGACGGCCGACAAGGGCCAGCCCGCGACATCCCTCCACCTCGTCGACAAGAAAGGCTTCGACTCCTGGCTGAAATCGCAGCCCGAAAGGACGCGGAGGGCCCTCTCCGCGCAGGGGTTCAGGGGCGAAGGCTATCAGCTCGCCATCCTTCCGGGCGAGAAGGCCGAATGGTCGGCCGTGCTGGGGGTCGCCAATGTCGGAGAGCTCAGCCCCTGGTGCCTGGCCAAGGCGGCGGAGAGCCTGCCGGAGGGCAAATACCGGGTCGAGGGCCGCGGGCCCGGCCCTGCGGCGCTGGGCTGGCTGCTCGCCCAATATCGGTTCGAGCGCTACAAGAAAGCGGACGGCAAGGCGGGACCGCGCGTTCTGCTCACGTCCGAGCCGGCCCGCCTGGCCGAGACGGTCCTTCTCGCCGAAGCGGTCAACCTCGTCCGCGACCTCGTCAACGTCCCCGCCGGCGACCTCGGCCCCGCCGAGCTCGAGGCGGCGGTGCGCGAAGTGGCCGAGGATTGCGGCGCGGAGATCAACGTCACCGCCGGGGCCGCGCTCGAGGAAGGCTATCCGATGATCGCCGCGGTCGGCCGGGCCGCCACGCCGGAACGGGCGCCGCGGCTCGTCGAGCTCGAATGGGGCGACCGGCGCCATCCCCGAATCGCCATCGTCGGCAAGGGGGTCTGCTTCGATTCGGGCGGCCTCGACATCAAGCCCGCCTCGGGCATGCGGCTGATGAAGAAGGACATGGGCGGCGCTGCGCACGCTCTGGCGCTGGCTCGGCTGGTCATGAAGAGCGGGCTTCCCGTCCGCCTCCACCTCCTCGTTCCGGCGGTCGAGAATGCCGTTTCCGGCGCCGCCTTCCGGCCGGGCGACGTGTTGAGGAGCCGCAAGGGACTCACGGTCGAGATCGGCAATACCGACGCCGAAGGGCGGTTGATCCTCGGCGACGCCCTGGCCCGGGCGGCGGAGGACGGGCCCGAGCTGATCCTCGACTTCGCGACGCTGACCGGCGCGGCCCGGGTGGCGCTCGGTCCGGACCTGCCCGCCTTGTTCGCCAATGACGACGCTCTCGCCGACTCCCTGCTCGCCGGCGGCGCCGGAGTGGCCGACCCGGTCTGGCGGATGCCCTTATGGGCTCCCTACGAGGAGATGCTCGCCTCCGACATCGCCGACATCAACAACGCCTCCGACGCACCGATGGCGGGTGCGGTCACGGCGGCGCTCTTCCTTCGCAAATTCGTCCCGGAAGGGCTGCCCTGGGCGCATTTCGACACCTATGCCTGGCGCGGCTCGGCGAAGCCCGGACGACCCAAAGGCGGCGACGCCTTCGGGCTGCACGCGGCCTGGTCCGCCCTCTCCTCGCGCTACGGCAGCTGACGATCTGCAGCATTTTTGCGTCGAATTCTCAATATTTAACGAAACGAAACCGGCCCTGACTGGTTTAGGACCCGGAACAAGCCGCCTGGAATTTGGAGATCACCCAGTGGCAGAGCGTGCTCTCAGGAGCTGGATGCAGACGCTGATCGGATATGTCCGGTCGGGCCAGCCGGACCTCACGAACCGGCAAATGGCGCTGCTTCTCCTCGTCTATCTCACCCCCGGCCCCCACACGGTCCGCGGCCTCGCCCACATATTGGGCGTTTCCAAGCCGGTGATTACGCGCGCCTTGAATACGCTGGGCACGCTCGGCTATCTGCGCCGCGTGCGCGACGAGGCGGACCGCCGCAACGTGTTCGTCGCCCAGACCAGCATAGGGCAGGATTTCCTTGAGCGCTTCGAACGCAACATCGAGCAGCAGGAAAGCGCCGGCGCGAGCCGGCGCGGCCCGGCCAGGGAACGGGGCATCCTCCTCCAGCACGGATAGGCGGATCAGGCTCGACGGACCGTCGGTCCAGCTCGACCCGCGCCTCAACGCCTGGCGCAGCGACATCGCCGACATCGCCCTCGCCGGCCGGCTCTTCGCCCCCCATTACGCCGCCCCGCTCCTGCGCGCCTGCGGCCTCATCGCGACGCCCGTCCTGCAGGAGCCCGCCGACGGCGCCGAGGCCGTATCCGAGCTGCTTCCGGGCGAGGGATTCGCGGTGCTCGACTTCACCGCCGGTTGGGCCTGGGGCTATTGCCTCGCCGACCACCGGGTCGGCTTCGTCGAGGCGATCGAACTCGCCGAGCCGCTCGACCCGACCCATGTCGTCGTCGAGGCGCAGGCGCCGATCCAGTCCGGTCCGGATCCGCTCGCCGCGACCCTGTCCCACCTGCCGATGGGCTCCCGCCTCCACGGCGAGGTGCGCGGAGCCTCGCTCGAGTTCGAAGGCGGGTTCGTGCCGCTCTCCTACCTGCGCCCCGTCGGCGAGCATGACGAGGATCCGGTCGCGGTGGCGCAGCGCCTGCTCGGAACGCCCTACCGGCAGGGCGGCCGCACCTGCCACGGGATCGACTGCTCGGGCCTCGTCCAGCTGTCGCTGCAGCTGTGCGGCCTCGAAGCGCCGCGCGACACGCAGGACCAGCGCGGGCTCGGCGAAAAGCTGCCCGACGAAGCGCCGCTGAAGCGCGGCGACCTCCTCTTCTGCGACGATCATGTCGGCATGATGATCGATGATCGGATGGCCATCCAGGTCAGCCGGACGGCGCAGAAAGTAGCGATCGAGCCGTTCCGCTGCGCTCGAGCGCCGGGCAGCGACACGGGCATCGAGCGGCGAAGGCTGGCGCTCTAGCGCCTCGACATGGCGAGGCGCGAAGCGACGATTCGTCCAGCGCAGCGTCGGACGCCCGCGGGATTGCTTCGCTTGGCTCGCAATGACGGAAGGTCCGGCTACATCTCTCCGCGAGCGCGGCGGATCGCGAACCATTTCGCCACATTGGCATTGTGCTCAGCCAGCGTGTTGGCGAAGACGTGGCCGCCGGTGCCGTCGCCACTGGCAACGAAATAGAGGGCCTTCGTCGGCGCCGGGTTCAGCACCGCGGCGATCGATTCCCGACCGGGATTGGCGATCGGGCCGACCGGCAGGCCGGCTCGGGCATAAGTGTTGTACCCGTTATCGTCCTGAAGCTCGGAGCGCTTGATGCGTCGGCCGAGCGGCTTGCCCCTGGTGATCGGGTAGATGACGGTGGGGTCGGCATCGAGCTTCATCCCCTGCCGCAGCCGGTTCGAATAGACGCCGGCGATGATCCGCCGTTCCGAGGCCTTGGCGGTCTCCTTCTCGACGATCGAAGCGAGGATCACCGCCTCCTGGGGAGTCTTCACGGCGGTCGCGGGATTCCGCCTGGGCCAGAGCTCGTTCAGAGTCTTGGCCATCGCCGCCTGCATTCGCTTCAGCACCGCGGCGCGGGCCTCGCCGCGCTGGTAGCTATAGCTGTTGGGAAGCACGCTCCCCTCCTGCGGAACCGGAACGTCGCCGGTGAGCGTCGCCGCCTTCATCAGCCGCTCGTGAACCAGGACCGAGGGCAAACCCTCGGGAACCGTGACCAGGCGCTGCAGGGTCCTGGCGTCCTGGAGCAGGGCCAGTATCTCGGAATGGCTGGCATGGGCCGGAAACTCATATTCGCCCGCCTTGATCGGCTCGCCGCTGCCGAAAATCCTGGCCTGGAAGAGGAAGCGATCGGCGGAGGCGACGACGCCCGCTTTCTCGAGCTGTCGGGCCGCCTCGATGAGGCTGGTGCCGGAGGCGATCACGACCGAAGTCGGCTGCCGGGCGGGCCCCGGGCCATTCCATCCCTGGATGAACCAGAGGCCGACGGCGGTCCCCGCCACGACCAGCAGGACGAGCGCGAGAAGCTTCTTCATGGCGCCCGTCAGACGGCCCGCATCACCAGGCTGGCATTGGTCCCGCCGAAGCCGAAGCTGTTGTTGAGCACGGCCTTGACGGACCGCTCCTTGGCGACGTGGGGAACGAGATCGACCCCGGCGGTGCCTTCGCTTGGATTGTCGAGGTTGAGCGTCGGCGGCACGATCTGGTCGCGCAGGGCGAGGATGCAGAAGATCGCCTCGACCGCTCCGGCGCCGCCGAGAAGATGGCCGATCGCCGACTTGGTCGAGCTCATCGAGAGATGGGCTATGTTGTTGCCGAACAATCGCCGCACCGCGCCCAGCTCGAGCTCGTCGCCGAGCGGGGTCGAGGTGCCGTGGGCGTTGATATAGTCGATGTCGGAAAGGTCGAGCCCGGAGCGCTTCATCGCCGCCTCCATCGCCCGGTAGCCCCCGGCGCCCTGCGGATGGGGAGCGGTGACGTGATAGGCGTCGCCGGACATGCCGTAGCCGACCAGCTCGGCATAGATTTTGGCGCCGCGCTTCTTCGCTCGCTCATATTCCTCGAGCACCACGACTCCGGCGCCCTCGCCCATGACGAAGCCGTCGCGGTCCTTGTCGTAGGGCCGGCTGGCGCGCTCGGGCTGGTCGTTGAAGTTGGTCGACAGCGCGCGCGCCTGGGAGAAGCCGGCGATTCCGAGCGGGCAGAGCGCGTCCTCGCTGCCCCCGGCGAGCATGACGTCGGCATCGTCCATCGCGATCATCCGGGCCGCGTCGCCGATCGAATGGGCGCCGGTCGAGCAGGCGGTGACGACGGCGTGATTGGGGCCCATCAGGCCGTATTTGATCGAGACCTGGCCGGAGATGAGGTTGATCAGACGGCCGTGGACGAAGTGCGGCGAGACCCGGCGCGGGCCCCTTTCGTGGAGGACGATCGACTCCTTCTCGATGCCGGGCAGGCCGCCTATGCCCGAGCCGATCGAGACTCCGGCGCGGAAGCGCTCCTCCTCGCTCATGTCCGTAAGTCCGGCATCCTCGATCGCCTGGCCGGCGGCGTCGAGGCCGTAGATGATGAACGGATCCACCTGGCGCTGGACCTTGTGGTCGACGCGCTTGTTGGCGTCGAAGCCATATTCGTGCTCGGGCGGCTTCACCTCGCAGGCGATCTGGCAGGCATAATCGGTCGGGTCGAAGCGCGTGATGCGGGTCGCTCCGCTCTTCGAGGCGAGGATGTTCTTCCAGCTCGTCTCGATGTCGCCGCCCAGGGGGGACACCATTCCGAGACCGGTTACGACGACGCGGCGCATGCGAAGCTCCTCAAAGGGCAAACGGACGAACGGCCCCCCGCCTTGGGCGGGGAGCCGTTCATGTCAAGCGGCTCGAACACCGCCGGGCCGGCGGACGAGGCCGCTAGGCCTTGTGGGCCTCGATATAGTCGATCGCGTCCTTGACCGTGCTGATCTTCTCGGCCGCGTCGTCGGGGATCTCCACGCCGAACTCTTCCTCGAAGGCCATGACCAGCTCGACGATGTCGAGGCTGTCGGCGCCGAGATCGTCGATGAAGCTGGCTTCCTCGGTGACCTTCTCGGCTTCGACGCCGAGATGCTCGACGACGATCTTCTTCACGCGGTCGGCGGTCTCGCTCATGTTCCGTGCCCTTCCCTAGGTCGTAGTTTTGCGATGCCCTAGCCGCTCCCAGCCGGGGCTGGCAAGGGGCCGCGGCGGAAACGGATCATTCCCGATCGTTACAGCATGGCCATGCCGCCGTTGACGTGAAGCGTCTGGCCGGTGACATAGCCGGCCTCCCGGCTGGCGAGATAGACGGCGGCCGCGCCGATGTCGCTGCCCTCGCCGAGCCGGCCGGCCGGGATTCGACCCGTGAGCGCCTCCTTCTGAGCGTCGGGAAGGCCGTCCGTCATCGCCGACTTGATGAAGCCCGGCGCGATGCAATTGACGGTGATGTTGCGGCTTGCGACCTCCTGGGCGAGCGCCTTGGACATTCCGACCAGGCCCGCCTTGGAGGCGGCGTAATTGGCCTGGCCCGGATTGCCCGTGGCTCCGACCACCGAGGTGATCGAGATGATCCGCCCGTGCCGGGCCCGCATCATCGGCTTCAGAGCCGCCCGGGCGAGCCGGAAGGCCGCCTCGAGATTGATGCGGATGACGTCGGACCATTCCTCGTCCTTCATCCGCATGGCGAGGTTGTCGCGGGTGACTCCGGCATTGTTGACGAGGATGTCGAGCCTCCCGCCCAGCGCTTCGACCGCCCGCGGCACCAGCGCGTCGACCGCGGCGGAGTCCGACAGGTTGCACGCGAGCGCGACATGATCGCCGCCGAGCCCGGCCCTGAAGGCCTCCAGCTTGTCGACATTGGATCCCGAAACCGCCAGCCGGGCCCCCTGCCCCGCCAGCGCCTGAGCGATCGCCGAGCCGATCCCGCCGGAAGCTCCGGTTACGAGGGCAGTCATCCCACTCAGATCGAACATCGTAATCCCCTATTATTGGTTCACGCGGAGGCGCGGAGACGCGGAGGGGCGGTGGTCGTTCACCACCCGCTTCAGGCCCTCTCGCAAGGTCGGCGCGCCGAAATTGATAAGCAGCCCAACGGGCTGCTTCATGAGACGCAAATAGCTCAGCAACTGCTTGCCGTGAGCTGGGTGAAGCTGATCGACGGATTTGATCTCGACGAGCAGTCGCTGGTCCACCAGAAGGTCAATCCTGAAGGCTCCCTGGTACGTCAGGCCCTCATATTCGATGTCGATCGGTTGTTGGCGGGCGACCGAATAGCCGAGCTGCGTCAGCTTCCCCGCCAAAATCGTCTCATATATCGACTCGAACAGTCCCGGGCCAAGGTCACGGTGAATCCGAAGAGCCGCATCGACGACGTCCCCGCTGATTTCCTCGATGTCCCCCACCCGCTGCCCTCCGCGCCTCCGCGCCTCCGCGTGAACCCTAAATCTCCCGGAGCAAAGCGTCGATGTCGTCCATCGTGATGACGCTGGTTACCCGCGCGTCCGGGGCGATGCGCTTGACCATGGGGCCGAGGACCTTGCCGCCGAACTCGATGAAATGGTCGACGCCGGCCTCCGCCATCGCGGCGACGCTTTCGCGCCAGCGGACCATGCCAGTGACCTGCTCGACGAGGAGCCGGCGGATCTCGTCCGGCTCTTCCACCGGCGCGGCGGTCACGTTGGCGTAGAGCGGGACGGCCGGCTCGTCGATCTCGACGCCGGCCAGCGCCTGCTCCATCTCGCGGGCGGCGGGCTCCATCAGCGGGGAGTGGAAGGGCGCCGAGACCGGGAGCAGGAGCGCCCGCTTGGCGCCTTTCTCCCTGGCGATCTCGAGTGCGCGTTCGATCGCGCCGCGATGGCCGGAGATGACGACCTGGGAGGGATCGTTGTCATTGGCGACGACGCAGACCTCGCCTTGAGCCGAGGCGTCGGCGACGGCCTGTGCGAGCTCGACTCCGGCGCCGAGCAGGGCCGCCATCGCCCCCTCCCCCACCGGAACCGCGCGCTGCATCGCCTGGCCGCGCAGCTTAAGGAGCCGAGCGGCCGTCGGCACGTCGAAGCTACCGGCCGCGCACAGAGCGCTATATTCGCCGAGGCTGTGGCCGGCGACGAAATCGGCCTTGTCGATCGACAGGCCGGAGACCCGCAACGTCGCCACCGCATTGGCCATGATCGCCGGCTGGGCGTTCTCGGTGAGGGTGAGCTCGTCCGGCGGGCCCTCGGCCATCAGCCGCGCAAGCTTCTGCCGGAGCGCCTCGTCCACCTCCTCGAACAGGTGGCGGGCAACGTTGCTCGCCCCGGCGAGCGCTACGCCCATGCCGACCGACTGGCTCCCCTGGCCGGGAAAGATGAATGCGCGCATCGCCTCTCCTTCGTGTTGCGGCGAGCGACTAGGCCAGCGCGGCGGCCAGGGTCAACCGGCCGGAACTTGTCCGTCCCACCCCGGTTCTAGCGATCTGTTCTCAGTGACCGGAGAAAAGCCATGAAATACAAGACTGTAGTCGCCCTGATTCTCGCGCCGCTGGCGGCCACCGCCGCTCTGGCCGCGCCGCCCCAGGCCTTCCTCCGCCAGGCCGGACTCACCGACAATAGCGAGATCGAGCTCGGCGCCCTCGCCCAGGCGCGAGGTGCCTCGCCGGCGGCGCGCCAGGCCGGGCGGATGCTCCAGGCCGATCATCGCGCCTCCCAGCGCGCCGCGGCGCCGCTGCTCGCCCGCTACCGCCTCCGCCCGCCGGTGGGCGTCCTGCCCGAGGTCCGGACCGAAATGCGCCGGCTCCAGCGGCTCTCGGGCCGAGCGTTCGACCGCGAGCTGGCGACGTTCAACATCACCGCGCATAGCCGGGCGATCGCCCTGTTCCAGATTCAGTCCCGAAGCGGCGACCGTCCCACCGCCGCCTTCGCGCGCGCGCAGCTGCCGGTGCTCCGCCATCACCTGCAGATGGCCCGCGACCTGCTTCGAGCCAGCCGCTAAGAGGTTGCGAAATGCCGGGCTTCTGCTATGGAGCCCGCAACCGGGGCGGAAAGCCAATGCGCTTCCCGCCCCGGTTCAATTCAGACGACAGCCGGAGGGGCGTCCGCATTGGGCGGCGTCAGCGATCGGCCAAAGACAAGGAAATGCGAAGCCATGCCGCTTTACGAGCATGTGTTCATCGCGCGTCAGGATCTGGCCCAGGCCCAGGTGGACGCGCTGGCGGAGACCGCCACCAAGATCATCGAGGATGCCGGCGGCAAGGTCGTCAAGACCGAGACCTGGGGCCTTCGTTCGCTCGCCTACCGGATCGCCAAGAACCGCAAGGGCCATTACGTCATGCTCGACTTCGACGCGCCCGCCGCGGCCGTCGCCGAGCTCGAGCGGCAGACCCAGATCAACGAGGACGTGATCCGCTACATGACCGTCCGGGTCGACGAGCACGAGCAGGGCCCCTCGGCGATGATGCGCCGAGGCGAGCGCGAGCGCGAGCGCGGCGACCGCGGGGATCGTGGCGACCGCGGAGATCGCGGAGATCGCGGCGGTCGGGATCGCGACCGCGGCGACCGCGCACCCCGCCCCGACTTCGCCGACGCGTAAGAGAAAGGACCAGCAACGATGGCACGCCCATTTTTCCGCCGCCGCAAGAGCTGCCCCTTCTCGGGCAAGGACGCTCCCAGGATCGACTATAAGGACGTCCGCCTGCTCCAGGGCTTCGTCTCCGAGCGGGGCAAGATCGTCCCCAGCCGAATCACCGCCGTCTCCGGCAAGAAGCAGCGCGAGCTGGCCACCGCGATCAAGCGCGCCCGCCATCTCGGCCTTCTCCCCTACGTCGTGAAATAAGGAGCGCGAGCCATGGATGTCATTCTCCTCGAGAGGATCGAGAAGCTCGGCGCGATCGGCGACGTCGTGAAGGTGAAGAACGGCTATGCCCGCAACTTCCTCCTTCCCAACGGCAAAGCGCTCCGGGCCAACGAATCGAACCGCAAGGTCTTCGAATCGAACCGGGAGCGGATCGAGGCGACGAACGCCGAGCGTCGCGCCGCGGCCGAAGTCGATTCGAAGAGCATTGACGGGATCACCGTCCAGCTCATCCGCCAGGCGTCGAATACCGGCCAGCTCTACGGCTCGGTCTCGGCCCGGGACCTCGCCGAATTGCTCGAAGCCGAAGGCCACAAGCTCGCCAAGAACCAGATCGTGCTCAATCGGCCGATCAAGTCGATCGGGCTTCAGGACGTGCGCATCGCGCTCCACCCGGAAGTATCGGTGACCATTCACGTCAACGTCGCCCGCTCGCCGGAGGAGGCCGAGCTCCAGGCGCAGGGCGTCGACGTGATGGCGGACATGTTCGAGAAGGACAGCGCCGGCTTCACCGAGGATTACGATCCGAACGCCGAGCCGGGCGAGATCGCGGCGGAGGCTCCGGCGGCGGATGAGGCGCCTGCCGAGGCGGAAGCGGGCGAAGGCGAGGCGGCAGGCGAAGCCTAACCTCGCGCGTCCCGACCAGGAAAGGCCGCCCGCTCACCCGAGCCGGCGGCCTTTTCTTTGTCGAGTCGCCTACAAGCAGTAGAGCGCGCTATGGCTAATCATTTGGAACAACTAACCGCCGAATGGCTGGAGTATTCCGGCTACTTCGTGCGGCAGTCGGTGCTGGTCGGGAAACGAGTGAAGGGAGGGTTTGAGGGCGAGCTCGACATCGTCGCGCTTAACCCCGTCACCCGTCACCTCCTGCACGTCGAATGCTCGCTCGATGCAGATCCTTGGGAGAAGCGGGAGAAGAGATTCGCGGCTAAGTTCGAGCGCGGCCGTATGTACATTCCTTCGCTTTTCGCCGGCCTCGACATACCCACGCACCTGGATCAGGTTGCGCTTCTGCAACTTGGCGGCGGGCCGCGTGACCGGCTCGGCGGAGCGAGACTCATTTGGGTCGCCGACTTCGTCGCCGAGGTGATGCATGCTCTACGAGCGCTGCGGCCCGAAAAGGCGGCTGTGCCGTCCACGCTGCCACTGCTGCGGACCCTCCAACTCGCCGCTCATTTCGCTGCCCCGCGCGGAAGGCCAGGTCGATTGGTGCCTCCCTGCTCTGATCCTCCCAGCTCTCTATAGCGCAGCCGGGCATTGCAGAAGTTGGACCATGCGCGGAGTTCTCGGGATCGAGGAAAAAGGTTGCCAGGTACATTTCCCCCTTCCACCGGGAATCCCAGGGTATCGGCAGTGCCAAGCACTTAGGCTTTTTCCTCGGTGCCTGGCACCAGAGCTTGTTCCTCGCGAATGAAAAATTGCAGCCTGAACGCAATGTTGTATAGTGGTCTCGGAGGGAAATGGTGGGGCTGAGCAATCTGTTAAGAGCGGCTTCGGTGTTAGTGGCGCTAGTCTCCGCGACGCAGGTTCTTGGCCAGGTCACGCCGGATTCTGATGACGATACGAACATTGTTGTCAACGCCACATTGGATCGTCTTCACGCCTTAGGCGACGCGGTTGAAGCGTATCGGCAACTGGGAGCCGAATGGGCCGGGGCAACCAAGTGTGACTTGCGCAGATTGTGCCCGGACGAACAATTTACGGTTCAAGTTTCCAGCACTTATGTGCACTTGCTATTTAGCCCCGCCGCTCACACTCCCATCAGATTGGCCGCTTTCCCGTTGAGCGCAATACGAACGGCGAGCATCCGGTACGGCCCCCTCCCGACGAAGGGGACGGCGGAATACAACTACGTGAGATTGCAAAGGTCTCTGTCGTTTATCAGCGCGCAGGCGTCGCCCGAGCGCCAGCAGCTTTACCGTTTTCCTGATCCGAACGATAATCCTTTTCTGCCATGGCCTCCCCACTTGCCGAGCTCCGTGGCTGACGTCAGTCGTTCGTTCCAGACTCGAACCACCCTCGGCGAAATAGCGAGTCAGATACGGTCTCGAATAATGGTTCGTGGCTATGACACGTTACAGTATTTCAGTGTCCCCGGTGGTTTCGCGATGGCGACTGATTTAGAGCGTGTGGGTCGGCGAGGTCCTGTTCGCGCTGGTGACAGGTGGACATCAGGCAAGCGAGGCGGGTTCGGCAGCCTCATGGACTATTGGCGACGCCTGCTAGTTGGCGAAGATGACCGTTTTCGGGTCTTCGTGTTCATTGTGACCGACATGGATGTTCAGAACGATCAAGACACGGCTAAGGCTGACGACCTTCGCCGCTGGAAGGCGACGGGCAGGCCATCGCTCAGTCGTCAGCGCGCGTCTGTGACCGCACTGCCAGGTACTCGAATATGGCTGTACGCTTACGAGTTCACCGCAAGCCGTTCTAAAGGCGCAGAACTGATCCAGAATGAGCGCGACCCGCTTCGCATCACTCAAAACAAAATGGCGCTGGGGTTGCCATGACGCGGCAAGCGGCTCTGCAGCGCGTGCTCGTGATCTGGTTGATCGCGGCCGCGATTTTCGCGGTATTCACCCTCGCTCAGGTCCTCGCCGGCAAGTATGGGGATGACCCCGGCGTTCCGCTAAACTGGCTATCTGCCCAAATCGTACCTGTGATGGGATTGCTGCTCGCCGCCACTTTGTCGTCCCCGTCCGCAAATTGGAAAAAGGCGCAGGTAACCGGGAGCCGGTACCAACTGGCGCTAACGGCTAGTCTCGTTCAGATCATCGCCATACTTATTACATTCCTGATAGAGCCGATTCTCCAGACGTCGCCCTTCGCGTTGTTCGACAGTACGATCGTGTTTTTTTCAATTTGGCAAGGCGTCGTAACAGCTTGCGTTGGTGGTTTGGTCTTCGACGGGCGATAGCAGGCTGCAGTCTAAAACTTCCCAACCCTCAGCCTAGCTTTGGTGCCCGGCGCCGAGGAAGAATCTTTAGTGCAAGTACGGGAAAAGTCCGCACGGCGACCCGTCAACCAGAGCCGCGCTGGCGATCACCCGAGGTGTCCGATAGGCTCGCCGGATGGCAGATGACGACGAGCGCACCGCCCGGCATGCACAGCTTTGCGAGTACCACCAACGGGGCCGAGAGCTCCTGCAAGCCCAGACACGTGCGATCGACGCCCTCATCCACGATCTGCATTCGCTTGGCGCTGCCGGCGATGATGTCGCGATCCGTGTCGCACTGCTCATGCTCCAGGCCGTAGGTGTGTCGGCCCACAGCGTGCTTGCACTCACCGTCGAGCGAGACATGGCGATACGTGATTGCTTCGGCATCACCCGCTCGGCAGTCGAGACGGCGGTCAACGCAACCTTCATCGCGGTGTCTGGTACGCCGATGGCGGAAAAGGCGCTCCGTCACATGCGGCAGAAGCGATGGCGCGATCTACGCAGACAGGGTACCGTGGGCGAACATCGCATCACCGTCTCGCGCGCCGTCGGGTTGGAGGTCGATGACATGCCGGGCCTGCGGGAGGCCCTCGACGAGTACACCAATAAGCGCGGCGATGAGGTCCGGGATTGGACGACCGAGAATCTTGAGAAGCGCATCAGCGTAATATCGGACAGGCACCAGCGCGCCGGTTTGTGTCTCGGTGTAGCGTCCTTCTCCATCTATAGGCCAGCTTCCGAACTGCTCCACGGCACATATTACGGCGTCAACCTCTTCTGGCAGGGCAGCCGCGACGCGCCAGTTCGAACACGGCACGAGTTCGACGAGGTATGGGTCACCGAACACTTCGTCACGCTGCTAACTGCGCTGTTCTTCGCCGTCAGCGGGGCAATCGATGTTATCGCCGCAGTGCACACGCTTGCAGGACATTCGGAACGGCAGGATGAACTGTCACAACGTCTGTCTTCGCTTGTGGAGGCGATGAGCGGCGATGAGCCCGACGGGGAGCAGGATTTCAGGGCGGATGGTCCGAACGAAATGACCTAAGCGTTACACGTTCCGGCTTCGCCGCGGTCGTATTGGGTGGGCCTCAGGTGGGGAGCCGGGCGGGTGCCCGGTACCAAGGAAAAATCACAGGTGCCTGGCACTGAGGAAATATCCCCGTCATCCCGGCGAAGGCCGGAATGAACACGGTAGTGGGAGCTGGAGTCGCCGCGGTGTCCATGGATTCCGGCCTTCGCCGGAATGACGGGACAGGCGGAGAGGCCTCTCGCGCTTCGCGACCTTCGCGTCCTTCGCGATCTTCGCGTGAACCAACAAGCCGGCGGGCTCACATAATATCCGGGTGAAAAGCACGACCACATTCTACCCGGGCAAAACGCGCTACCGTGCGGATGCCCGCGCCTGGCTTTGGTCGCGGATTCTCGCTGCCCCTTACCAAGCCGTCTCGCGCGCCCAACGAGCCCGTCCGAACTGGCCGGTGACCATCTGTCGTCCGCCCTCGTCCACATTCCTCCCACCGCGTGCCGGGTGCTTGCCGCGGAATCACTCCGCATCGTCCCCACACAGCCCCCGCGTCGCCGCCACACGCGCCCGGCAGCCGCCCGCACCTGGCACGGTGGAAGCGGGGCCGACCAGATAGGAAACGGATAGGAATTACAAAAGGCACTTTCCTATATTACATGAGACATGTGGAACAGAACGACAACGAGATGATCGGCCCCACAGGACCCACATCGAGCGGCCCGCCGTCGCCGGAGGCGGCGCCCTGCGCGGCCCCCACCCCGCTCATCCCCATCCCCTCCCCCGCCGAACCCCCGCCCCTCCCCGGCTTCGACCCCGTCCCCTTGCGCTATCGGGTCGACGGCTGGACGCCGGAGAAGCATCGGGCCTATGTCGAGCATCTCGCCGAGACGCTTTGCCCTGAGACGGCGGCGGCGCTGGTGGGCATGTCTGCGGAGAGCGTTCGCCGGCTTCGCCGGCGGCCGGGCGCCGAAGGGCTCAACGCCGCCTGCGACGCCGCCCTTCGCAAGGGCCTTTCCGAGCGCGGCCGGGCCGCTTTGATCGACGAGGCGGTGAAGGGGCGGCTCGTCCGCCGCTACTATCATGGTGAGCTGATCAGCGAGGAAAGGATTCGCTCGCCGCGCCTTCTGCTCGCCCTCCTCGAGAAAGCCGAAGCCCTGTTCGCGAGACCCGGAGCCGCCGAGAGCGAGGCGATCGCGGCCGACTGGAACGGGGCGATGGAGCGGCTGGAGAGCGGCGGGCTGGACGGCGGCTATCGGCTGTGGCGCGACCAGGGCGGCGCGTGGTGGACCAACTTTCCGCCGCCGCCCGGCTTCCACGGCCCCGGAGATCCGCTCGATCCGAATTATCGCCGCCGGCTCACCGAAGCCGAGGAGAAAGCGGTCGCCGCCCGGGCGAAGGCCCGGCTGGAGGCCGGAGTCGAGGCGCGCGACGCTTTCTTCGGCTTCAAGCCGACGCGTGGGGTCACTTATCGAAGGATCCGATCGACGGGAGGAGAGTGATCGGATGGAATTTTATTTTACCCGACGCAGCGCCAGCTGAGCCCGGAGTCGGCGCGGGCCGGCCGGCGGGTCGGCTTGCCGAGCCCGTCCGACGGCGGCCAGGCCGCCCTGGCCGCCCACCCTCCGCCTTTTTCGTTGCACCGTCGCCCAATCCGATGTTCAGGGGCGGCGGCGCACCGGAGACGACATGCTCAAGCTCATCATCGGCAACAAGGCTTATTCCTCCTGGTCGCTTCGCGGCTGGCTGGCGGTCAAGCAGTCGGGCCTCCCCTTCGAGGAGATCACCGTTCCCCTCTTCGATGAGGAATGGGAGAAGACCCGCGAGGGCAACGAGTTCGCGCCCTCGGGCGGCAAGGTGCCGGTGCTGTGGGACGACCAGGCGGTGATCTGGGATTCGCTGGCCATCGTCGAATGGCTCGCCGACAAGACCGATCGCGACCGCTTCTGGCCCAAGGACGAGATCGCCCGCGGCATGGCGCGTTCGATGGCCGCGGAGATGCATTCGAGCTACGACAATCTCCGCCGCGACTTTCCGATGAACCTCAGGAAGCAGCTCCCGCCGAAGGAGCCGTCCGACAACGTCCGCGCGGAGCTGGTCCGGATCCTCGAATTGTGGGCGCAGGCGCGCGCTCGGCACGGCGGCGGCGGCCCCTATCTGTTCGGGACGTTCGGCGCGGTCGACATCATGTTCGCCCCGGTCGTGACCCGCTTCGTCACCTATTCCGTCCCGGTCCCGCGCTTCGCCTCCGCCTACATGGAGGCCATGCTCGCCCACCCCTGGCTGCGCGAATGGGTCGAGGCGGCTCAGGACGAACCCTGGGTGATCGAGAAATACGAGACCTCGGCGGCGGAATGATCCGTCATCCCGGCGAAAGCCGGGACCTCGGCGAGTGAAGACCACCGCGCCTTTCACCCCCTGGGGTCCCGGCTTTCGCGGGGATGACGTGGGTCAATAAGGCGTTCCGTCCTTGCGGGTGAAGCGGCCGGTGGCGCCGTCGAGATGGAGGTCGATGTCCGGATAGTGGCAGTTGCTGAGGGCGTGCCTGCCGATCGCGATGAACACGCAGGGCGAGTCGCCGCGGTTGATCAGGCGGTGGCCATTCGCCACCCCTTTCGGGAAGCTGGCGCAATCGCCGGGCCGCATCGCCGTCTCGCCCTCATCCTCGACGAGCACCGCCTCGCCTTCGAGCATGACGACGAACTCGTCCTCGTCTTCGTGCCAGTGGCGCTGGCTCGAGACTCCGCCAGGCTCGAGCGTGACGTGGCTGACCCCGAAGTCGCCAAGGCCGGAGACCGGGCCGAGCCGGCGGTAATGGCGCTTCGCCATCTCCTCGCGCCAGGGGGAGGGATAGCCGGTGACGTTGATCTGAGGGATGGAGTCGAGGTCGAGCCTGGGCATGGCGGGGGCCTTTCGCTGGGCAAGCCGGTGACCCCTTGCTAGGCGAAGCGGCATGACCCGCGCAATCGACCCGGTGGAGCTCGCCTCGGCGCTGATCGCCTGCCCCAGCGTCACCCCCGCCCGAGGCGCGGTGTTCGACGTGCTCGAGGCGGCGCTGCGGCCGCTCGGCTTCGAGGTTCACCGCTTCGTCAGCGGCGGCGAGGTGGAGAATCTGTTCGCGACGCGCGGCGCCGGCGGCCCCCATTTCGCCTTCGCCGGCCATCTCGACGTGGTTCCGCCGGGCGAGGGCTGGAGCGGCGATCCGTTCGCGCCCGAGATTCGCGGCGGGCTGCTCTACGGACGAGGCGCGGTCGACATGAAGGGCGGCATCGCCGCCTTCGTCGCGGCGGCGGCGGAGGTGGCCGAGCCTCGCGGAACGCTCAGCCTGCTCATTACCGGCGACGAGGAAGGCCCGGCGGTTCACGGCACCCGGGCGATCATGGCCTGGATGGCGGAGCGCGGCATCCGGCCCGACATGATCCTGATCGGCGAGCCGACCTCGGAGGCGCGGCTCGGCGACACCGTCAAGATCGGCCGGCGCGGCTCCGTCAACATGTGGATCACGATCCCGGGCGTGCAGGGCCACGTCGCCTACCCGCACCGGGCGGAGAATCCCGTGCCGAAACTGGCAAGGGTGATCGAAGCCCTCGAGGCGCTTCATCTCGACGACGGCACCGACTCCTTCCAGCCGTCCAACCTCGAGGTGACGGCGGTCGAGACGAGCAGCAAGGCGACCAATCTGATCCCCGGCAGCGCCCGTCTCCAGCTCAACATCCGGTTCAACGACCGGCAGCGGGGCGAGGACCTCGTCGCTCTGGTGCGGCGGACCGCGGAGACTGAGGCGCCGGGCGCGGAAGTGGAAGCGATGATCTCGGGCGAGGCCTTCCTGACCCCGCCGGGCCCGCTCTACGAGCTGGTCACGAAGGCGATCCGGGAGGCGACCGGGACGGAGCCGGTGCTGTCGACCGGTGGCGGCACTTCGGACGGCCGGTTCCTGATCGAGCTCTGCCCGGTGGTCGATTTCGGCCTGCCCAACGCGACCATGCACAAGCTCGACGAGGCCGCGGGAGTCGAGGACCTGCGCGCCCTCGCGCGGATCTACGCCCGCATCGTCAGGGGCGCGCTTCCATAGACTTCATGGGCGAGGCTTCGGGCGCAGTCCTGCGCCTCGGCCCAGGCGAGGAAGGCGTCTTCCGGCATCGGCGCGACGCCCGGAAATCCCTGCAGGCTGTCGCAGCCCAGGGCGCGAAGCACCTCGACCTGGTCCTGCCGCTCCACCCCCGCGGCCACCGCCTCGCAGCCGAGGCCGTGGACGAGGTGGATGAGCGAGGCGGCAACGCTCCTCGCGCGGTCCGACCGGTCGATCTCCGCGACGACTCCGCCGTCGAGTCGAACCCGGTTCATCGGCAGGCTGGCGAAGCCGGACAGGCGCGCCCGGCCCGAACCGAAATCGCTGACGCAGACCTCGACTCCATCGCGGCGAAGGCCCTCGAGCTCGCCGCACACCCACTTGTCGCAGCCAGAGGCCGCGGCTTCGTTGAGCTCGATCTCGACGCCCCAGGGCGGGCTCCCGGCGCGGACCAGAGCGGCGCGAAGGCGCTCGATGAAGTCGAGCCGCTCGAACTGGCGAGCGGCGACGGGGAAGCACAGGATATGGTCCAGGCCGGCGGCGCGCCAGCGGCCGAGAGCGGCCGAGACGGCGTCCAGGGTCCATTCGCCGAGGCGCACCGCGAGGCCGGATTCCTGAAGCATCGGCTCTTCGCCTGAGAGGAATCGGCTGCCGTCGGCGCTGTTCCAGCGGATCTGCGCCTCCGCCGCGGTGATCGCACCCGTGCGCAGGCACAGGCGCGGCTCGAAGACGAGCTCCAGCTCGTGCTTTTCCACGGCGCGCCGAAGCGAGGCCTCGGCGGCGCTTCGCTCCTCCGAAGCCCGGGCGAGGCTCGGCTCGTAACTGCACAGGCGCGAGCGCCCGGAGGCCTTGGCATGATACATGGCGATGTCGGCCGCCTTCATCAGGCTGGTCAGATCGGCGCCATGCTCGGGAGCGAGGGCGATTCCGATCGAGCCGCCGATCAGCACCGACTGGCCGCCGGGCTTGAACGGCTCGGAAAGCGCGGCGAGGGCGCCGGTCGCGATCCGCTCGGCTTCGTCGCGAGTGGAGACCTCGGGAAGGAGCATCGTGAATTCGTCGCCGGCGAGACGCGCCAGCAGGGGCGGCGCCATCGTCCCCTCGGGAACCTCGGCCTTGAGGACGACTCGAAGGCGGTTGGCGACCATGACCAGCACCTGGTCCCCCTGGGCGTGGCCGAGCCGGTCGTTGACCTCCTTGAAGCCGTCGAGGTCGATGAAGAGCAAGGCGGCGCCGCTGTCGCGCGTGGCCAGGATCCGCTCGGCCTCGCGGCGGAAATGGACCCGGTTGGGGAGCGCGGTGACCGGGTCGTACATCGCCATGGTCTGGGCGTCGTCGAGATTGGAGCGGACCTGCTCGAACAGGCCTTCGACCGCGGCGGCGAGGGCGGGCATGTCGCGCTTCAACGGAGCCGGCGCCGGCGAGGAGAGATCGCCGCGGCTGACCGCGAGCAGCCGGTCGACGAGCGAAGCGATGGCTCGGGCATGATCGCTGTTGGGACGTTCGGCGGCGATCCACACCACCATCAGCGCGAACAGGCCGATCAGGAAAGCGCCGGCGACCTGCTGGCCGAGGCTGCCGAGAAGCAGGAAGCCGAGCAAGGTCAGCAGGAAGGCCGACAGGCCCGCCACCGCCGAAAGCAATCGATTGCTGATCTTTGCTACCGTCGAAGCCATGATCGGCGGCGTTCCCATCCGGCCTTGCGCCGCCCCCCAAAGGCGCGCGTCACGGGCTGCAGATTATGCCGCAGGCGTTACCATTTCGTATCCGTCACCCGCGCGGGCGACGAAGGACGATGTAAAGGGCTCCCGCGCCGCCGTGACGAGGATGGGCGTTGCGCACCGCGGCGATGCTCCCCGAGTGGCGCGACGCGGCGAGCCAGTCGCCGACGGCGGCGCGGATTGCGCCGCGCTTGGCCGGCCCTTCCCGGCCCGGCGGCTTGCCGGTGACGAGCAGCAGCAGCCGGGCGCCTCCCAGGATCGCCTGGCCCAGCCGCCGGTCGAGCAGGTCGTAGGCGGTGGCGAGATTGTGGCCGTGCAGGTCCAGCATCGCATCGGGCTGGACGAGGCCGCGGGAGAGGCGGCGGTCCCAGGTGCCGTCGAGAGTCTCGCCGGGACTCCTGCGCGGCGCGGGCGCGGGCGGCGGCGCTCGCCGGCGAAGGCCCGGCTCCGGCTTCACCGCTTCCCCTGCTCCGGCCTCCGCCGGAACGCCCGGCGCGGCGACTCCCTCCAGCGGCCGCACCGATTGGACGACCCGCGCCCACAATGTCGCCTCGTCAGGGCTTAGGCGTCGCATGGAGCCGAGCGAGCGTGCCCTTCGGCACGAGGACGTAGGCGCGGCCCTTGCCCTGCATGCCGCCGGCGACCCGCGCCGCGTCCGCGCCGGCGCCCCAGAAGGTGTCGAAGCGGTTGGCGCCCTTGATGGCGCCTCCCGTATCCTGGGCGACCCACAGGCCGCTCGCCTCCGCCCGGTCGAGCTGGAGCAGGACGGGAGCGCCGAGCGGCGCGAACCTGGGGTCGGCGGCGAGGGTGGCGCGTCCGGTAACGGGAAGCCCGAGCGCTCCGAGCGGGCCTGGGCCGGTCAGCTCCTGGAAGAAGACGTAGCTCTTATTCTCGCGCATGATCGCCCGCCCCTCGTCGGGATGGGCGCGAAGCCAGGCGACCAGGCCCTGCATGCTGGTCGGACCGTCGCCGAGCAGGCCGCGATCCTTCATCAGCTTGCCGATGCCGACATATTCGCGGCCGTTCTGGCCGGCATAGCCGATCCGCATCACCCCGCCATCCGGAAGCCGGAGGCGGCCAGAGCCCTGGATCTGGAGGAAGAAGAGATCGATCGGGTCGGCCGCCCAGGCGATTTCGAGGCCGCGGCCGGCGAGCGCGCCCGCCTCGATCTCGGCGCGCTCGTAATAAGGAACGACCACGCCGTTCTCGAGCCGGCCACGGCGCGGCGTTCCGGCCGCTTCCGCGGTCGCCGCGTCGACTTCGACGAGGTCGGCGGGCTTGCGGTAGATCGGCACCTCGTAGCCGGGCTGCGGCGTGCGCGAGCCGGCGATCTCGGGCTCGTAATAGCCGGTGACGAAGGCGGCGCCGTCGCCGACCTGGACCGTCTCGAAATGCTCGGCGAAGAAATCGGCGGCGGAGACGAGGTCGCTGCGCGCCGCGACGGCGCAAGGCTCCCGCCAGTCCTCGCCCCGGGTGAGGCCGCTGGCGTCGCTGCGGCGAAGCAACGCCGGGCAGCTGATTCGGAAGGCTTCGAGGGCGCGCGCCGCCGTGGCCGGATCCAGATCGGCAAGGCCGGGGCCCGCGGAGACTCCGAGCACGGCCGCCGTCAGCGGCCTGGCCTCCGCCGCCGGAATGGCGGCCGGCGGGGCCGGCGGCGCGGGCAGATGCGGCTTCGGGACGCAGCTGGCGAGGAGGATCATGGCCAGGAGCGGCGAAAGGTTCGGAAGTTTCGGCTTCCTGGGAAGCGGAAATAACCTTCCGGGCGAGCGCCCGCGACCGGGCCCGGACAGGCGAATGGCTTGGGATGATTCGCGGCCGCTCACTCCCAGAGGATAAACGCGGGGCGGCCTTGTAGGAAAATGGTTTGTGAAGCGCTCGTCGTCCCAGCGAAGGCTGGCACCCCGCCGGGTAATGGGACTTCCGTCATGCCAGCGAAGGCTGGCATCCCAGCGGGTGAAAGGACCGTCATGCCAGCGAAGGCTGGCACCCCAGCGGGTGATAGACATAGCGCCTTTCACCCCCTGGGGCCCCAGCCTTCGCTGGGGCGACGGAGAACGGCTATTCACCCGCTGGGGCCCCGGCCTTCGCCGGGGCGACGGAGAACGGCCTTTCACCCCCTGGGCCCCGGCCTTCGCCGGGGCGACGGATCAATCCGCTTCGTCGGTCTCGACGAGAAGCCAGTTGGGGTCGCCGCTGGCGAGGTTGCGGCGGAAGGTCCAGACGTCGTGGGTCGGGATGGCGTCGCTCATCGTGCCGGCGATGACCTTGCCGTCGCGGTCGCGGGTGACGGCGGCGATGTCGGCGTCGAAGCGCACATCCACCTCGGCGCTTCGGCCGGCGAGGCGGGCGTCCTGGATGACGGCGCGCTCGATCTGGACGAGGCGGTTTTCGAGCTGTTCGCCCGCTTCCTCGCGACGGGTGATGGAGTCTTCGAAAGTGGCGAGCACGTCGCCGCCGACGAGGTGCCTCAGCTCCTCGCGGTCGCCGCGCCAGAAGGCCTCGAGGATCATCCGGTAGGCGGCCTGGGCGCCCTCGAGGAAGCGGCCGACGTCGAAGCTCGGGTCGGCGCCGACGATGGCGCGGATGCCCGGAGTCGCCGGCTCCTCATAGACGAAGCCGCTCGGCTCGGGCCGCTCGGTTCCGACATCGGCGGCGGGCGCGGCGGCTTCGGTCGTCGCGGCGGTCTCGGCGGGACGGAGGATCGGCTGCTGCTCATGGCCGGTCCGGCGGCCGAGGACCGAATAGAGCCTCAGGCCCACGAACAGGGCCACCATCGCCAGGAGGACAATCTCGGTCACTCTTATCTCCGAACTCAACGAGCCCCTACATAAGCCGTAGGCGTTAAGTATTCAAATGGTCGCGGGTTCCATATCGCCGTGCCCGGCGGTTGCGCGGTCGCGCCGCGCCTGCTACCCGCCGCGGCGCACGGGCTCCCGCGCCGCCGCGGCCCCGCCTCCACCTTTTGCGAAAGCGAATCCAAATGGCCGAAGACCAGGGCAATTCCACCGAACCTCAGCAGCCCAACGGCAACGACACCTCTCCCCAGGTGGGGGTCATTTCCCAATATGTGAAGGACTTGTCCTTCGAGAATCCGAACTCGCCGGCCGTCTATCAGTGGCAGAGCCAGCCCAAGATCGAGGTCGATTTCAACATCGGCTCGAGCAAATTGAACGACGAGATTTACGAGGTCGTGCTCCGCATCGAGGTCCGCGCCATCGCCGACGGCCAGACCGCCTTCGCGGTCGACCTCATGTATGCGGGCCTGATCGGGATCCGCAACATTTCGGACGAGGCCGAGATCCAGGCCTTCCTGCTCGCCGAGGCGCCGCGCATCCTCTTCCCCTTCGCCCGGCACATCGTCACCCAGACGGTGCAGGAGGGCGGATTCCCGCCGCTGCTGCTCGACCCGATCGACTTCCACGCCCTCTACGTGGCGCGGGCGCAGCAGGAGTTGGGCGGCGAGGGCGCGCCGGCCGGCGAGATCGGCCAGGCCTGACCCGGCACCGATCCCGGGCGGAGCGCCGCGGATGAATCTTTGGAAGGCGACGGGCACGATCGGCGGACTGACCATGGTCAGCCGGATCGCCGGCTTCGCTCGCGAGATGCTGATGGCCCGGGTGATGGGGGCGAGCGCCGCGGCCGACGCCTTCTTCGTCGCCTTCCGCCTCCCCAACACCTTCCGGCGGCTGTTCGGCGAAGGCGCCTTCTCGGCGGGCTTCGTGCCCCTGTTCAGCCAGCGGCTGCACGGGGAGGACGGCGAGGCCGAGGCGCGGCGCTTCTCGGAGGAGGTGCTGGCGGTCTTCCTGCCCACCTTGATCCTCTTCACCTTGCTGTTCGAGATCATCATGCCGCTCTTCGTCGCGGCGATCTCCGGCTATGAGGGGGAGAAGCTCGGGCTCGCCACCTTCCTGACCCGGATCACCTTTCCGTACCTCATCCTGATCAGCCTCGTCTCGCTCTTCTCGGGGATCCTGAACAGCCTCGCCCGCTTCACCGCCGCGGCCTTCGCTCCGGCGCTCCTCAACCTCGCCATGCTGGTCGCGCTGCTGCTGGTTCGCGACGGCGGCGAGATCACGGCTACGGCGCTCGCCGCCGCCGTCACGATGGGCGGAGTCCTGCAGCTCGGACTGCTGGTGGCCGCGTGCCGGCGTGCGGGAGTTTCGTTGAAGCTGAGAAGGCCGCGCATCACCCCGGGCGTTCGCCAGTTCGTGCGGGTTGTCGTCCCCGCCACGCTCGGCGCGGGCGTCTACCAGATCAGCGCCTTCATCGACACATTCTTCCTCACTCGGATCGGCACCGGCTCGATGAGCTATTTCAACTATGCCGACCGGCTCAACCAGCTGCCGCTCGGAGTGATCGGCGCGGCGCTCGGGACGGCGATCCTGCCGCAGGTGAGCCGCCATGTCGGCGCCGGCGAGCCGGAGGCGGCCGCCCGGGTCCAGGGGGAGGCGGCGGATCTTGCCATGCTGCTCTGCCTTCCGGCCGCCCTGGCGCTGTGCGTCGCCGCGGGGCCACTGATCGACGCCCTCTTCCAGGGCGGAGAATTCTCCCACGGCGACGCCCGCATCACCGCGTTGGTCCTGAGCATCATCGTCCTGGGCCTTCCCGCCTACGTCCTCGTCAAGGTGCTCACCCCCGGTTTCTATTCGCGCCAGGATACGGCGACTCCGGTCAAGACCGCGGCCTTCGTCCTCGCCGCCAACGTCGGCCTCAACTTCCTGCTCATCCCGCCCTTCGGAATCGCCGGCCTCGCCGCCGCGATCGCGATCGCCAGCTGGCTCAACTGCGTCATCCTCTACGTCATCCTCCACCGGCGCGGCCATTTCCGGGTCGAGGCCTGGCTCGCCACCCGAATCGCGAAGCAGCTTCTCGCCGGAGCGGCGATGGTCGGGGCCCTGGTCGCGGTGCGGATGCTTCTCGGCGGCTGGTTCACCGGCGGCGTCGGGCGGCGAATGGTCGGAGTCGGCGCCATCGTCGGCACCGGCCTCGCCGTCTACTTCCCCGCGGCCTGGCTGCTCGGCGGAATGGACAAGGAGGCGCTGAAAGCGCTGCTGAGGCGGAAGAAAGCAGCCTGACCGGTTCGACGATTACTCGGCCGGCTGCGAGGGGGGTTGCGGCGCGGCAAGGCCAAGGGCCTTGCGATCGACCTTCTGCGTCAGCGATAGAAGTTGCTTCCAAACGAGATAAGTGCCGTAGACCGGCGCGAAAAAGGCCTTCGCGACGATCCAGAATTCCTCGCGGGCAATCTCACGGAAAGCAGGCTGGGGTGGTAATGGCCCCCGCGGTTCGTCAGGCATTGGATCGATTTCACGCATCTAAATCACCTGCCTTCATCGTGGCGCGAATGAAGCGGTAGGTGAGCAACCCGGTCACCGTCACCACCCCGACTGAATCGAGGACCACGAGCATGTAGCTGACGCCCCTCAGTACAAGCATGACGGGCGGATCGATTTTCCATTGCTCGCACTTGATCACTATCCAATGGACGCCGAAGGCGACGGCGGACATGACCGCGAAGAAAAGGCTGATGTAGACGGCGTCAAGCAGGTAGCGCACAATGACTCGAGCCATGCCGGCCTGCACTGCCAGTCCATCCATTTCTCCACGGGCCGTGCCCCACTGACTTCTCGATGAGCGTGAGGTAAATCGCCTGCGCCAGCGAGCCAATAGCGAGCGATCGGTATACCGATTGCCACCATGATGGCGCCGTGCCAATTTTCGCAGAGTTTCGGCATCGGGATGCGGCATCGCGTATCCGAGTTCGATCATGATCAAGGCGGCATCACGCCGTGTACGAAGACCCAACCGCTGGAGAGCAACGCG
This sequence comes from Sphingomonadales bacterium, assembly GCA_034668585.1. Taxonomy (GTDB): domain Bacteria; phylum Pseudomonadota; class Alphaproteobacteria; order Sphingomonadales; family Sphingomonadaceae; genus Allosphingosinicella. The sequence continues at coordinate 84,246 of JAXDPB010000031.1, read as the reverse complement.
GATGTGGCTGTCAACGGTCGCGGCGCTCAGCTCGAGGAGGAAGCCTACCTCTTTGCTGCTGAGATGCTGTGCGACGTAACATAGGATCTCGCGCTGGCGCGGACTGAGAGATTCGATCCGCTGCCTCGTTTCCGACATGCGTGCGCTCCCGCCGTCGGCCCGCCGGCCAACTCGACCCTAGGTTGCATGCTTATCGTCTAATCGGTCAAGTCTTGTCATCGGAAAAGCAGAGTCTGGGTTAAGGGTGCCGGAAAAGCCTCCCCCAACCCACGGGAGGCCTCGACTTTCGCTTCAGCCGCCATTCAGCCGTCTTTTGTAGAAAGGCTCGGTTTCCTATATAGTTACAGCTACGGCTCCGTTCTCGAAGAGGATGCGTTCCAATGTCCCTTGCCAAGAAGATCCTGACCCTCGCCGCGCCGGCGGCGCTGCTCGCGCTCGGCGGCTGCGCGACGGGCCTGCCGACCCAGGTCTCCCGCTACCAGGCGATGCCGGCGCCGGCCGGGCAGAGCTTCGTCATCCAGGCGGCCGATCCCGACGATCGCGGCGGCCTCGAATTCTCGCGCTACGCCGATCTCGTGCGCCGGCACCTGATCGAGCAGGGCTATAGCGAGGCCCCCTCCGCCCAGGCGGCGTCCCTCGTCGTCTCGCTCGACTATGGCGTCGACCAGGGCCGCCAGCAGGTCGTCACCTGGCCCTCGTCCGGCTTCGGCCGTGGCTTCGGTTATGGCGGCTTCGGCTACCGGCCTTACTGGTCGCGCTTCGGCGGCTACGACCGGCTTCGCTCGCCCTTCTATTACGGCTGGGACGACCCCTTCTGGTATCGCGGCTTCGGCGACGATATCGACGTCTACACCGTCTATACCAGCTTCCTCGACATGGACATCAAGCGCTCCGGCGACGGCGAGTCGGTGTTCGAAGGCACCGCCCGGGCGCGCTCGCGCACCGACGATCTCGGCGTTCTGGTCCCCAATCTGGTCGAGGCGATGTTCACCGGCTTCCCCGGCAATTCGGGCGAGACCGTGAAGATCACCGTCGCCCCGGAACGCAAGCGGCGCTGAGCTTCGGAAGCGAGAAAGGGGAGCCGGGCGACCGGCTCCCCTTTTTTCGAGCATCATTCAACGGGCGTTCATCGGCGGGACCGAATTTCGCACTCCGACAGGGGCCGATAAGGTTCGGGGAGGGTGAATGCTGAAATCCATCGGAACGGCCGGCTTGGCCGTCATCGCGCTCGCGTCCGCGGCGCCGGCGCAGAAGACCGCCGACGCCAGCGCTCAGGTCGAGGACATCGTCGTTACCGGCCGCCGCAGCGGAGTGCCGCTGTGGACCGTTCGAAGCGATCGGACCACGCTCGTTCTGGTCGGAACGATCGAGGGCGTCTCGAAGACCACCTACTGGGATCCCGCGGCGCTGACCGACGCTCTGCGCAAGGCGGACAGGGTCGTCTTCCCGCAGTCGCACGCCTTCACGGCCTCCCCTTTCTCGGTGATCGGCTGGCTCGCCAAGTGGAACGCGATGGGCAGCCTGCCCAAGGGCCAGAGCCTCTCCGCGATCGCGAGCCCCGACGCCATGCGGCGCCTGGCGGCGCTCCGGGCGCGGGGCGCGGTGCGCGCGGACTACGACCAGCGTCACCCGCTCCATCTGTCCCGCGATCTCAGGGAACGGGCAACGGGCGACATCAAGTTCGGCCGAAGCGCGGGCGACTATGTCCGGCGCGCCGTCAAAGAGTATAAGCTGACCCTCGTGCCGATGGAGAAGTCCAAGGCCAAGCCTCTGGTCAAGGATCTTTTCGCCTCGACTCCGCAGGAGCATCTGCCCTGCCTCGAGGCATCGATCGCGATGGCCGAAGCGGGCCCTGCGGCGGTGCAGGCGCGCTCCGACGCCTGGGCCGCCCGCCGGGTCCCCGAGGTGCTCGCGTCCCCCGGGAGCAGGTTTGAGAGCGTGTGCTGGCCGACCGCCGAGATCGTCGAACCGGGCTCGGAGCTCATTGCCGAGATGAAGCCGATGCTGGCCGAGCCGCAGGTCACAGTCGCGGTACTCACCCTGCGCTCGCTCGCCGAGCCCGGCGGGGTGCTCGACGGCCTCGCCGCCGCCGGCTTCGACATTCAGGGGCCGGCGTGGAAGAACTGACGTCATCCCGGCGAAAGCCGGGACCTCAGGTCAGGAAGTCTCGGTCCCTCTCGACGAGGTCCCGGCTTTCGCCGGGATGACGATCATCCCTCGAGCTGCCTCGTCAGCAGGCGGATGTCGGCGTCGAGCTCGCTGTCCTGCGCGCGCAGTTTCTCGATCTGGCGGACGGCGTGGATCACCGTCGTATGATCGCGCCCGCCGAAGCGGCGGCCGATCTCGGGAAGCGAGCGCGGGGTGAGCTGCTTGGAGAGATACATGGCGACCTGGCGCGGGCGGGCGACCTCGCGGGCGCGGCGGGCCGAGGTCATCTCCGCCTTGCGGATCCGGTAATGCTCGGAGACCCGGGTCTGGATCTCGTCGATCGAGATTCGGCGCTGGTTGGCGCGAAGCGTGTTGGCGAGCACCTCGCCGACGAAATCGAGGTCGATCACCCGGTTCTGCATCGTCGCATACGCGGCGATTCGGTTGAGGGCGCCTTCGAGCTCGCGGACGTTCGAGCTGATCCGCTTGGCGAGGAACATGACCACGTCCTCGGGGACGGCGACTTCCGGAAGCGCCTCGAGCTTCTTGAGGATGATGTTGAGCCTGAGCTCGAGATCGGCCTGGTTGATGTCGGCGACAAGGCCCCAGCTGAGGCGCGAGAGGATCCTCGGCTCGATTCCGTCCAGGTCCTGCGGCGCCCGGTCGGAGCTGATCACGAGCCGGCGCCCCGCCGAGATGATCTCGTTCATCGTGTGGAAGAATTCTTCCTGGGTCGATTCCTTGCCGGCGATGAACTGGACGTCGTCGATCATCAGCAAATCGGCGGCGCGCAGATGCTGCTTGAACTGGATGGTGTCGTTGGCGCGAAGCGCGGCGACGAACTCGACCATGAACTTCTCGGCCGACATGTAGATGATCTTCGCGCGCGGGCGAAGGCGGTGGAATTCGTGGCCGATGGCGTGGAGCAGGTGGGTCTTGCCGCGGCCGGTGCCGCCGTGGAGGAAGAGCGGGTTGAAGGCGACATTGTCGGCGGTGGCGAGGGTCATCGCGGCGCTGAAGGCGACTTCGTTCGCCTTGCCGACGACGAAATTCTCGAACCGGTAGCGGGGCTCGAGGGCGACGGCGTAGAGCCCGTCGCCGGCGACGGGCTCGTCCGCCGCGGCCGGAGCCGGGATCTCGACGACGGCGGCGGTCTTGGGCGCGGCGGCCCCGACTCGAATGGCGATGTGGCGGATCGAGGGGCAGGCCGCGCGCCAGGCCAGAGCCAGGCGCTCGGAAAAATGGGTCTGCACCCAGTCGGCCATGAATTGCGAGGGAAGCTCGAGGCGCAGGGCGCCCGTCTCCGGGTCGAAATTGCCGAGCGCGATCGGCCGCAGCCAGCCGTCGAACGTGCGAGCGCCGCAATCGCGTCGAAGGCCCGCGCGAATCGATTCCCAGGCCGCCTGGAGCGCGCTTCGCTCCATCAAATCCAACGCACTACTGCCTCCCGCCGGCTTCACAGACACGAAACGCACCCCCTTATCACTCCGGCCTCTTGAAAACGGGCCTGTCTGGCGCAAGACTCTCCCGACGCGCGGCAACCCCCCGGCGGCACCGATTCGGAAAATCGTTCTTGCTGTGGCGTCCGAAGGGAGATTCGCCCCACCGGAGCGACCTTTTTGGAAGCGTCGGGGCGGGCATGCAAGGCGGAAATTATGTGTCAAAAAAAAGAAACCCGCTTGACACAGGTTTTCCGCGGCTTGCCGTAAAAATGGCGGAAAACTCCCATTTTCGCGCTGGCGCGCAAAACGAATCGCCGGAAGTCCTAGGGTTTCGCGCTCTGTTCCTCCGGGCACTAAAAAGCCCGCCGGAAACGCGTCCGGCGGGCCGACTTCGAAGCTTTAGAAGCGCTTAGCCGAGAGCGGCGATACGGCGCGTGAGGCGCGAGAATTTCCGGGCCGCGGTGTTCTTGTGGAAAACGCCCTTGGCGACTCCGCGGGCGAGCTCGGGCTGCACCCGCGAGATGGCGGCGAGCGCCTGGTCCTTGTCGCCGGCCTCGATCGCCGCTTCGACCTGCTTGACGAAGGTGCGGATTCGGCTGACCCGGGTGCGGTTGATCTCGGTGCGGCGCTGGTTGCGGCGGATTCGCTTCTTGGCTTGCGGCGTGTTCGCCATCGTCTGACTGCCTCTTGTCGCTAAATGAAAAGGGCGCGGCCAAACACCGCACCCGCTCGCCCGCGCCTCTACGCAAGGAGGCCGGAAAGGTCAACCTCAAGAGCGCTGGCAGCGGGGGCAGAAGAAGGTGGAGCGACCCGAGTCGGACCGCCGGCGAATCGCGCTGCCGCAATGGCACGCCTCCCCTTCCCGGCCGTAGACCCGCCACTGCTTCGAGAAATAGCCGAGCTCGCCCGAAGGCCGGGCGTAATCGCGCAGCGACGAGCCTCCGGCCTCGATGGCGGCGATCAGAACCGCTCGGATCGCCTCGACCAGCCTCCCCAGCCGAGGGCGGGAGATCCGGCCGGCGGCGCGGGACGGAGCGATGCCCGCCATGTGCAAGGCCTCGCAGACGTAGATGTTGCCGAGGCCGGCCACGATCCTCTGGTCGAGGAGCATGGCCTTGATCGGCGCCGAACGGCCCGCCAGCGCGTGGAGCAGGTAATCGGCGCTGAACTCCGCGCCGAGCGGCTCCGGCCCCATCGCGGCGAAGGGCGCGCTTCGCTCCACCTCTCCGGTCGGCAGGAGATCCAGCGAGCCGAATCGGCGCGGATCGTTCAGCGACAAGCGCCGCCCCGCGTCGGTTTCCAGGAGGAAATGATCGTGGGGTCCCAGCTCCGCCGGATCGATCCGCCAGCGGCCGGACATGCCGAGGTGGAAGACCAGAGTGTCGCCGCGGTCGGTGGCGATCAGGCCGTATTTGGCGCGGCGGGAAAGGCCGGTGACCGTCGCGCCGGTGAGCCGCTGGCGAAGGTCGACCGGGAAGGCCCGCCGAAGGTCGAGCCGCCGGGCCTCGACCGCGACCAGCCGCCGCCCCTGCAGCACGGGAACCAGACCCTGCACCGTGGTTTCGACCTCGGGCAGCTCAGGCATGTGGCGTCGCCCCAGCGAAGGCTGGGGCCCCAGCGGGTGAAAAACGAAAGCGCCCATCACCCGCCGGGATCCCAGCCTTCGCTGGGATGACGGAGCAGATGCCAGCCTCCGCTGGCATGACGGGAAGAGTGCACATGCGCCGAAACCCCTGCTAGAGGCGGGCGCGATGGACAAGGTTTCTTTCGGCTTCGAGGAGGTGGCGCCCGAGGAAAAGACTCGGCGGGTCGGCGCCGTCTTCTCCAGCGTCGCCCGCCGCTACGACCTCATGAACGACCTCATGTCGGCCGGCCTCCACCGCCGGTGGAAGGATCTGTTCGTCCGGCGCGTACGGCCGCGCAAAGGCGAGCGGATCCTCGACATGGCCGGAGGTACCGGCGACGTCGCGTTCCGCCTCGCTCGGCATGGGGCAAGCGTCACCGTGGCGGACATCAATCCCGACATGCTGGAGGTGGGCCGGCAGCGCGCTCGGAAGCGGCGCCTGGAAGGGCTGAGCTGGGCGGTGGAGAATGCCGAGGCGCTGAGCTTCGGCGATTCGAGCTTCGACGGCTACACCATCGCCTTCGGAATCCGCAACGTCACCGACATCGACTCCGCGCTGCGCGAGGCGCACCGGGTGCTGAAGACCGGCGGCCGCTTCCTGTGCCTCGAATTCTCGACGACCCGCTGGCCCGGCTTCGCGACCTTGTACGAAGCTTATTCGATGCACGCGGTGCCTCGGATCGGCAAGGCGGTGGCCCGCGACGAGGAAAGCTACCGCTACCTCGTCGAATCGATCCGCCGCTTTCCGCCGATGGAGAAATTCTCGGCGATGATCGGCAAGGCCGGCTTCGCTCGGGTGAAGGCCGAGCCCATATTGGGCGGCCTCGTCGCCATCCACAGCGGCTGGAAGATTTGATGGGCCCTTTTCGTCATCCCGGCGAAAGCCGGGACCTCGTGGAGACCCGCCGAGAATTCTCGACATGGGGTCCCGGCTTTCGCCGGGATGACGTTTCGCCCCAATACGGCCTCCGCCTGTGACCCGCCCCGTCGTCCATATCTGGAGGCTCCTGAAATGGGGCCGGGTGCTCGCCCGGCACGGGGCGCTGCGCGGCATCGAGCGCGACCCGAACACGCCGCAGCCGGTTCGCCGTCTCGCCCGGATCGCCCGCTTCGGAGCGCGAATTCCTCGAGTCCCTACTTATGGCGAGGCCTTCCAGGAGCTTGGCCCGGCGGCGATCAAGTTCGGCCAGGCGCTGGCGACCCGCCCCGATCTCGTCGGGGCCGAGGCGGCGCGGGACCTCCAGCTCCTCCAGGATAGCCTGCCCCCGGCGCCGTTCGAGCAGGTCCGCCGGGCGATCGAGCTCGGGCTCGAGAAGCCGATCGAGGAAATCTTCTCCGACATCGACCCGGAGCCGGTCGGCGCCGCCTCGATCGCCCAGGTCCACCGAGCCCATACGACCGAGGGCAAGCTGGTGGCGGTCAAGGTGCTTCGGCCCAACATCGAGGACGATTTCGCCCGCGCCCTCGACACCTACGCCTGGGCGGCGGCCCAGATGGAGCAGATGGGCGGCGAGGTCGCGCGGCTGCGGCCGAGAGCCGTCATCGCCTATTTCAAGCAGTGGACCGCTCGAGAGCTCGACCTTCGCCGCGAGGCGGCCTCCGCTTCGGAGCTTCGCGAGAATCTCGTCGCGGAGAGCGGCTTCTACGTCCCGGCGATCGACTGGACCCGCACTTCGCGGCGAGTTCTGACTCTCGAATGGATCGACGGCATCAAGCTGACCGACCGCGACGCCCTGGTCGAGGCGGGACACGATCTCAAGGCGCTGGCGGCGACCCTGGTGCGCGCTTTCCTTCGCCAGTCGGTGATCGACGGCTTCTTCCACGCCGACCTCCACCAGGGCAATCTCTTCGCCCTCCCCGACGGCCGGCTCGCCGCGATCGATTTCGGGATCATGGGCCGGATCGACCGCCAGTCGCGGGTCTGGCTGGCCGAGATCCTCTACGGCCTCCTCACCGGCAATTACCGCCGCGTCGCCGAGATCCATTTCGAGGCGCAATATGTCCCGTCGCACCACGACGTCGACGAATTCGCGACCGCGCTGAGGGCGGTCGGCGAGCCGATCCGGGGACTTCCGGTCAAGGACATCTCGATCGGTCAGATGCTCGACGGCCTGTTCACCATCACCCGCGACTTCGAGATGCCGACCCAGCCTCACCTCCTCCTTCTCCAGAAGACGATGGTGATGGAGGAAGGAGTCGCCCACGCCCTCGATCCCGACATCAACATGTGGGAGACGGCCGAGCCGTTCCTCCGGGAATGGGTGCGCGGGGAGCTCGGGCCCGAGGCGGCGCTGGCCGACAGGATCGTTCGCGACTTCCGAACCTTCGCCAGGATCCCCGAGCTGATCCGGCGGATCGATCATTACTACCCGCCCCCCGGCGCCGCCCCGCCCGATCCGCCGCTCGCGGACGTGGTCGTGGTCAAGCCGCGGCGCTACTGGCGATACGTGCTCACTGCCCTTGTCGCGGGCGCGGCTGGCGCGGCGGCGGCCTTGCTCCTAATTTAGGCCGATGAAGGCCGCGACAGCCCTTGCGACGCTCATGGCGACGGCCGCCGCGCCGGCCATGGCCTGCTCACCCGTCCTGACGCCCTTTTCGCAGGTCGTCGACGACGCCGACTTCGCCTTCTACGGACGTGCGCATGTTCGTATGACCGGATCATCCCCTCTCCCGGACGAGGAGGGTGCGAGGCTGATCTCGGGCGAAGTCAGGTTCACCGGCATCGAATGCTACGCGCCTCCTCGCGGCGAATTTCATTGCCCGCGCAGCGTTACGGTGCCCTTCCAGGTCCGGGATGACGGCTACAATTGTCCCTCCTGGGTCACTTGGTACAAGCCGGAAAGCGACCGCTATTTCACGCTTTGGCGCAATGAAGAGAATCAATGGCAGCTCGGCGGTGCCTGGCGCAGTTTCGATCGACGCTGATGAACGGCAAGCGCATCCTCCTCATCGTCGGCGGCGGGATCGCCGCCTACAAATCGTGCGAGCTCGTACGCCTGATCCGCAAGGCGGGCGGCGGCGTCCGCTGCGTGCTGACCGCCGGCGGGGCTCAGTTCGTGACTCCGATGACTCTGGCGGCGCTCTCCGAGCACCCAGTCTACACCAGCCTTTGGGACCTCAAGGACGAGGCGGAGATGGGGCATATCCAGCTCAGCCGCGAGGCCGACCTCGTCGTCGTCTGCCCGGCCACCGCCGACCTGATGGCGAAGATGGCGGCGGGGATCGCCGACGATCTCGCCACCACCCTCCTGCTCGCCACCGACAAGCCGGTGCTCGCCGCCCCCGCCATGAACGTCCGGATGTGGCAGCATGAGGCGACGAAGCGCAACGTCGCCCGGCTTCGCGCCAACGGAGTGACCATCCTCGAGCCCGACGAGGGCGAGATGGCGTGCGGCGAATATGGGCCCGGGCGGCTGCCGGAGCCGGAGGCGATCCTGGCCGCGATCGAGGCGAAGCTGGCCCCGCGCGGCAGGCTGACGGGCCGCCATGTCATCGTCACCGCGGGGCCCACCCACGAGCCGATCGATCCGGTGCGGGTCATCGCCAACCGCTCGTCGGGCAAGCAGGGCTTCGCCATCGCCGGAGCGCTGGCGGCGGCGGGCGCCGACGTGACCCTGGTCGCCGGCCCGGTGAACCTCCCCGCGCCGCCGGGAGTCACAAGGATCAACGTCGAGACGGCGGCGCAGATGCAGGCCGCGGTCGAGCAGGCGCTGCCCGCCGACGCCGCCGTGCTGGTCGCGGCGGTGGCCGACTGGACGGTCGAGGCGGCGGGATCGAAGCTCAAGAAGGCGGATGGGCCGCCGAGGCTCGGATGGGCGGAGAATCCCGACATCCTCGCCGCGCTCGCCGCCAGCGCCAAGCGGCCGCGGCTGCTCGTCGGCTTCGCCGCCGAGACCGAGAAGGTGGTGACGGCCGCCCAGGCCAAGCGCGAGCGCAAGGGCTGCGACTGGATCGTCGCCAACGACGTCTCGGGCGACGTCATGGGCGGCGACCGCAACCGGGTCCACCTGATCACCGCCGAGGGAGTCGAGGCCTGGAACGAGGCGCCCAAGGAGGAAGTCGCCCGCCGCCTCGCCGAAAGGATCGCCGATGCCCTCGCCTGAGATCGAGATCGGGCTTCGGCGGCTCGGCCATGGCGAGGGCCTTCCCCTCCCCTCCTACGCAACGCCGGGAGCCGCCGGCCTCGACGTGGTCGCGGCCGAGGACGTCACTCTGGCGCCGGGCGGCCGCAGTGCCGTCGCCACCGGTTTCGCGATCGCCATTCCCGAAGGCTTCGAGGTGCAGGTCCGCCCGCGTTCGGGGCTGGCGCTCAAGCATGGAATCACCTGCCTCAACACTCCGGGAACGATCGACAGCGACTATCGCGGCGAGGTCAAGGTGATCCTCGCCAATCTCGGCCGCGAGCCGTTCGAGGTGCGCCGCGGCGAGCGAATCGCCCAGCTCGTGCCGGCCCCGGTGCAGCGCGCGCGCTTCCGCGAAACGGACGATCTGGACTCGACCGAGCGCGGCTCCGGCGGCTTCGGCTCGACCGGCCGGTGACGCTCGCCGACGACCAGCTCGACCGCTACGCCCGCCACATCGTCCTTCGCGAGATAGGCGGCGAGGGCCAGCGCAAGCTGCTCGACGCCCATGTCGTGCTGGTCGGGGCCGGCGGGATCGGCTGCCCCGCGCTCCAATATCTCGCGGCCGCGGGGCTGGGGCGGCTGACCGTGATCGACCACGATCTCGTCTCGCTCCACAACCTCCAGCGCCAGATCCTGTTCGGCACCGCCGATGTCGGCCGGCCCAAGGTCGAGGTCGTCCGGGAGGCGGTTGAGCGGCTCAACCCGGACGTGCGGTTCGCGGAGACGCCGGAGCGGCTGACCGCCGCCAATGCCGGTGCGCTGCTCGCCGGCGCGGAAGTGGTCATCGACGGCAGCGACAATTTCGCCACCCGGCTCGTCGTTTCCGACACGTGCACCGCGATGCGAATCCCGCTGGTCTCGGCGGCGATCGGCCAGTTCCAGGTCCAGGTCGGCACCTGGCGCGGCTGGGAAGCGGACAGGCCCTGCTACCGCTGCTTCGTCGGCGACGCGTTCGACGCCGAGGATTGCGACAGCTGCTCGGAGCTCGGCGTGCTCGGCGGGATGGCGGGGATCGCCGGCAGCTGGGCGGCGCTCGAGGCGATCCGCCAGATCGTCGGCTTCGGCGCCGAGGCGACCGGCAAGGTCCATATCTTCGAAGGGCTTGCCCCGTCCATGCGCAGCCTGAGGATCGTCAAGGACCCGGCGTGCCGAGCCTGCGGCCCCGTTCAGGCGGACTGAACGCCGAGAGCGTCGCGCAGCTGCAGCAAAGCGAGCAGGAAAAGCCCGGCGCCGAGCACGAGGTCGAAGCCGCGCACCGGCCGAAGCCGCTCGCCGCGCGGTCGGTGGAAGGTCAGGTCGAACATCGTGGCGAGGACCAGCCAGGCGCCGCCGAGCCCGGCGACGATGGAAAGCAGCAGGAACGGCCAGAACAGGCCCTCATAGGCGCCGACGAACGCCCACAAGGCCAGCGCCAGCAGCTCCGCGGTCGCGCCGAGGCCGACGATCGTCCAGGAACGGCGCATCAACCTTTCTTCTTCGCCGGCGCCTTGCGCGCCGCGGGCTTGCGGCCCCGCCCCTTCTTGGCGGGCGGGCCCTTGGCCGCGCGTTCGTCGATCAGCTGCGCGGCTTCCTCGAGGGTGAGCTGGTCCGGCGCCAGCGACTTGGGCAAGGTCGCGTTGGTCGTTCCGTCGGTGACATAAGGGCCGAACCGCCCCTCCATCAGCTTGATCTCGAGCTCGGTGCGCGGGTGGGCTCCGAGCAGCTTGAGGGGCTCGCGGGAGCCCCGCGCCCGGCCGCCGCCCGCCGCGGCTTCGGCGAGCTTCACCACGGCCGCGTTCATTCCGGTCTCGAACACCTCCGCGGTCGAGCCCAGCTTCGCATATTTGCCGTCATGCGCGAGATAGGGCCCGTAGCGGCCGATCGAGGCGGTGATCGGCTTGCCGCTCTCCGGGTGGGCGCCGACGGTGCGCGGCAGCGACAGCAGTCGAAGCGCCTGGTCGAGGTCGACCTGGTCCTGGGGGATGTCGCGCGGGATTGAGGAGCGCTTCGCCTCCTTGCCGTCGCCGAGCTGGACATAGGCTCCGAAGCGGCCGGTGCGAAGGCTCACTTCCTCGCCGCTCGCGGGGTCGGTGCCGAGCAGAGTCGGGCCGGCCTCGGCGCCGGCTTCCTCGCCGCCCTGGCCGAAGCGGCGGGTGAACTTGCACTCCGGGTAATTGGAGCAGGCGACGAAGGCGCCGAAGCGACCGCCGCGAAGCGACAGCCGCCCCTCGCCGCAGGCCGGGCAGAGGCGCGGGTCCGTGCCGTCCTCCTTGTCGGGGAACAGCCAGGGCGAGAGGAAGTCGTCGAGCGCGGCGGTGATCGCGGAGGGCTGCTGCTCCATAATCTCGGCGGTCTTCGGCTTGAAGTCGCGCCAGAATTCCTCGAGCACCGCCTGCCACTGCATCCGCCCGCCGGAAATGTCGTCGAGCTCGTCCTCGAGATGCGCGGTGAAGTCGAACGAGACGTAGCGCTCGAAGAAGCGCTCGAGGAAGGCGGTCAGGAGCCGGCCGCTCTCCTGCGGGATGAAGCGGTTCTTCTCGAGCTCGACATAGCCCCGGTCCTTCAGGGTCTGCAAAGTCGCCGCGTAGGTGGAGGGGCGGCCGATGCCGAGCTCCTCCATCTTCTTGACCAGGCTCGCCTCCGAATAACGCGGCGGGGGCTGGGTGAAATGCTGCTCGGCCGTGACCTTCTTCTTGGCGGGGGCGTCCCCTTCGCGAAGGCGCGGCAGGCGGCGCGATTCCTCGTCCTCGCTGTCGTCGCGGCCTTCCTCGTAGAGGGCGAGGAAACCGGGGAAGAGGACGACCTGGCCGGTGGCGCGGAGCCCGGTCTGGCCGGTGCCGTCGAGCAATTCCGCGGTGGTGCGCTCGAGCCGCGCCGAGGCCATCTGGCTGGCCAGCGCGCGCTTGAAGATGAGGTCGTAGAGGCGGCCATGATCGCCGGAGCCGGCGCGGTCGCGGTCGAATTCGGTCGGGCGGATCGCCTCGTGCGCCTCCTGGGCGTTCTTGGCCTTGGTCTCGTAATGGCGCGGCTTGTCGGGGACGTAGCCGGCGTCGAAGCGGGTGGCGACAGCCCGGCGGGCGGCGGAGATGGCTTCGGGCGCCATCTGCACGCCGTCGGTGCGCATGTAGGTGATCGAGCCGTCCTCGTAGAGCGCCTGGGCGACGCGCATCGTGTGGCTGGCGGCGAACCCCAATTTGCGCGCCGCCTCCTGCTGCAGGGTCGAGGTGGTGAACGGCGGCGGCGGGTTGCGGGTGAGCGGCTTGGTCTCGACCGAGGCGACCGAGAAGCGGCCGGCCTCGACCGCCGCCTTGGCCGCCTCGGCGGTACCGGCATCGCCGATCGACAGGCGGTCGATCTTCTCGCCCCTGTAGCGCACCAGGCGGGCGAGGAATTCCTGCCCGTCCGCCTCCATCAAGGCGGCGACGCTCCAATATTCCTGAGCCCGGAACAGCTCGATCTCGCGCTCGCGGTCGACGACCAGGCGCAGGGCCACCGATTGCACCCGGCCGGCCGACTTCGCGCCGGGCAGCTTGCGCCACAGCACCGGCGAGAGGGTGAAGCCGACCAGGTAATCGAGCGCCCGGCGGGCCCGATAGGCGTCGATCAGATCCTCGTCGAGCGCCCGCGGATGCTTCATCGCCTCCATGACCGTCGCCTTGGTGATGGCGTTGAAGGTGACCCGTTCGACGTCCGCGGGGAGCGCCTTGCGCTTCCTCAGCACCTCCTGGACGTGCCAGCTGATCGCCTCCCCTTCCCGGTCCGGGTCGGTGGCGAGTATCAATGTGTCGGCCTTCCTGGCTTCGTCGGTAATGGCCTTGAGCTGCCGCGCCTTGTCGGCATAGGTCTCCCATTCCATGGCGAAGCCGGCATCGGGATCGACCGACCCGTCCTTGGGCGGTAGGTCGCGGACATGGCCGTAGGAGGCGAGCACTCGATAGCCGCTCCCCAGATATTTCTCGATGGTCTTGGCCTTGGCGGGCGATTCGACGACGACAAGCTTCATGGGATTCCCTTACGCGTACGCGTATAGGGTGGGGAGGCTCGGCGAGCCGCGTCAAGCGTCTACGCGAACACCTCCGCCAGTCTCCCGGCGTTCTGGCGCCCCGCGTAGATCGCCACCGCCAGGTGCCAGCCGGCGATCAGCGAAAGGTTGATGGAAAGGTTCAGGACCAGGCTTCCGATCAGGCCTTCGTCCTCGGGCGCCAGGCCGGAGGCGAGCGCGCCCGCCATGAAAGGCGTCCACACCACCAGGATCGCCCCGAAGACATGCCAGAAGCGCCCTTCGACCGCTTCGGCGCTCCGGCCCAGCGATTCAGTGACTCCGGCGTCCTCGGCGATCAGGGCCGGGACGGCCGCCGACCAGCGGACGAGGAGATAGGCGCCGGGAATGATGAGAAGGATCAGTCCGAGCAAAATCCCGAGGCCGCTGACGATGTTCAGCCCCAGCAAGGCCCACAGCCGCCGGCGGCCGGTGCGGTCCTCGAGGAGGTCGTAATGGAGGAGCAGCCCAGAGCTTATTTCATATTGAAGCATGAGGTTCACAATGATGGAACCGAGACCTGCGGGGCCGGCGAAATCGGGATATAGATCGGCGACGATGCCGAGGAGGGTCATGACGCCCAGCGCCGCGAACGCGATACCGGGGTTCACGCGCACCAGATGCGCGGTTTCCGCCAACAGATATCCCGCACTCTCCCGGTCCGGCATCACAGCAGACTCCCCCCGGCCCCCGTCAGATTCTTCAAAGACTTAGAATTCGGTGTCTGACACCAATGTCTCCACCCACTCTCCTGGTCCATCAGTTCCTCCACTCCCGCGCGTACAGGGTGGGGATCGGCCCGCAGGCTCGTCAAGCGCCCTCGTCATCCCGGCGAAGGCTGGGATCCCGGCGGGTGAAGATCGCAGAGGCTTTCACCCTCGGGGGCCCCAGCCTTCGCCGGGCGACGTGCCTCAATATTGCTCCTGCACCGGATAATCCGGCGGCAGCACGCACTTGCCGTGGTCGTAGCTCCCGACCGAGCGGATCACCTCACCCTCCCTCGGCTCGACCCGGCGGCCGGAAATCTGGCTGTCGAGCACCCGCCGAACCAGCCGGTCGAGGCGGGTGACGAGGTAGCAGTCGATCGCCGGCGGCGCGTGCGGGTTGCCGATGCCGCTGTCGTCGGTGAGGAAGATGTAGCGCGACTGGGTCGCGGCGGCCATCGCCCGCATCACATATTCGGCGGTGTCGCCCACGCCCGAGGCGGCGAGGGGGACGATCTGGATTCGCTTGGCGCGGGCGGCCTCGGCGGCGCGCCAGGCCTTGCCGATATTCTCGTCGTGCGGCGGAGCGTCGGCGACGAGGAGCAGCGACTTGACGGCGTCGGGACGCCAGTCCTGAGCGACGGCGCGAGCCAGAGCGAGGTCCATCGCTTCCGGATAATCGCCGCCGCCGTCCGCATATTGGGACCGCAGATTGGCCTGCATCGCCTCCAGGTTCGACTCGAACGGATAGGTGCGGGTGACGTAGATGTCGCCTTCGTCGCGATAGGCGATGAGGCCGAGGCGGATGTCGAGGGCGGGATGGGTCCGCTTGATGTCGGCGAGGATCTGGCGAAGCTCCGACTTCAGATAGGCGATCTCGTCGCCCATGCTTCCGGTGGTGTCGATGGCGAGCAGCAGGTCGAACTTGCGGATCGGAGCGGCGCCCGAACGAAGGGTGAAGCTGTGCCGCTGCGAGCCCTGCGCCTCGGCGAGCGAGACGCTGCGGCCGGCCGCTCCGGCGACGTTCAGCCGAACGCTCCGGCCGAGCCGGTCGAGCCCGGGGTAGAAGACCGCCGTACCGTCGGCGACGGTGGCGAGGGAAAGGCTGTTGCCGTCGGCGCACATGACCGTCACCCGGGCGAACGGCACCGGCCGCCCCGCCTCGTCCTGAACCGCAACGGTGAGCACCCGGCGGGTGTCGACCCGCGGCAGGTCGCGGATCCGGCTGCCCTGGAGGAAGCGGCCGGCATAGCTTGCGTAAAGCTCCGGGTTGAGGAGATCGTCATGGTCGCCGGCAGTGAGCAGCCCGGACCGGGGCTGCGGCGGGCGGTGATAGGCGAGGCCCATGCGCGGCTCGGCGGCCCGGCTCTCGCCCAGGTCGCTTGCCGGCGACGGGCTCTCCGCACCGGGCGCCCCCGCCCGGCTGCCGGTCGCCGAAAGAGTTTCCCTGCCGCTCTCCGGGCCGGCTTCCATCAGAGGAGGAGGAGGAGGCGGCGGGGGCGGAGGCGGCGGCGGAGCGGCCATCACCGGGGCCGCAAACGGGGGCTCGTAGCCGACGCCCCCATCGTCGCGATCCCGGCGTCGCTGGTCCTGGCGAACCTCCGCTTCCGGCGGCAAAGCCGGCAGGGCGGCGGCTCGGCGGCAGAGCGGTTCCCGTGCCTGGGCGGCGGCGGTGGGAGCGAAGGAGCCCGGCACCAGGGCCGCGAGGGCGAGGCCTAGGGCGCTGAGGCTGAAGAGTCCGAGCTGGGCCGCTTTGCGCATGACATCATCCCCTGCTTTAATGTTATACTGTTACATATCCTGCAGGGGCCGGATTAACGCAAGCTGACGCGGTTCATGCCAATTCCTCCCGGCAGGCTCGGCGGGACCGCCAGTCTTTCACACCAGGCTGACGCGTCCCGCGGCATGGCGCTCCAGACGCCCCGCCAGCTCGAGCTCGAGCAGCACCGTGTGGACGACGGCCGGGGACAGCGCGCTCTGGCGGATGATCTCGTCCACCGGCACCGGAGTCGCGTTGAGCAGGCCGGCGACCGCGTCGCGGGCCTCGTCATCCGCCTCCGCGGGAACCTGAGGAGCGCCATAATCGCGGTCCGGCTGGCGGAACGGCCGGATCCGCGAGGGGCTGATCGCCTCCAGCACGTCGTCCGCCGACTGGACGAGGGTCGCGCCCTCGCGGATCAGCTGGTTGCACCCCTGCGCCCGGGGGTCGAGCGGCGAGCCTGGCACCGCCATCACCTCGCGCCCCGCTTCGGCGGCGCAGCGCGCGGTGATCAGCGAGCCGGAGCGGGGCGCCGCCTCGACCACGACCGTGCCGAGGGCGAGGCCGGCGATGATCCGGTTGCGCGACGGAAAGTGGCGCGACCGCGGCTCGAGGCCGGGCGGCTGCTCGGAGACGAGGAGGCCGCGCTCGCCGATCGCCCGCTGCCTGGCCTCGTTCTCGGGCGGGTAGAAGATGTCGATGCCGCCGGCGACGACGGCGATCGTGCCGGTCTCCAGAGCGCCGTCATGGGCGGCGGAATCGATGCCGCGGGCAAGGCCGGAGACGATAGCCATGCCCGCTTCCCCGAGCGCCTGGGCGAGGGTGCGCGCGAATCGGCAGGCCGCGGCCGAGGCGTTGCGGGCGCCGACCATCGCCACCGCCGGCCGGTCGAGCAGGGTCGGGTGGCCCTTGACGATCAGGGCCGGCGGCGCCGTCTCCAGCTCGGCGAGCAAGGGCGGGTAGAGGCCCTGGCCGAGGAAGAGGTAGCGGGCCCCAAGCCGCGCCACTTCCTCCATCTCCCGCTCCACGGCGGCGCGGGACGCGAGCCGCGGCGCGCGGCCGCGGCCGCGGGCGGCGAGATCGGGAATGGCGTCGAGCGCGGCGGCGGCCGAGCCGAAGCGGGCGAGCAGCTGGAAATAGGTGATCGGGCCGATATTCTCCGAGCGAATGAGCCGCAGCCGGGCGACCTGATCGCCGGTCGCCTCAGGCACCGCGGCCGATCCGAGGCTCGGTCCCGGCGAAGAGGCGAGCGATGTTGGCGCGATGCTTCCAGAAGACGAGCAGGGTGATGCCGAGGAAAAGCAAGGCAAGATCGAACCGCCCGAGCAGCCCCGCGGCCAAAGGCGTGACCGCCGCCGCGGCAAGGCCGCCGAGCGAGGAATAGCGCGAGAGGAGCAGCACGCCGATCCACATCACGGCATAAGCGGCGGGAGCGGGCCAGCCGAGCCCGTCGACCAGCGAGAAGCCGAGCACGACTCCGAAATAGGTGGCGACCCCCTTCCCGCCCGCGAATCGCAGCCACACCGGCCACAAGTGGCCGAGCATCGCCCCGATCGCGGCCAGCTGGACGGCGCCCGGAAAGAGGAGGCCGGCGAGGATCAGGGCCGCGGTGCCCTTGGCCAGGTCGAGCAGCATGGTGGCGGCGGCGAGGCCCTTGCGGCCGGTCCTCAGCACGTTGGTCGCCCCGATATTGCCCGAGCCGATCTGGCGCAGGTCGCCGGCGCCGCTGAGGCGGGTGAGGACGATGCCGAACGGGATCGAGCCCAGCAAATAGCCGAGCAGCAAGGCGGCGAGCGGTTCGACGATCACTTGCATGTCCACGACCCCTACCGAAGTTTAGCAAATCGCAAAGCGGACGCAATCCTTTCATCGAAAACCCTGGAACGGGCCCGCCTTGCCCCCGCCCGCTCTGCCGCTAAACGGGAGCCGTGACCAGCGTTCGTCCCCTCCTCGTCTTCGATTCCGGAGTCGGCGGCCTTTCCGTGCTCGGGGCGATCCGAGCGCTGTTGCCGGCGGCGCCGCTCGTCTATGCCGCGGACAGCGCCGGCTATCCCTATGGCACCAAACGACCGGCCGAGATCGAGGCACGCGTTCCGGCCCTGCTCGGCCGGCTGGCCGAGCGATTCGATCCGCAGCTGATCGTCATCGCCTGCAACACCGCCTCGACCATCGCTCTCGACGCGGTACGGGCGGCGCTCGACCTGCCGGTGGTCGGCACCGTGCCCGCGATCAAGCCGGCGGCCGGGATTTCGAAGACCCGCACGATCGGCGTGCTCGGCACTCCGGCGACCGTGGTTCAGCCCTATGTCGACCGGCTCGCGGCGGAATTCGCCTCGGATTGCACGATCCTCCGCCACGGGTCGGCCGAGCTGGTCGACCTGGCGGAGGGCGAGATAAAGGGCGAGCCGGGCGATCCGGCGGCTTATGCCCGGGTCCTCGACGGCCTGTTCGGCCAGGCCGGAGGCGACCGGATGGACACGATCGTTCTCGCCTGCACCCATTTCCCGCTCGTCGAGGGGGCGCTTGCCGCGGCGGCGGCGCATCCGGTCCGCTTCGTCGACGGCAAGGAAGGGATCGCCCGCCGCACCGCCTGGCTCACCCGGGACGTCGCCTGGCCGGAGACTCCGTCGGAAGGAATCGCTTTGTTCACCGGCCGAGACACGGATGTCGAGGCCTACCGGCCCGGATTGGTCCGTTACGGACTGACCCGCCTCGAAAGGCTGTAGAGGCGTCTAGCCAATCCGCGCCGAAATCGGCTAAAGAGCGCGAAGGGACTCCCCGGGGAAAAGCTTTGGACTACAACCGTATCTTCGCGCAGGCGATCGACCGGCTGCATGCCGAGGGCCGCTATCGAGTCTTCATCGACATCTTGAGGAACAAGGGCGCCTTCCCCAACGCGCGCTGCTTCGCCGGCCATAACGGCCCCAAGCCGATCACCGTCTGGTGCTCCAACGACTATCTGTGCATGGGCCAGCATCCCGACGTGGTCGCGGCGATGGAGGAAGCGCTTCGCGACGTCGGCGCCGGCTCGGGCGGCACCCGCAACATCGGCGGCAACACCCATTATCATGTCGAGCTCGAGGCCGAGCTGGCCGATCTCCACGCCAAGGAGGCGGCCCTGCTCTTCACGTCGGGCTACATCTCGAACGAGGCGACCTTGTCCACCGTCGCCAAACTGCTCCCCGGCTGCATCATCTTCTCGGACGAATTGAACCACGCCTCGATGATCGCCGGAATCCGAGCCTCGGGGTGCGACAAGCAGGTCTTCCGCCACAACGATCTCGAGCATCTCGAAGCCCTGCTCGCCGAGGCGGATCCGGAGGCGCCCAAGCTGATCGCCTTCGAGAGCGTCTATTCGATGGACGGGGACGTCGCCCCGATCGCCGCCATCTGCGACCTCGCCGACAAGTATGAGGCGATCACCTATCTCGACGAGGTCCATGCGGTCGGCATGTACGGCCCGCGCGGCGGCGGCATCTCGGAGCAGGAGGACATCGCCCGCCGCGTCACCATCATCGAAGGTACGCTCGGCAAGGCGTTCGGGGTGATGGGCGGCTATATCGCGGCCGACCGCAACATCGTCGACGTGGTGAGGAGCTACGCGCCCGGCTTCATCTTCACCACGTCGCTGTCGCCGGTGCTGGTCGCCGGCGCTCTGGCGAGCGTGAAGCACCTCAAGGCCTCGTCCGCCGAGCGCGAGGCGCAGCAGGTCAATGCCGGCAAGCTCAAGGCGATCTTCGCCGAGGCGCTCCTGCCGGTGATGCCGTCCACCACCCACATCGTCCCGCTGATGGTCGGCGACCCGGTCAAGGCCAAGAAGATCAGCGACATCCTGCTCGCCGAGTACGGCGTCTACGTGCAGCCGATCAATTATCCGACGGTCCCCCGCGGCACCGAGCGGCTTCGCTTCACCCCCGGCCCGCGCCACGACGAGGCGATGATGCGGGATCTCGCCAAGGCGCTGGTCGAGATCTGGGACCGGCTGGAGATGCGCGCCGCGGCGTGATGCGCAGCCGCACCGCCTCGCTCGCCGCCTCCGCTCTCTTCCTCGTCGCCGCGCCCGGCACCGTTGCCGGCTACCTGCCCTGGCTGATCGGCCGCTGGCGTTTCGCGACCGACTTCGGCGACTTCGCGCCGCTTCGCTCGGTAGGAGGCCTGCTCGTCCTCGCCGGCGCGGCGGCGCTCCTCGAATGCTTCGTCCGCTTCGCCTGGCGCGGCTTCGGCACTCCGGCCCCGATCGCTCCGACCCGCAGGCTGATCGTGACCGGACTCTACCGGCACGTCCGCAACCCGATGTATGTCGCCGTTTTCGCCCTTGTCGCAGGCCAGGCGCTGCTGTTCGGCTCGATGCCCCTGCTCCTCTACGCGGCGGCGGTTTGGGCCGCCTTCCACCTCTTCGTGCTCCTCTACGAGGAGCCCATTCTCAATCGCCGCTTCCCGGACGATTACCGGCGCTTCCGAGCCGCCGTGCCGCGGTGGCTGCCGCGGCTGCGGCCGTGGACGGGGGAATGAAGCGCTTGTAATCCGCGGCCGGAGGGAGTCTCCTGCTCGAGACCGGAGGGAAGCCGATGTTCAAGACGATGAGCTATGGCGGAGGCGGAGGCGCCCCGTTCGACGACGTCCAGGCGGCGGGAGCGACGCCCGAGGCGATCAAGGCGATCGCCGTCCGGTCCGGCAGCTATGTCGACCAGCTTGCCGCCACCTACCAGCTCCCCGGCGGCGGAGTCTCGACCCCCTCCCATGGCGGCGCCGGCGGCGGCCCCGCCTCGTTCCAGCTCCTCCCCAACGAGCGGGTGATCGGGATCCAGGGCCGCAGCGGCGCCTATGTCGACCAGATCAGCTTCCTCACCGCCGTGGTCTACGGCGGCGGCGACCCGCCCTTCCTCCAGACGCACGGCCCCTATGGCAGCGGCGGCGGCGCGCCCTTCCAGATCTGGGGCGAGATCGGCGCCTTTTACGGCCGAAGTGCCGGCTTCGTCGACGCGATCGGCTGCTATCTCAGCACCGCCACCGCGGGACCGTTCGGCGGCGGCGGCGGCGCGCCCTTCCAGGACCCGGGACCCATCCCCGAGCTCAGCCGAATCCTCACTGTCTCGGTCCGTCACGGCACCTATGTCGACGCTATCGCCGCCACCTATTTGCTGCCCGACGGCTCCCAGCAGACGTTCAGCCATGGCGGCGGCGGCGGCACCGAGGAGGTCATCCACTTCAACCCGGGCGAGCGGATCATCGCCGTCGTCGGCCGCTCGGGCGACCTGCTCGACAATATCGCCTTCCTCACCGAGGACCCGCGCGGCGTTCGCCGCACTCACGGCCCTTATGGCGGACCGGGCGGCGCCCAGTTCATCGTCAACGCCGACGTCAACGGCTTCTTCGGGCGCAGCGGCAGCCTGATCGACGCGATCGGCTTCTTCACAAGCTGAGGGCCGAGACCCTCGGCTCCCGTCATGCTGAGCTGGTTTCAGCATCCAGGGACGCGCCGCCGAACGGGTGGAGAACTGGACCCTGAAACATGTTCAGGGCGACGGAGACCGAACAAACCGTGGTGGCAAATCGGCCCGCCATCCCCTAGAGGATGTGCCTCAGCCCCAGGGAGTCCCGCCCGCATGAGCAGCCGTCCCGCCTTTGACTTTCCCGACGTCCAGCATTCGGGCTTCTTCACCGGACGGCTCGCCGACGCCGACCCGGCGGTGGCCGAGGCGATCGCCGCCGAGCTCGACCGCCAGCAGAACCAGATCGAGCTGATCGCTTCGGAGAATATCGTCTCGCGCGCCGTCCTCGAGGCGCAAGGGTCGGTGCTCACCAACAAATATGCGGAAGGCTATCCGGGGCGGCGCTATTATCAGGGCTGCGCGCCGTCGGACGCCGTAGAAACGCTCGCAATAGAGCGTGCCAAGCAATTGTTTAACTGCGGTTTCGCCAACGTGCAGCCGCATAGCGGCGCCCAGGCCAACGGCGCGGTGATGCTCGCGCTCGCCAAGCCCGGCGACACGATCCTGGGCATGTCGCTGGATGCCGGCGGCCACCTCACCCACGGCGCCAAGCCGGCCTTGTCGGGCAAGTGGTTCAACGCGGTCCAATATGGCGTGCGCCGCGACGACGATCGCATCGACTTCGACCAGGTCCAGGCTCTGGCGAAGGAGCACCGGCCCCGCCTCATCATCGCCGGCGGCTCCGCCTATCCGCGCCACATCGATTTCGCCCGCTTCCGCGCCATCGCCGACGAGGTCGATGCGATCTTCATGGTCGACATGGCCCATTTCGCCGGGCTCGTCGCCGCGGGCGAGCATCCCTCCCCCTTCGGCCACGCCCATGTCGTCACCACCACCACCCACAAGACCCTTCGCGGCCCCCGCGGCGGAATGGTTCTGACCGACGACGAGGCCATCGCCAGGAAGATCAACTCAGCGGTCTTCCCGGGCCTCCAGGGCGGTCCGCTGATGCACGTCATCGCCGCCAAGGCGGTCGCCTTCGGCGAAGCGCTGCAACCTGGGTTCAAGAGCTACGCCCGGGCGGTCATCGCCAATGCCCAGGCCCTTGCCGGCCGTCTCAAGGAGCGCGGCGCCGACCTCGTCTCGGGCGGCACCGACACCCACCTCGCCCTCGTCGATTTGAGGCCGCTCGGGATCACCGGCAAGGACGCCGACGAGGCGCTCGAGCGCGCCTCGATCACCTGCAACAAGAACGGCATCCCCTTCGACCCCCTTCCCCCCGTCAAGACCAGCGGCATCCGGGTCGGCTCCCCCGCCGGCACCACCCGCGGCTTCGGCACGGCCGAGTTTCGCGATATCGCCGATCTGGTCGCCGACGTGCTCGAAGGCCTCCGCGACAACGGGGAAGAAGGCAATGAGGCGGTCGAGGCGCAGGTGAAGGGCCGGGTCCGCGAGCTCTGCGCGCGCTTCCCTATTTATCAGGACCAATAATTGCGCTGCCCCTTCTGCTCCCACGAGAACAGCCAGGTTAAGGACAGCCGCCCGACCGAGGACGGCGCCTCGATCCGCCGGCGCCGCCAGTGCGAGGAGTGCAGCGCCCGCTTCACCACCTTCGAGCGGGTCCAGCTGCGGGACCTCACCGTGGCCAAGGCGGGCAGCCGCCGCGAGCCGTTCGACCGCACCAAGCTGGAGCGCTCGATCGCCATCGCCTGCCGCAAGCGCCCGGTGCCCCAGGAAAGGGTCGACCGACTGGTCTCCTCGATCCAGCGCCAGATCGAGACCAGCGGCGACAGCGAGATCGCCTCGACCCGAATCGGCGAGCTGGTGATGGACGGCCTCAAGGCCCTCGACCCGGTCGCCTACATACGCTTCGCCAGCGTCTACAAGGACTTCACCGAAGCGAAGGATTTCGAGGAGTTCGCCGGCTCGGTGAGCGAAGCCGGGGGCGAATGACCCCTCCGCCCGCGATCGTCCTCGTCCGGCCTCAGCTGGGCGAGAATATCGGCAAGGCCGCTCGGGCCATGCTCAATTTCGGGCTGAGCGATCTGCGCCTCGTAGCGCCGCGCGACGGCTGGCCCAATCCTTCCGCCGGGCCCGCGGCTTCGGGAGCGGACGTGGTGCTGGAGCGGGCGCGGGTGTTCGACACGGTCGCCGAAGCGGTCGGTGACTGCGCCCACGTCTACGCGACGACGGTCCGCAAGCGCGGCCTCGTCGTGCCGGTAGCCACGCCGGAGGAAGCCGCGCGGGAAATTCGGGCGCAGGCCGAGCCCTCCGCCATCCTGTTCGGCGCCGAGCGCTCCGGGCTCGAGACGGACGAGGTCGCCATTGCCGGCAAGATCGTCACCGTCCCGGTCAACCCGGGCTTCACCTCGCTCAACCTCGCCCAGGCGGTGATCCTGATCGCCTACGAATGGTCGAAGCATGAGCCGCTGGCGATGCCGACTCAGGGCGATCCAGCCGAGCCTCGGGCCAGCCACGACCAGCTCGAAGGGCTTATCGGCCAGCTCGACGTGGCGCTCGTCGCAGCCGATTATTTCCACCCGCCCGACCGCACCCCCGCCACCCGCAACACGATCCGGACCATCCTCACCAAGGCCGGCTGGTCGAACCGCGAGGTTCAGGCGCTGCGCGGCATCATCCGGGCCTTGGTGCAGCCGAGGCGGCGGAGCTGATACGCTCGTCATTGCGAGCGAAGCGAAGCAATCCAGTGCCGCGGCTGTCGCGGGCTCCGCGCCGGATTGCCGCGTCGCGTCGCTCCTCGCAATGACGGATCAACCCCTCGTTGCGTCGAAACGGCCGAATTCGTAGGCGATCGAGGCCTCTACCAGGCGCTCGTACAGCTCCGCCGCCGCTTCAGCCGGAACGTCATGGTCGGCGGCCAGGCGCTCGACATTGGCCAGCACCTGCGCCTTGCGCGCCTCGTCGCGAACCGCCTCGCGCGCCGGCTTGATCCGCGCCGCCGCGTCCATGTAGCGGAATCGCTCGCCGATCAGCCGGACGATCTCCTCGTCGAGCCGGTCGACGCCGTGGCGCACCTGCATCATGGTGGTACAGGCTTGGGGGGGCGTTCGTTCGGAGCTCATCACACGCCCTTTAGCGGCCGCCAAGCGGCTGTCGAGGTTGACTTTCACCCCCTCAGCGGCCATGTCGCGCCCTTCGCAATTGGCTCCGCACCCCGGTGAAGCGGCGGCCGCGCATGGCAACAGGCCATGCGGTGCGGTTCCGGGAAGCCTGACAACAAGCAGATTGGACCTGAGATGAGCAAGCGCAGCAGCGCCAAGTACAAGCTCGACCGCCGGATGGGCGAGAACGTCTTCGGACGGCCCAAGAGCCCGGTTAACCGCCGCGAATACGGCCCCGGACAGCACGGCCAGCGCCGCAAGGGCAAGATGTCGGACTTCGGCATCCAGCTTCGCGCCAAGCAGAAGCTGAAGGGCTATTACGGCGACGTCACCGAGAAGCAGTTCAAGCGCACCTACACCGAGGCCGCCCGGATGAAGGGCGACACCGGCCAGAATCTGATCGGCCTGCTCGAGCGCCGGCTCGACATGGTCGTCTACCGCGCCAAGTTCGCTCCGACCATCTGGGCCGCGCGTCAGCTGGTCAGCCACGGCCACATCCGGGTCAACGGCGCCAAGTGCAACATCGCCTCGCGCCGCGTGAATGTCGGCGACGAGATCACTTTGGGCTCCAAGGCTCAGGAGATGGCGCTGGTGATGGAGGCGCAGGGCCTCGCCGAGCGCGACATCCCCGAATATGTCGCCCCCGACGGCACCGCCAAGGCGACCTTCACCCGCGTTCCGACGCTGGACGAGGTCCCCTACCCGGTCCGGATGGAGCCGAACCTGGTCGTCGAATTCTATTCGAGGTAATCAAAATCCTCCCCCGGAAAATCCGGGGGAGGATTTTGGATTGCGAGGGCGGCTCCCGCGGGGGCCGCCTTTTCTTATTGGATCTTCAGCGCCTGGCGAAGGAAGGCATCGCTTCGCCTCAGCATGTCGGTGCGGGCGACGCCGTCCTCGAGCTGGTGGTCGAGCCCGGGATAGACGATGAGCTCGCTCCGGGCGCCGGCGGCCTTGAGCTTGTCCTGCATGATCCGCGACTGGTTGATCCCGACGTTGAGGTCCATGTCGCCGTGGAAGATGAGAACCGGCGCCTTGATCCGGTCCGCATTCTGCGCCGGCGAGCCCTCGCGGAGATGGGGGCCGGTGCCGATGAAGTTCTTCACCAGCTTGTAGTTGGAGAATTCCGCCGAATCCTTGACGAGCGTGCCCAGATCAGTGACCGGCGCGATCGCCACGACCGCCTTGAACAGGTTCGGATCGAGCACCCCCGACTGGAGCGCGGCATAGCCGCCATAGGACCAGCCGACGATGGCGAGCTTGGAGGGATCGGCGATGCCCTGGCCGACCAGCCAGCGGCCGGCGTCGTTGACGTCGCCGATCGCCGATCGCCAGGACTGGAAGCCGTTCTGCTGGTACCAGGCGTCGCCATAGCCGGCCGAGCCGCGATAATTGGGCTGAAGCACCGCATAGCCGCGATTCGCGAAGAACTGGACGAGCCAGTCGAAGCCCCATTCGTCGCGAGCGCTCGGGCCGCCGTGCGGCATGACGATGGCCGGGAGGTTCTTGCCGCTGCTTCCCGGGGGCAGCGTCAGATAGGCCGGCACCTGGGTCCCGTCGGCCGCCTTGTACGTCACCGGCTTCATCGTCGCGAGAGTGGCGCTCTCAAGCTGCGGCCGCGACAGCATCAGCTCGGCGAGCTGCTTCGTCGCCTTGTCGAACAGATAATAACGGCCCGGATCCGTGTCGCTGCCGGCCCAGAGCAGAAGCTTGCTCTCGTCGGCGCTCGAATCCTCGAAGCGGATCAGCGGCAGGCCCGGAATGGCCTTGGAAAGCGCCCGCCCGAGCGCCGCCAGCGGCTTGTCGAAATAGACCGCTTCGCGCCTTTCGGTCGAATAGGTAACCCCGACGACCCGGCGGGCGCGGCCGATCCGAACCGTGCCGGCGACGTCGACCTGCGGGTGAGCGAAGACCAGGGTCTCCGTCTTCGAGCCGTCGAGGGTGACGCTGTACAATGCCCAACGCCCGCCCGCGCCCTTCTTGAGGCCGAAGACGACGTCCAGGTCCGGATCGACCGCGACGGGATAGAAGCCCTCGTCGGTGATGCTGTTGTAATTGCCGAGCGTCTTCCAGTCGCGCTCTCCCTTGGTGCGGTAATAAAAAGTGATCCTGCCGCTGTCATAGCCGGTGGCGCCGGCGACGTTGCCGACGGCCATGATCCGAACGTTGCCGCGGCCGTCGCTGATATAGTCGAAGGCGTCGCGCTTGGCGGGCTCGACGGTCTTCGCGTTGAGGTTCGCCGTGTCGACCCGATCGACTCCATAGCCTTCGCGACTGTCCTGCAAATTGGTGCCCATCCGAGCCTCGGGCACATATTGGCGGCCCATCAGGATCGAGCCTTCCGAGCCCGGCTGCCAGTCGATCACCTCGCCGCCGCCGAACGCGACATATTGGTCGGTGTCGCGGGACCGGCGGCTGACCAGCTTGATGTTGCTGCCGTCGGCGTTGATCGCGATCAGCCGGGTCGCGCCGGTCGTGACTCCGGGCACGATGTCGCTGACCACCATGTAGATGGTGCAGACCAGGCGCTCCTCCGAGACCCAGCCGCAGCGGCTGATCCGCTCGGGCTTGCCGTCCGCGCTCAAGGTCTGGCGAGGCTCGGCGCCCTCGGCGACGTCGACCGTGTAGAGGAAGGTGGTCCGCCCGGGGCCGGGGCTGATGAAGGCCACCTTCTTTCCCGACGGGGAAAGCGCCACGTCGAGCACGCTTTCGCGCGCGCCGAAGGCCGCCGGAGGATCCGCCGGAGCTCCCGCGCCGACGAGGAAAAGCAGGGCGGAAGCCGCGAGCCCAAATATCCGAAACATGAATACCCCCAATCACTTAGGGACCCAACCTAAGTTCGGCGGCACCATGACATCGGCCCGGCCGCGGCGCAAGCTTGCACGGGCATATTGTTGCTGCCATGGGGCGCGGAGGGGTGGGGCCGAGAGGAGGATGACCGTGCCGCTTCGATCCCTGATCCCGCCGGCCGCCGCGGCGCTGCTGCTCGCCGCCTGCGCCACTTCCCGCGAAAGGACCGCGCAGAACCCCTCTTCGCCGCCGGCCCTGTCGCTGGCGACTCTGACCACGGCGACTCAGATCCTCTCCTCCGACGATTATGAAGGCCGTGCGCCCACGACGAAGGGCGAGGACAAGGCCGTCGCCTATATCGCCGAGCGTTTCCGCCAGGCGGGCCTTCAGCCCGGCAACAAGGGCAGCTGGTACCAGGACGTGCCGATGGTCGAGGTTTCCACGACTCCCTCGCGGCTCGGCGTCACGGGAGGCTCGGCCCCCCTCGACTTTTCCTGGCGCACCGACTTCGTCGCCAACACCTTCCAGGTGACGCCCGGAGTCGAGCTGAAGGACAGCGAGATGGTCTTCGTCGGCTACGGCATCAACGCGCCCGAGCGCGGCTGGAACGACTATGCGGGCGTCGACGTCCGCGGCAAGACGGTGGTCATCCTGATCAACGACCCCGACTGGCAGGACGAGGATCTCGAGGGTCCGTTCAACGGCAGGGCCATGACCTATTATGGCCGCTGGACCTACAAATATGAGGAAGCCGCCCGCCAGGGCGCGGCCGGCGCCCTGATCGTCCACGACACCGGACCCGCCTCCTACGGCTGGAACGTCGTCCAGTCGTCCTGGACCGGGCCGCAATATAATCTCGACGAGCCCGGCGGCCATATGGACCAGTCGAAGGTGATCGGCTGGCTGACCAATGCGGCGGCGCAGCGGCTCCTCGCCGCCTCCGGCCAGGATCTCGCCACCCTCTCCGCGGCGGCGAAGCGGCCCGGCTTCAGGGCGGTGCCGCTTCGCACGCGAGCTTCCGTCTCGCTGCGCAACGAGATCAGGCGCCAGTCGTCGCGCAACGTCGTCGGAGTCCTTCCGGGGACCCGAAGGCCCGACGAATATGTCCTGTACACCGCCCATTGGGACCATCTCGGCCGCTGCGACGCCGACTCGACCGGGGACGACATCTGCAACGGCGCCGTCGACAATGCGAGCGGCACCGCCGGCCTCATCGCGCTCGCCGAGGCCCATGCCCGACGCGGCAATGCCGAGCGCTCGATCGTCTTTCTCGCCGTGACCGGCGAGGAATCGGGCCTGCTCGGCTCCAAATATTATTCCGAGCATCCGATCTTCCCGGTCGCCCGGACGGCCGGTGGGATCAACATGGACAGCCTCAGCCTCGCCGGCGACGCGCGCGACATGGTCGAGATCGGCGGCGGCAAGTCCCAGCTCAGCGCCTATCTGCGCCGGGCGGCGGACTCGCAGGGGCTCGCGCTCAAGAACGAGCCGAACCCGCAGGCGGGCTATTATTACCGCTCCGACCATTTCAGCCTGGCCCGGCAGGGCGTGCCGATGCTCTACCCCAAGCTCGGCGAGGATCTGGTCCAGGGCGGCAGCGCCGCCGGCGCCGCCGCTTCAGCCGACTATCGCGCCCACCGCTACCACCAGCCGAGCGACGAATATAACCCCGCCTGGGACTGGTCCGGCGCGCTCCACGAGCTGAGCGTCTTCTACCAGATCGGCCGCGAGCTTGCGGATTCGACGGACTGGCCCAACTGGAATCCCGGCGACGAATTCCGCGCCGTCCGCGACAAGAGCCGAGGCAATGCCGGGCCGATCATGCGATGACGGCTTCGGCTCAGCCGTCGAAGGCTACCGACATCTCGGCGGCAACGGCGTGAAGCTTTCGGTCCAGGGTCCAGAGTCGCGCACCTGGCTGGAGGCGCACGGCGGTGAGGATGACCGTGTCGACATAACCCACGCCGCGACCGTCCAGGAACGCATTTAGAATCAGCCCCTCCGTTTCCGCCACGTGCGGCCTCGGCGCCGGCGGCAATTTGCGAAGCTCTGCGACTGCCCCGGCTCGGCGATTCACACCGCTCAGCAGCAGCTCTCCGATCACGAACGGGTGAATCATGACCTCGCCTCGGTCGAGGCGCGGCTGAAGGCCGCTGAGACGCCCCCGAAAATGGTCGATCCAGACCGAGGTGTCCGCCAGGATCATTATCCGAACCGTCGTCTGGGGGGCGCTTTTAGGTCAGGCATGGTCCCGCCCAGCGCAGCCAGCCGCCGGCCAGCTTCCCTTTGGCACAGTGCTGTCAGGGCCTCCTGTAGTATCCTCTCCCGGTCGTCGGTTCCAAGGTAGGAGGAAGCTTCCTCGAACAGCCTTTCAATAGTTTCACTTTGCCCGGTGGCATCAGGCCAGCCTTCCACGGGACGCCGCCGGAAAACTACTTTCTCCTCCTCGAGATCGACCTTCCCGACCTGCCAGCCGGCGGCCTGCCAGCCCCGCGCCTGGCTGTGCCCTGCGCCCGCCTGATTGCTCCACCATTCACGATGTTTGCGGGCGCTTGGCGGCAGCGGAAAGCCGAGGACCTGCTCGACCTGCGCGAACGTCGCCGACCATTCGCCGGCCCTGGCAGACTCAAGGTGCGTAGCGAGAGGTTCGTACTTGCCCATGGCTGTAATATCCAAAAAATAGTTATTACTATATATATAATAGTAATGGGTAGAAAATCAATCGCTTTCGCTTGGGTCCGTGCCGAACTGGCGTTATGGCGCCGCCCGATGAGCACTTCCCCCTGTCGCCAGCCGCCCGAATGGGCGGAGCATGAGTGGGTTTGGATCGGCTTTCCCAGCCACGCCGACCTATGGGAGGACGATCGCGAGCCAGCCCGACTCGAGGTGGCCGCCTTCGCGCGAGCAGTCCACGCCGACGGCGCCGGAGAGGAAGTGCGCCTGGTCGCCGCCGATCCCGCCTCCGCCCGCGCCGCGGCCGAACTGGCGCCGTTCGCCACCATCCTCCAGGAGCCGTTCGGTGACATCTGGCTGCGCGACACCGGGCCGATCATCCTGAAGAGCGGAAACCGCCGGCTGCCGCGCAGCTTCCGCTTCAACGGCTGGGGCGGCAAATATGAGCTGGAGGGCGACGACACGGTGGGGCTGCGCCTCGCCGAGGGCGCGGGCATGGACTCGCTCCGCCTCGACTGGATATTGGAGGGCGGGGCCATCGACGTCGACGGCACCGGCCTCGCCGTCACCACCGAGCAATGCCTGCTCAACCCCAACCGCAACCCCGGCATGAGCCGCGAGGAGGTCGAGGCGCGGCTGAGCGAGGATCTCGGCATCGATCGGCTGCTCTGGCTCGGCGAGGGCCTGCTCAACGACCATACCGACGGCCATGTCGACAATCTCGCCCGCTTCGTCGCGGAGGGCACGCTGGCGATTCCCGAGGCGGCCGGCCCGGACGATCCCAACGCGGCTGTCTATCGCGATGCCAAAGCGCGCGCCGATGCGTTCGGACTGAAGGTGATCCCCTTTCCTTCCCCCGGCCGAGTGGAGCGCGACGGCGAGATCGTCCCCGCCTCCTACATGAACTTCTACATCGGCAATGCGGCGGCCGTCGTGCCGCTCTATGGCGCGCCCAGCGACGAAGCGGCCGTCGAAGCGCTCGGACGCCTGTTCCCCGGCCGCCACGCGACGGGAATCGAGGCGCCGCATGCCCTCACCGGCGGCGGCAGCTTCCATTGCATCAGCCAGCAGGTGCCGCGCTGACCGTCATTGCGAGCGAAGCGAAGCAATCCAGTCGGGCGTCGGCACAGAACTGGATTGCTTCGTCGCTTCGCTCCTCGCAATGACGGCTCAGGAGACCGAACTTGACCAACCTCACCGTCGCCGCCCTGCAGCTCGCCTTCACCGACAGCGCCGAGGAGAATATCGCCGCCGTCTCCGGGCTGGTGCGCGAGGCGGCGGCGCTCGGCGCGAAGCTGATCCTGCCGCCCGAGCTGTTCGAGGGCCAGTATTTCTGCCGAACCCAGGATGAGGCCCATTTCGCCCGCGCCCTCCCGGTCGACCGCCATCCGGCGGTAACCGCGATGCAGGCGCTGGCGGCCGAGCTCGAGGTCTACATCCCGACCAGCTTCTTCGAGGCGGAAGGCCATCATCATTATAACAGCCTCGCCATGATCGACGACAAGGGCGCGGTGATGGGCGTCTACCGCAAGAGCCACATCCCCGACGGGCCCGGCTATTCGGAGAAATTCTACTTCCGCCCCGGCAATACCGGCTTCAGGACCTGGCCGACCCGCTTCGGAACCGTCGGCCCCGCCGTCTGCTGGGACCAATGGTATCCGGAGACGGCTCGGGCGCTGATGCTGGCTGGAGCCGAGATCCTGCTCTTCCCGACCGCGATCGGCGCCGAGCCGCACGATCCGGACCTCGACACCAGCCGCATGTGGCGGCGGGCGATGATCGGCCACGCCGTCTCCAACGTCGTCCCGATCGTCGCCGCCAACCGCATCGGCACCGAGCACGGCCAGCGTTTCTACGGGCACAGCTTCATCTGCGACGAGCACGGGGACATATTGGCGGAGTATGGTGACCGGGAAACAGGCGTGCTCACCGCCACGCTCGACCTCGAGCAGGCCAGAAAGCACCGCGCCGCCTTCGGCTTCTTCCGCGACCGCCGGCCGGACCTCTACGGCAGGTTGGCGGAGGATATTTAGCCGTCATCCCGGCGAAAGCTGGGACCCCAGCGAGAACTTGCATCCTTGTTTTTCACCCCCTGGGGCCCCAGCCTTCGCTGGGGCGACGGGCCTGCCGCACCTCCACCGCCCGCGCGAACACCTTCGAACATCGCCCGGGTCAGGCGTTTGGTGCCTCGCACTTGTAAGCGCCACCGGGCTGCATTCGGTTTCTTTAGGGACCGGCGACCGGAGATGTATGGAAGGCTGGTGGAGGATAGCTGACCGAGCTAGGCTGGTCTTTCAGCGTCGCGGAGGTCCATGCTCATGAACTTACTCAACGCGGCGGCAAGCGTAGCTCTCTTAATGCAGACGAGTTTGTCGAACGCAGCCCAACTGCCCGATGGTGTCATCGTCTGCAAGGGCGAGCGCACTGAAGAAGGATATCCGTACGGCGTTCAAGAGAGAGGCTCCGAATACCATCTATTACAGTTAAGCCAGGGCAAATTGTTCAAGCGCGAAGGGCTCCTTGCCAGTGAGTTTTGCATGGATATTGATAGGAAGTGCTCGACCCTTACCAAGGGTACCAAGCTAAAATTGTCGATGTCCGATTTTGTTAACCATGCTCCCGGCTACACCGAAAGTTTCGAATTGGACCGACGAACTGGACATTTCATCTGGAGTGGTGGTGGTTTAGATGGCGGGTGGCGCTTGGTCGGCCTTTGCCACCGGGTCGAGTGAAACCTCACGGCTTTCATAGAGCTCGAGCGTCCGCGCAAACACCGCCTCGAACATCGTCCGTGTCAGGCGATTGGTGTTCTGGTTGTAGCGCGAGCAATGGTAGCTATCGATGAGCAGCCTGCCGTCGGGCAGGCGATGCTCGGCGAGGTGGCCGAATTTGTAGGCCGCGAGCCGTCCGCCGACCGATCTTACCGCGGCGCCATGGGCGATCTGGCCCAGCGCGACGAGCACCCGCACGTTCCGGAGCGCGGCCAGCGCCGGCTGGAAATAGGTTCGGGCGCAGGTCGCGATCTCCTCGGGCGTGGGCTTGTTCTGAGGCGGGACGCATTTGACCGAATTGACGATCGCGACGCCGTTGAGCCGAAGCCCGTCGTCCGGCCGCTCCTCGAAGCGGCCCTCCGCAAGCCCGAACTTGAGCAGGGTTTCGTAGAGGAGCAGACCGGCGAAATCGCCGGTGAAGGGCCGGCCGGTGCGGTTGGCGCCCTGCTTGCCCGGGGCGAGGCCGCAAATGGCGAGCCAGGCGCCGGGGTCGCCGTAATGGGGGACGGGCGCGTTCCACCAGTCGGGATGCTCCTCGCGCAGCGCCTCGCGGAAGCCGACCAGGCGGGGGCATAAGGGGCAGTCGCGAGGCGCCTCCAGTGCGGGAACCGGGGAGATGGAAAGAGACATTGCGAGCGTCTAGGGCGCTGGCGATGGCCCTGACAAGCTATGCGATTGCGCTGGGCTCCAACCGCCGCGGCCGCCACGGTTCGCCGACGGCGATTCTGCGCGCGGCCGCCGCCGCGATCGGCGCTCGGCGGCTTTCGAGAATAAGGCTGACCGCGGCGCTGGGCCCGGCCGGGCGCGGCTTCGCCAACGCGGTGGCGCTGGTGGAGAGCGAGCTCGACCCCTCTGCCCTGCTCGACTCGCTCAAGCGGGTCGAGCGCCACTTCGGCCGGCGCGGCGGCCGGCGCTGGGGGCCGCGGGTGCTCGATCTCGACATCGTGCTGTGGTCGGGCGGGGCCTGGGCGGACGACGGACTCGTCGTTCCGCATCCCGAATTCCGCCGGCGCCGTTTCGTGCTCGAACCGCTGGCCGAGATCGCGCCGGGCTGGCGCGACCCGATCACCGGCGCCACCGCCCGTCAGCTCCTCCACCGCCTCGGCCGACGCGCCTAGGCCAACGTCACGCCTGCTCGAACTTGTTCGCTCGCCGCCGCCCGACCAGAAGGCCTCGCTCGAGCCGGGCGCACAGGGCGGCGTAATAATCGGACAGGAATCCGTAATCGTCGCCGTCATCCTCGATCCCGGCCTTGTCGCGGATTGTTCGGGCGACGGTATGGATGGCGTCGCCATGGCCGCCGCGAAGGACGTCCTCCAGGGTCTGCAGCTCGTAGACTCCGTAGAGGCCCAGCGCCGCCTCGCTGAAGGTCCGGCGCCGGCGCTCGAAATCGGCGGGAGCGACGAGATCCGCGCCCAGCGAAGCGCCCGAGCTTCGAACCACCCAGGTGCCGGCGATGAGGTCGCCGATGCGCAGCCGGTCGCGGTTGAACAAAGGGAAGAACAGGAAGATGCCGCTCCACAGCAGGGCGAAGAGGGTCAGGAAGGCGTCCGCCGTTCCCTGCGCCGCCTGCTCGCCGAGGAAGGAGAGCGGCAGGAAGACCTCGATCTCGCGCATCGCGTTGCGGGCGATGACGGCGCCGCCGGTGAGCCGGGCGCCGTCCCGGGCGACGACCCGAAGGCCCATCAGCCTCTTGCCCGGAGTCGCCCCTCGGCCGCCCATCTCGAACAGCGAGAACCAGCCGTTGCGAAGGACGAAGAAGCCGAGCAGCCACAATATGGCCAGCCATTCCTGCTTCGAGGCGACCACCATCAGGCCGATGGCGATGGTCATCAGGATGAGCATTCCGACGATCATCATCGCGTCGAGCATGAAGGCGGCGGCGCGCGAGCCGGCCGAGCCGAGCTCGAGCTTGAGGTCCACCCCCTCGGGCGTGACGAAGCTTCGCCGCATGGTCAGAAGGCCGCGGGGCCTATCGCCGTAGGATCGGGCCATCGCGGTCCCTTCGCGGCAGGTAGAAATAGGTGAGCCAGCCGGCCAGCATGATCGATCCGATCAGGTAGCGCGAGGTATCGTCGACGATGGTCTGCCGGCCGATGCCTTCGAGCAGGCCGGCCACCGCCAGCATCACCACCGTCCCGGCCATGGCGAGCGCGGCCGGGCGGCCGGCGCGGACCGCGGCGTCGGTGCGGCTGTCGCGCCCGGGAAAGGCGATCGCGGTTCCGATCCTGAGGCCGGCGGCGCCCGCGATGTTGATCGCGAACAGCTCGGTGGTGCCGTGGATCATCAGCCAGCCGCCGAGGTTGAAGGCGAGGCCCTTGGCCGCGAACACGGCGAAGAAGGCGCCGAGCATCAGCCCGTTGTAGAGGATGAGCAGCACCGTCGGCACCGCGAAGGCGAAGCCCAGGGCGAACGAGAAGATCGCGATCTGGCTGTTGTGAGTGAACAGATAGGTGGCGAAGGTGGCGAGCATGTCGTCGTGGCGGGCGTAGAGCGAGTTGCGCAGCGTCTCCCCGCTGGCGGAGGGGTCGCGGCCGTTGGCCAGGCCTTCGGGGATGATTCCGAAGAACCAGCTCGGATCGCCGCGCACCAGGAGATAGGCGACGATCGCGGCGGCGGCGGTCAGAAGCACGCAGACCAGGGTCTCGCGCCACAGGTCCTGCACCGCCCGGGGCCAGCCTCGGGCGAAGAATTGGCCGAGCTGGCGCCACGCCGACGTCTGCACCCCGTAAATCTGGAAATAGGCGCGGGTGCACAATTGCTCCAGATAGACGATCAGCCCGCGGTCGAGCGACGTGTCGCGAGCGACGGAGAGCGACGAGAGCGTTGTCCGGTAGAGCAGCGGCAGAGCGAGTATGTCCTCGTCCGACAGGGCCCGGATCGACTTCTTCTCGATCCGGGTCACCAGATCGTCGAGCCGTTCCCAGTCTCCCTCGTGGGCGGCTCGGAAGCGGCTGGCGTTGACCAAAACGGGCCGGGCTTCGACGATCGCCGAGGCGTTCACAGCAGGTTCCTCCGCTTGAGATCGACATAGCCGGCGACGAGCCGCTCGCCGACTCGGTCATATTCGCTCTCGATCACGTGAACGCCGAGATGCTGAAGCCGGGTCAGCACCAGCCGCCGGTCGCGGATCAGGGCGGCGGCGGTGACCGCCCGGGTGATGTCGTCGGCCTCGCGGGGCATAAGGTCGGCGATCGCCTCCAGCTCCTCGTCGCGAAGGACGACGACGAGCAGAAGATGGGTCTCGACCATCCGGCGCGCCGCCCGGACCATGAAATCGGCGGAGGTCAGATCGGTGAACTCGGTGAACAGGACGATCATCGAGCGCCGGGTCAGGCGGGTGGCGAGCGTGGTCAAGGCGAAGGTGTAGTTGGTCTCCTCGGCGCTGTAATCGATGCTTGCGGCGAGGCGCTGGAGCTCGGGAAAGGCGGCCGAGCCCGAGATCAGGCCGCTGGCGATGCGCGGCCGCGAATCGAAGGCGTGAAGAGCCACCCGGTCGCCGAGCTTGAGCGCGATCCAGCCGGTGAGAAGCATCGCCGACACGGCGCGGTCGACCCTCGGCAGGCCCGCGACCGGTTCCGACATCTGCCGCCCGCCGTCGATGGCGAAGACGATCTGGTTGTTGCGCTCGCTCCGATATTCCTTGGCGTGGAGCTTCATGTGCCGAGCCGACTGCTTCCAGTCGATCGCCCGCCGGTCCATGCCGGAGCGATATTCGACGAGCGCGTCGAAATCGGTGCCGTCGCCGCGATTGATCTGGGCGATCAGGCCCTGAAGGGCGTGGCGCTGGAAAATAAGAGCGCCGCGGTCGTGAACCGGGCGGACGTCGGGGAGGACGAGGATCTCCGAGCCGACCTCGATCCGCCGCTGCCGCCAGACGAGGCGGAGCGGCCCGCGCCAGCGCAGCCACAGATGGTCGATCCGCCCGACCCCGCGCCTCGCCATCGCCAAAGGCAGCAAGGCGGCGCCCCGGCCCTCGTCGAGCGCGACCCACAGCCGTCCGTCATCCTCGGATTCGATCAGCGCATTGGCGGCGACCGCGACTTCGGCCCCGGCGGGAAGCCGCGATCCCCTGAGCGTGACCGTCACCGTCGAGTCGACGGTCGCTCCGACATAGGCGGTGGCGGGAACCTCCACTTCGGCCTCGCCATGACGCGCCGCAGCCAGCGCATCGACGAGCGCCAGCAGCAGCACCGCGAGCGGCCAGGCGATTCCGGCATACCAGCGGTCGGGCAGGGTCGCGGCGACGACCAGCGTGAACGGCACGCCCGCCGCCGCCGCCAGCACCGCCGAGCGGGTCGGATAGATCAACGCGGCGCCTCGATCGTCTCGATGATGTCGCGGACCACGTCCTCGACGACCCGGCCGTTTATCTCCGCCGCCGGCGACAGGATCAGGCGGTGGCGGAGCAGGGCCGGAGCCAGGATCTTGACGTCGTCGGGGATGACGAAGTCGCGTCCGTCGAGCGCGGCCCGGGCGCGGGCGGCGCCGGCGAGCATCGCCCCCGCCCTCGGCGAGGCGCCGCTCTCGATGTCGGCGACGTCGCGGGTGCCCCGGATCAGCGCGGCGATATAGTCGATCACTTCATCGACCAGCTTGATCTCACCGACCGCCGCGAGCGCGGCGCCGATCGCGGCCGAATCGGCCTTGCGCTCGACCCCCCATTGCTCCGGCTCCATCACCGCCTGGCGGGCGCCGTGGGTGGCGATGATCCGCCTCTCCTCCGCCGCCGACGGATAATCGACCGTCTGCTTGAACAGGAAGCGGTCGAGCTGAGCTTCCGGCAGCGGATAGACTCCCTGCTGCTCGATCGGATTCTGGGTGGCCACCACCATGAAGCGCTCGGAGAGGGGCAGGCTTTCGCCGTCGATGGTGACGGTCCGCTCCTGCATCGCCTCGAGCAGGGCGGCCTGGGTCTTGGGCGGGGTGCGGTTGATCTCGTCGGCGAGCAGCAATTCGGTGAAGATCGGACCGCGGGTCAGGGTGAAGGTGGAGGTCTGGAAGTTGAACAGATTGGCGCCGATGATGTCGCCCGGCATCAGGTCGGGAGTGAACTGGATCCGGCCGAACTCCAGCCCGACCGCGCGGGCGAAGCTGTGCGCGATCAGGGTCTTCGCCGTTCCGGGCGGGCCCTCGAGAAGGATGTGGCCGCCGGCGAACAGGGCGACGAGCATCAGCTCCACCGTCGCCTCCTGACCGACCACCGCCTTCGCCACCTCGCCGCGTATATCGGCCGCGAGCGCCTGAACTTCCGCTGGGGTCACCCTTTTTTCTCCCATTGCCATTGATGCAGCGCCTGCGCCGCGGCGAGCAGCTCTTCCCGGCCCCGCGCCGCCTGCGCCGCCGCCGCGAGCGCCGAGAAGCGTCCGCGCCCGTCGAGCTTGTCGAGATAGTCGGTGAGCCCGGCGTCGCGCAGCCGGGCCGGCACTCCGAACACCGTCACCGCCTTGTCGCGGATCATCTCCGCATAGCGCCCGCCGAGCGCCGCCTCCCGCCGCGCCTTGCGGACCAAAGCGGCGGCATTGTCGATCAGCGCCGCCTTGCCGAAGGCGAGCGCGCGGGCTCGGCGCCGTGGCGGGCCGAAGCGGGCGAGCGCCTGGATCCCGGCGAGCAGCAAGGCCGCCGCGATCGCCAGCGTCACCGCCAGGAAAGGCGGGTCGAAGATGAGCTTCAGCGGGCTTCGCCCCTGGCCGAAGCCGTTCAGGGTCACGTCGAAGATGATCGATTTCGAATCGGTCGAGTTGAGGAAATCGAGCAAGGCCAGAGCGGCCGCAGCCTGGCGGCGGTCGGCCATCGCCCGGTTCGACAGCAGATCGGGATCCGCCATCACGTAGAGAGGCTCGCCGCCGTGGCGGGCGACGACGATCCGCCCGGCGGCATCGGTGACGATCGGGTCCCAACCCGGACCGGCGAGGGTCTGGAGCGCTCCGGGCGCGGTGAAGCTCAAGGCGGCGGGCGCATGGGCGGGGACGGTCTTGAGCGGTCTCCCCCCGCCGCGATGGCGTTCGACCGTGAACGGACGGAGCGGGGCGAACATGGACTGGACGAGGAAGGCCGGCATCAGGCCCGCCGACCGGACCCAGCCCGGATGGGCCCGATCGGCCACGGTCTGCCATTTCGGGAGCACCACCAGGGTCGGCCGGGTGCGGCGGCGCGACAGGAGCTTGCCCAGATCGCTTCCGCCGATCTCGGGCGTCAGCACGACCAGATCCTCGGTCCGGAGCATCGCCTCGTTGCGGACGGTCGCCGGGTTGCGGCCGGTGGCTCGCGCCAGCTGGACGATGCCGCTGAAGCCGGTGGCGGCGTTCGACAGGGCATGGGCGCCGCCGTTGCGCCCCGAGCGCAGATCGGGAGCGTAGGCGCCGAGGATGAGCATGCCCGCAAAGGCGAGGATTCCGATCACCACCATGAGCAGCACCGTCGACGAGCGGAAGGCGCCGTCCGTCGGGGCGCGGGAGCCGAGGGCGACGTCGCTCATGCCCGCCAGGTCCCCGGAAGCACCAGGTCGGCATAAGCGGCGCGCGCCTCGCTCCAGTCGCCGGCCTCGACCGCGCGGCCCCCGAACAGGCTCCGCTCCACCAGCCCGGCGATGCGCGCGAAGAGGCTGCGCGCGGGCGGCGGCAGCGCCTCCGCGCGGGCGAGCTCGCGGCTGGTCAGGGCGGGCCTCACCAGCCGCGGTCGACGCCGGCCGATATCCTCGATCGAGCGGAACAGGAGATGGCGGACGGCTTCCGAGTAACGGCCCTGCGCGGCGAGCGCGTCGGCTTCGCGGAGCCAGGACCGCGCCGGCGCCGCCTCGGGCGACCAGGCTTCCTCGTCCGGCCCGGGATCGACGGAGACGGCGGGGCGCCGCCGCGGCAGCCGCCACTCGCCGTCGCGAATGCGCACGTAGATCATCGCCGCGAGCGCCGCCGCCGCGAGCGCCAGCACCGTCCACAGGAAGATTCGCGCATAAGGCGCGTCCGGCATGAAGCCGCCGATCCAGTTGAAGAACCGGCCCACCGGCTTCAGGGCCTCGCCGAGCCACTCGACGAAGTCGCGAAGCCACTTGGGCGGCGGGGCCGGCGGCTGCACCGGCGCCATGCTGAACTGGATCGAGGGATCGGCCTTCAGCGCCTCGTGCGCCGCCGCCAACCCGTCGGCGGCGCCTGCCGCATCCTGCGCCTGTCCCCCGATTTCATCCCTCCCCGCTCGCCGATCGCGGTGCAAGGCCGAAGAATTAGACGAAGCCGGGCCGCGCGCAACGGCAAAATGCGCTGGACAGCCCCGCGGCGCTTGGCCAGATTTGGCGGATCGGGGACGGGGGAAATCCGCCATGGCGAGCGTTGCAGGGGACGCGCAGGACCGCGATGTGTCGGTCGGCCGGGTTTTCGGCCGCGCCTTCGGAACCCTCGCCAGCAATCCGGTCGCGACTCTCGGCATCGCCTTCCTGTTCGGCGCCCTGCCCTCGCT
Source organism: Sphingomonadales bacterium (assembly GCA_034668585.1). Taxonomy (GTDB): domain Bacteria; phylum Pseudomonadota; class Alphaproteobacteria; order Sphingomonadales; family Sphingomonadaceae; genus Allosphingosinicella. The sequence goes on along the minus strand of JAXDPB010000031.1, from coordinate 44,187 downwards.
CCTGATCGCCTACGGGATGCAGATCCTCAGGGCCGAGGACTTCACCTCCGCCGGCGGCTTCGCACTCGCCGCGATCGGGATCGCCTCGGTCCTCCTCTCCGTCGTTCTGGCGATGATCACTCAAGGCGCCCTGGTTCGGGCGACGGTCGCCTATAGCGAGGGCGGCAAGGCGAGCTTCGCCGAATCCGCCATGGCCGGCCTCGGCGTCGCCTGGCGCCTGTTGCTGCTCGGCATAGTGAGCGCGCTGGGCATCGCGCTCGGCTTCCTCCTCATCTTCGTGCCGGGAATCATCCTCTACATCATGTGGTCGGTCGCGGCCCCGGCGCTGGTCGAGGAACGGCTCGGCCCGATCGAAGCGCTTGGGCGAAGCAGCGACCTGACGAGCGGCGTGCGCTGGAAGGTTTTCGGCCTCAGCCTCGTCGTCCTCGTCATCTACTGGCTGTTCTCCGCCCTCGTCGCGATGCTGAGCATGCGGTGGTACGGCGGCGTAACCGAATTCGCGGAGGCCTCGGCCGGCAGCCTGCCGCTCGGCTATCTGGTGATCAACGGCATCAGCGGCACGGTGACCTCGGCCGTGTGGGGCGTGATCCAGACCTCGCTCTACGTCGAGCTGCGCGACTGGAAGGACGGCCCCGCGACCCAGGCCCTCGCCGAGATATTCGGCTGACGGCGCCGCGGTTGACCCGGTCCCGGCCCGCTCCTAGGGGAAGCGGTCCGTTGGGGCCCTTAGCTCAGTCGGTAGAGCAACTGACTTTTAATCAGTAGGTCGCTGGTTCGAACCCAGCAGGGCTCACCATTTTTTCGCGGCCGCCTTCGCGAGGACAGTTTTACCCTGACCCACACGCAGGCTTGAAATGACCCAGGCCTGAGGCGTTGAGGACCGGCGAGCAGTGAGCGCGTCGGAACGAATTTCGGGCTTGCCGAGCGGCGGCGCAGAAAACTACAAACCCTTCCACGCCGGTTCGATTTCGGCTCGGGCCCCCACGCTGTTGTCGATTTTCACGCCAGGCTGCTCATTTTCTCAAGATGAGCAGAAGCGACAGGGAGCCAGCCCCCTCCCCCGATCGGCCATAACGTCCGTGCGCAATGACCGCGCGTCGCTTTTCGTGGAAAGTTGCCGGCCCGCCGGCCGCCTCGTCACGTGACTCCAAATGCGTTTCGGTCGCCGCGCGCGACCGCCCCCCGGTAGCTTTCGCGGCCGCGCTTCGGCCTGACGCGAGAATATAATCGGATAGGTCCATAATGGGTCTAAACAGGGCTTATTTTCTGCATATCTTGATCATAAGACTGACAGGGGCAGTCTATCCTAAGTATAAATGGCTTATCTGAACTTTGCCTTCGATTGCGAGGGATCTCGAGTTCATTTCCAGAGTTTTGGGGGCGCTTATGCCCGGCGTCGGTTTTCGTTGGGGGATGGCATGGAAGCGTTACCGGAGCTGTCGACAGCCGATCTCGAGACGTTGCATGAGTTGCGGCAGAGCCTGCCACCAGGCGAAACGCGGCTGCTGGACCCAAGCGATCCGCGGCAGAAGGAGGCCATCCAGCTTAGCCTGGAACTCGGCGGATTCTCGGCGGAGAAATATCCTGCCTTGTTCGGCGCCCTCGACTCAGCCCCGCCCAGCGATCTGCCCAAAGACACGCTGATGCTCGTCGATGCCGGTCCGACTCCGGACGGCAAGGCGACCGCGACCGTGTGGACTTCGGCCGGCGGCAACGTCCTGATGCTCGGCGGCGTGTTGTTCGCATTCGACCGCGACACGGGAGCCCTGAAGGCCTGCGGCGAGAACAGCGCGCTGTGCAGCGGCTTCCTGACCTGCCCGACGCGCGGCGCCCAGGCGCAGCCGGCGCCGACCGGCGGGATGAATATCCTCCAGGTGAGTCACGCGACCGATGCGGCGGGGAACAGCCGCTTCCTGGCGATGTCGACCGAGGCCGCCACAGGCGATGGCATCCAGGCGAACGTCAGCCAGCCCATGATCAACAAGTCAGGCCATACGGAGATCGAAATCTGCGTCGGGCGGATGCAAGGCTGGCAGAACAACGATTGCGATTATGTCTATATCAACCCGAGCAGCGTCGGAAACATCGTCAATCCCAATCTGATCTGCCCGTTCGTCGGCAACGTCCCCTTGTCGGGCACGCCCAATCTTGCCGCCCTGACCGTCAACAACCTGGTGACCAACATCGTCGTCGACGACGGCAGCGGCGGTTCCTGGCTGATCCCGCGCGACTCGCAATATACCACCGATGCGGCGCTGGTGGCCGGCGTTCACCAGGGCAGCCCGCCCAATGTCGTCACTTGGTCCTATCCCTATGACGGCCCGAACACCTATTACGCGAACACCGTGTCGCTGGTCTATCAGACATCGGCCCTGCAGTCGCAAGTCGTCAGCTATTTCTACTTCATGTTCGACATTCCAATGCAGAACGGACAGCCGAACCAGACCTTCTACGTCTGCTCGAAGAACTCGCCGGAAGTGCATTCGGTCAACTGCACCACGATCGACAATTTGCTGTTCTGGTTTCACTGCGCCGTCCAGGGAACGCCCGTCACGCTCGAGAGCGGCGAGACTCTGGCGATCGAGAACGTGCACAACGGGCATCGCGTGAGGAGTGCCGATGGCCGTTCCTGGGCAGTGCGCGCGACACGGCACGGGTCCCACCAGTCGGACGGCGACGCCAGCGGGACCGCCGCGGTCTATAAGCTGGAAACCGACAACGGGATGAGCCTGAGCGCCAGCGGCGCCCATCTCATCGCGATGGCCGACGGCTCGTTCGCCCAGATCTGCGACATCGCCGAAGGCGCCGAGATCCTGACTCTGGACGGGCCGGCGGGCGTCGTCGGCAACGCCGTCATCCCCTATGACGGCTACTGCTATTCGCTCGCGATCGGCGGGGTCGATGAACTCGCCGACAGCGATTATCCGACCGATGCGGCCATCTATTTCGCCGGAGGGATCGGCTGCGGGGATCATATGGCGATGCGCGCCTATACGCTGCGTCGCCGCAACGATCTCGATGCCATTCTCGAGCGTGCGCCGGAACGCCTGCATGCCGATTGCACGTCCGCCTTCGGGGATCGGCGCTTCTGATCGTCCGCTGACGGAGGCCGCCGTCGGACGAGGGTGCGCGCTGATGGCGGCCCGGCAAGCATTCGGGCCCTGAATCCGGTCCGGATCCAGGCCCGTTCATCGAGGGAGCATCGGGATGACCAGCCCGGCCGACATCATCTCCAGCATCTATTATGTCAGCCCCTATGCCACGCTTCCACCGGGGCGGGGGACGGCGGGGCTCACGGTGAACGTCAAGCAGGCGAGCGTGCCAAGCTCGCCGCCCAATCTGGTGCTGGTGATCCGACTTCGGCTGGCCGACGATCCGATGGTGATCGGCGTGTCGGCGACGTCGGGCGCGGGCACGTCGCCCATCTATGCGCTCTATCAACCCTCCTTCCCGCTTTCGGCCACCACCAGCTATCTGGTCGACCTCATCTGGGTGCCGCAGGGCACGCAGCCCGCCGGCATCGACTGGAGCGAAGCGGTCGCCACCGCGCCGGTGACCGCCGCCGCGGTGACCGTGAGGAGCGCGAGCTTCGACGGGCAGAACGTCAGCGCATTGCTCGATTACGGCCCGAGCAGCTTCCAGATCGGCGCGCAATTGCTCGTCTATGGCTATTCGGGCGGAGTCTGGGCGCTGGCGGGCGTCGCGAACGTCGAAGGCAGCACGGCGACGGTGAGCGTCTCGGGCTATCCGGCGCCCTACCGCCTCTATGCGACCGCACTGATCCCGGCGGTCAACCCTGGCGGCGCCGGAAGCTTCGCGGCGCCGTTCAGCCAGGGCCCGTTCAGCGCGCCCCAGACCGTACCGCAGGCCGCGGCTTCGTTGACCCGGGCCGATTATGACGGCGCGGCCGTCTCGCTCGTCTGGACGCTCGATGGCCTTCAAGGCGCGCCGCTGCCGCAAAGCAGCCGGGTGGCGGTGCAGGTCGGCGGCGCCGAGATCGCCGCCTTCGCCGGCGGCGCGACCTCGGCCGGTTTCGGAGTCGCGATCGGCGCTTCGTCGGGCGTCACCGCTCGGGTGCAGACCCAGGCGCTCGGAATCGGCGCGGCGCCGCTCAGCATCACGCTGCTCACCGAGGCGCCGACGGTCGGCAACGTCGCGATCAACGGCGCCGCGGTCGAGGCCGACGTAACCACCGGCGCGGCGGCCAGCGAAGGCTGGCTCCTGCGCGGCGACGAGGTGGTCGCGGGCCCCGTGACGGCGGCGAGCGGCAAGCTGAGCTTCACCTATGCCGCGACCGGCGCCGTCGGCCTGACCGTGGTCGCGCGCGGCAAATCGGGCGACGGCAAGACCACGGGTCCGCGCAGCGAGCCCGCAACATTGCTCGCGACAGCGCCGGTCCCGGTCGCGGTGACGATCCAGACCGACCCGTCGAACAGCGCCAACTGGCGGATCGCCTGCCAATGGGCGACGCTGCCCGACAGCCCGTCGAGCGTGGCCAGCTATACGGTCAGCGTCGTGCAGAGCGGCAGCGGCACGCCGCTGGCGACCCAGACGACGAGCGGCACGACGGCCGTGCTGAGCATTGCCAAATCCGCGATCACCCAAAGCGCGACGCAGACGCTTTCGCTGCAGGCGACCGGCATTAGCGGCGGCACCTCCCCCACCGCATCCCAACCCCTCGTCTTCGTCACGCCGACCCTGACGACCGTTACCGCCGGTGCGGATCAGCTCGCCGTCGCCTGGTCGGCACCGGCGGGCGTCCCGGCCACGCCGGCGCCCGCTTATGCGATACGCATCATCAACGGCGCCGGCGCGGGGGTGAACCAGACGATTCTGCTCGGAGCGCCGACCAGCGGCACCGCTTCGGCCGTGCCGCTGGCCAGCCTCTCCGTCCCCGCGGGGGGGAGCGCGGTCGCGATGGTCGACCTGCTGCTGGGGCCGGTGCGAGTCATTGCCGACCGGTCGATGGCGGCCGGCCAGCAGGCGACTGCGATCCTCGCCGCGCCGCGCATCGCCGCCGCGACGACCAATCCGGCGACGAGGATTGCCACGTTGAACTGGGCCGACGCGGGTGCCGGTCTGAGCTATGCCCTGCAATTCTCCAACGGGACGAGCCAATCCACCAGCACGACCAGCTACACGCTGCCCGGCCCGTTGAGCGTCGATGCCGGGCTCCGCTACCAGGTCGCTTCGACGCAGACCGTCAGCGGCGTCGCCGTCACCGGCCCCTTCAGCGCCCCGGTCGCGGTCCCGACTGCGGCCGACACCCTCGCCGCGGCGCGCTACGACGGCATCGCGGTCACCGCCAGCTGGGACGCGCATGGCGGCGCGGACTCGCATGTCCTGTCGATCTACGACAATGCCGCCACTTCGACGCCCGCCGCCAGCACCGTAATCGGCGGGACGGCGGGCTCGCTCGCCTTCACGGCGGAGCCGAGCAAAAGCTATTCGGTCTATGTCCAGCCGGTCACGGCCGAAGGGACCGGCCTTTCGTCGAATGCAATGCCGCTGTTCGCCCCGGCATTCTTCCTCAGCCAGCAACCGGCGGCGAGCGCCACGCCCTACGCCTATCCGGCGACGGCCCAGGCCGATCTGGGCAGCGACTCGACCAGTCCCGCGGCGCAGCAAATCGCCTTGTACCTGCCGCAGCTCGGCCTGACCGCGGGCGCGCTCGGCTCCGATCCGATCGTCAGCGGGCCGTTTACGGTCGCCTCGTCGGGGGATTCGGAGCTGCCCTACAAGCTCACCATCGCCGCCGACGCGGCGGTGTGGACCTTCGACACGACGTCCGTCCGCCCGGCGCTGCAGACCGATTACGTCCAGCTGCTCACCAGCCTGGAAAATCCGGGGCAGGAGCTTGCCGGGGCAAGCCCCTACGGCATCTACCTGGTGCAGAACGCGCTCGGTCGGATGATGCCGCAGACCTTCGCCGAGCAACTCTATTATAATTACGGCCTGTCGCTCTCCACCAGCGCGGGCAGCGCCTATGTCGATCTGCGCCCCGGAATGGTGCTGCGCGTCACGCTCAGCGACTATGTCAGCATCAACGAGCAATCGCTGCCGAGCTGGCTCAACGGCTATGCCGGCGCAACCGTGTTCGACTTCGAAATCGGCAGCTATCACACCAACGGCGCCTGGCGCGTCGGATTCGACGGCTTCCTCAACGAGTTGGCAGCGCACAACGCGCTTCAGGTGCAGGCGCCGTTCAAGAGCACGACGGGCTCGGGCCAATCGGGCGTGGCGGCCGCGGCGGACCTTTATTACGCCCAGTTCCAGCAGCCCTATTACCGCGCCTTCGTGCCGGCCTCGCTGCTCTCCCCGAGCAGCACCGCCAACGCCAACCAGGTCAATCTGAATTTTGCGATCGTCGCGGCGGCAAGCTTCGCCGCGATCAACGCCGCGACCCCCAATCCGCAGCAATATGCCACCGCCTATTTCCGTGGCCGAAGCACGCTGGAAGCGATGATCCGCATTCGGGTCGACGGGACCGAGCGGCTGGTGCCGGTGGGAACCAGCCTCGGCAACCTGCTCGAGCAGTTCCAGCGGCGGCCGGGCGCCGCCGGGCGCAGCGGCGGCCTGCGGCTGCTGCGCTCGAGCGGGCCGGGCCAAACCGCCACCTCCGCGGCGAACAGCCTGGCCGGACAGCTCGAGGTGATGCTCGATTGGCAGGGGGGCGTCGTCTATGCCGCGGGCAGCGGCCTGGACGGCTATTCGCTGCCCTTGCTCGCGGGCGATCAGATCCTGACCGCGGGATTCTGAGCCCTTGCCCTCCGCTCCGGTCTTCGAGCAGCAGTCGAGCAGCCGGCTTTTCGCGCTGTCCACCACCGCGCAGGCCGGAGTGCCGGGCTTTTGGGCCGGCTATTGCGCGGCTCCAGGCTCGCCTCTGTCGGGCACGCTCTCGACGACCCAGGTGTGGCAGGACAAGGGCGGCACCTATCTGATGCTGGGCGCGACTCCCGGCGACTGGGCCGTCTTCCTCAGCGGTTTCGACGCGCTGCGCCCCAATCTGGCGGCGCCCGAGCAGCTGCGGCTGATGTGGATCGAGAATCCCGACGCGCCGATGGTCCAATGGCGCCTTGCCGTGCTTCAGGCCGAGGCGCAGGGCTCCGGGAGCACCATCTCCTGGCGCACGATAAGGGCGACCGGATTCCGGCTCGGCTATTACGGGCTGGAAATCGCCGGGCTCGGCGCGATGACCCAGATCGCCGACGATTCGGGAGGCGGCATCGGCTTCACCGGCCGAGCCGCATTTCTCGGTCCCAATGGCGACGCCGATTTCTCGGCCAATACGCTTGCGATCCCGTTCGACGGCGTTGCCGTGGCCAGCTTCACCGCCCAATTCGTCGTCCCCGCAATGCCGATGGGCCAGGACGAGGGAACGATCTGGCACAGTTTCGCGATCGGCCTGCGCTATGCCGCGCCGCCGGCCGCGCTCGGCAGCGACGCCACTGCGCAACAGATCGCCGCTCAGAACGCGACGCGTCTGCTGTTCCAGCGCGTGTTCGACGGCCAGCCGGTCGCGATCGCCGCCGCGCTCGCCTTCGATCCGCTCCATCCGCTGGTGGGCGCCCGCAGCCATGTCTCGCTGGCACCGGCAATCGCGAACGGCGCACCCGTGCTCGCTTCCTTCCTGCGCACGACGCTGGGCTATCCGGTCGCGCTGACGCCGCTCGCCGCCGCGGCCGGCCGACCCGACGCCCGCTTCGTTTTCGGCGCCTCGCCGGTGCAGGGGAGCAGCCGCGACGAAGGCGTCATCTATCATCTGAGCCCCGACGGCGCGTTCCAGGTCGGGGTCACGCCGCCCGAGGGCGGGTCGGCAGGCCCCTATCAGCTGCTGGCGGGCCTGTCGGGGCTCGAATATATCGAGGTCTCCGCCGACAGCCACCAGATCGTGTTCGCCGGCAACAATCCCGCCTTCGCCATTCCCGCCGACGACGGGTCGCTCGACGCACCGACCGTGGCGGAGGCGCTGAACGATACCGCGACCACGTCGCATGCCGCGGTCCTGCCGCTCGGGAGCGCCGCCGACGCGGTCTATTTCGCGCAGCCGCGCCAGGCGCCGATCTTCTCCGGCAAGAGCCAGATCGCCGCGAATTTCCTCGATTTCAATCCGATGCCGGCGGCAACGCTGAGCGCGTCGGGGGCGGCGGCGGTGTTTCCGTTCGGTATCTATGCAGGGCTGAGCAGCGCCGACACCAGCCTTGCCCAGGAGCTCGAGAATGCCAGCATCGCGCCCTATCGCCATTTTCAGATCGACACGCATTATGGCGAACGAGCCAAGGCGCGGAGAGCGCGCGCGGCGGGCGAGCCCCGGGCCTCGCTCGGGCCTCTCCGCCGGGCCCGCGCCGAAGACGACCCGCTGGGGGTGACGCCGCAGGGCCTGGTCGTCGAGCTGACGCCGGACTATCAGGATTATGACGGCGTCTATATCGCCCATATGCCGGGCACCGACTATCCCCGGCTCGACTTCACCGTGGTCACCGGCAACTTCAAGGCGGCGCTGCAGAGCAACCAATTGTTCTTCGTGGCGGCCAATGCCGATGTGCTGATGGAAGCCACTTCGGTACGCTACGAATTGCTCGAGACCGCCGAGAACACCGCGTTGCTGCTGGGCAGGGGCGTGCCGCAGAGCGTCGTCACCGCCGTCTACGCCGCGCTCGACGGCCAGAGCCAGCCTTTCGACGCCGAAGCCGACTTCGTCGCCTGCATCGGCACGGCGGCGACGCCCACCTATCTGCCCATCTACCTCGCCATGGCCGGGCTGCTCCAGGCGCAGATGGACGGCTGGACCTTCCAGGTGTCACCGCGCGCCTGGCGGCCCTGGCGCATCGAAGTGGAGGACGGCGGCTCCGACGGCGAGCTCCAGGCCTCGGTGAACAGCCCCACCGTGATGCTCGCCAAGTTCTGCAACCGGTCGCTGTCGGACCTGGTCGCCGACAGCAGCAGCTGGCTGTGGCCGGAAGTTGCGGTTCCGCCGATCGCCGGGGGGACGATCGGCCAGACCCAGCGGCTGATCCTCGACATCTTCGCCAATGCGGCGGCAGCCGAAGCCGGCTCGCCTTATCGGCGCTTCTTCAGCGACGTCGTCGACAATCCCGCCTGGAACGGCTTCCTGTTCCTGAACGCCCCGGTCGACATCGCGGAGATGCCCGCCGACCTGCTGTTCCTGACCGCGGGGATCGACACCGACCGTTTCTATGCACACCATCTCGGCCTGTCCCAGACGCCGTTCGTCGTCACGGGAACCACGCCGACGCTGCAAAACACCGCCGCCTTCGGCCTGATCGACTATAACGACCCGGTCGACCTCTACAGCGAGGAAAACGTTCAGTTCGACTTCAAGACGCTGCAGCTGCGCGCCAGCTTCTCGAATTCGGCGCTGACCGATTTCTCCGCCAAGGCGGAGCTGTTGACGAACCGGCTCTTCTCCGACGCCCTGACCAAGGCGCAGACCGAGCATGGCAACAATCTGGTGCTCGACGGCGGCTATCAGCGCGTCGGGACGGTTGCGGTCTACAGTTTCGTGCTCGAGGGGCGGAACAGCTACGGCACGCGCGCATCGGTGCTTTCGCGGATCGACGTGTCCAACGTCGGGCTGCAGACCCGCGGCGCCGGCAGCACCGCCGGCCAGCTCGTCACCGACTTCACCTTGTCGGGCACCCTGCAATTCGGCGCGCCCCAGGCCTTCGACCTCTATTCCTTCGGGCCCGAACCCGCCGATGAGAATGTGCCGACCGACTCGACGGTGGGCTTGCGCTACAGCAAACTCGTCGTCTCGATGCAATTCGCTCTGGGGGGCAGCCCGGCGGGCAAGCAATTCGTCGTCGACGAGGGCAATCTGTCCTTCGACCTGGCGAACAGCAGCGTTCGGGCGCAGTCGCTCGTCGGCCATTTCCCGCTGGCGCTGAACGGGCTCCTCGCCGTCCTGCCCACGCAGGAACAGGGCGAGCAGTCCGAGACGGTGAAGGGCACCAGGCCCGAGGATCTGGGCTTCACGTCGGTTTCCGCGCCGCTCGAACAGACGCCGCTCAGCGCGCCATGGTACGGGCTGCGCTTCACGCTCGACCTCGGCACGCTGGGCGCGCTGCTCGGCAGCGTCGGGATCGGCGTTCAAGTGCTGGCGGCCTGGCAGCCGGGCGCCGGCCAGAAGCTGGTTCCGCCGCAATATCTCGGCCTCAAGATCGACACCGGCCCGGCCGAGGGCGTGCAGTGGCCGCTGCAGGGCGTGCTGAGGCTCGGCTTCCGCAACTTCCAGTTCCTGACCTACATCGATGAGGACGACGCGCTCGTCTATCTGCTGCGCCTGCACCAGTTCACGCTCTCGGTGCTCGGCCTTCTCGATTTTCCGCCCGGCAACAACGACATCGTCCTGTTCGGCAATCCCGACCAGAGCGGCAGCAGCAAGCTTGGCTGGTACGCCGCCTATGCCGCCGACGTGAAGGAGGAGGAGAAGGCCCTCGCGCTCCCGGGCCGGAAGCGGCTCGCGGCCGCCGCTCCGGCAGCGGCGGGCGACTTGGCGCCGCCGCATCGCCGGCGGCAGACCCTGCGGCGGATCCGGGCCGCGCGGTCGGGACGCCGGGACGGGGGAGCCGCACGGTGACCAAGGCCAGCAAGATCGCCGTGACTTTGCTCGACGTCGGCCAGGGCTCGGGCACGTTCGTCGAGATCTACACCGGCACGGCCACGCCCACGGCCACGGCGCTGCTCGACCTCGGCTCGGAGCGCGCCAAGGACGAGGCCGGCGGGCCTTCAGTCGACTTTATCGAGAAGCAGCTCAAGTCGATGGCCAAGCCGAGAATCGACTTCCTCTCGCTCTCGCACAGCGACAGCGACCACATCAATCTGCTGCAGGACTTGCTCAGCCGCTTCGACAAGCCGGGCACCAAGAAGCCGGCCAAGCCGATCCTGGAGATCGGCACCGTCATCTATGGCGGTCCGCGCGACCTCTACGCCAAGCACGGCGGAACCAACGTGATCAGCGACGTCGAGGGATATCAGCCCAAGGGAGCGAAGAAGCCACAGCCGCTGCCGGCGAACAATTGCTCCTACAGCCAGCCGACGCCGGTGTTCGAGATCAACGACGTCAGCTTCAACTTGCTCGTCGGCAACCACATCAGGAGCCAGCATACGAAACGAACCAAGATTACCGACAAGGAATGGAAATTCGATAGCTACTCGCTCAATACATATTCTCTAATATTCGTCGTCGTCTTCAATGGTTGGAGATATGTCGTAACAGGGGACGCGACCGGGGCGACCATTTCCAAGGCAAACGATTACATAGCCCAGTATAAGGCGACCTTTGCGAATGTGGCGGTGATGACGATGCCGCATCATTCCAGCGAGACTACGACTTTCGGCCTGAGCGGGAGCAAACGTCCCCGAAGCGGCAAACGCGTCTCCGACGCCGCCAAGAAGGTGATCGATACCTTCGCCAAGAGCATCAATGGCCAATCCATCCATGCGAGCGCCGAGGAAGTCGGAAGCTTCCGCCACCCATCCGCTTATACGATGAGCTATTTCTGGGAATATGTCACCAAGACCGGGTGGTACGATGATCCAGAGCTTTCGGATAATCAACATCTTTACAATGCATATTTTGTCGAAGACGATGGATATATCGTCGTGGAAGAAGAAGAGGATCCAGTAACAAAGAAGAAAAATAAGAAGAAAGTGCTGTTTCCTACAGTGGATGACTGGTGGACCCTTGCCTCGCGCTATGCTATATTCACTAATCGCTATTATGTTCGGGATCAGGCCTACGACCCCGACAAGGACCAGACGGCGACATTCCCGCCCGATCCGGGAAAGACTACCGCCATTCCAAAATCCGGCGCGGTGACCAGTCTATCCTTGGCAGTGGCCTGGATTTATACCACGGACGCCACCACCGGAACGACCAGCATCGCCCGGCTCGAGAACCGCAAGACCGCGACCGCCGCCTTCGTGACGACGCCGGTCATGGAATTGACGAAGGACGACGCGCCGGCACCGGCGGCGGTCGCGGTCGCTCCCGTCAGGGCGGCGCACCCCGTTCGACGGCGCCACATGGGGCCGAGGCCGCCCGCTCATCGCACGCCGTTGCGGCGGATGAGGCAGATCGATGGATGAGCGGAGCGAGCCCGGGCGCGCCCGGAGGGGGGCGCCGTGACCCTGGACCAAATCTACCAGGCGCTTCGCGGCGACATCGTCAACGGCTCGATCGATCTGGCGGCGGCGGCCACCGGCGGTCTTGCGCCGATGGCGGCGGCGCTGGCCCTGCTGCGGCTGGAGGCCGGTTTCGTCGTCGCCAACGCGGTGCTGACTCAGCCGGTCAACCAGGTGCTGCTACGCGGCACCGCGCAATACGGGCTGCCGGGCGCGGCAGCGGCGGGCAGCCATAGGGTCGATGTCGGCGTAGCGCTGGCCGCGACGCTCGATCCCGGCGGCGCTGCCCTCTTCACGCTCACGCTCTACCTGCCGCCGCAGGCCTGGCGCTTTTCGGATACGTTCGCCAGCCTGCCCGACTGCCAGCAGATCGCGCAGGATGGGCAGACGGTGGAGCTGGCGCCGTCATTCCTGATCGGGCTGCCGCTGCTCGACTCGGCGCTGTCGGCCAGCTCCGCGGCGGGCGCGACCGCGATGCTGGAGGGCAGCCTTCCTCAGGCGGGGATATTCGCGCAGCCCGCTTATGCCGGGCTGTTCCCGGGCCGCTGGCCGCTGGCCGCGAAGGGGACTGTAGTCCTTCCGGCACGCTATGACGCGCCGCCCGTGCTGGATATGCTCGCCGTGGTGGGCGGCAGCACGCTGCCCTTCGGCGACACCAGCCTGTTCGAGCTCGGCTTCGAGCTCGCCGTTCAGACCGGATTCGACCCCGACGATTACGGCTATAGCGCGGCCTCGATCCTGAGCCTCACCGGCCGGGTCCAGTTCGACCAGGACCACAGCCTGCGCCTGGTGGTGGCGATCATGACCGTGCAGACGACGTGGCGGCTGCTGGTAGTAGCCGATCCCGGGACGATCCGCATCGGCGACCAGATCGACCGGGTGGCGGCGCTGCTCGGGCTGTCGGTCTCGGAGCTAATTTCCCCCGAGACGCTCGACACGTTCAACGCCTTCTACCTCGCCTCGATCGAGATATGGCTTCCAGCCTATCAGGGGAGCCTTCTCGACAATCTCGGCGCGGCCGCGTTCGACGTGTCCAACATCGGCGTCACCCTGCTGTCCGACCGGGTGTGGAACCCGCCGATTCCCTTCGTTCGAGTCATCGACACGGGCATGCGGTGGGACGTCGGGTGGATGGAAAGCGGCGAAGCCAAGCGGACGATGTTCACCTTCGGATCGGTGTTCGGCGGAATCAATATCGGAGTGCCCGACCCGGAGGTCGCTGCCCGCCCCCCCTCGCGGAGCCTGCCGCTGCTCGCCGCGCCGCACCCGGCGATGCGCGACGCCCGCACGCCGACGCCCGGCGAGATGGTGCTCGATCAGGGCGGCGAGGAGGATGATGCGATCCTGGTCGACAGCTTCACCGTCGACCTGGTGGGCTACATCCCCTCCTTCGTGCTCGAGGGCCGGCTGCGCACCAGGCAGGAAATCCCGATCGGCTACGCCTTCAATCAGTTCTTCGGCAATCCCGGCCCGCCGACGCCAGACCAGATGCGGATCACGGCATTCTCGTTCCTGGCCGATCCGCTTCGCCTGACCTTCCAGGCCCAAGCGGTGATCGCGATGAACTGGTCGATCCCATTCACCAACTCGGTGAGCCTCGATCTCATCGGACTGCGGTTCAACATCGACGTGCGGCAGTCGGCGGTGGGCGGCTCGATCTCCGGCACGCTCCAGCTGACCGGCGGCGGCAGCGGCGAGGCACAGCCGCAATTCACCGTCAGCGCCGCCTATCCCCCCTCGGGCCGGGGCAGCGAATGGACCTTCCGCGGCTTCCTCAACCAGAATGCGCCGCTCGAGCTGGTGACCCTGGTCGCCAATCTCCTGACCGACGACCCGCCCGACAATCTGCCGACCCTGAACATCGAGACGATGGCGATGTCGTTCGGGTCGACCAGCCGATCCTACAGCGTCGAGGGCTCGATCCTGGCGCGCTGGCAGTTCGCGCCCTTCGGCACTCCGCTGACCGTTTCGGCGCGCGCCGCCGCCGCGCTCTCGCGCCCGAATGCCCAGACCAGCCCGTCGGGCTATCTTTCGGGCAGCTTCGACATCAACGGTTTCGGTCTTTATGCCTCGCGAGACATCGGCGTCGAATTCCCGACCTACACCTTCCGGGTCCTGTTCGGCGACAATTACCTGACCGCCCAGACCGCCTGGATCGGCGAGGGCGAGGCGCGCCACCAGATCGTCACCCTGCAGCTGAGCTCGATCACGCTCGGCGAGATCCTCGAATATCTCGTCAACCTGGCGGCGCCGACGCTCGGCTATCACCTTACGCCGCCCTGGGACCTGCTCAACCAGATCGACCTTTCGCGCTTCACGCTGACGCTCGATCCCACCGAGCAGACGATCGCGCTGACCTATGACGTGAACGTCGATCTGACGATCTTCCGCGTCGACCGAATCGGCGTGAAATACAGCCGCAAGCAGGGCGAAGGCAGCGTCAACCTGATCCTCGAAGGCGCCGCCCTGGGCCAGGACTATACCGGCGACGACGCGCTCGACTGGGACGTGATCAACGACAATCCGCCCGATCTGGTGCCGGCCAACACCGCGGTCATCGACCTGCGCTACCTGGCGTTCGGCCAGCATGTGAAGGTCAACAATATCGACGACCTGAACACCGTTCGCGCCGTGCTGGAGCAGATGGAACGCGCGATGAAGCCGGTCGCGAGCAACCAGTCGCCGATCGGCCAGCCGGGCGCGAACGGCGTCTCGTTCGACGCCGACAGCCAATGGCTGATCGGGCTCGACATCGGCATCGCCGGGATGATCGACCTGGGGCTGATCTTCAACGATCCGCGGCTTTACGGCTTGTCGATCTCGCTCGGCGGGCCCGACGCGGGCTCGCTCGCCGGCCTCTATTTCGAGATCCTCTACAAGAAGATCACCGACTCTCTCGGCATGTTCCGCGTCGAGCTGCAACTCCCGGAGGCGTTCCGCCATCTCGAGTTCGGCGAAGTGTCGATCACGCTCGGAGTCGTGGTCGTCGAGGTCTATACCAACGGCAATTTCAAGGTCGACCTGGGCTTCCCCTATAACCGCGATTTCACGCGCTCGTTCAGCGTCGAAGTGTTCCCGTTCATCGGCCGCGGGGGCGTCTATTTCGGGCTCCTCGACGGCAACAGCTCGAGCCGGGTACCGGCGATCACCAACGGCTTCTTCGCGCCGGTCATCGAGCTGGGCATCGGGCTCGCGGTCGGCGTCGGCAAGGATTTCAGCGTCGGCGTCCTGAGCGCGGGCGCGTTCATCGAGCTGGAAGTGATTTTCGAGGGCGTCTTCGCCCGCTTCCTGCCGAGCAACGCCGGCGCGGACAGCGCGCTCTATTACTGGGTGCGCGGCATCGCGGCGCTCCACGGCAAGATCTACGGCCAGGTCGATTTCGTCGTCGTCAAGGTGAACGTCACCCTGGAGGCATCCGCGACGGTATCGTTGACGCTCGAGGCCCATCAGCCCACGCTGGTCGAGATGGAGGTCGATGTCAGCGCCCGGGCGACGGTGAAGATCCTTTTCATCAAGGTCCATTTCAGCTTCCGAGTGACCGTGTCGTTCGACTTTACCCTCGGGAGCAAATCGGCCACGCCGTGGATCCTGGCGCCGACGAACGGCGGCGGCGGTCGGAGCCAGGACCGGCTCGCCTCGCCCGGCAGCCCCGCGCCGGGCTCGTCGGCCACCTTGTACCGACTGAACCGCGCCCGGCGCGACACGCGCAAGGCCGTGCTGCGCAGCGCGCATTTGAGGAAGCTCCACGAAGCCGGCTTGATCGAGGCACCGGCGACGCCGCGAAGCCTGCTGATGGCGAGCACCGCGGACCGGCGCTCGAGGACAGGCACTCGGATGGCGGGAGACGAGGGCGTGGGCGGGACGCTCAACTGGGATCCCCATTTCGCGGTGTTCGACGATTCCCCGCGCCGGATCCCGTTGCTTTTGCTTCCAGCCTTCAGCTGCGACGATGTCGCGCTCGGCTGGTCGTCGGACCCCGAGGCGACGAGCCCGTCGTACAAGATCGTCATGCAGCTCTGGGCCGAGACGGGCACGATCACCGATCCGGACAGCATCGCGGAGAGCTACCGGCGGCACAGCGACACCAGCGCTCATGCCGAGGACGTGGCCGAGATGCCGGCGGCCGAGCTCATCGAGGCCTTTCTCCGCTGGGCGATCTATGCGGTGACCAATCCGGCCGGAGGGGCGGCGGCGGCCGATGTCACCGCCGGGCAACTCGCTTACCTGGCCGACGAAATGGCGGCCGGAGACACGGCGACGCGCACCGCATTCACCTTCACCACGCTCAATATCTTCCTCGATACCAATGTTCGCCTGTCGGTGAGCGGCCAGCCCAACCCGATGCCCGAGCACGGTCCGAGCGCCATGCCCGTGGCGCTGCCACCTTTGTTCACGTTCGCGTGGAGCGGCGACGTGCAGGGCTCGGTCGACCTGGCCGGCTACAACATGATCGGCACCGACTATATCGACGACGTCGCCACCTATCAGCAGCGCTTCACTCCGACCGCGGCGCAATCCGCCGACGGCCCGGACGGGGCGGCGGAAACCGTCTCCTTCGCCAGCCATATGTTCTCCGACTGGTGCCTGATGCTGACCCGCACCGCGGTGGACGAGGCGCAGAAGCAGCTGGCGCGCTGGGAAGTTCGTCCCGAAGCCCCGACCAGCCTCGACGCGATCGCCGGCGCCTTTGCCAGCACTGAAATTCTCTATGCGGTGCGCGAAGGCGACACCGTGGATTCGGTGGCCCTGGCGCTCGGCGTCATGGTGGAGGACCTGCTGTATCTGAACGACCATCTCGACGAGCGCCTGCGCAGCACCTCGGCAGGATCGGAAATCACCATCGTCCTGGGCGTGGCGCCCGAAGTGATCGCGCTCGACAATGCCGAGCGCGATCTCGTGCCCGGGCACTATACCGTCGATCGAATCGCCTATCAGGTTCGCGCCGGCGACACGCTGGCGGGCATTGCGAGCAGCTTCGGCCTCGCCGGTCCGACCAGCCTGCTTTCCGACCCGACGCTCGCCCTGAATCCGGCTTTGCTGCGCACGGATGCGAGCTTCACGGCGCCGGCGACTCATTATACCGCGCCCGCGGGCTTCGGGGCGCTGCAATCCGCGGCCTTCTTCTTCGCGCGCTTCCAGGAGACGCGCTTGCTGCCCGACCGGCAATGGTATGTCGACCTGATCCTGTACTGGAACGCGGAGATGCTTCGCGACCAGCCGGCCGGCGATCCGATCGCCCCGGGAATCGGGCTGAAGGTGCCGACCGCGCCCGGCGACCTCACGGAGCCGGCCGAGGCCAATTACACGAGCCAGGTCGGCGACAGCGTCAATGCCATTGCCGCAATGGCCGACCTTTCCCAGAATTACGCTTCGGGTGCGGCCGCGAGCATTCCCGGCTGGGCCACGTATCGCGACGCGATGGTCGCCGCCTTCACGGCGGGATCGGGCGGTGCCGCGGCGCCGGCGCTGGTCCCGACGACGGTGACGATCCTTCCCGGCGAAAGCCTCGATCATCTCGCGCGCCGCAGCTATATTTTCGGCGGACAGGGGACGCCCGACGTCGCTGGTCTGGTCGGGTGGATCGCCACGGCGCCCGATCTGCTCGCGGTCCACGCCGCGCTGAGCATCGACGGGTTCACGCTCGACACCAACGTCTATCCCAGCTTCGCCTCGGTTTCCCAGGCGCTCGGGCTGGACATCGCCGCGCTCGCCCATCAACTGGCCGGCGACGCTCTGGTCCCGGCGCTGGCGGAGGATGACCCGTCCTGGGTTGTCACCGACGTGCCGGTCGTCGCGGTCGATGTCCTCGTGCCTTTGATCCTGGCCGGCAAGAGCTTCACCGACATCAGCGCCCAGACCAGCCGCCAGATCATGGCGGGGCTGCGCCTGCCGGCGCCGATATCCGAAAACGAAGGGCCGGCGCGCGCGACGGGGCCGATGACGGCGATGGCCGCGCTGGCGGGCCAGCAGCTCACCGGCCCGCCGCCGGGCACCGGCACAGACCCGGCGATCACGATCACCGCCACGCTGGACAGCGGGTTCCAGTGGATCGAGCTCGCCGACAGCACAATTGCCGGCGAGGACGAGAGCCGCGAGGCGATCGCCGCGCGGGCGCCCGCCGCCTTGGCGAGCAACCGCCGGCTGGCGCGCAATGCGGGGGCCGCGCCGCCCGCCGGGGCCATCCTGCAGCTCGAAAGCGTCTCGCAGCTCGATTTCACCTACACTCCCGCCGAGCTGAGCAACCAATATCCGGCCGCGGCGATCACGGTCACGCCCTTCTCCGGCCCGGAGGCGCTGGCGCTTTCGGTCGAGGTGCCGGTAACCTATGGCCTCTCGAACCGGGTCGAGCTGCAGGTGACGGCGCCGCTCGCCATTCCGGCCGAGGGCACGGCGCCCAAGACGGGCAATCCCAGCCTCTGGCCCTTTTCGGCCACCGTGCAGGCGCTCGCTCTCGCCGGCGCGTCGACGCCCTACGAGATTGTCAGGTCGGCGCCCGAAGGCTCGGCCGGCGGCAGGGACGAGACTCTGGTCTCGTCGAGCTACGGCGCCTTGTTCTCAGTGAAGGTCAAGACGCTGCCCGGCGCGCAGACGCTTTACCAGCTGCTCGGCACCGACGACGTGCAGCGTCAGACATTGCTGCATTTGTGGCAATATCTCACGAGTAACGCCAGCCCGGCGCCGACGCTGTCGCTGTTCGTGTCGCCGGATCCGGCGGCGGCCAATATCCAAGGTCTCGCCCAGGTCGCGCTCGACGACAGCGTCTCGGCGATCGTGAAGACCAACCTTTCCACTCAGACCGTGCCTGGGCTGGCGGACGTGCATCCGCTGCTTCGCGCGGAGGCGACTTCGCCGCGCGACACCCAGCCGGTCTATGCCGTTGCGCTCGACGACATTCCAGCCTTCCTGAAGCTGTTGTGGGAGGGCGTCTCGGTCGGCGGCACCGGCTATTACCTGACTCTGCAGGACCCCGGCGGGGGCGGGCTGCCGGCAACGATCTTCACGGGCGACGGCGAAGCGCTGATCTACTTCCTCGCCATCGTCGGAGCGCAGCAGGGACCGGCGCCTGAGGGGCGGCCGCTGCTGGCGTTCAACACATGCGCGCTGATCGGCCCGGGCCTCGATGCTTCCGCGTCCACCGTCTATCTCGAAGCCGCCGACGGCAGCGACATGACGCGCGTCGCGACGGTTCCTCCGGGCAATGCCGGAATGAGCATGGTCATCCCGATGGCCCCGATCGACGCGACCACGGCCGCCGACCGGGCGTCGCAGCTTTTTTCGCTTGCCAGCTACGACGTCGGCCAGCCCGGGGCGACGTTCTACGCGGATCGCCCGGCAATGCCGATCACCCCCGAGGCAAAGGACGATCCGGGATTGACCGCCGCGGCGCGGAAGCGGCTGGCCCGCCAGGCGCGGGCGCGGGGTGAGCTCTATGCCGAGGCGGAACCGACGCGCTGGAGCTACAGCCAGGCCTTTCCCGTCGCGCAGATGGGGCCGGCGTCGAGCGCGCCGGCGGTAAGCGGCCTGCCGCGACCCGCGGTCGATCCCTATCGCGGGATCAACGCGGACAGCCCGCTTGCCGAGGCCGATCTGAGGGTCGGCTTCCTCGATATCTTCGGCAACGCCACCGCGCCGGGCCAGGCCAAGGCAATCAGCCTGCCCATCGGCTACACCGACGTGCTCGTGCCGTTCGACACCTGGCCCGCGCTCGCGACCGGCTACGGGCTTGCGGCGGGATCCAGCGCCGATATGGTGGCCATCGCGGTCAGGCTCGCCAGTCAGGCCGGAACGCTGATGCCGGGGCTGAGCGGTCCGGCCGAAAGCGCCGTCGTGGCGGCGCAGAATCAGGCCGCTACCTACGAGACAATCTATTATCAGCTCTCGCAGCCGTCGCTGACCCTGGACTTCGAATCGACGCTGTTCACCCAGGAGAGCGGCCCGGACACGGGCCGGCCGCAGCCGGTCGACCTGTCGGCGCAATTGCCGAAGCTCTGGCAATTCGCCGCGTCGAACCTGCTTTATGCGCGCGCGGTGGCCGCGCTGGAGGCCGAGCGGCCGCTGGCCGCAGGGGCGCAGACGATCGGCGCGCTGACCCAGGCCTATGGGATCAGCAGCGACGTGCTGGCGGCGGGCCAGGCCAACGCCCGCGCCTACGACATATTGGGCGACCAGGTCCTGACGATTCCCGCGCAGGTGCCGTTCGCCGAGAACCAGACCGCCGACGCCATCCAGGCCATCGACCGGCCCGGTTGGCCCCAGCCGGCTTCCGGCGCCGCATTGCTTGCGCTGCCGCAAAATGCCGACCATCTGCCGCTGCGCCCCGGCACATTGCTCGCCATCCCCGACCGTTCGATCCTTGTGCCTTCCACCGATCCGGTGCCGTCGCTCGGCGCGATCGCCGCTCAGGAGGGGAGCACGGCGCCGCTGCTGGCCGAGGACAATAATGCCGCGACCGACATTCTGGCCGAGGGCGTTGCCATCGTCTTCAACGGATTGACCGTGACCACCGCGCCCCCGGGCAGCGCCGGCGTGCGCAGCTTCGACGATATTGTCGTTGCCTTTGCCGGACAGGGGGTGATCGTGTTCGTCGGCGACATCGGCGCGCAGCTCGCCGACCAGACCAGCACGCTGGTGGCGGGCAGCACGATCTTCGCCAAGCGCTATCTGGTGCCGGTACCGACGATCAGCGAGCCCTATGAGACGCTGGCGAGCAACGGCAGCGGCGCCTCGACCGCCGACCTTGCCGCGCGCAACGCCGCCACGGCGAATATCTTCGACACCGGCGCGCTCGTCTATCTCGGCGACTTCCCGGGCAGTCCGGCGGCGCAGGCGTCGAGCACTACGACGCTGGTCGAATTCTGCAGTCAATATGGCACGACGCCCGCGCTGCTGTTTGCTGCGCTGGCGCAGCAGACGGTGCAGCCGAGCCTGCCGATGGGAGAGGCGTTGACCATCCCCGGCATGCTTGCGCTGCCCCAGGAAGCCGGCGTGCTGCGCATCCCCTGTCCGGTCCGAGCATCGGACACGCTGACGGCAATCGCCGGGCGCTTCGCTTACGGGAGCGACGGCCTGGACCAGATGGGTCTCGACAACGAGTATATGCCGGACCTGTTCGCGCCGAACCAGACGGTGACCGTGACGGTGGACGGCACAAGCTACCACACGACGACTCAGGCCGGCGACTCGATCGGATCGGTCCTCGCCCGGCTGCAGGCGCAGTCGAGCGACGTCGGCCTGGCCCTGCTGATGGCGTCGATCGGGCCGCAAACCGGGTTGCTTGCCGAAGGCGCATCGCTCTCCTGTCCGCCGGCGGTGATGCCGGGGCCGACCAATGGCGCGCTCTCGCCCGTCCAGGCGGCGGCGGCGTTCGGGGTCGACGACGCGGCTTTCCTCGCCGCCAATGCCGGGCTCAAGGGGCTGCTCAAACCCGGGGTGACAGTGAGCGGGCCGGGGCCGACTCCGGCGACCGTCGAGACGGCGCCCGAGGACAGCATCACCGCGCTGCTCGCTCGGCTGGGCGCGGCGGGCGCGCAGATCGACGTGGCCCAGCTGGCCGAGATCAATGGCGACGTCGCTTTCCTCGCCGCCGGCGCGCTGGCGCTGCTGCCGCCGGCTCCGCTGACGATGGCGATATCGGTGCCCGCCGTCGCGGGTCCGTTCGCCGACCCGGTCATGCCGTTGCAGGTATCGCTTACCCTAGCGCGTCCGGCCTCGCGGATCGATCCCGCTTTCCCGGCCGGGAGCAGCGTCGAGACCTTCACCAGCCGGATCGGCGCTCCCGTCTCCTCCTCGGGCGGCGGCGGCGGCCCAGGCATGGACCAGGACAGCTTCGGGTCCCTGCTCGCCCAATTGTTCCCGACCCTGCGCCTCGTCACGGGCCGGGTGGCCGGGGCGACCGACGAATTGTGGTTCCTGCCCTTCGACGCCTCGGGCATCGCCACGCTCGACGTGGAGGGGGTGTTCGATCCGCCGAGCGGGACTGGCGACAAATGGCCGCGCTATTTCGCGTTGCGCCCCCTCTATGCCAGGCTGGTGTCGCTGCGGGGCGTCCAGCTGCCGACGCTCAATCCTGACGGCACGCTTGACCGCGACGGGCCGCTCTCCGACCTTATCGGCATCGACGTCGAGCCGATCGCCCAGCGCATCCTGCAGGACATCGATCAGTTCCTTTCCGCGCAATATGCCGGCCCACTCTATGCCGACGCCGCCGCGCGCGCGTCGCTGCTTTCGGTGATTGCGAGCAAGCGCATTCTGGCCTCCGCCGTCGCCAACGGCATCGCCCCGGTGTTCGAGCAGGTTGATCCCGGCCTCACGGCCGCCATCCAGGCCGCCGCTCTCGAGTTGCGACAAACCCTGTCGGTCAGCCTGGCCCAAGGCTATGCCGTGTCGACGATCCTGCAATATGCCTCGACCTGCAGCTCGGCCTGGACCGGCGAGGATCCGCCGCCTCCGGCACGTCTGCTCGGCCATGTCGTCGGCCGGCGGGACGACGAGGCCTCGGCCGGGCTGCAATATGCGATCACGGCGGCCAAGACCCGCCTCGATGCCGCGAGCGACTATGTCACCTTCCTGCTCACGCTCAACGATCCGGCGCATGCGCAGGACATCGCGCTGCATCTTGACTAC
Source organism: Sphingomonadales bacterium (assembly GCA_034668585.1). Taxonomy (GTDB): domain Bacteria; phylum Pseudomonadota; class Alphaproteobacteria; order Sphingomonadales; family Sphingomonadaceae; genus Allosphingosinicella. The sequence continues at coordinate 21,417 of JAXDPB010000031.1, read as the reverse complement.
GCCTTCGGCAATCTCGAGTTCAACATCGATCCTGTCGCGGTCGACGCGGCGACCACCTACGATGCGTCCGACTGGCTGGCCTTCACGCCGACATTGACTCCCGCCGCGATGCCGCAGGGCACAACGACCAGCCTGGGCGACGTCCAGGTGCCGATCCCCAACCGCGCCTTCCCCCAATTGCCGACCCTGCGCGGCCAGACGGTAAGCCAGGATCCGGTGACCACGCTCGCCGAGGCGGCGCTGTGGACCTACGGTCTGCGCTATTCGCACGAGCATGCGAGCCAGGACGACGTGCATCTGCAAATACGCTTCAACCAGCAGCCGGACGGTCAGGAGAGGCTGGTCGAGGCAAGCGATGCGCTGGCGACGACTTTAGTCTCCTATGACGCCGTTGCGACCGGGCTGTGGGACATGCTCGGCTTTTATGCCGACCGGGCGAAGGGCGACGCGCAGACCGCGGCCGGCGCGGCGGCGAGCTTCGCCACGCTGGCCGCCGAGGTCGCTTCGGCCTGGGCGGCGCATTGGCCCGATCTCGAGCAGCAACGGCTGGGGGCTGCGCTCGCGGAGGATGATCCTCCGCCGGGCTTGTCGCCGGCCGCTTACGACTTCGGCATCGATCTCGATTACACGCAGCAGCCCGGCGGCCCGGTGCAGGTGACCGATATCCGGGTCACCTGCGGAAGCGCCGGCCCGGGCCCGTCCGGCGAATGGCCCGAGCTCGTCTTCCGCGCCGTGGACGGCGCGCCGGTCGCAACCACGCGCAGCGAAATCTCGGCAACGCAGAGCCGCTATACGCTGGAGCGGCAGGTGCCGGCAGGAAGCTATGCCGACTTGACGCTGGTGTGGCACGACATCGCGATGGCCGGCTACCAGAACGCCACGGCCTCGCTGATGGTCACCCGCAACCAGGATCTGTCGGAGGATTTCACGACCAATCCGGATTTCGTCCTCTCGACCGACACGGTGAACGCCGCCTCCACGGTGACGCCGATCAACAGCGAGGACATGCGGTTCGACATCACGGCGCTCGGCGCAGATCTCGGCTCGGCGCTGACCGCCGCGTTCCAGACTCTGTTCGGAGCCGCCGGCTATATCGGCCAGCCGGTGACGCTGGCGCTGAGCTATGGATACGAGCTGCTCGCCGATCCGCACCCGGCCGTGCCCCTCGTGACCTATCTGCCGATCGCGCTCTATCCCGACCAGCAACTCGCCGCCACGACCGGAGCTGCGATCCAGGCGGCGGTCGACAGCTGGATCGCGGCGCAAGCGCCAAGCAGCAACGGCGGGGAAATCGTGGTATCGCTCTCCCTTTATTCGCAGATCCAGAATCGCCAAAAGCTGACGTTGTTGACGATCGAGCGTCTGGTCTACCGCTTGGGGCACAATAGCTGAGCGGACCGGATGCCGCCCCATCCCGCAGATTGCCAGGACGCCGGTTCAGTCCGCGTGAACAAAGCAGCAAGGCCGTGTGAAGGATCTGCGATCGCTGGGTCGCGTGGATCGAGCTCACGGACCCGGCCACTATCTCGACGACTTCGCGCTGGGTGGTCTCACCCGCAGAACTCGGCTTCGCGATGAATCGGCATCCCCGGCCCGCCGGGCGTGCGATCTCCAAGTTAGGGGCTCGTCGGATCGGATGCGGCTGGTCTCGTGCCGACCTTATCGAACTAGGCGTGCTTCCTGGGCTGCCTCGGCACGAGGGAAGTGCGATCTAATTCCGGCCTGCGGCCATTCTGACGACGAAAATTGGGACCTCGCAAACACCGACCGACGACCTCCACCCGGTAGGGCGCCCTTTGACGGATCATGATTGGGTCAATTCAAACATGTGCGAGCGGCCTTGCATCGCCTTGAGCTGAAAGGCTTCGGCCAGGGCACGCCGGCGCGCCTTCGCTTCCGGAGTCACCGCCCGCGCCGCCGCGCGCAATTCCTCGACGGCCCGACGAGCATAATATCTCTCGTTCGATTCCATGCACCGCTCCCCCCGCGATTCGCGACGACTAACATGAATCAATCGCAAGTTCGAATCGGTCCGCCGCAGCCTGGGCACGGGCTGGACAGCCGGGGGCGGCAGCGCGCAGGGAGCGGGTCATGGCCAGATTCTACTTCCCGCTCGCCATTGCCCTGCTCGTGCTGGTCGCCGTCGCCGCCTTGCTCCTCGGCGGCCCTAAAAGCGCAGTCGATCCGGCCCTGCTGGCCGCCTTCGCGAGCCCGCGCCTGGTGCCGGCGGCGCGCCTACTCACCCATCTCGGCGACGTCGCAACGGTGATCGTCGCGGCCCTCCTCGCCGCCGCCTGGCTGCTCGCGCGCGGCCACCGCCGCCGGGCGATCCTGCTCCTCGTCATCCTCGCTTCCGAACGGATCCTCGTCGAGGGCCTGAAGTGGCAATTCGACCGCGCCCGGCCCGACGTCGAGGGCCGCTACGTCGCCGTTCACAACATGGCCTTTCCGAGCGGCCATTCGGCCAATGCCATGGCCATGTGGCTGGCCATAGCCCTGCTCGCCACCGGCCCTCGGCTTCGGGCGCCGGCGGTCGCGCTCGCCCTCGCCCTCGCCCTGGTCACGGGCGTCTGCCGCCTCGTCCTCCAGGTGCACTGGCCGAGCGACGTCGTCGGCGGCTGGGCCTTCGGCGCGGCCTGGACCCTGTCGCTCGTCCAGCTGTTCGGAACCGCGCGCCCGGCGCGCTAGTGCGTTTTTGCCTGATCCGTCATTGCGAGGAGCGAAGCGACGAAGCAATCCAGCGGACCTCGGAAGGCCGCTCCGGATGGCTTCGCTCCGCTCGCTACGACGGAGGGAATCAGCCTGAAACGATCCTGCCCTGGCCGCGCCGGAACACGATAGTCAGATTGTTCGCCGGCATCTCGACCACCCGCTCGAGCCCCAGCCCGTGGGCCGCGGCTTCCGCCGCCACCGCGTCGAGGTCGCGCAGCCCCCACTCAGAATTGCGCGCCTTCAGCGAGGAATCGAAAGCTTCGTTGCTCGGCGCCGTCGCCACGCCCGAGCGGCGGTAAGGGCCGTAGAGGATCAGGGGCGCCCCGGGCGCGAGCAGCCGGCCGGCGCCGCGCATCAGCCCCTCTGTGGCCCGCCACGGGCTGATATGGACCATGTTGATGCACAGGATGGCGGCGGCCGAGTCGATCGGCCATGCGTCGGCCGACGCATCCAGCCGAAGCGGTTCGTTCACATTGGCGAGGCCCGCCTCCTCCCGCCAGGCCCGGATCGACTCGAGGGAGTCCGGGTCCGGGTCGGTCGGCTGCCAGCCGAGGGCCGGGAACAGTCGGGCGAACCAGACCGAATGCTCGCCGGTCCCGCTGGCCACCTCGAGCACCGTTCCGTGGTCCGGCAGCACGTCGCGAAGCACGGCCGCGATCGGCTCGCGGTTGCGTGCGACGGCGGGAGCTTCGCGCTTCAAGCGCGGCGCGCCGCCGCCAGGAGGCGCCTCGCCCGCAGGAACATTTCGAGCCGCTGCACGACGAGCAGGCCGAGCGCGAAGGCGATCAGCATGTCGGTGAGAGTCGCCGCGTTGAGCATTCCTCCCTCCCCGCCCTGAAGGGCCGCGCGAAGCCCGGAGCGGACCAGGATCAGGATCAGGAGGAACAGGATCGCGAACGGAGACTGGGTGGCGCTGAGGCTGTGGGTCTCCGGATGCACCTCGATCCGGATCATTCGCCCGCGCTGCCAGCCCGCCGCGGCTCCGGCGGCGAGAGCCGCGGCGCAGAGCAGCCAGCCCGGGCCCGTCGGCGGGGCGGAGACGAACAGGACCGTCGCCAGCACTCCGTAGACGACGGGAACGATCAGCAGCTGTCCAAGCTTCAGCGGTCGGGCCACGCCCGCCCGCCGGAAGCGTATCGCCATGACGACGATGATCACAACCGCGGCGATGCCGTAGCTGATCCAGGGATGAGGATTGGCTCCGCCGCCCATGATTCTATTCCGCCGCTTCCGCCCGTTCGGGCGCCTTGTAGACCAGCACCGGCTTCCTCGCCGCAAGGGTCTCGTCGAGCCGCCGGCGCGGCGCGAATACGGGCGCGGCCTTGAGGCTCGGGTCGCCGGCTTTCGCCCGCTCCGCCACCGATCGGACCGCACCGATGAACTGGTCGAGCGCCGCCTTGGATTCGGTCTCGGTGGGCTCGATCAGCATGGCGCCGTGGACGACCAGCGGGAAATACATGGTCATCGGGTGGAAGCCCTCGTCGATCAGGCCCTTGGCGAGATCGAGCGTGGTGAGGCCGCCGGCGAAGCCTTTGTCGCTGAACAGAGCCTCGTGCATGCACGGGCCGCTCGGCCCGAACGGAGCGTCGAGCACGTCGTCGAGCCGCCGCAATATGTAGTTGGCGTTGAGAACGGCATCCTCCGACACCTGCCTCAGGCCGTCGGCGCCGTGGCTCATGATGTAGGCGAGCGCCCGCGTGAACATCCCCATCTGGCCGTGGAAGGCGACCATCCGGCCGAAGCTCGAGCCGTGATGCTCCCCCGCCGTCTCTTCCTCGACCAGGGCGAAGTGATCGCCCTGCTTCTCGACGAACGGCAGCGGCGCGAACGGAGTCAGCGCCTCGGAGAAGACCACCGGGCCCGACCCAGGCCCGCCGCCGCCGTGCGGGGTCGAGAAGGTCTTGTGGAGGTTGATGTGCATCGCGTCGATGCCGAGGTCGCCGGGCCTCACCCGGCCGACGATGGCGTTGAAATTGGCGCCGTCGCAATAGACCAGGCCGCCCGCCTCGTGCACCGCCCGGCTGATCTCGGTCATGTCGGGCTCGAACAGGCCGCACGTATTGGGGTTGGTGATCATCACCGCCGCGACGTCGGGGCCGAGCCGCGCGGTCAAAGCGTCGAGATCGACCCGGCCGCGGCCGGTGGCGGGGATGCTCTCGACCCGGTAGCCGGCGAAGGCCGCCGTCGCCGGGTTGGTTCCGTGCGCGCTTTCCGGCACCAGGATCACCTCGCGGGCGTCGCCTCGGGCTTCGAGGGCGGCCCGGATCGCGAGAAGGCCGCAAAGCTCGCCATGGGCGCCCGCTTTGGGGCTCATCGCGACGCTGTGCATCCCGGTCAGGGCGACCAGCCATCCGCCGAGCCGGGCGATCAGCTCGAGCGCGCCCTGGACCGTGTCGGCGGGCTGGAGCGGATGCACGTCGGCGAAACCGGGCAGCCGAGCCACCTTCTCGCACAGCCTCGGATTGTGCTTCATCGTGCACGAGCCGAGCGGGAAGAGGCCGAGATCGATCGCGTAATTCTGCCGGCTGAGCCTCGTATAATGGCGCACCGCCAGCGGCTCGGCGAGGCCCGGAAGGCCGATCGGCCGGTTGCGCTCGAGCCCGCCCAGCCTGCCCCCGGAGCCGCCCGGCGAATCCTCGATGTCGACTCCGCAACCCTCGTCCTCGCCCAGCTCGAAGATCAACGGCTCCTCGAGCATCAGCGCTCGGTTGCCGGTGTAGGTGGCGGGCGCCCCCTCGGCGGCTTCGGGCCGGGTCGGCCGTCCTTCGCGGTTCATGGTCATGCCAGCGCCTCCTCCAGCGCCGCGGCGAGCGCTTCCACATCCTCTTTGGTCGACGTCTCCGTCACCGCCACCACCAGGCCGTTCTCCAGCGCCTCCACCCCCGGATAGAGCCGCCCCAGCGAAACTCCGCCGAGAACGCCCTTCTCCGCCATCGCCCGAACCACCGGCCGGGCCTCGCGGGGCAGGCGCAGGGTGAATTCGTTGAAGAAGGCGGAGTTGACCGGCTCCACCCCCGGCACGAGCGCCAGCCGGTCGGCCGCCGCCGCCGCCCGGGCGTGGTTGAGCCCGGCGAGCCGCCGCAAGCCCGTCTCGCCGAGCAGGGTCATGTGGATGGAGAAAGCGAGCGCGCAGAGGCCCGAATTGGTGCAGATGTTCGAGGTCGCCTTTTCGCGGCGGATATGCTGCTCGCGGGTCGACAGGGTCAGCACGAAACCGCGCCTGCCCTCCGCGTCGACGGTCTCGCCGGCGAGCCGTCCGGGCATCTGCCGCACATATTTGTCGCGGGTGGCGAACAGACCGACATAGGGACCGCCGAAATTGAGCCCCACCCCGATCGACTGGCCCTCGCCGACGACGATATCCGCCCCCATCTCGCCCGGCGAGCGGATCAGGCCGAGCGCCACCGGTTCGGTCACCACGGCGACCAGCAGCGCGCCTTTCTGATGCGCCCGCTCGGCGAGCGCCGAGAGATCGCCGATCCGCCCGAATATGTCGGGATATTGGACGACGACGCAGCTCGTCTCGCCGTCGATCGCCTCGATCAGCCGGGCCGTGTCGGGCTCCGCCGTCAGCTCCGGCAACCGCGTCTCCAGCTCGTCGCCGGTGAACCGGGCCATCGTCTTCGCCACCGAGACATAATGGGGATGGAGGCCGGACGAGAGGATCGCCTTGCCGCGCCGGGTGAGGCGCCGGGCCATTCCGATCGCCTCCCAGCAGGCGGTCGAGCCGTCGTACATCGAGGCGTTGGCGACGTCGCAGCCGTAGAGCCGAGCCACCTGGGTCTGGAACTCGAACAAGGCCTGCAAGGTGCCCTGGGCGATCTCCGGCTGGTAGGGCGTATAGCTGGTCAGGAACTCGCCGCGCTGGATGAGATGGTCGACCGAGGCGGGGATATGGTGCCTGTACGCCCCGCAGCCCAGGAAGAACGGCACGTCGCCGGCGACCAGATTCTGGCGCGAAAGGCGCGCGAGCTCGCGCTCGACCGCCATTTCGCCGAGATGATCCGGCAGCCCGTCGATCTTGCCGTAGAGCCGGGCCGCCTCGGGCACGTCGACGAAGAGCTCGTCGATCGAGGCGGCGCCCACGGCCCGGAGCATCTCCTTCCGGTCTGCGTCGGCGAGAGGTAGATATCTCATCGTCACTCCGTCACCCCGGCGAATGCCGGGGTCCATGCTGAATCGTTGCCGTCGGCGGCCGCCGAACGGATTCCGGCTCGCGCTGGACCGACGACCCCCCTCATTCCGCCGGTTTCCGCATCGTGAAGCGAAGCCGCACATAATCGGCGACCCAGCTTCCGTCGGCCTGCTGGAGCTGGGGCTGAAGCCGAGCCTCGACCGCCGCCGCCACCGAGTCGCGGTCCGCCTCCGGCACTCCGGCGACGTCGAGCCAGCCCGCGCGGAACGTCTTGATCCAGGCGGCGACTCCGGCCGGCAGCGGAGTCGGCCGCGGGATCAGCTGAGCCACGATCTCGGCGAAGCCGGCGCAGGCGTAGAGCCGGACGAACTCCTCGCAGCCCGGATACCATTGCGGATCCTCGCCCGGCACCGAATAGCCGCGCTCGCTCAGCTCCGCCCGGAGGCCGGCCCTCAGAGTCGCGATATTGCCCTCGCCGCCCATCTCGCCGACGAAGCGGCCGCCCGGCTTCAGCACCGCGAAGACGCCCGAGGCGACCGCGTCTGGATCGAGCATCCAGTGCAGGGCCGCGTTCGAGAAAGCCGCGTCGAACTGCCCGAATCGCCCGCTCTGGCCCTCGAGGTCGAGCGCCTGCGCGTCGGCCACGAAGGCGTCGACGCCTCGCCCGCGCGCCGCCTCGACCATCGCCTCCGAAGCGTCGAGCCCGATCACCCGGGCCCCCGCCGCCATGATCTTCTCGGTCAGGACGCCGTCGCCGCAGCCGAGATCGACGATCATCTCGCCGGCCTGCGGCGCGAGCAGCTCGAGCGCCGCCGCCCCCAGCGCCGGAACGAAGGCGGCGTTGGTGGCATAATCGCCCGGCGACCATTGCGAAGAGGGATTGAGGCTCATGCTTTCTCCGTCACCCCAGCGAAAGCTGGGGTCCATGCCGAATCCTCGCGCGCAGCCGACGCCCTATGGATTCCAGCTTTCGCCGGAATGACGGAGGCTCGCATCACTGCGCGTCCGTGAAGGCTTTGTAGGAGTCGGAGTCCATCAGCCCTTCGAGCTGCGCCGGGTCCGACAGCCGAAGCCGGAAGAACCACCCCTCTCCTTCCGGGTCGCTGTTGACCAGTGCCGGCTCCTCGCCGAGCGCCGCATTGGCCTCGGTGACCTCGCCGTCGACCGGAGCGAAGACGTCGGACGCGGCCTTGACCGATTCGACCACCGCGGCCTCGCCGCCCTTCGTCACCTGGCGCCCCGCCTCGGGAAGCTCGACGAAGACGATGTCGCCGAGCTGGCCCTGGGCGAAATCGGTGATTCCGACCGTCGCCTGGTCGCCGTCGACCCGGATCCACTCATGCTCCTCGGTATAATAGACGCTCATCGGGCGGCTCCCTTGCGGTGGTAGCGATGGGGGACGAAGGGCATCGCAGCCACCTTCGCCTGGAAGACCTTGCCGCGCTGGACGAGGCGGACGTCGGCGCCCGGCGCCGCCGAGGCGGCGGGGACGTAGGCCATGGCGATCGGCGCTTCGAGCATCGGCGAGAAGCCGCCGCTCGTCACCGTGCCGACCTCGTCGCCGTCGGAGTCGATCACCGCGGCGCCCTCGCGCACCGGCTGGCGGCCCTCGACGGCGAGGCCGACGCGGCGGCGAACCGGCCCCTCCTCGATCTCGCGGATGATCCGGTGCCAGCCGGCAAAGCCTCCGTCGGCGCGGCGGCGCTTGGAGACGGCGAAGCCGAGATCGGCCTCGATCGGGGTCGTCGCCGGGTCCAGATCGTGACCGTAGAGCGGCAGCCCCGCCTCGAGGCGAAGCGAATCGCGGGCGCCGAGGCCGATCGGCTTCACCTCGGGTTCGCCGGCGATCAGCTCGGCGACCGCGGCGGCCCGGGCGGCGGGCAGCGAGATTTCGAAGCCGTCCTCGCCGGTATAGCCGGAGCGGCTGATCCAGACAGCGCCGCCGCCGAGGCTGAACGCGGCGCCGGTCATGAAGCCCAGCTGCTCTACTCCCGGCGCCAGCCGGCCGAGCGCGTCCACCGCCCTGGGGCCCTGCAGGGCGAGCAGCGCCTGCTCCTTCATATGGTCGAGCACCACGGTGCGCGGCAGCCGCTCGTTCAGATAGGCGATGTCGTCGTCCTTGGTGGCGCCGTTCACCACCACGTAGAAATGGTCGCCGCGGCGGGTCGCCATCAGATCGTCGACGATTCCGCCTTCGTCGTTGAGGAGCAGGGAATAACGGAGCCGTCCTTCCTTGAGGATGGCGAGGTCGGCCGGGAGCAGGCTCTCGAGCCCCTTCTCCGCCTCGGCCCCGGCGACGATCAGCTGGCCCATATGGCTGACGTCGAACAGGCCCGCCGATTCGCGGGTCCAGCGATGCTCGGCGATGATGCCTTCATACTGGATCGGCATCGAATAGCCCGCGAACGAGACCATCCGGGCGCCGCGCGACCGGTGCCAGGCGTCGAGGGGAAGAAGGCGGTCCGGGGCTTCGCTCATGTCCAGTCTCCGAAGGCGCCGCTTCAACGTCCGGGGGCCGGACGCCGTCGCAGGCAACCCCCTCTGTCACTGAACCTGAGAGCTTTCGCGGAGCAATTAGGTTCCGCTTACCCCTTCGGTGGTCCGCCATGGCCTGAGCGACGGAGGACTCTTTCCAGAGTGCCTTTGCGCGCGCGGTCCCTTGTGCCTGAGAGATTCCGGGGCGGTTGCTCCTTCGGCGGCGTCAGGCCTCGCGGCCTTCCGCCCTCTCCCGCGCGCGCACCGGCTTTGGGGCCGGCGGCGGGCCCGCTCTGGAGAGTCCCCGAAGCCAAGTCAACGCACTGTTTCGCCCCCCGTCATCCCGGCGAAAGCCGGGACCCCAGCTCGAGAAGCCGCCGCGGACCTTCCCCGCCGACAACCCCGAGCAGATCCCGCCGAGGCCCCGGCCCGCGCCGGTGCGCCGGTGTGTCAGGGTCGCGCCACAGGCCAGCTGCGGCGGGAGGGGACAGTTACCGTAACTGTCCCCTTTTGGGCTGGGAGGGGACAGTTACCGTAACTGTCCCCTTTTCCCCGGGATTTCCGGCCCCCCACACTCTGCCGCGGAGATCCGGGTGCCAGGCACGCGCCCCGCACGAAACCTCCCCAGCCTTCGCGGGAGGGGGACAGTTACCGAAACTGTCCCCTTTTCCCACCCTCTGGCGCCGGATCGCCCGGCGGTCGGTCGTCCGCGACCGAGGCGAAGCCGATGCCTATGCGCGGGAGGGACAGTTACCGTAACTGTCCCCCTTCCCCCATGCCCATGCGCGGGAGGGGACAGTTACCGTAACTGTCCCCTTTCCCCCCTTGGGAGATCCTGGCGCCAGCACGCGCCCACGGTCTCGATCCCGACCGCAAGTCCGAATGGAGATCGGAAGACTGGGTCCGCGCCGGACGCAGTTTCTTTCTCGTCTGGCTCGACATGATGGCGGAAGGCGGCAAGCCCCTGCCCCGCGGTCCCGACTGCCCGGCCGCCTATGATCGGATCCGGCGGGAAATCATCGACGCGATGAAGGCGACAGCGGCCGAGTCGGAAGCCGACCTCGGCGAAACGCCATGGCAAGCTTCAACTTCTTCAACTTCGCCCGCCGGACCGCCGCCGCCGCGACCCTCGGATCCGGCGGACGGCGGAGAGGCGTGAGATAGCGGGCTCCGGCTCAGCGCGTGGCGTTGTAGGCGAGCTGCTCCTGGGTGAGCTGGAAGCCGACCAGAACCTCGAAGCTGGCCTTGCGGACCGCCTCGCGGACGTTGGGGTCGGCCATCGGGTCGATCGCCGCCGAGGGATCGCCGGGCTTGCGGTTGCGGGTGATCTGCTGGCGGATGTCCTCCGGCAGGGTCACCGCCGCCCGGCTCACCGTCCCGCTCGCCGAGGCCGAGGTGCTGGCCCGCAGCGCCCCGTCGGCGAAGTGGAGGCCGACCCGGCTGACGCTCTTCGACTGCACCTGGGTGCCGCCCTGCATGGCGACCGCGAAATAGGGGATCACCACGTCGCGAGCGCCGCGGCCGTCATGCCTCTGCGCCTGGACGTCGAAGGTGACGTTGGTGACGATATTGTCGGCGGTCTCGCTGCAGGTGGAGCGCAGGTTGGTGATGTTCGCCACCACGTCGATCGCGCTGGCGTCGCGGCTGCCCTCCGGGTTGAACAGGGTGATGTCGCCGGTCGCGGCCGGGATGGCCACGGCCGGGCAGGCGGTGCGGGTGGCGATGATGCCGGTCTCGGTGAGCTGGCCGTTGCGCGAGGCGCAGCCGGCGAGGCTCAGGATAATCGTCGCGGCGAGGGCCGCCTTGGACTTGAACACAGGGTGGGAATCCTCACCTTTTGTCGGGACGGCGCGGATCATAGGAACCGGGTTCCGCCGAAGCAAGCGATCCAGTAGAGCCGCACGACATGCCCGCCAAGCCCCCCCTTACCCTGCTGATCGCCGCGCCTCGCGGCTTCTGCGCCGGAGTCGACCGGGCGATCCGGATCGTCGAGCTGGCGCTCGAGCGCTACGGAGCGCCGGTCTACGTCCGCCACGAGATCGTCCACAACAAATATGTCGTCGACAGCCTCAAGGCCAAGGGCGCGCTCTTCGTTCGCGAGCTCGACGAGGTTCCGGACGGAGTCCCGGTCGTCTTCTCCGCCCACGGCGTGCCCAAGGCGGTGCCGGCGAAGGCGGCGGAGCGCGGCCTCGATTTCCTCGACGCCACCTGCCCTCTCGTCTCCAAGGTCCACCGCCAGGCCGAGCGGCTGGTCGAGAATGGCCGCCACATCCTCTTCATCGGCCATGCCGGCCATCCCGAGGTGATCGGCACCTTCGGCCAGGTCCCCGAAGGCCGGATGACCCTGATCGAGACGGCCGAGGATGCCGCCCGTATCGATCCCGCCGATCCCGCCGGCCTCGCCTATCTCACCCAGACCACTTTGTCGGTCGACGACACGGCCGAGATCGTCGCGGTTCTGGAGCGCCGCTTTCCCGGCATTCGCGGGCCCAAGGGCGAGGACATCTGCTACGCGACGTCGAACCGCCAGGCGGCGGTCAAGGACATTGCCCGGGCCTGCGAGGCGATGCTGGTGATCGGCTCCCCCAAGAGCTCGAACTCGGTTCGCCTGGTCGAGGTCGCGGAGCGCGAGGGCATCAGGGCGCGTCTCATCGGCCGGGCGGAGGAGATCGAGCTCGGCTGGCTGGCCGGAGTGTCGGCGCTCGGAATCACCGCCGGCGCCTCGGCTCCCGAGACCCTGGTCCGCGAGGTGGTCGATTTCCTCGCTCTTCACTACGACGTGACCGAGATCGAGGGCGAAGGGGTGACCGAGCGGATGGTGTTCAAGCTGCCGCGCGGGCTCGAGGCGGCTTGACCCCCGCCCCTGTCGAGATCTTCACCGACGGCGCGTGCAAGGGCAATCCCGGCCCGGGCGGCTGGGGGGCCGTGATCCGCTCCGGTCCGCACGAAAAGGAGCTGAGCGGCGGCGAGCCGCTGACCACCAACAACCGGATGGAGCTGCTCGCGGCGATCCGCGCGCTCGAGGCGCTGAAGCGGCCTTGCGAGGTGACTTTGTGGACCGACAGCATCTACGTCCGCGACGGCATCAGCAAATGGATCCACGGCTGGCGCCGCAACGGCTGGAAGACGGCCGACAGGAAGCCGGTCAAGAATGCCGAGCTCTGGCAGGAGCTTCTCGACGCCGCCGCCCCGCACAAGATCGACTGGCGCTGGGTCAAGGGCCATGCCGGCCACCCGGAGAACGAGCGCGCCGACAAGCTCGCCTGCGACGCGGCGCTTCAGTTCGCGAAGCGCCCCGGAGCGTAAGGCTCGTGATCGATCTCCGGCACCCTCCCCAGAAGCAGGGCCGCCGCAAGCTTCGCCGCCGCCGGTGCGGTCTGGATGCCGAAGCCGCCCTGCCCCGCGCACCAGAAGAAGCCGGGCCTGTGGGAATCGAAGCCGTAGACCGGCCGGCGGTCCGGAGCGAAGCTCCTAAGCCCCGCCCAGCTCCGCTCCACCCGCTCCACCTGCCAGTCGACCGCGCGTTGCATCCGGTCGATGGCGAGCGCGACGTCGAGCTCTTCGGGCGCGCAGTCGCAGGGCTCGCAGGGAGTCTCGTCATGCGGGCTCAGCCACAGCCGCCCGCCCGCCTCCGGCTTGAAGTAGAAGCGGCCGAGGGCATCGATGACGAGTGGAAGATCCGGCGGCGCCGGCGGCGCGATTCGAAGCTGCGAGAGGGTTCGCCGATAGGGCTGGAGACCGATCGGAGTCGCGCCCGCCATCGCCGCGACCCGATCCGCCCAGGCGCCGGCGGCATTCGCGACCAGCCGCGAGCGAAAAATGCCGGCGGCGGTCTCCAGGGTCCAGCCGCCGCCTTCCGGTCGAAGGCCGCGCACCTCGGCGCCGGACACCAGCCGCGCCCCGCAGCGCCGCGCCCCGGCGACGTAGAAGCCGTGAAGGGCGGCGACGTCGATGTCGGCGCAGCTCGGCTCGAACAGGCCCGCCCGCCATATGCTCCGCAATCCCGGCACCATCGCCCGAAGGCGGTCGCCGCCGATGCGCTCGAAGGCGACGGTCGTCCCGAATTCGGCTTCGAGCGCGCCGAGCGCCGCCAGCCCCTCCGCATCGGCGACGTGGAGCGCACCGCGCGGATGGAGAAATCCCTTCTCCTCCAGGAACGGCCCCGAGGCGGTGGTGAGCGGCTGGATGAACGGGCCGCCATAGCTTTCCGCCCAGAAAGCGGCGGAGCGGCCGGTCGAATGATAGCCGGGCTGGTCCTCCGCCTCGAGCAGAAGCACCGAAGCCTCGCCCGCGAGCTCGGCGGCGAGGCTCGCGCCGGCCATGCCCGCGCCGATAATGGCGACGTCGGCGTCGAGGCTCATCCGCGGGCGTGGAGGGCGAGGAAGGAGTCGATCCGCGCAAGCGCCTCGAGCCGTATCTCGTCGCGCTCGCGCAGGATCTCGTGGGCCGAGTCTTCGAACATGAGCAGCTCGGCCCGAGGCAGCCGCGAGGCGGCGAGGCGGATCGCGGCGGGGCTGACCAGCCGGTCGCGCTCGGTGCCGATGAGCAGCACCGGCGTCTCGACTCCGGCCAGCTTCGCCGGAGTCAGCGCCGCGCAGGAAGCGTAGGCGGCCTTGAGCCAGGCCCAGGTCGGCGGGCCGAGATTGAAGCCCGGCTGCCGCTCCCACCACCAGAGCTCGTCCGAATAGCGCTCCGCGCAGCCGGTGAGATAAATCTGGCGCATCGAGCCGGCCGGCTGCGGCCGCGACGATTGCTGCCAGGCGGGCTGGCGGCCCCATCCGACGAGGGAGGCGGCGGAGGCCAGCCACTCCGCGGCGAACGGCGGCAGCGGCGCGCTGTTGATCATCAGCATCGGCGCGACCAGCACCGCCGCGTCGATCGGCGGATGGCGATCGGCGAGGGTGCGAAGCAGGACGTGCCCGCCCATCGAATGGCCGATCGCGACATGGGGTCCGGGAGTCCGGGCCCGCCAGCTCTCGATCAAGGCGGCGAGGTCCGCGACCACCGTCTCGAAGCTGTCGAGATAGCCGCCCGGCTGGTCGCCCTGCGAGCCGCCCTGGCCGCGCCAGTCGAACGCGGCGACGTTCCAGCCGGAGCGATGCCAATGATCGTGGACCTCGAGATATTTCTCGATGAAATCGCCCCGGCCGCCGGCGAAGAGCAGGCTGCCTCGAACCTTCGCCCCGGCCGGCTGGCGCCGCTCCAGGGTGCGGTAGCTCCAGCCGTCGGCGGCGGTCCAGCGGCCGAGTTCGGCGTCGGCGGGAACGGCGCGGCGATCGAAGGCGGAGCTTTGCATCGCAGCCGGTTACGGTTTTGAAAGCTGTTCCGTCTAGTCCTGCTCCTCATGCAAGGGGGTCTTTCCTGGTTTTTCATTGCTCTGCTCGCCGCGGCCCTGGTCGCGGCGGCGATCGGCGACTGGCGCCGACGGACGATCCCCAACTGGCTCAACGCGACGATCGCGCTGCTCGCCATCCCCTTCTGGTGGAGCGTCGGCCTCGCCCTGTGGCCGGGCGTGGCGCTGCAGCTGGCGCTGGGCGCGGCGGTTTTCGGACTGTTCGCCATCGCCTTCCGCTTCGGCGCGATGGGCGGCGGCGACGTCAAGATGGCGGCGGCGCTGGCATTGTGGCTGCCCCTTGCCGGGGTGGTGAAGCTGCTGGTGATCATGTCGATCGCCGGCGGCATGCTGACTCTGGCCATGCTGGCGGCGCACCGCGTCGCCAGGTCGGCCGGCCAGCCCGAAATTCCGTACGGCATCGCCATCGCTTTTGGCGGTTTTTGGCTGATTGGCGAACGGTTTCTTAACCAATTTGTCTGATGTGGGAGCCCTGCCATTTTTGAGCGGGCCTAGGAGGCGACTGGCGTCATGGATGTGAAAAAGCTCGTGCTGCTGATCGGTGCGCTGATCGTCGCGGCGGTAACCGCGGTAACCGCCAAGAACATGTTCAGCGGAGCCGGCGCGCCGTCCGCCTCGGCCAGGCCCGTCGTCCCCGCCGGCCCGGAAGTGCTGGTCGCCACCCGTGCCCTGCCCGTTGGCACCATCATCGACGCCGAGGCCCTGCGCTTCCAGCGCTGGCCCGAAAGCCTCACCCAGCCGGCCTACTACATCAAGGGCAATCCGGGCGTGAACCCGGCGGCGCTCATCGGCACCGTCGTCCGCAACGAGATCACCGCCGGCCAGCCCTTCACCCAGGGCTCGCTGATCAAGCCGGGCGAGCGCGGCTTCCTCGCCGCGGCGCTCGGGCCGGGCATGCGTGCGGTCACCGTCGCCGTCTCCGCGACCAGCGGCGTCGCCGGCTTCGTCTTCCCGGGCGACCGCGTCGACATCGTCCTCACCCAGCAGGTGGCGGGCGGCGGCGACGGCACGCCCCTCAAGGTTTCCGAGACCATCCTGCGCAACTTGCGGGTCCTCGCCACCGACCAGCGCATGGACGCACAGGGCGAGGACGGCAAGCAGGTCGTCCAGCGTTTCTCGATGGTCACCTTCGAGGCGACTCCCAAGATCGCGGAGAAGATCGCGGTCGCCGAGACCATCGGCTCGCTGTCGCTGTCGCTTCGCTCGATCGCGGACAATTCCGCCGAGCTCGAGCGCGCCATCGCCTCGGGCGAGGTGACGGTGCCTCAGAATGACGATCCCAAGGCCGAGCGCCGAATGCTGCTCGCCATCGCCAACCGCCCGATCGAGGGCGCCTCGACCTACACGATCGGCTCGGACGTCTCGCGCTTCCAGCGCGGCACCGTCCCCGGCAAGAGCAAGCCGGTGGCCGAGGCCGGGGATCGCGTTGCCGACGCGATCACCGCGCTCGCCGCCAATTCGGCGGGGCGCGCTCCCGGCGCGGAAGCCGCCGCCTCGGTCCCCAAGGGTCCCGTCGTCCGGGTCGCCCGCGGCAACAACATCACCCTCGTTCCGGTCGGAGCCAAGTAAATGAGCAAGCTGAACATCCTGCGCCGTGCGACGGTTGGAACCGCGGTCGCCGCGATCCTCGCCGCCAGCCTGGCGGCCGGCGCCCCGGCCCCGGCTTTCGCCCAGCCGAGCCCCGTGCGCCCGACCAACGACCTGACCCTTTCGGTCGGCGCCGGCCAGATGGTTCGCCTCGACGGCACCATGACCGATCTGTTCGTCGCCAACGACAAGATCGCCGACGTCCAGGTCCGCTCGGCCAACCAGATCTACGTCTTCGGCAAGTCGCCGGGCGAGACGACCCTGTTCGCCACCGACCGCGCCGGCCGAACCATCTATTCGGCCAACGTCCGCGTCGGCAACAATATCGGCTCGCTCGACGAGCTGCTCCGCCTCGCCATGCCGGACGCCCAGATCCAGGCTCGGCCGATCAACGGCATGGTCCTGCTGACCGGCACCGTGGCCGCTCCCGCCGACGTCGAGGAGGCGAGCCGCCTCGTCCAGGCCTATGTCGGCGAAGGCACCCAGGTGCTCAGCCGGCTGAAGAGCGCGACTCCGCTTCAGGTGATGCTCAAGGTGACCATCGCCGAGGTGAGCCGCACCCTGGTCAAGGAGATCGGAGTCAACCTGCTCAACCGCGACAATGACGGCGGCAGCGGCAACGGCTTCATCTTCGGAGTCGGCCAGGGCAATGCCGGCACCATCGCCGACGTGCCCCTCGGCATTACCAACCCCGCCACCGGCCTGCCCTTCACCAGCACGAAATTCAATTTCGCGCAGGGCGCCGGCACCACCCTCGGCTTCGCCGGGCATGCCCTCGGCATGGACCTGCTCTCGACCCTCAAGCTCAACGAGCAGGTGGGCGCCGTCCATACGCTGGCCGAGCCCAACCTCACCGCGCTTTCCGGCGAGACCGCCAGCTTCCTCGCCGGCGGCGAATTCCCGATCCCGACCGCGAGCGGCCTCAACGGCACCTCGGTCGAGTTCAAGCAATATGGAGTCAGCCTGGCCTTCACGCCCACCGTTCTCGCCGACGGCCGGATCTCGATGCGGGTCCGCCCGGAAGTGTCCGAGCTGTCCGATGCCGGAGCGATCCAGCTGAACGGCTTCAGCATCAAGGGGCTGACCACCCGCCGGGCGGAAACGACGGTCGAGCTCGGCTCGGGCCAGAGCTTCATGATCGGCGGCCTGCTGCGCAACACCAACGGCAATTCCACCGACAAGGCTCCCCTTCTCGGCAGCCTGCCGATCCTCGGCGCTTTGTTCCGGTCGAACAGCTTCAAGCGCAACGAGACGGAGCTCGTCATCGTCGTGACGCCCTATCTCGTTCGCCCGGTCAACGCCGCCCAGATCGCGCTTCCGACCGACGGCTTCAGATCCGCCAACGGCATGGAGCGGGTGATGCTCGACGCCAGCGAATATAGCCGCCCGGGTGCGGTGCGGCCGGGGCCGACCATGGTCCAGCCGCGCTCGCAGGGACCCGCGATCGGAGCCGCCACCGCCCTCCCCGCCCCGGCCGCACCGCCGCAGCGGCAGGCCAGGCAACAGCAGCAGCCGGCGGTCCGGCCGCAGCAGCCCTCCGCCGCCCCTGGCTTCAGCTTCTGACGCCGTGATCGAGCAAAAGGACAGGACCATCATGGCACGTATCAAGTCCCTTACCCTCCTCGCCGCGGCCGGCGCCCTCCTGGTCGCCCCGGCGGCCGAGGCGCGCCGCGAGCGCCACGGGCCCGAGCGCGGGATCGACTCGCTCAACCAGCCGGTCGTTCAGCGCACCGATTACGTCCTCGACCTGGCGGCGCCGTCCGGCAGCCTGTCGGCGGTCGAAAAGGGCCGCTTGCGCGGCTGGTTCGACGGGCTCGGCGTCGGTTACGGCGACGAAGTCTTCGTCGAGGAAGGCTACGGCCCCGGGCCCGGCACGGGCGACGTCGCCGCCGTCGCCGCCGAATACGGTCTTCTCCTCAGCGCCGGGGCGCCGGTGACGGCCGGCTCGGTGCCGTCCGGCGCCGTCCGGGTCGTGGTCAGCCGTAGCACCGCCTACGTGCCCGACTGCCCGACCGGGGCCAATACCAATGGACCGAGCTCGACCTCGTCCAATTACGGCTGCGCCGTCAATTCGAACTGGGCGGCGATGGTCGCCAACCCGTCCGACCTCGTCCTCGGCCAGGCCGGCACCGTCGGCGCTTCCAGGGACGCCGGCAACAAGGCGATCAAGGTCTATCGCGAGGCCGCGCCGACCGGGACCAAGGGCCTTACCAGCGTCAGCACCAGTGGCAGGGGTAACTAAATGAACGCGCCGTTCCACGCTTCCCGCACCGCCGCGCTTCGCGATCCGTTCAGCGCGTTCGTCTGCGACGACGCCACCGCCGAGATGCTGCGGCCGATCGCGGTCGAGCATGGCTGGGCGCCGGAGAAGGTCAACAAGGGCGGGCTGCGCAACGCGGTCCAGACCCTGTCCGTCTCGGCGAGCCCGGCGATCCTCTTCGTCGACCTGTCGGAATCGGGCGATCCGCTCAACGACATCAACGCTCTGGCGGAAGTCTGCGAGCCCGGCACGGTGGTGATCGCCGCCGGCCAGGTCAACGACGTCCGGCTCTATCGCGACCTCGTCGCTTCGGGCCTTCAGGATTATCTCCTGAAGCCCTTCACCCCCGACCAGCTGCGCGACAGCTTCGCCAACGCCCAGCTCACCATCTCCGGCCCCCGGGTCAACGAGGCGGCGAGCGAGAAGCCGCACGTCATGGCCGCGGTGATCGGAGTGCGCGGCGGAGTCGGCGCCTCAACCCTGGCGACCTCGCTGGCCTGGCTGATGGGCGACAAAGCGGGCCGCTCGACGGCCTTGCTCGACCTCGACATCCATTTCGGCACCGGCGCTCTGTCGCTCGATCTCGAGCCCGGACGCGGCCTGACCGACGCGATCGAGAATCCGAGCCGAATCGACGGCCTCTTCATCGAGCGGGCGATGGTGCGCGCGAACGAGAAATTGTGCGTCCTCTCCGCCGAGGCCCCGCTCAATCAGCCCCTGCTCAACGACGGTTCCGCCTTCTTCCAGCTTCAGGAAGAGCTTCGCAACGCCTTCGAGAGCACGGTGCTCGATCTGCCGCGCTCGATGCTCGTCCAGCATCCGCACCTCGTCCAGGACGCTCACGTCGTCATCGTCACGGTCGAGTTCACCCTCGCCGCCACGCGCGACGCGATCCGGGTCCTCAGCTGGCTCAAGGCGAACGCTCCGCAGGCGCGGGTTCTGGTCGTCGCCAACCGAGTCCCCTCGGGCGCGCAGGAGATCAGCCGCAAGGATTTCGAGCAGTCGATCGAGCGCTCGGTCGACGTGGTCATACCGTTCGAGCCGAAGGCGGCCTCGCAGGCCGCCAAGCTCGGCCAGCCCTTCGCCAAGGTCGCGACCTCCGCCAAGATTGCGGGGCCGCTGACCCAGCTGGTCAACCTCACCACTTCGACGGTGGAGGGCGTGGAGGGCGGCGAGAAGGCGCAGGACGCGCCGAGGTCGCTGCTCGACAAGCTCAACCTCAAGGGGCTGGTCGCGAAGAAGCCGAAGCCGGCGACGGCATGAGTTGCGCCGGCTTGTCTGCCGGCCTGTGGAATAGGAGCAGCGGGTGCTGAGCTTTCCGATCCTGATGCTGGGCGGCGGCGTGCTGGTCGTGCTTTCGCTGATGGTGTTCGCCATGGGCGGGCCCAATGTCTCCAAGGCGTCGAACCGGCGCCTCGACAGCGTTCGCGAGCGCCACAGCAAATCGAACGAGGTCGCCGCGCAGGCGCAGCTGAAGCGAATCCTGCAGAGCCGGACCCAGACCAAGATGGACGGGCTCGCCCAGCGCCTGATTCCCAATCCCGCGCTGCTCCGCCGGCGGCTGCACCAGACCGGCCGCACCTGGACTCTGGCTCAATACGGCCTGGCGTCTTTGGGCATCATCGTCGTCATCAGCCTGATCCTGATGGTCAAGGGCCTGCCCCTCCTGCTGGCCGTGCTGATCGGCCTGTTCGTCGGCGTGGGCCTGCCCCACTTCATCGTCGGCAAGCTGATCAAGCGCCGGGTGGCCAAGTTCACCGCCCGCTTCCCCGACGCCATCGAGCTGATGGTGCGCGGCCTGCGCTCGGGCCTGCCGATCTCGGAGACTCTCGGGATCGTCGCCGACGAGCTTCCGGGCGCGATCGGGGACGAATTCCGCAACGTTTCCGACAAGATGAAGATCGGCCGGACGATGGAGGCGGCGCTCCAGGAGGCCGCCGACCGCCTGGGAACGGCCGAATTCCAGTTCTTCGGGATTACGCTTGCGATCCAGCGCGAGACCGGCGGCAACCTCGCCGAGACCCTGGCGAACCTCGCCGACGTGCTGAGGAAGCGGGCGCAGATGAAATTGAAGATCAAGGCGATGTCGTCCGAATCCAAGGCCTCGGCCTGGATCGTCGGCGCCCTCCCCTTCATCGTCTTCGTGCTGATCTTCTTCATCAACCCGACCTACATGCACACCTTTTTCTCCGACCAGAGGCTGATCATCGTCGGCTGCGGCGGGCTTCTCTGGATGGGGATCGGCGTCTTCATCATGGCCAAGATGGTCGACTTCGAGATCTAGGGGCGAGACGAAAGACATGGCACCCCCGGCTGGCCCGACCCTCCTCGGCATCAACGTCATCGCGGTGGCGACCCTGCTCGCGGCCGTGGCGACCTTCGCCGTGCTCGTGGCGCTCTACGCCGCGACCACGGTGCGCGACCCGATGGCGAAGCGCGTCAAGGCGCTGAACGAGCGTCGCGAGCAGCTCAAGGCCGGCATCGTCGCCTCGACCTCGAAGCGGCGTCGCAACATCACCAACAAGAACGAGGTGGCGGACAAGGTCCGCACCTTCCTCGGCTCGCTGAAGATGCTCCAGGACGAGCAGGTCCAGAAGGCGCAGAAGAGGCTGATGCAGGCCGGCGTCCGCTCGAAGGACCTCGCCTTCGTCGTCATCTTCGCGCGCCTGGTGCTGCCGATCGTCATCGGCACGATCGTGATCCTCGGCGTCTACGTTTTCGACTGGTTTCCCGAATGGGGGGCGATCAAGCGCTACGGCCTCGTCGCCTTCTCGCTGATCGGCAGCTACAAGGCGCCGGATCTGTGGCTGAAGAACAAGATCAGCAAGCGCTCCAACGCCGTCCGCAAGGGCCTTCCCGACGCGCTCGACCTGCTCGTCATCTGCGCCGAGGCCG
>JAXDPB010000030.1:0-42453 GCA_034668585.1 Sphingomonadales bacterium | reverse complement strand
AGCGATTTCTCCAGCATCAGCAGCTGCCAGAGCAGGCGGCCATGATCGGAGCGGCCGCTCTTATGGGCTTCGGCGATGCCGGCGATGGCGTCGGCGTCGAACCACCCCGTCTCGGCGAACGCGGCGCTGCGGGCGACCGCGGCGGCCTCGGCGGCGAGCGGTCCGCGGAACCAGGCCGAGACCGGAGTCACGAAGCCCATCTTGCGGCGGTTCAGGATCTCGTCGGGCAGGCGCGAGGCGAGCGCGCGCTTCATCAGCCATTTGCCGGTGCCGCCGCGCAGCCGCATGTTGGCGGGCAGGCTGGCGGAAAATTCGACCAGGCGGTGATCGAGCAAAGGCTCGCGCGCCTCGAGGCCGACCGCCATCGAGGTGCGGTCGACCTTGGTGAGGATGTCGCCGGGCAGCCAGATCTTGAGATCGGCATATTGGGCGCGGGAGAGGGAGTCGCCCGCCGGCGCCTCGGCCATGGCCTTGACGTAACGATCCTCGGCCCGGTGGCCACCGAGGAATCGTCTGAAGTTACCGGTGTAAAGGCTCGATCGGATTGGCCGCGGAGTCACCCCGACCCCGTCGGCATAGGCCTCTCCGGAATCGCGGCCGATCGCCTGAAGGGTGGTCCGGGCGCGGAGGAAGCGGGGCGCCCAGTCGAGCTTCGGGTAGAGGTTGCCGATCGCGCCCAGAGCGCCGCGGGCGGGACCGGGCAGAAGCCCGCGCACCCGCTCCTCTGCGGCGAACATCCGGTAGCGGCGATAGCCGGCGAAGGCCTCGTCGGCGCCGTCGCCGGACAAAGCGACCTTCACTTTCTCGCGCGCGAGCTCGGAGACCCGGTAGGTGGCCAGCGCCGAAGCGTCGGCGAAGGGCTCGTCGAAGGCGTCGGCGAGGGTGTCGATCAGGCCGAAATCCTCGGCCGCGACGGTTCGGCTGCGGTGACTGGTGGCGAAGCGCTTGGCGACGAGGGCCGCCCAGCGGGTCTCGTCGTGATCGGCCTCGGCGAAGCCGATCGAGCAGGTCTCGACCGCCGATCGGCTCGCCTCGGCCATCAGCGCCACCACCGCCGAGCTGTCGACTCCGCCCGAAAGGAAGGCGCCCAGGGGCACGTCGGCGACCATTCGCGAGCGCACCGCCTCGCGCAGCCGCTCGACCAGCTCCTCCCCCAGCGCCCCGACGGACGCCCGGGAGGGGTTGGAGAAATCCACGTCCCACCACCGCACCGGCTCGGGCACCGGCCGACCGCGCCGGACCAGCAGATAATGGCCGGCGGCGAGCTTCCTCACCCCCTCGATCATGCAGGAATCGTCGGGAACGTAGCCGAGCCCCAGATAATCGTCGATCGCCTGGACGCTCGGCACCCGCCGAAGCAAGGGATGGGCGAGCAGCCCCTTCAACTCGGACGCGAAGACCAGGGAATCGTCGGCCAGCGTCGTCCAGTAGAGCGGCTTCACCCCGAGCCGGTCGCGGGCCAGGAACAGGCAGTCGGAATCCGAATCGTAGAGAGCGAAGGCGAACATGCCGTTGAAGCGGGCGAGGCAATCGGGGCCCCATTGCCGCCAGCCGGCCAGAACCACCTCGGTATCGCTCTCGGTCCGGAAGCGGTGGCCGAGCGCCTCGAGGTCCGCTCTCACTTCGCGGAAATTGTAGATTTCGCCATTATAGCTGAGCGCCAGCGTGCCGTCGGCCGAGCGCATCGGCTGGTCGCCGGTGGCGAGGTCGATGATCGAGAGTCTGCGGTGGCCGAGGCCCACGCCCGGCGCCGTCCAGACTCCGCCTCCGTCCGGGCCGCGATGGGCGAGCGAATCGGCCATCGCCCCGACCCTCTTCGGGTCGACGGGCTTGGGGACGCTCACGTGGAACAGGCCGGCAATGCCGCACATCAGCGTGTCTCCGCCAGCCCGGCCGCCCGGTCGGCAAGGGGCGCGACCGGCCCCAGATCCTCGAGAAACGAGTCGATCGCCGGCCGCGGGCTGAGGCCGTCGGCGGGAGGCGAGGCCGCGACCAGCACGGCCACCGCCCGCTGCGGCCCGCCGAGCAGGCGGGTGCGCATCGTCTCCAGCTTCACCCGGGCGGCGCTGCCGGTGAGCACGTTTCCGACCCGGTAGAAGCTCACCACCTCGCGCTCCCGCTCGCGCGAGCCGATCCGCTCGGCCCGGCCGCCCGGCGGCGGCGCGGTGTCGGCGGTCCACGACCAGTCGCCGTCGGGATCGGCGGCGCCCTGGCCGTAGCCGACCAGCTCCCGCCCCTCGCTCTGCCGGGCGAAGACGATGACGGCGAGGTCGACCTCCAGCCCCGAGTCGCTCCGGTAGCGGCCGATCTTCACCTTGTCGGCGCCGCTGAAATGCGGCTGCCAGTCGGAAGCGGGGCGGACCTCAGTCCAGCCCGGCACGCTCGGCAGCGCCAGCTCCGGCACCGCCCGCGTCCCGGCCGCGGCGACCGCGCCCGACCAGAGCGGCGCGATCGCGGCCAGAGCCACGGCGGCGGCGGCGATTCGGACGGCGGCCGTGGCTCCGCCGGGCTGAGCGCCGGGAGCCTGGAGCTCGGCCGGATCGAACCAGGAGTCGGCGGGTCCCCGGTCGAAGAAACGCCAGCCCGCGGCCATGATCAGGAAGATGACCAGGCCGAAGAAGATCCAGCCGTAGACGATATGGTCGACCCCGACCGCGACCTCGTTGTCGGTCAGATGGGCGACCCAGATCGTCCCGAACGCCCGGACGCCGTTGGCGAGCACGGGGATGACGAGGGCCGCGGCCAGGAAGGCGATCCGGCGGGGCCAGGAACGGAAGCACAGATTGGCGACGAGCGCTCCGTAGGCCGCCATCGCCACCAGGAACTTCACCCCCGAGCAGGCCTCGGCGACTCGGAAGAGCCCGGTCGGCGTCGAGATGAAGATTCCGTCGAGATGCGCCGGGACTCCCGAAAGGCCGAGCAGGGCCATGCTCATCCGGGCGGTGACGCTCTGCATCGGCGGCACCAGCTCCTGGCCGGCCGGAACCAGGAACAAGGCGTAGAAGATCGGGAAGGCCAGCCCCCGCGCCGCCGCCTTGCCGAGACAGGCGACGACCGCGCCCTGAAGCATGACGATGAGGCCGGCATGGCGGAAGATGGCGACGCTGCCCGCCTCGCCGAGCAGCCAGGCGAAGGCCCCCGCCCCGACGATCGCCAGCCCCGGCGCCCAGGCCGCCGGGGCCAGCTGGCGAAGCTCGGGCAGCCGCTGGCGGACCAGCCAGAAGAGGATCGGAACGATCAGGAGGCAGTGGGTGAAGGTCGAGCTCGTCCACCAGATGGTCGCCATGTCGGCGGCGTCGCGGGCGAAGAGCAGCAGGATCGCCGAGGCCGCCGCTCCGAGGACGTAGAGGTGGGTTCCCCAGCCCTGCGCCGCTCGAGCCCGCTGGATCGCAAGCGCCGCGGTCATGCCGCCGCCTTGCATGCCTCGAGACCGGCAATCCCGGCCAGCGCCTCGAGCCGAGCGTCCCAGCGATAGGCCTGCTCCATCCTGAGGCGCGCCGCTCGGCCCATGGCCCGGGCGCGCCCGGGGTCGGCGAGCAGGCCCGCTATCGCTTCCGCCTGAGCCTCGGCGCCGTCGGCGACCAGAAGGTGCCGCCCGGCCTCGGCCTCGATGCCCTCGAACGCCGCCGGCGACGCGACCACCGGCCGTGCCATCGCCATCGCCTCGAGCGCCTTGTTCTGGATTCCGCGCGCGATTCTGAGCGGGGCGACGACGATTTCGGCCGCCGCCAGCCACGAGCGGACGTCGGGCACCGCTCCGGTGACGAGGGTCCGAGCTCCGGCGAGCCGGCGCACGGCCTCGGGCGGCTTGCGCCCGACGATGGCGAAGCGCGCCTCGGGGAGCAAAGGCATCACCTCGTCGGCGAACCAGCGCACCGCGTCGATATTGGGCGCGTAATCCATCTGGCCGGTGAAGACGATGAGCGGGCCGCGTTCCGCAATGCGGGGAAAGCTCGCCTTCGGATCGTAATAATCCAGGTCGACGCCGTTCTGAAGCGCCCGGATATCGGCATTGCCCAGACCGCTTCGGCGCCTGAACAAGGCCGCCTCCGAATCGCTGACGAACAGGCTGACGTCCGCCCGGGCCGCGACCGAGCGCTCGAAGGCGGCGAGCTTGTGTCCCTCGCGGCGGTGGACCGCCGCCATGGCGCCGCCCTCGGCGCCATAAGCCTCGAACTTGGCCGAATCGACGTCGCCGAAATCCATCACGAATCGGGCGCCGGGCCTGTCGGGCACGAACTGCGCCATCTGCCCGGAGAAAGCGAAGATCGTGCCGATGTCGCGGCTCGCCAGCAGGCGCCCGACGAAAGCCCGCATCGACCGGCTGTCGAACAGGGTGAGCGAGACCGGCTTGCCCTCGATCAGGGCCCGGGCGCCGGCCGCCGCCCGCGAGGTCCGCCGGACCTCGACATGCGCCTCGCCCAGCGCTCCGCCGAGCGCCTCGCGAAGGCCGGCGAGGTGCGCCGAGTCGGCCTCGTCGTCGGCGAAGCAGGCGAGATGGACCCGTCCCAGTCCGGCGAGATGCCTGAGCTCGTGGAACGAGCGGATCTTGTCGCCCCGGTCCGGCGGGTACGGGATTCGGTGGGCGAGGTAGAGCAGCTCGGCCATCAGCCCAGCCCGCGCGCGATACAGGGTCCGATCAGGTTGGCGACCGGCAGCGGCAGCTTGCGCCAAAGCGCCACGCGGCGCTGATATTTGGGGTTGAGCGGGTTGATCTCGCGCGGCTCGGCGCCCTCGGCGGTGCGCGATGCGTAGACGAGCGGACGCTCCTCGAAATTCCAGATGCGCTTGCGGTCGCAGGCGCCGGTGCCGATTTTCGAACGGCCGAAATCCACCCGGGAGCAGCCGCGGGAGGCGGCGTGACGGATGAAGGCGTAGTAGATGAGGTCGTTGGCGCGGTAGCGGCGCGCCCCGGCCGTCCCGCCCCCCCAATAGGTGTAGGCGGTGCCGGCGAGGTAGAAGTTGAACAGAGCGGAGAGCGGCTGCCCGTCCTTCGAGACGATGAGGATGTCGCAATCCTCGCCGAAACCCTCGGCCATCGCCCGGAACAGGCCGGCCGGGAAGACCGGGGTTCCAAGGTTGCGGACGCTCTCCGCATAGACCCGGCGGAACGCCTCGACATGGGCGGGATCGTTGCCGGTGCTGATCTCCAGCCCCTGCGCCAGCGCCTTCCTGATCTCCGCCCGCTGGCGGCGCGGGATCGACTTCAGCAAGCCTTCGCCGTCGGCCTCGGCCGCGGTCGAGAAAGCGGCATAGACGCCCTCGCGGCGGCGCCACCCCTCGGGAAGCTCGCCGCCGCGCAATTCAAGCGAGCCGCAGCCCAGCGCGCGCGCCAGCGCCCAGCCCGCCCCGGCGAGCGCCCCGGCCGCGGCCCTGTCGACGGCGAGGATGCCGCCGCCGGTGGCGAAGCCGGCCGAGACAAGGGCGTTGCCGAACAGGAAGGAACGGACGTGGGTGAGCGGCAGGCAGCCGGCAATCTCGCCGCCGCGCTCGGCGACGAGGAAATGGCTCTTCTGGCGGCAGCCCGTCTCGACGGCGCGGCTCCATTGCGGGCGGTGGAAGGGCTCCGCGTCGGCACGCGCGCGCACCCAGGCATCGAGCCTCCGGCACTCCGCGGGATCGGCGAGATCGGCGGTCCGCACCGTCGGCGCGAGTTGGGCGAAGGGGGCGTTCACTTACAGTCGCTCCCGTTCCCGCTCGACCACCCGGTCGGTCCGGCCCCAGGCATGGGCCTTGAACAATTTCAGAAGCTTGGGCCGCATCGCTGAAAGCCGGCTATAGTGGCGGAGCCGGGATTTGAGCGAGGCGCCCGCCACTCGCGGCTGGCCGGGATCGATCTCCCAGGGGTGGAAGTAGAAGACCGCGGGACGGCCGTCGCCCTTGTTCACCCGGTCGATCGCCCAGCTCGAGAAAAGATAGGGAAGAAGCCGGAAGAAACCCCCTCCCCCCGCCGCCATCCGCCGGCCCGCCAGCTCGACGGTGGTCACCGGAAGCTCGATCAGGTCGGAATCGGGAAGCGGACGGTGGGCGAAGCGCGGCGCCTCGGGCCAGCCATAATGGTCGTGGACGAGCGGAGCGACGCTCGAGGAATAAGCATAACCCTCCTCGGCGAGGATGCGGTGGGCCCAGGGCGTTCGCCGGTCGATCGAGAAGCTCGGCGCACGATACCCCTTCGGCTCGACTCCGGCGGCGTCGGCGATGGCGGCGTGGGCGCGCCTCAGATCGGCCCGGAAGGCCTCCTCGCCGAGGTTGAAGACGCGCTGATGGTCCCAGCCGTGGCTGGCGATCTCATGGCCCGCCTCGGCGGCCCGGCGGATCAGGGCGGGATGGCGCTCGGCGACCCAGCCCAGGGTGAAGAAGGTCGCCTTGACCCCGGCCTCGGCGAACAGGTCGAGCACCGCCTCGGCGTTGCGCCCGACCCGTTGCTCGAGCCCGTCCCAGCGGTCGCGGCCGATGACGGTCTCGAACGCCCCGACCTGGAACCAGTCCTCGACGTCGACGGAGAGCGCGTTCAGCATCTTACTTCCTTATTCCTCCCCGAGATCTCTCTGGGAGGAATGGAGAAACCCTAAGCGGCATTGCTTCGGCGCGGCTGGCTCTCGTTCTCGACCCAGTCGAGCAGGACGGTCAAGACCCGGCGGACCGCCGCTTCCTGCTCGTCGAGCCGGGCCTCGATCGCCGCGATCCGCCGCTCGAGCGAGGGATCGCCCGCGGCCGGCTCGCGGTCCGACACCCGGCGCAGCGGAAGCACCCTTTTGGAGGCGCTGGCGGGGCGGTCGGCCGCCATGTCGGCGGCCACCGCCTCGACGTCGCCGCCGCCGATCGTCTCGAGCTGCTCGACCACCGCATAGAGGAAGAGGCGCGAGGCGAGCTGGTTCAATTTGCGCGGAACCCCGCCGCTGTGGCGGTAGAGCGAGGCGAAGGCTTCCGGCTCGAAGCCGGGCCGCCCCTGCCAGCCCGCCACGGCGAGGCGGTGGACGAGATAAGGCTCGACCTCATGGGCCTCCATCGCCTCGAGATGATGGCTGGCGATCACCCGCTGCCGGAGCTGCTCGAGGCTGTCGTCGGCCGCGACCCGGTCCCGGAACTCGGGCTGGCCGAGCAGGAAAATCTGAATGAGCGCACGGCCTTGCGAGGTGAAGTTGGAGAGCATTCGAAGCTCTTCGAGGGCCGAGACCGGCAGATTCTGGGCCTCGTCGACGATCAGCAGGGTGCGCTTTCCGCTCGAGGCTTCCTCGCGAAGCCTCTGCTCGATCCGGTCGAGCAATTGCGCCTTCATGACGCCGCCGGTCTCGAGCCCCAGGCCCTGGGCGGCGAGACGAAGCATGTCGTCGCCCTCGACCTGGGTCGAGACGAGGCTGATCGCGTTGAGGCGCTCGCGGTCGATCGTCGCCATCAGGTGGGCGACGAGGGTCGACTTGCCGGCGCCGATCTCGCCGGTGATGACGATGAACCCCTCGCCCTGGGCGAGGCCGTAGCCGAGATAGGCCATCGCCTTCTTGTGGGTGCGGCTCTCATACCAGTAGCGCGCGTCCGGGGTCAGCTGGAAGGGGCGCTCGGCGAGGCCGTAATGGTCGGTATACATGCGTGCCGTCCCTCAGAAAGTGTAGCGCAGGCCGAACAGGATCGAGCCGTAGCTGGCGTCGAATTCCCCCGCCTGGGTGGTGTAGAGCCCCGCCGCGACCTGCGCCTGCAGCCGGTCGCGGAAGATGTTGCGGTAATAGCGGCCGGTGAGGCCCGCGCCGAAGCTCGAGTCGGAGCCGGCGAGGCCGCTTTCGTACCAGGCCGAATAAGCGTCGAGGTCGATCCCCGAGGTGCGGGTCAGCCGCCGGCCGATATTGCCCTGCAGCGTGAGGCTCTGGTCGGTGACCCCGTGCAGGGCGAAGATGTTGCTGTCCGGAGCGAGGTAGCGGCGGTTGGCGTAGCCGGCGCCGAGGCCCAGGGTCCACACGCCCCGCTCGGCCGAGTAGCGCAACGTGGCGCCGCGGTTGCGGAAGTTGAAGTTGCTGATCGACTGGAAGGCGTCGCCGAAGCAGGCGCCGGTGCCGGGATCGTTGCCGAAGACGCAGCCCGGGCCGGTGAAGCCGTTGGTCGGAGTCTTAAAGTTCGTCGGCAAACCGTTGAGATCGGCTACCAAAAGCCGTCCAAAGCTGCTCACGCCGTCATAGATTTGAGCGTTGAGGGCGCTGTGGGCGTTGATCTTGTGCGAGAGCAAGGCGGTGAAGCTCTCGCCGCCGTAGCGCCAGCCCGCCCGGGCCTGGAGCTCGGTGCGGCGGCTCGGCCGCCACAGGATTCCGACGTCCCACATCTCGCCGTCCTGGTCGACCGTCTTGAGACGGGGGCGCGAGGGATCGGCGATGAGGTTGCCGTTGGGCGTGAGCAACGGAAGCCCGGTCGCGGGATCGCGCCGGAAATCCTGCTGCGAGCCCTGCAGGCTCTCCCAGCCCACTCCGCCGGTGAAGGCCAGAGTGGGCGAGACCGGAACGACGACGTCGCCGCGCACATATTTGCCTTCGAAGCTCGAATCGAGCCGGTTCATGTCCTCGCGGACGTAGCCGGCGCCGACGGTCCAGCCGAAGGGCAGCTCGCCCGGCGCCATGCCGACGCTGACGCTGGCGTTGTGGACGGTGCTGCTCGAATAGCGGTCGACCCGCGGCGCCCCGGCGGGCAGGCCCGAGCCGGCGAGGCTGTGGTCGTCGACCTTGACGTAGCCGAGACGGTAGCTGGCGTTGACCGCGACCGGCCCGGCATGGGTGGTGAGGGTCGGGCCGGCATAGGCGCTGTAGATCTCGGCGACGTTGGCGCTGTCGATCGTCCGCGCGGTCGGCACCGGCGCTCGAATGTCGGCATGGGTACGCGCCGCCATGGCGCCGGCGTCGATCGCGAGCAGGCCGGGCACCGCTTCGACATGGACGGCGGCGAGGCCGCTGACCACGTCATGGTCGTTGATCCGGTCGTTCCAGCCGATCCGGTGCTGGTAGTTGACGCTGATCATCGCCTGGACCCGGCGAGTCGCGACCGCGGCGTCGAGGCCGCCGCCGACTCCGGTATAGGTGAGCACCTCGCCCCGGTCGAAGTCCGCGGTCGCGACCTGCTGCACCTCCAGATAGGGGTGGATGCTGGTCCTCGGCTCGCCCTGGACGGAGGCCGCCCCGGCAACGAGGCTGAGGCCCGCCGCTGCTGCCAGGCCGAGCCAGCTACGGCCCACAAATGACTGGAAGAAAGCCTTTTTCATTGGCCGTATCCATAATAGGAACCGAATCGACGGCCGGTTGCCGCGAAGCCGGTGCCGTTGAGCAGCAGGCTGATTTGCGGACATCCGGAGAGGAGGCTTGCGGCCTCCTTGAGATCGGCTTCGGTGGTTTGATCGGCACGCACGACAAGCAGCAGCTGGCCGACATGGCTCGCCAGCGCGGCGGCCGCCGAGGCCATCAGCGCCGGCGGCGAATCGAAGATCACGATCCTTTTGGGCCGGCCCTCGGTGAGCCGGGCGAGCACCCGGGCGGTTCGGTCGGAGCCGAGCAGCTCGGGGACGTCGTTCTCGTAGCGGCCGGCGGGAAGCACCGAGAGGCTGCCGATGTCGGTGCGGATGACCAGCCGCTCGGGGTCCAGCGAGGGGTCGGCGAGGGCGTCGACGAAGCCGGCGGCCTTCGCCTCCAGGCCGAGGATGTCGAGCACTTCGGGCTTCGGGAAATCGGCGTCGACCAGCAGCACCTCGAGGTCGCGCTCGCCGGCCAGCGACAGAGCGAGGTTGAGCGCGCAGAAGGTCTTGCCCTCGTCGGGCTGGGCCGAGCAGACCAGGATGGTCCGGCGCTTGTCGGCGGCGACCGCGCTGCCCGCGGCCATGCCGAGCAGCAGCTGGCGCTTGACGATCCGGAACTCCTCGGCGAGCGGACCCGCCGGGCTGTCGGGGACGATGAAGCCCTTCTCCCGAAGGCTCTCCCGGTCGGCCGCCGCTTTCGCTTCGGTCAGAGCCGGCAAAAAGCTTCGGGGCACGGCCTTCGGCTCCGGTTGCGCTTGCGCTTCGGGCTCCGGATTTTCCCTCTGCGGAGCGCTCCGGATGGGCTCGGGCCGCGATTCCGGGAAACCGAAGCCGTAAAGCTCCGCCGCCCGCTCCAAGAGCGAGCCCGAATGGCTGAGGGGGCTATGCTTGTTCATCTCGGCTCCTCAGGCCACCGTGCTGCGCTGCCAGAATTCGACCGCGAGCAGGATCGCCCAGGCCGCGCCCAGCGCCCCCGCGCCGCCGCCGAGCCACAGCAGCCGCTGCCGGTTCCTGGCCCGGCCCGCTTCGCTGACGACCTCGCCGATCGAGCCGAGCACCGGCAGCCCGGTCGCCTCGGCGAGCCTGGCCTGGGTCGGGAAGGTGGTCTGGATCTGGCCCAGCACGAAGGCGATTCCGGCGCCGGCGCCGATCCCGACGAACAGGATCAGGGTGAGCAAAAGGGGCCGGTTCGGAGTCAGCGGAACGTTGGGCTGGCTGGGCGGGTCGATGATCTTGAACTTGACCGCGTCGGTCTGGCTGCGGACGTCGGTCCTCAGCCGAACCTGGTCGCGGTCCTCCAGAAGCTTGTCATACTGGCGCTTGAGAACGTCGTAGTCGCGGTTCAGCCGCTCCTGGTCGGCGGCGACTCCGGGCTCGGAGGCCTGGCGGTTGCCGAGCTGGGCGAGATCGGACTGGAGCTGCGCCTTGCGGGTCGCGGCGGCGTTCACCTGCCCTTCCTTCTCGGCCACCATCGCCCTCAGGGACACGTAGGAGGGATTGGGAATGGTGCCGGCGCCGGCCGGCTCGCGGGCGGCGAGCGGCTTCAGCCGGGCGATCTGGCTGCGCAGCCTGACGACGTCGGGATGCGAATCGGTCCAGCCCTCCGCCGCCGCCTGGGCGAGCTTGGCCTCCAGCGCGGCGAGCTGGCCGCGGGCGCCGCCGCCGCCGCTGTCGCCGCCCAGAGCGGGCATCGAGGTGGGCGTGGCGGCAAGCTGGCCGCGAAGGGCGGCGAGCGAGCTTTGCGCCTGCATCAGCTGCTGCTCGATCCCGGCGAGCTCGGTCCGGGCCGCGCCCATGCGGGCGCCGATCGAACCCTCTCCGGGGAGCAGGCCGAGGTAGCGCTGCTCGAACTCGACCCGGCGCTGCTCGGCCTCCTGCAATTGCTTCTCGCGAGCCTTGAGCTGCTGGTCGAGGAAGGCGAGGCTCTGATTGGCCTCGTCGCGGTCGCCGGCGAGGTTCTGCTCGACGAAGATGTCGAGCAGGCCCTGGACGACCGCGGCGGCGAGCCTGGCGTTCTGGCGGTTGGAGAAGCCGGAGACCCGGGCGGTGGCGCTGATCTCGAACATGTTGTCGGGCTGGGCGGTGACCTTGATCGCCTGGCGAAGCCCGGCCACCTGGACGGCGAGGTCGCGGTCGCCGGCGACGAGGCCGTTCAATTCGGTCCGCCTCACCACCTTGGCGAGGTTCTCGCTCGAGGTCAGGGTCTGCTTGACCCGGTTGAGGTCCCCTTCCCTCTCCTGAGCCGTGATTCCGACCTGGTTGGGCAGGATCGACTGCATCTGGACGAAGACCCGCGCCTTCGATTCATAGGTGTTGGGAATGAGGGCGACGGCGAGCCAGCCGACGAGGCACAGGCCCCAGGCGACGGCCAAAGCCAGCCATCTGCGGCGCCACACCTGGTGGATCGCGATCCGTATCTGCTCGTAGAGTCCGTCCATCGAGGCTGGCATTCCTTGCGTGCGCATTGGGGTCGGCGGCGGCTACCGCCTCAGAACATGCTCTCCGGGATGATGATGACGTCGCCCGGCTCGAGCCGGACGTTGGCCTTGGTGTCGCCCTTCTTCAGCAGCCGGGCGATCTTGAGGTCATATTCGGTCTGGGTGCCGGTCGCCCGGTCGTGGCGGATCAGCCGGGCGCGGTTGCCCGCCGCATATTCGGAAAGGCCGCCGACCGCGATCATCGCGTCGAGCAGGGTCATGTTCGCCCGATAGGGGATCGACGCCGGCTTCTCGGTCGCTCCGACGATCCGGACCTGCTGGCTGAAGCTGCCCTGGAAGGTCTCGACCATGACGGTGACCCGCGGGTCGTCGACATATTTGGTGAGGGCGAGGCGGATGTCGTCGGCCAGCTGCGCCGGAGTCTTGCCGGCGGCCTGGAGGTCCGGGATGAGCGGAGTGGTGATCATTCCGTCGGGGCGGACCTGCACTTTTCCGCCGAGATCGGCGTTGCGCCAGACGAAGATGTTGAGCTGGTCGAGCGCTCCGATCACATATTTCTCGGCCGGAGCGGCGTCGTCGGAGCCGACGAAGCTGGCCGGCGGCAGCTGGTTGCCGCCCTTGGCGTCGGCGGCGGCGGCCGCGCCGAGGCTCAGGGCGAGGGCGAGGGTGGAACTGGCCAGGAAACGCATGGGATCATTCCTCTTCGTGTCGCCGCGGATCCGCGCCTCTGACGTCAGGGGCGCGAGATTTGGGTCCGCTATGGCTTGAAGAGGTAAAATTACCGTTAGGAACAATGGCCTTCTGAGCCGCGTCCCAAAGCGGGACTGGCGGGATGGGAAGGTTAATCCGCCCCCACCTCCCAAAATTGGTGTCGGGGGGATGGGAAGGTTAATCCGCCCTCACCTCAAAATTGGTGTCGGACACCAATTTCCAAGTCTTTGAATTCCTATGGCGCCCGGCGAGCTTCACGAAAATCGGTGTCAGACACCGAATTCCCCCTGCGTCGTCGTCCCCGGCTTGATCGGGGGTCCATGAACATTGTGGGACTCAGAAAATCGGTGTCAGACACCGATTTCTGGAACTCAAAAATCGGTGTCAGACACCGATTTCTAAGTCTTTGAATTCCTACGGCGACGACCAGGCTCAAGCAAAAATCGGTGTCAGACACCGAAGTCCCCCTGCGTCGTCACCCCACCACCATCTCCAGCGCCGGCGGGTGGCCGAGGAAGGCCGCCGGGCTGGCGGAGAGGCCGTAGGCGCCGGCGAGGAACACCGCCACCAGGTCGCCCACTTCGGCGCGGGGCACCATGACGTCGTCGGCCAGCCGGTCGAGCGGGGTGCACAGGCAGCCGACGATGCTCGCTTCCTCCTCGGCCGGCTCGCCGAAACGGGAAGCGATCGCGACCGGATAGTTGCGCCGCACCACCTGGCCGAAATTGCCGGAGGCGGCGAGCTGGTGGTGCATTCCGCCGTCGGTGACGAGGAAAGTCCTGCCGTGGCTCTCCTTCCTATCGACGATCCGGGTCAGATAGACGCCGGCCTCCCCCACCAGCCAGCGGCCGAGCTCGATCGCGAAGCCGCTTTCCGCGAGCGCTGCCGGGCGATTGCGCAACGTTTCGGCCAAGGAGTCCCCAACTTCTCTAACGTTTAGTGGCGATTCCGTGGCGAAATAGGGAATGCCGAATCCGCCGCCGAGATTGACCAGGGGCGGTGACGCCCCGGCGGCCTCGGCGAGCTCGCCGGCCAGTGCCACCGTCGCCCGCTGCGCCTCGATCAGCGCCTCGGCCGAGAGCGCCTGCGAGCCCGCGAAGATGTGAAAGCCGCGCCACTGGGCCCCGCCCTCGATCAGCCGCCGCACCAAAGCCGGCACCCGCGCCGAGTCCACCCCGAACGGCTTGGCGCCGCCGCCCATTCGCATGCCGGAGCCCTTGATCTCGAAGTCGGGATTGACCCTGACCGCAAGCCGCGGGGTACGGCCCTGGCCGCGCCCGATCGCCAGCGCCCGCTCCGCCTCGCCCTCCGATTCGAGGTTGAGGGTCACCCCCGCGGCGATCGCCGCGGCGAGCTCGTCGTCGCGCTTGCCGGGCCCCGCGAAGGAGATTTCGGCGGCCTCGGTCCCGCTCGCCAGCGCCGCCTCCATCTCGCCGCCCGAGGCGACGTCGAGCCCGTCGACCAGCTTCGCAATTTCTTTCAGGAGTGGTGCGTAAGTGTTTGCTTTAATGGCATAATGAAGATTAACGCCACGAAAGTGGCTCCTGAAAAGAGCGACTTGCGCGGCAACTTTGGCAACATTGTAGACGAAGAGCGGCGTGTCTCCCGCCTCCGCGACGAGCGAGTCGGCTCGGCGGCCGCCGATCAGAAGCATTCCGTCCTCGGCCGCGAAGCCTTCCGGTATCGCCCCCATGGGCTTGCTCATTGGCTCAGCTCGCTCTTGATGACTTCCCGGTCGAGCTTGCCGTTGGGAGAGCGCGGCAGCTCGTCGCGCCAGACGATATGCGCGGGCTGCATAAAATTCGGTAACTCCCGCCGCAGAAAGTTGCGCAGCGCCTCGTCGGGCCCCGTCCCCCGCACCACCAGGGCGATCGCTTCGCCGAGCCGGTCGTCGGGCACTCCGAGCGCCACCGCCTCGGTGACGACCCCGCTCGCGACGGCCGCTTCCTCGACCTCGGTCGGGCTGACCCGGTTGCCGCTGGTCTTGATCATCGCGTCCTCGCGGCCGACGAAATAGAGCAGGCCTTGCTCGTCGGCGCGGACCCGGTCGCCCGACCACACCGCGATACCGCCGTAATGCGAGCCCGGCGGCGCCGGCCTGAAGCGCTGGGCCGTCCGCTCCGGATCGTTCCAATAGCCCTTGGCGACCAGCGGTCCCGCATGGACGAGCTCGCCGTCCTCGCCGGCCGCGCAGAGCGTGCCGTCCGGCCTTGACGTCATGACTTCAGCGAAGGGGATGGCGCTGCCGATCGAATCGGGATGCTCGTCGAGGAGGGCGGGCTCGAGATAGGTCGAGCGGAACGCCTCGGTGAGGCCGTACATCAGATAGAGCTCGGCGGCCGGAAACAGCTCGCGCAGTCGGCGGACGATCGACACGGGCAGCCGTCCGCCGCTGTTGGTGAGCCGGCGGAGGGACAGCGCCGCCTGGGGCGGCCACGGCGCCTCGACCAGCTGAACCCAGAGCGGCGGCACTCCGGCCAGAGTGGTGATGCCGTGGGTCTCGACCGCTCGGATGACGTCGCGCGCGGCGAGATATTCGATCGGAACGACGCAGGCGCCGGCGGCCCAGGTCGAGAGGAGCTGGTTCTGGCCATAATCGAAGCTCAGCGGCAGGACTCCGAGCACCCGGTCCCCGGGCGCGAGGCGCAGGTAATGAGCGACGCTGACCGCTCCCAGCGCCATATTCGCGTGG
Source organism: Sphingomonadales bacterium (assembly GCA_034668585.1). GTDB lineage: Bacteria > Pseudomonadota > Alphaproteobacteria > Sphingomonadales > Sphingomonadaceae > Allosphingosinicella. The sequence goes on along the minus strand of JAXDPB010000030.1, from coordinate 27,350 downwards.
CTCAGCATCACCCCTTTGGGACGGCCGGTCGATCCGGAGGTGTAGAGCAGAGCGGCGAGATCGTCCGGATCGGCGCCCGACGGCGGCAGCCGGTCCTCCCCGGCCAGCATCGCCGCGCCTTCCTCCTCCACGGCGGCGGTGCAGTCGGCAGGCAGATCGCCCTCCCCCAGCGTCGCCAGCCGCGCCTTGCCGGTGATGAGCAGCCTCGCTCCGCTGTCCGCGAGGATGTGGCCGACCTGGGAGCGCTTGAGCAGCGGGTTGACCGGCACGTGGACGAGCCCGGCGCGGGCGCAGGCGAGCGGCAGAAGGCTCGTCATCCGGGTCTTGGGAAGCCAGCTGGCCACCCGGTCCCCGGGCGCGAAGCCTCGCGCCCGAAGCGCCGCGGCGAGGGCGCCGACCCCGGCCTCGAGACCGGCATAATCGAGCGGCCCTTCCTTCGTGACGAGGGCCGGCGCGTCCGGAGCGCCTCCGAGGGTGAGATGGTCGAGCGGACGGGGCGTCGGATCCGGGGCTTGCACCTTGCCTCCTTGCTGCGCCACAGCAGGAAGGCTGGGCGTTGAAGCCGAGGGGATAGCGCGTTGGGCTTCGAGGTGGAACTGTTCGATAGCCTCGGCGCCGCGGCGGCCGACGGCCTCGACGACCGGCCATGCCTGTTCGAGCGGCTCGCCTGGTTTCGACTCATCGAAGCCCATTGCCCGCCGCCGGGACGGCCGCTGGTGGCCCGGGCCGGCGACGGCCGGAGCTCCGCCTGGCTGTTCCTCGCCGCCCAGCGCGGCCGGGCAGAGGCCTATCGCGCCTGGTACAGCCTTCGCTTCGGGCTGATCGGCGACATGAAAGGCGCGAAGCCGATCGCAGAAAAACTGCGCAAACGATTGAACCGGCTGGAAATCGGCCCGCTGGAGGATCCCGAGCCGCTCGCCGCCGCCTTCCGGTCCGCCGGCTGGCTCGTCCGGACCGGCCCCGCCACCGCCTCCTGGCGGATCGACACGGCGGGACAGGATTTCGCCGCTTACTGGGCGGCTCGGCCGGGCAGGCTGCGCAACACCGGCCAGCGCAAGGCGAAGGCGGCCGGGCTTGAGATCGAGATCCACCGCCGCTTCGAGGCCGTCGCCTGGGCGGCCTATGAGGACGTCTACGCCGCCAGCTGGAAGCCCGAGGAAGGCTCTCCCGCTTTCCTTCGCGCCCTGGCGGAGCAGGAGGGAGCGGCGGGGCGGCTTCGGCTCGGCGTCGCGTTCAAGGACGGGCGCCCGCTCGCCGCGCAGCTGTGGACGGTCGAGGACGGCACCGCCTGGATCCACAAGCTCGCCTATCGCGAGGATTCCAAATCGCTGTCGCCCGGCACGGTGCTGAGCATGGCCATGTTCCGGGCCGCGCTCGACGAGGACCGGGTGTCGCGCATCGACTACGGCACCGGCGACGACGGCTACAAGCGCGACTGGATGGGCGAGCGGGCGACGCTGTGGCGGCTGGAGGCGTTCAACCCCGCATCGCCGTCCGGGCTCGCCGGCGCCGCCCGCGCCGGGCTTTCCGCGCTTGTCCGCCGCGCCCGGAGCCGTTAGGCGGCGCGCGAAACGAGGGGCGAGAGGACGATCATGGTGGCCGCTTTCAACGACGAGCAGGAAGTCGACGCCACCTTGCGAGCGGTGCTTCGCGACGTGCTCGGCCTTCCCGAGGCCCAGGTCGCCGCCCTGGACGAGGCGAGCCCCCTGTTCGGAGCCCTTCCCGAATTCGATTCGATGGCGGTGGCGGGGCTTCTGACCGAGCTCGAGGAGAGGCTTGGAATCCTCATCGAGGACCATGAGGTGGACGCCGACATGCTCGAAAGCTTCGGCTCCCTTCTCACCTTCGCCCGCGCCAAATCCCTCCAGTGACTGGGCCGGGTCTCCATTACGCCCGCTACCGGACCGGAGACCGCGACGAATGGATGATGCGGATCGGCGACGGTCCGGCGCTGCTCCTGCTGCCGCCCTTGTTCGAGGAGATGAACCGGACCCGGGCCTTGCTCGCCGCGACGATGCGGGGGCTCGCCGCCGAGGGCTTCGCCTGCTGGCTCCCCGACCTCCCCGGCACGGGCGAGAGCGAGCGGGCGCTGGAGGAGGTGTCCTGGAAGGACTGGCTCGACGCCGCCGCGGCCGCCTTCGCCCAAAGCGGAGCGGTTGCGACGGCGAGCGTTCGCGGCGGCGCCCTGCTCGACGACATGGCGCCGGCGCGCTGGCGCTTCGCTCCCGCCGCCGGGACCTCGCTGGCGCGCGATCTCGCCCGCGCCGGACTGATGACCGAGGGCGGCGGCGGCTATGCGCCGTCGCGGGCCCTGCTCGACGGTCTCGAGGCGGCGGAGGCGGCGCCGGGGGAGAAGGTTCGAACGGTCCGGCTCTCCACCGACCGCGCCGAGGCCGATCTCAAGCTCGAGGGTCCGCCCTTGTGGCGGCGCGCCGAACCTCAGACCTCATCTGAGCTTGCGGCTGCAATGGCTTCGGACATTTCGACATGGGTGCGCGCATGCGGCGCCTGCTGAGCTTCGACTGCCAAGGCTCGGCGCTCGGCGCGAGCCTCGATTCGGCGGCCGGAGCGACCGGTCTCCTCATCGTCACCGGCGGCACCCAGACCCGGATCGGCTCGCACCGAATGTTCGAGCGGCTTGCGGCGGCGCTGGCGGCGGCGGGCTGGCCGTGCCTTCGCTTCGACCGCCGCGGAGTCGGCGACAGCGAAGGCGAGGACCCGGACTTTCGCGGCAGCGGCCCCGATCTCGCCGCCGCCGCCGCCGCCTTCCGGAGCGAGCAGCCTCAGCTCACCCGGCTGCTCGGCTTCGGCCTGTGCGACGGCGCCTCGGCGCTCGCCCTTCACGGCAAGGCGGCGGGGCTCGACGGCTATGTGCTGGTCAACCCCTGGTTCGTCGAGGCGGAGGCCGGCGAACCCGCGGCGGCGGCGATCAAGTCGCGCTACAAGGAACAGCTGCTCAGCCTTGAGGGCTGGAAACGTTTGCTTTCGGGGTCAATATCTTATCGCAAGATATTGAAGGGGCTCGGCAAAATTGTAGCGAGCAAGCCTTCGACTTTGTCGGGCGAGATCGCCGCCTCGCTCCGCAAGGCGGGCCTTCCCAGCCAGCTCATCCTCGCCACGCGCGACTCGACGGCGATTGCCGCCCGGGCGGAATGGTCCTCGCCGACCTTCAGGACCGTGCGGGAAGCCAATCCTGCGCCTATCACGATCGACAGCGACGCCCACACCTTCTCCCGCCCCGGGGACGAGGCCGCGTTGCTGGCGGCGGTTACGGAAGCGCTCAGGTGCCTCTAGCCCGTCATCCCGGCGAAAGCCGGGACCCCAGCGAGACAAAGCTCCGCGGCCAATCTCAACGAGGTCCCGGCTTTCGCCGGGATGACGAGTTCAGGCGACCTCGTGGACCCCCGCCGCAGCCTCGAACTCCGCTTCCGCCAGGAACTTCTCGGCGTCGAGGGCGGCCATGCAGCCTGTCCCCGCCGCCGTCACCGCCTGGCGGTAGATCTTGTCCATGACGTCGCCGCAGGCGAAGACGCCTTCGACGCTGGTCCGGGTGCTGCCGGGCTCGACCTCGATATAGCCGTCCTTGTCGAGCGTCAGCTTGCCCTGGAACAGCTCGGTCGCGGGCGAATGGCCGATGGCGACGAAGCCGCCCTGGACGTCGATATGCGAGGTCTCGCCGCTGCGCGTGTCCCTGAGGTCGAGGCCGACCAGCCCCTCGGGCTCGCCGCCGGCGACGAAGCGGTCGACCGCCTTGTTCCACAGCACCCTGATCTTCGGATTGGCGAACAATCGGTCCTGGAGGATCTTCTCGGCGCGAAGGCTGTCGCGGCGGTGGATGAGCGTGACGTCGTGGCTGTGGTTGGTCATGTAGAGCGCTTCCTCGACGGCGGTGTTGCCGCCGCCGATCACCGCCACCTTGCGGCCGCGATAGAAGAAGCCGTCGCAGGTCGCGCAGGCGGAGACTCCCCTGCCCTTCAGATGCTCCTCGCTGGGCAGGTTCAGCCATTTCGCCTGGGCGCCGGTGGCGATGACGAGGACGTCGCCGCTATAGATCGTGCCGCCGTCGCCGACGAGGCGGAACGGCCGGCGGGTCAGGTCGACCTCGACGATATGGTCCCACATCATCCGCGCTCCGACATGCTCGGCCTGGGCCTGCATCTCCTCCATCAGCCACGGGCCCTGGATGACCTCGCGGAATCCCGGATAATTCTCGACGTCGGTAGTGGTGGTCAGCTGGCCGCCGGGCTGGATGCCCTGGACGACGATCGGCGCCATTCCGGCGCGGGCGCCGTAGATGGCGGCGGAGAGCCCGGCGGGGCCGGAACCGAGGATGAGCATCCGGGCGGAGTGGGTGGCGACCATGGAGGCGAGATAGGGTCTGGGGGTGGCGAAGCGCAACCCATTTGCCGCTGCCCCGGCGCCTTGTTAGAGGAGCCGCCAGTGTGAGGAGTGAGACGATGCCCCACGACAATCCGCTCGGCCTGGACGGCTTCGAGTTCGTCGAGTTCACCAGCCCCGATCCGGAGGCGCTCGGCGACCTCTTCCGGCGCATGGGCTTCGCCCACCGCAGCGACCACAAGAGCAAGCGGGTCCGCCACTACGCCCAGGGCGACATCAACTTCCTGCTCAACCTGGAGGCGTCGGGCCATGCCGGGAATTTCCGGGGTGCCCACGGCCCCTCGGCCAGCGCCATGGCCTTCCGGGTGGCCGACGCCGGGCGGGCGCTGGAGCTTGCGGTCGAGCGGGGGGCGACCGAGGTGGAAGGCGATTACGGCCTGCCGGCGATCGAAGGGATAGGCGGCTCCTACCTCTATCTCGTCGACCGCTACGGAGCCTCGACCATCTACGACCGCGATTTCACGCCCACAGGCGCCGAGGATTCGCCGTCGGGGCTTCATACGCTCGATCACCTCACCCACAATGTGCATCGCGGGCGGATGGATCATTGGGCGCAATTTTATGAGCGCATCTTCAATTTCAGGCAGATCCGCTATTTCGACATCGAGGGCCAGCAGACCGCTTTGATTTCCCGAGCGATGACCGCGCCCGACGACAAGATCCGAATCCCGCTCAACGAGAGTCAGGACGAATTCAGTCAGATCGAGGAATTCCTCAAGGAATATAAAGGCGAGGGAATCCAGCATCTTGCCCTGGCCACCGACGACATCTTCGCAACCGTCGACAAGCTTCGCGCCAATGGAATCCGCTTCCAGGACAGCCCCGACACCTATTACGACATGATCGACGCTCGCGTGCCCGGCCACGGCCATTCGATCGCGGAGATGCGGAAGCGCCGGATCCTGATCGACGGCTCGCCCGAGACGGGCGAGGGCCTGCTCCTCCAGATCTTCACCGAGAACATGATCGGCCCGATCTTCTTCGAGATCATCCAGCGCAAGGGCAATGAGGGCTTCGGCGAGGGCAATTTCAAGGCCCTGTTCGAATCGATCGAGCTCGACCAGATCCGCCGCGGGGTCATCCCGGCGGCGAGCGAGGCCTGATCCCGATCCTCCCCCGAGCATGCCCCGGGGGTGAGCCGCGGACGCCGAACCCCCTCACCCCAACCCTCTCCCCCGAGGGGAGAGGGAGAACGATTGCTGATTGTCGATACAGCCTAGACCCCCAGAAGCGCCTTCAGCTTCAGTGCATCGCCCGTCGCGGCCGAGGAGGCGGTGTTGTCGAAGATGCACCAGACGGGACCCGCCTGCGCCGCGATTCGCGCCGCATAAGCTTCCAGCCGGCCGTCGTCGTAGCTGGACCGGTAGGGCAGCGGCGAACCGTGCAGCCGGTAATAAGCGAGGCCGCGCCAGCCTCCGGGCCCGGCGGCCGAGGGCACCCTCGCCGGATCGGCGGCGACTCGGGCGACTCGAAGGCCGGCGAGAAGCGCATCGGGCTCCGGTTCGAACCAGCTCGGATGGCGCGGCTCGCAGGCGATGCCCCGCCCCCAGCCTTGTCGCAACGCCGTGAAGAAATCGCCGGCGACGGCGGCCTCGAAGGCGAGGCTGGGCGGCAGCTGGACGAGGAGGATTTCGAGCTTCGGGCCGAGCCCTTCCATCTCGGCCAGAGCGGCGGCGAGCGATTCGGCGCAGCCGGCCAGCCGCCTTTTGTGGGTGATCTCCTTCGGCAGCTTGGCCGAGAAGCGAAAGGCGTCGGGAACCGAGGCGGCCCAGCGCCGCCACGTGTCGGGCCGGTGGGAGCGGTGGAAGGAGGAATTGATCTCCGCGCAGCCGAAACCGGCCGAATAACGCTCGAGGCCGCCGCCCTCGCCGGGAAAGGCCTCCGCGACTCGAACGGGGATGCTCCAGCCGGCGGTGCCGATTCGGATGTCGTCTTGACGCATTGGGCGCCAACGCCGCGGGCGGCTAGTCGGGCTCCTCCGAGCGATATTCCTGCCGGCCGGAATGAACGGTGCGGCCATGCCCCTGGGCGAATTGCCGGTTGAGGTCGGCGACGAAGCGAAGCAGCGCCTCCTGCAGATCCGCCGGCAGAGCGACGTAGGCGGAGAGAAGCTCGCTCGCTTCCTCCCCCAGCCAGGCGCCCTCGCTCCTCTTGGCGGTCAGCACGTAGCCGACGTCGACCCTGGCCGCGGCCAGGCGGGCGAGATAATCGGCGCGAAGCTCGCGCCGGTCGTTCTCGTACAAACTCTGCTTGGGAACGTCCGTGCCCACAAGCTGGGCGAACTCCGCCTGCTTGAGGCCGAGCCGCTTCCGTTCTTCCGCGAGCCTAGCGCCGAAACCCATCGATTCTGCAAATCCCCTGTTGACTAATCACCACAAAGCGGTGATCTTCCACGGAAATATTCCGAATCGGTTCATTGCACAGGCGATTTCAATCTGTCGCCTGGATTTTTGCGTTTTACGCCCCGCGAGCCCCCGCCGCGGAGACGGAACAGCGCCGTATCCGCCCGGCCGCGTCAAGCGGAAACGAATCCAGTGTGGAGCGTCCGCTATGCAAATGCCGGATATCGGAGGAATGGTAGCGGAGGAGGGACTTGAACCCCCGACACGCGGATTATGATTCCGCTGCTCTAACCAGCTGAGCTACTCCGCCCCATCGCGCTCCGGCGGCGGCCGGGCGTGGCGCGCTATAGGAACGGGCGAGCGACCGGTCAACTGGAGGCGCCGGCCGCCGGTTTCAAGTCGGGCGGCGGCCGTTTCGGCGCTGGAACTCCCCGCCCCTCCTGTCGTTTCCGGGCCGACTGGAGACAGACTATGGAATTGCTGACCCCGCTTGAAACCCTGTGCAGGATCATCATCCGCGCCAAGGAGAATGAGGCGCAGGTTCCCGCCCAGGATCCCGACGAGGATGCGGACAATGTCGACGATTTCGACGATGAGGGCGGCGAGGCCTTGTCGGTGCTCGAGGACGAACTGAACAGCGGGGTCGAGGAAGAGCTTCGCGCCATCCTCGACGACCTCGCCGACGACCAGCTCGCCGAGACCCTGGCGCTCGCCTGGGTCGGCCGCGGCACCTACGACGTCAGCGAATGGGACGATGCCTGCGCCGAGGCCAATGACGAGGATCCGGAGAGCCGGATCGACGAGCTGATGGACATGCCCTTGCTCGCCTCGCATCTGGAAGCGGGCCTGGCCGCGTTCGATTTCAGCTGCGACGGCATCGGCCAGCTCGACTAGAGACCGTCATCCCGGCGAAAGCCGGGACCTCGGGACCGGAGTCTCGGCCGGTCTCCACAAGCTCCCGGCTTCCGCCGGGATGACGGCTAGCCCCGAAACGTCCAGCTCTTCACCGGCTCCCACGGCCCGTCGAGGTAGCGCCACAGCGCCAGCCCCTTGATCGCGAGCGGGCGCCGCTCGATCGTCGCCCGAAGTGCCGCCTGCAGCCGCTTCGCTTCCCTCGGCTCGACCTTGTTCTGCACCGTGACGTGCGGCCGCCACGGCGTCCTGTCCTGCGGCGTCAGCAGTCCGCGAAGGGCGAGGGCGAGGTCGTGGCGTATGTCCTCCAGCGCCTCGCTCTCGACCCTGAGGGCGGTGCCCTGCCCGAGATCCATGACTCCCGCGATCGCCGCCTTCGGCGCCGGCGTGGCCGCATAGACGGCGAGCCGCCGCCCGAGCTCGCCCTCCAGGCTGGGCGGCAAATGACGGAACAAGGTGAGGTGGGCGGGCACCTGGTTGCGCTCGGCCGGATAGTGAGTCCGCCGCAATAACTGCAGCCAGCCATTGTCGCCGTCGCCGAACGTCGCCGTGACGATGAGGGGCGCGGCGACGACGCTCAGATTTCCACCTGGCTGCCGAGCTCGACCACCCGGTTGGGGGGAAGCTTGAAGAATTCCATCGCGCTTTCGGCGTTGCGGAGCATCCAGGCGAAGAGATGCTCGCGCCATTTCGCCATGCCGGGGTTGCGGGCGGCGATAAGCGTCTGGCGGGAGAGGAAGAAGCTCGTCTCCATCATCCGCACGTCGCGGCCGCAGCTGACCGTGGCGAGGGCGGCGGGCAAATCGCTTTCCTCCATGAAGCCGAAGCGCAGGGTGAGCCGGAAGAAGCCCTCGCCGAGATCGACGAGGTCGCAGCGTTTATGCTCCTCGACCTGGGGGGTCCCCTCGATGACGACGGTCAAAAGCATCACCCGCTCGTGCAGGCAGCGATTGTGCTTGAGGTTGTGGAGCAGGGAAGGAGGAACGCCCTGGTTGGTCGTGGTGAGGAAGACGGCGGTGCCCGGCACCCGGACGACGCTTCCGGCCGCGGACTTGATGAAAATCTCCATCGGCATCGCCGAATCGGCCAGGTTGACCCGCATCAGATACCGCCCCTTGGCCCAGGTGGTGAGCAAGGTGAAGGCGACCACTCCGATCAGCAACGGGAACCAGCCGCCGTCGGGCACCTTGGTCAAGGTCGCGGCGAAGAAGCCGATATCGACGAGCAGGAACAGGACGAGCAAGGGCACGCGCCGCCACGGCTTCCAGGTCCACAGCGACGAGATCAGGGCCGCCAGCAGGAAGGTGTCGATCAGCATCGCGCCGGTGACGGCGACTCCGTAGGCCGAGGCGAGCTCGGACGAGCCTCGGAAGGTGACGACGAGGACCAGGGCCGCCGCCATCAGGGTCCAGTTGACGACGGGAATGTAGATCTCGCCATGCTCGGCGGTGTGGACGATCCTCAGCCGCGGAACGAAGCCGAGCTGGATCGCCTGCTGGGTGACCGAGAAGGCGCCGGAGATCACCGCCTGGGTGGCGATGGTCGCGGCGAGGATGGCGAGGAGGACGAGCGGCAGCTCGAAGCCGGGCGGAGCGAGCAGGAAGAAGGGGCTCGCCGTCGCGGAAGGCTCGGCGAGCAGAAGGGCCCCCTGCCCCAGATAATTGAGCATCAGGGCGGGCAGCACGAAGAAGAACCAGCCGTAGCGGATCGGCCGCCGGCCGAAGCGGCCCATCTCGGCATAGAGGGCCTCCGCTCCGGTCACCGCAAGCACCACCGAGCCCAGGGCCAGGAAGGCGAGCCAGGGCTGGGCGGCGAAGAAGCGGAAGGCATGGCTGGGATCGAGCGCGGCGACGATGCCCGGATGGCGGGCGACCGCGAGCGCGCCGAATAGCCCGATGGTCAGCAGATAGAGCGAGATGACCGGCCCGAACCAGCGCCCCAGCCTCGCCGTTCCGCCCTTGCGGCCGACGAACAGGCCGACGATGATTCCGGCGGCGAGCGGAAGCACCGCCGGCGCCAGGCGAGGGTCGACCACCGCCAGGCCTTCGACCGCGGCGAGCACCGAGATGGCCGGAGTGACCATGGAATCTCCGTAGAAGAGCGCGCAGGCGAACACGCCCAGAAGGACGATGCCGCCGGTCCACCGCGCCTTGCCCCCGCTCTTGCGCGAGATGAGTGCGAGCAGGGCGAGGCTTCCCCCCTCGCCCTTGTTGTCGGCGCGGATGAGGATGGTGACGTATTTCAGGGTCACCACGATCACCATCGCCCAGAAGATCAGGCTGAGGACCCCGAACACGTTGAGCGCGTTCGCCGGCAGCTCGTGATGGCCGGTAAAGGCCTCGCGGAAGGCGTAGATGGGCGAGGTTCCGATATCGCCGAAGACGACTCCGATCGCACCCAGAGCGAGCCCCGCCTGCGAACGGCCGCGCGCGCCGGGCGCGGGCGCGGAGTCCGCGGTGGAATCGGAGGCGGTGGGGGCGTCGGTCATCGGGGGAAGGCGGCGGCGCTTAGCATGGCGGCGATGCCTTCCGCAACGGCGACAAAGCGCGAGCGCAACGCTATAGCGCCGCGCAACCCATCGCTCCAGGAGTCGGAAATGCGCGTCGGCGTCCCCAAAGAGATCAAGAATCACGAATATCGAGTCGGCCTCACCCCCGGCTCGGTCGCCGAGCTGGCCGGCGCCGGCCACGAGGTCATCGTCGAGACCCGGGCCGGGACCGGAATCGATTTCGACGATCAGGCCTATATCGACGCCGGCGCCCGCATCGCCCCCGACGCGGCTTCGACCTTCGCCCAGGCCGACATGATCGTAAAGGTGAAGGAGCCGCAGCCGCAGGAGATCGCCTTGCTCGAGCCGCGGCATCTGCTCTTCACCTACCTCCATCTGGCGCCCGATCCCGAGCAGGCGAAGGGGCTGATGAAATCCGGAGCGACCTGCATCGCCTACGAGACGGTGACCGCCGACGACCGCTCGCTCCCGCTCCTCAAGCCGATGAGCGAGGTCGCGGGCCGGATGTCGGTCCAGGTCGGCGCCCATTATCTGGAGAAGGAGCAGGGCGGGCGCGGAGTCCTGCTCGGCGGCGTTCCCGGCGTCGCCCCGGCCAAGGTCGCCATCCTCGGCGGCGGAGTCTCGGGCGTCAACGCGGCGCAGATGGCGGTCGGAATGCGCGCCGACGTCACCATCTACGACATCTCCAACGCCCGCCTCGCCGAGCTCGACATGTTCTTCGGCAGCCAGATCAAGACCGCTTATGCGTCGCGGGCGGCGATCGCGACGGCGGTGACCAAGTGCGAGCTGATCATCGGCGCGGTGCTCGTCCCCGGCGCGGCCGCGCCCAAGCTGGTGACCCGCGACATGCTCAAGACGATGAAGCGGGGCTCGGTGCTGGTCGACATCGCCATCGACCAGGGCGGCTGCTTCGAGACCTCGCGGGCGACGACCCACGACGATCCCGTCTACGAGATTGACGGAGTGATCCATTATTGCGTGGCCAACATGCCCGGCGCCGTCGCCCGCACCTCGGCCTTCGCGCTCAACAATGCGACGCTCCCATTCGTTCTGAAGCTAGCCGGCCAAGGTGCTGAAGTGGCGATGAAAGCCGATCCTCATCTTGCCAACGGGCTGAACGTGTCCGGCGGCAAGATCCGGCATCAGGCGGTGGCCGAGGCGCTCAACCTGCCGTTCGAGCCGATCTGACTCCAGGCGGGAACAAGTCCGGAACATGGCCGTTGGTGCCGGCAAGTCTCACCAAGGGAAGAACCATGGCTACCGAACAAAATCCGCAACCCCCGTCGGCGAAGGATCCCCAGGAGTGGGTGACCGGAGACGAGTCGATGACCGGCCCGCAGGCCTCCTATCTGAAGACGCTGAGCCAGGAGGCCGGGGAGGAATTCGATCCCGAGCTGACCAAGGCGGAAGCGTCGAAGCGCATCGACGAGCTCCAGCATGAGACAGGCCGGGGCATTGACCACTGAGCGTCATCCCGGCGAAAGCCGGGACCTCGTGGAGACCCGCCGAGCCCTTCTTGTCCCGAGGTCCCGGCTTTCGCCGGGATGACGGGTAGCTAGCGCGCGGCCCCCCTCGCCTGCTCGAGCGCCTGCAACTGCTCCTCCACCTGCGCCCGCCACGGCGCATCCGCGGGCGCCGCCGCGAGCAGCCCCCGCCAGATCCGTTCGGCTTCGTCGAGCCGGCCCGACTGCGCCAGAGCGAGGCCGAAGAAGAAACGCGGGGCCGGATGGTCCGGCGCCAGGGCCGCCGCCCGCTCGAAGGCGAGCTGGGCGGCGGGGGTGATCAGGCCGCCGGAGTGGAGGACGAGGGCGTTGCCGTAGCCGATCCACAATATCGCATTGTCGGGATGCTCGCGAAGCGCGGAGCGGATCAGCCCGGCGGCGCCGCGGGTGTCGCCGCGGCGCTGGAAACCCTCGGCGATGTTCAGCCAGCGGTCGGCGGTGTCGAAGCGGCCGAGCATGTCCTGGCGCATCCGGGCGAAGGCGCTGTCGGGGATTTCCCGGGTCTCCGGCGGCGCCTTCGGGCTTCCGGCGAGGCCGGGGCTGCCCTGCCAGGCATAGCCGGCGAAAGCGAGCAGCAAGGCGGAGGCGAGCAGCTGCACGCCCGCCTGGTCGAGCCGCGCGAAGCGCCAGATCGCCACGAAGGCGGCGAGCGCCAGGACGATGAGGACGACCCAGCCCATCAGCGCGCCTTCCGCCGGAAGCGGCCGCGGGCGAGGAACAGGCCGAGCGCGACGAGCAGCATAGGGGCCGCCCACAGCGGCCAGGTCAGCGGCTCGACCGGCGGCCGGTAGCTGACCCAGGCGCCGTAGCGGTCGACCAGCCAGCGGCGGATCGCCTCCGGCTCCTCCCCCGACTTGATCCGCTCGCGGACCAGAGCGCGCATGTCGCCGGCCATGTCGGCGTCCGAATCGGCGATCGACTGGCCTTGGCAGACCAGGCAGCGCAGGGTCTCCATCAGCGCCTTGGCCCGGGCTTCCTGACGGGGATCCTCGAGCTGGGTGTAGGCGTAGCGCGACGGGGGCAGCGAGGATTGAGCGAGGGCCGGGGCGGCGAGGAGAAGAAGAGCGACGGCAAGCCCGTCATTGCGAGCGAAGCGAAGCAATCCAAGGCGGCGCCCAGGCCCCGCTGGATTGCCGCGTCGCTGCGCTCCTCGCAATGACGGGCTCATTTCGCCGCCTCGTAAGCCGCGAGGATCTCCGCGACATTCTCCGGCCTGATGTCGCCGATGTGCTGGAGGCGGATGACGCCCTTGCCGTCAATGACGAAGGTCTCCGGAACGCCCGACGAGCCGAGCGCGAACTGGACCCGGCTTTCGGGATCGGCGCCGATCCGCTCGAACGGATCGCCCCACTCGGCGAGGAAGGCGACGACGTCCTCGCTCCGGTCGCGGACGGCCACTCCGTCGATCGGAACTCCGCGGCGCTTGAGCTCCATCAGCTGCGGCGCCTCGGCCTTACAGGGCACGCACCAGCTGGCGAAGACGTTGACGAGGCGCGGCTTGCCGGAGCGTAGATCGGCGGCGGCGAGCGCGGGATGGCTCGCCACGGCCGGCCGAAGCTCGAAATCGGGCATCGGCTTGCCGATCATCCGCGAACGGATATCGGTGTCGGCCGGGCTTCGAAGGCTGAATGTGACGGCGATCACGAAGACGACGAACACCGCCAGCGGCAGCCACAGGACGAGCCGCCTCATGCCCACGCCTCCAGCGGCGCCTGGCGCCGCTCACGGCGGACCCGCCCGACCAGGGCGAGGAAACCACCCAGCGCGACCATCGCGCCGCCCAGCCAGATCAGGGTGACGAGCGGCTTCCACCACAATCTGAGCTGCCAGCGTCCGGCCCCGTCCGGCTTGCCGATGACGGTGTAGAGCTGGCCGTCGAGCCGGGTGGCGATCGCCGCTTCGTTGGTCTCGGTGGGCGGGCTGCTGAACATCCGCGCCTGGGGCAGCAGGACGAGGGCCGCGCCGGCGCCGCGGCGGGCGGTGAGCTTGGCCTCGACCGCGGTCCAGTTCGGCCCCGCCACCGGCTCGACCGAATCGAAGCGCAGGCTCCAGGGGCCGACGCTGACGGTCTCGCCGACCCGCGCCGCCACCAGCCGCTCCCGGGTGAAGGCGCTTTCCGAGGCCATTCCGGCCAAAGCGACCGCGATCCCGAGATGGGCGACGACCATTCCCCAGGTGAAGAGCGGCGTGCGAAGCAAATTGCGCTTCCACAGCGGCGCCACGCTCGCCGCGCCCACTCCGAGCGCGAGGACGAGGCCGAGGAACGGCAGGATGCGCAGACCCGGAAAGAGCAGGATCGCGGCCAGCAAGGCGAGGGCGGTGACGAGAATGGGCAGAGCGATCCTTCCCGCCACGGCGCGCAGCCGGTCGCGCCGCCAGCGCAGTAGCGGGCCCGCCGCCATGATCGCGACCAGGACGAGCGCCAGGGGCCCCGCGGCGGTGTTGAAATAAGGCGGCCCGACGGAGAGCTTCTCACCGGTCGTCGCCTCGACCAGCAAAGGATAGAGCGTGCCGACAAGGACGATTCCGAGCACCGCCGAGAGCAGCAAATTGTTGAGCACGAGCGCGCCCTCGCGGCTGACCGGCTCGAACGTCGACCCCTCCTTCACCGTGCCCACCCGCAGTCCGAACAGGGTGAGCGCGCCGCCGATGTAGAGCGCGAGGAGGAGGAGGATGAAGGCGCCGCGCCGCGGGTCGACGGCGAAGGCGTGGACCGAAGTGAGGATTCCGGACCGGACCAGGAAGGTGCCGACCATCGACATCGAGAAGGCGACGACGGCCAGCATCACCGTCCAGGCCCTGAGGCCGTCGCGGGTGGCGAGCACGGTCACCGAATGGAGCAGGGCCGTCGTCGCCAGCCACGGCATCAGCGAGGCGTTCTCGACCGGGTCCCAGAACCACCAGCCGCCCCAGCCCAGCTCGTAATAGGCCCAGTAGGAGCCGGCGGTGATTCCGAGCGTGAGGAAGATCCAGGCGGCCAATACCCACGGCCGCATCGCCCGGGCGAAAGCCGGCCCGACGTCGCGGGTCACCAGCGCCCCGACGGCGAAGGAGAAAGCGATCGAGACTCCGACATAGCCGAAATAGAGGGTCGGCGGGTGGAAGGCGAGGCCGGGATCCTGGAGCAGGGGGTTGAGGCCGTTGCCCTCGATCGGGACCGGCGAGAGGCGCTCGAACGGGTTCGAGGAGAAGAGCAGGAAAGCGTAGAAGCCGAGCCCGATCGCGGCCTGAGCCGCCAGCGTGGCGATCAGGGTCCGCTCCGGCAGCCGCCGCTCGAGCAAAGCCACCGCCGCGCCCGCGAGCGCGAGCACCGTCACCCAGAGCAGCATCGATCCTTCGTGATTTCCCCAGGCCCCGGCGAATTTGTAGAGCCAGGGCTTCAGGGAATGGCTGTTCGCCGCGACCAGCTTCACCGACAGGTCGGTGCGCAGGAAGAGCTGGATGAGGATGAGGAAAGCGAGGCCGACGAGCAAAGCCTGGACGACGGCGACGGGGCGGACGGCGGAGGCGAAATTCCTCCCCGAGCTTGCCTCCCCTGCAAATGCAGGGAAGGAGTTCAGCGCGGCCACCCCGAAGCCGAGTTGAAGCAGCGACAGCGCCGCCGCCAGCCACAATGCCGCGAGGCCCGCCTCGGCCATCATTTCAGGCTCTCGCTCTTGTGCTCGCCCTTCTTGCGATCGAGCTGGGGCGGCCTGTAATTCTCATCATGCTTGGCGAGAATGGTGTCGGCGATAAACAGACCGTCCTTCTGGAAGCGGCCTTCGGCGACGACTCCGCTATTCTCCTTGAACAGATCGGGGATGATGCCGGTGAAGCGCACCCGGATCCGGTTCGCAGTCTCATCCCTGACGACGAAAGCGAGGGTGACTCCGTCGCCCGCCCGATGGAGCGATCCCGCCTGCACCATTCCGCCGATTCGGACCGCTCGCCCGAGCGGCAGGCCCTCGCGGGCGACGTCGCCGGGCGTATAGAAATAAGCGGCCTGGTCCTTCAGCGCCGACATCGCCAGCAGCACCGCGCCGAGCACCGCGGCGACGGCCAGCACGAGCAAGGTCAGGCGCTGGTTCTTCGCCTTCACCTGTCGCCCTTCAGCGCGTCCGCCGAGCGTTCGGCCCGGCGCATTTCCGCGAAGCTCCAGCCGGCGAGGGCGAGAGTGCCGATGAGCGCCACGGCATAGGCGCCGGCGATGAACGGCCAGTGGCTCACGCGGCCATCCTGCGCATCCGAGCCTCGACCTTCTGCCGCGCCAGAGCGGCCCGCATCCGCATCAGGACGATGGCCCCGAACAGCGAGGTGAAGCCGGTGGCGGCGAGGAACAGCGGCCACAGCATCGAAGCGTCGATGCTTGAGCGGGTAAGTCCGATGCTCTGCCCCTGATGGAGGGTCCGCCACCACAAGACGGAATAATGGATGATCGGCAGGTTGATCGCCCCGACCAGGCCGAAGATGGCGGCCAGCCGCCCTTCCCCGCCCCGCTCCCGCTCGGCCTCGGCCAGAGCGATGAAGCCGACATAAAGGAAGAGCAGGACCAGCATCGAGGTCATTCGACCGTCCCATTCCCACCAGGTGCCCCAGGCGGGCCGGCCCCAGAGCGAGCCGGTGGCGAGGCAGATGAGGGTGAACACCGCCCCGGGCACCGCCTGCGCCCGAGCGGCGACCCCGGCGAGCGGATGCCTCCAGACGATCTGCATCAGGCTCGCGACCGCGATCCCCGCCCAGCCGGCCATTCCCAGCCACGCGGCGGGCACGTGGACGTACATAATCCGGACCGTGTCGCCCTGGAGATAATCGGGCGGGGCCACGAATAGCCCGATGCCGAGGCCGGCGGCGATCAGCAGCGCCCCGCCCCAGCCTAGCCAGCCGGTCAGCGGCCGCGCCAGCCGCAGGAAGCGTGTCGGATTCGCGAAAATATGCATTTGCCCGAGGCGTCTTTAGCCTGCGCGATCCGTCATTGCGAGCGGAGCGAAGCAATCCAGAAGGCGGCGGCGCGGAAGCCGGATTGCTTCGTCGCTCCGCTCCTCGCAATGACGAGCTCATGGCCTCCGACCGACCGCAGCAGAACCGGCTCCTCGGCATCGGCCTGCGAGTCGCTGCGACGACCTGCTTCGCGTTCATGGCGATGCTTGTGAAACTCGGCCACGAGCGCGGCGTGTCGACGGTCGAGATCGCTTTCTACCGCTTCGCCTTCGGCCTTCCGCCGCTGCTTTTGTGGATCGCCGCGAGCCGCAATTTCGGCGTTTGGCGGACCCAGCGTCCGTTCGCCCATATGTGGCGCGCCGCCATCGGCCTGACGACTCTCCTGCTCAGCTTCAGCGCCCTCGCCTATCTGCCCCTGGCCGAGGCGACCACGATCGGCTTCGCCGCGCCGCTCTTCGCGGTGGCGCTGTCGGCGCTGGTGCTGGGCGAGCCGGTCGGCCGCTACCGCTGGAGCGCGGTCGTCGTCGGCTTCCTCGGAATGCTGGTCGTGATGCGGCCGGAGGGACGGCACCTTCCCTCGCTCGGGCTGGCTCTCGCCGGCCTTTCCGCGTTCGGCGCCGGAATCGTCACCATCACCATCCGCCAGGTCGGCCGGACCGAATCCACCCAGACGACGGTGCTGTGGTTCAGCCTGCTCTCGATCCTCGCGACGGGATCGCTGATGCCGTTCTTCGCCCGGGCTCATGACTGGCCGACCTGGCTGGTCCTGCTCGCGGTCGGCGCGGTCGGGGGCACCAGCCAGATCTGCCTGACCGCCGCCCTGCGCTACGCCCCGGTCGCGGTGGTGGCGCCGTTCGACTATGTCCAGTTGCTCTGGTCGGTTCTGCTCGGCTGGCTGATCTTCGCCCAGCCGCCGCTGCCGACGACCTGGCTCGGCGCCGCCATCATCATCGGCAGCGGCCTCTACACCCTCTATCGAGAGCATCGTCTGGGACGGGAACAGTCGCGGGAGGCGGCGGCGCTCTAACGTCATGCCAGCGAAGGCTGGCATCCCAGCGAGAACTCGCACTGGGGCCCCAGCCTTCGCTGGGGCGACGGTCACCTTCCGATCAGCCGCATCGCCATCGAGTCGGCAACTTCGGCCGGGTTGCGACCGGTGGCGGCGCTCTCGGCCCAGATCTGC
This sequence comes from Sphingomonadales bacterium, assembly GCA_034668585.1. Lineage (GTDB taxonomy): Bacteria > Pseudomonadota > Alphaproteobacteria > Sphingomonadales > Sphingomonadaceae > Allosphingosinicella. The sequence continues at coordinate 9,587 of JAXDPB010000030.1, read as the reverse complement.
TCGAGCCGGACCGGGATCTGCTCGATCCGCTCGCGGACCAGCGCCTGGTCGCCGTCCTTCAGATATTCGGTCGAGACGTTGATGATTCCGCCGGCGTTGATCACATAATCGGGCGCGTAGAGGATGCCGCGCTGGTGGATGCGCTGGCCGTCCTCGGGAGTCTCGAGCTGGTTGTTGGCGCCGCCCGCCACCACCGGAACCCGCAGCGCCGCGATCGATTCGCCGGTCAGGACGGCGCCGAGGGCATTGGGGCTGAGCACGTCGGCCTCGAGGGTCATGATCGCCTCGGGCGGGACCGTCTCGCCGCCCACCTCGCTCGCCAGCGCCTCGGCGCGGCCGGCGTCGATGTCGGCGAGGGTGATTCGAGCGCCTTCGGCGGCGGCGCGGCGGGCGAGCCCGGAGGCGACGCTTCCGGCGCCCTGAAGGGCGATATGCACTCCGGCGAGGCTGTCCTTGCCGAGCGCCCGCCTGACGGCCGCCTTGACGCCCAGGAAGACCCCGTAGCTGGTGTGCGGCCCCGGATCGCCGCCGACCGAGCCCTCCGCCACCGGCAGGCCGGCGACGTGCCGGGTCTGCCCGGACAAGGCCACCATGTCGGCGACGCTCATCCCGACGTCCTCGGCGGTGACGTAGCGCCCGCTCAGGCTCTCGACCGCGCGGCCGTAGGCGGCGAGCATTTCGGGCGTCTTGGTGCGCTTCTCGTCGGCCAGGATCACCGCCTTGCCGCCGCCGAGCGGAAGGCCCGCCATGGCGTTCTTGAAGCTCATTCCGCGCGACAGGCGCAACGCGTCGCGCAGCGCGTCGCCGGGCTCGGCATAATGCCAGAAGCGCACGCCGCCGCCGGCGGGGCCGAGATGGGTGGAATGGAGGGCGATGACGGCGCGAAGGCCGCTGGCGCGGTCGGTGACGAAATGGACGACCTCATGATCGTCGAAATCGGGGAATTCCCACGGCGAATGCATTTGACTGATCCCGAATTTACGGGCGCAGGTGGGGCGATCGACGGGGCTTGAACCCGCGACCCCCGGTACCACAAACCGGTGCTCTAACCAACTGAGCTACGATCGCCACTGCGCGCCCGAAGGTGCGGCGCGCACATAGGGGCCGGCGCGGCCGAGCGTCAAGGGAAGCGTCACCAATCCATGAGCCCGAGCCGCTCGCGACGGAGCCAACGCACGATCATCAGCCCCGCCACGACGGCGAGGCCGGTGGCGAGCCCGACCCAGATCCCGACCCCTTCCCATCCCAGCCCGAAGCCGAGGCCGACGGCGGTGAGAAGGCCGACGACCCAATAACCGAAGCCGGCGAAGGCCATCGGCACCTTGGTGTCGTGAAGCCCGCGCAGCATCCCCGCGCCGACCGACTGGGCGCCGTCGAACACCTGGAAGAGCGCCGCGACGAACAGGAAGGAGACCGCGAGCGCGATGACCGGGGCGTTGGCGGGCACCGCGGGATCCAGGAACAGGGTGATGAGGCGGTGCGGGATGGCGAGCATGACCAGCGCCATCAGCGCCATGAACGAGACTCCGAGCGTGAGGGCGGTCCAGCCGGCGCGGGCGATGCCGGGCCGGTCGCGGCGGCCGAAGGCGAGTCCGACCCGGACCGTCACCGCCTGGCTGAGCCCCAGGGGCACCATGAAGGTGAAGGCGGCGATCTGGAGGGCGACGGCGTGGGCGGCGATCGAGGCGGGCCCGATCAGCCCCATCAGGAATACGGCGGTGTTGAACAAGGTGATCTCGAGCGCCAGGGTCACCGCGATCGGCAGGCCCAGTCGCCACACCTCCCGGAAACGCTGCCAGTCGGCGCTCCAGAAGCGGCCGAACAGGCGATAGCGGCGAAAGCGCGGGTGAAGCACTACCACCGCCGCCATCGCCAGGAACATGAAGCTGTTGGCGCAGGTGCTGCCGATGCCGGCGCCGCGCAGGCCGAGCGCCGGAAAGCCGAACTTGCCGAAGATCAGGGCGTAGTTGAGGCCGGCGTTGAAGAGGACTCCGGCGGCGCCGACGATCAGCGACCAGACCGGCTTCTCGAGCGCCGACACGAACGAGCGCAGGACCAGGTACCAGAGCGCCGGAAGCATGCCCCACATGAAAGCCCGAACGAACGTCTCGGCGCCCGCGGCAAGCCCGGGGTCCTGGTGGAGCGCGAGCAGGATCGGCCGGGTGTGCCAAAGAACGATCCAGACCGGGACGGTGATGGCTGCCGCCGACCACATCGTCTGGCGGACCGTCCGGCGCACGTCGCGGACGCTGTGGCGGCGGGCGCCGAGCTCCTTGGCGACCATCGGGGCGGCGGCGATGACCAGGCCGATTCCGAAGATGAAGAAGGCGAAATAGAGGTTGATGCCGAGGGTTCCGGCGGCGAGCACCGACGAACCCGCCCAGCCGAGCAGGAGCACGTCGGTCGATTGGATCAGCGACTGGGTGAGGTTGGTGAGGACGAGCGGCCAGGCGAGCGCCACTGTCGCGCGAATCTCCTCGCGCCAGAGGCGGCTGTCCGGGCGGCTTCGCTGAAGCATGGCATCGGGCAGTAGCGGTTGCACGGCGGCAGCGAAACCATCCGCCGTCATTGCGAGCGTAGCGAAGCAATCCACGGGCACGACGCCTGAAGCTGGATTGCTTCGTCGCTTCGCTCCTCGCAATGACGGGGGTGGTGCCGAGCGGGCCCGCTCACCATCTCCTGTCCATGATCCCACTCTCAGTCCTCGACCTCGCCCCCGTCCCCGAAGGCGCCGACGCCGGCCGGGCGCTGCGCAACTCGCTCGACCTCGCCCGGACGGCCGAGCGGCTCGGCTATCGCCGGTTCTGGATGGCCGAGCATCATTCGATGCCGGGCATCGCCAGCGCCGCGACCGCGGTCGCGCTCGCCTTCGTCGGCTCCGGGACGTCGACGATCCGGATCGGCGCGGGCGGAGTCATGCTGCCCAACCACGCCCCCCTCGTCATCGCCGAGCAGTTCGGCACCCTCGAGTCGCTCTTCCCCGGCCGCGTCGATCTCGGTCTCGGGCGGGCGCCGGGCACCGATCGCGCCGCCGCTTACGCCCTGCGTCGCAACCTCGCCTCGGACGAGAACCGATTCCCGCAGGACGTCGTCGAGCTGATGGACTATTTCCAGGTGCGGGAAGGCGCCGGCGTGCGCGCCGTCCCAGGCGAGGGTCTCTCCATCCCGGTTTGGATCCTCGGCTCGAGCCTGTTCGGCGCGCAGCTGGCGGCGATGCTCGGCCTCCCTTACGCCTTCGCCTCCCATTTCGCGCCGGCGGCGATGATCGACGCGATCGCCGTCTATCGGGAGCGCTTCCAGCCCTCGGCGCAACTCGACCGGCCCTATGTGATGCTCGGCTTCAACGCCTTCGCCGCCGACACGGCGGAGGAGGCGGAGCTGCTCGCGACGTCGGTGCAGCAGGCCTTCGTCAACCTGCGCAGCGGCAATCCGGGCAAGCTTCCGCCGCCGGTTCCGGGCTATGCGGAGACCCTGCCGCCCCCAGCGCGCGCGCTCCTCGACCAGGTTCTCACCTGCTCCGCGATCGGCGATGCGGCGGCGGTGAAGGCGTCGATCCAGGCCTTCGCCGAGCGGACGGGAGCGGACGAGCTGATGATCACGTCGCAGATCTACGACCACCGGGCGCGGCTTCGGTCCTACGAGATCGTCGCGGAGGCGATGGGCTGACCTAGGGCCGCGAATCCAGCTCCTTGACCAGCTTCTTCGGCGCCCGCGACCGGTAGCTTTCGTCGATCCAGTCCTTGAGCTGGTCGAGGTCCGGAATCTCCTCGTCCGACGGCGCGAACGTCACCCAGCCCGACTTGCCGAGCCCGTAGCCGGTCGGCTTGGCGTAGGGCAGGTCGAGCGCGACCTCGCCGGTATAAGGCAGCTTGACCGACAGGCTGAACGGTTGCCCCGCCGCGGGCAGGAAGGCGAACGTCTTGTCGGCGACGGCGAGATCGTCATGCTCGGGCCAGGGCGACTTCGAATAGGCGCCGGGATAAGCGAGCCCGAAGGCGCGCAGCTGCGCCAGCACCGCATCGCCCGCTTCGCTCATCGCCGGAACCTCCTTGCCGCGCCGTCATTAGCACAAGCGAGGAGAAGTTGGCATGGACGACAAGGCGAAGATCAGCACCGGCCCCAATGAGCGCGCCCGCAACGAAACCATCGCCGGCACCGGCCCCGGAATCCCCGACGACGCGCTCGCCGCGGGCCAGGAGCTGCCGGAGCCGCCGAGCGACGAGGAAGTGGAGAACGCGAAAGCGGCGCTGGGCCTGAATGCCGAGGAGAAGCTTCCGCTCGACGGACAGTGAAGGTCATTGCGAGGAGCGAAGCGACGCGGCAATCCAGCGGGCCTCGGAAGCCCTGCTGGATTGCTTCGCTTCGCTCGCAATGACGCGAGGGGGGGCGTGGTGGGCGCGGTAGGGATTGAACCTACGACCCCACCCGTGTGAAGGGTGTGCTCTACCACTGAGCTACGCGCCCACGCCTTGGGATGGCGCCACTTAGTAACGCTTGCGCGGACTGTCCACCCATCCGTCATTCCCGCGAAAGCGGGAATCCATCGGGCGGTGGAGTGGCGTCGACGCTGCATGGATTCCCGCTTTCGCGGGAATGACGCAATGGATTCAGCGCCCCACCGAATCCTTCAGCACCTTGCCCGCCTTGAACTTGGGCTGGGTCGATTCCTTGATCTGCATCGGCTCGCCGGTGCGCGGGTTGCGGCCCGTGGAGGCCTTGCGCTTGGAGCAGGAAAAAGTGCCGAAGCCGACCAGCCTGACCTCGTCGCCCCGCTTCAGCGCTCCCGTGATCGTGTCGAACACGCCCTCCACGGCGCGTGTCGAATCGCCCCGGCTGAGGCCGGTCAAGTCGGCCACGGCGCCGATAAGCTCCTGCTTGTTCATCTCTCGCGAACCCCCTTCTGCCGATTGAGTCGCAGCCACGCTGGGCTTCATCTAACGGCAGGAGCGGAGAGGGAGTCAAAAGGAAAGCGCGATTTTCCGCGGGAAAATCACGCCTTCCTGATCCAGATTGAGCGCTCAGTGGCGGATCGACGCGCCCACCGCCTCGTCCGGCGCGGCCGCCAGCTCGGGCGTCGGAACCGCGGCGAGATCGTCGGCCTCCGTCCAGTCGATCGGCGCCACCGGAGTCGCCAGCGCGTGGCTGAGCACTTCGTCGACATGGCTGACCGGGACGATTTCGAGGCCGCCGGTGATCGTTGCCGGGATCTCGACCAGGTCCTTCTCGTTCTCGGCCGGGATCAGCACCTTCTTGATGCCGCCGCGAAGCGCCGCGAGCAATTTCTCTTTGAGGCCGCCGATCGGCAACACTCGGCCGCGCAAGGTCACCTCGCCGGTCATCGCCACGTCGCGCCGCACCGGAATTCCGGTCAGGGTCGAGATGATCGCCGTCACCATTCCGACGCCGGCCGACGGTCCGTCCTTCGGAGTCGCGCCTTCGGGCAGGTGAACGTGGATGTCCTTGCGCACGAACAGGCTCGGCTTGATCCCGTAGCTCGGGCTCCTCGCCTTGACGAACGAGAAAGCGGCCTGGATCGACTCCTGCATGACGTCGCCGAGCTTGCCGGTGGTCCTGATCTGGCCCTTGCCGGGAACGGTCACCGCCTCGATGGTCAGAAGCTCGCCGCCGACCTCGGTCCAGGCGAGGCCGGTGACGGCGCCGATCTGGTCCTCCTCCTCGCCCATGCCGTGGCGGTGGCGGCGCACGCCCGAATATTCGCCGATATTCTCGGCGGTGAGCTCGACCCGCTCGGTCTTGCCCTCGAGGATCCGGCGGAGCACCTTGCGCGCGACCTTGGCGATCTCGCGCTCCAGCGTGCGTACCCCGGCCTCGCGGGTATAATGCTGGATCAGGCTCCTCAGGCCGTCCTTGGCGAAGACCAGCTCGCCTTCCTTGAGGCCGTGCGATTCGATCTGCTTGGGGATGAGGTGGCGGACCGCGATCTCGACCTTCTCGTCCTCGGTATAGCCTTCGAGCCGGATGATCTCCATCCGGTCGAGCAGGGGCTGGGGCATGTCCATCGTGTTCGCGGTGGTGACGAACATGACGTCGGAAAGATCGTAGTCGATCTCCAGATAATGGTCCTGGAAGCGGCTGTTCTGCTCCGGGTCGAGCACCTCGAGCAGGGCCGAGGCGGGGTCGCCCCGGAAATCCTGGCCGAGCTTGTCGATCTCGTCGAGCAGGAAGAGCGGGTTGGAGCTTCCCGCCTTCTTCAGGTTCGAGATGATCTTGCCCGGCAGCGAGCCGATATAGGTCCGCCGGTGGCCGCGAATCTCGGCCTCGTCGCGGACTCCGCCGAGCGACTGGCGGACGAACTCCCGCCCCGTCGCCCGGGCGATCGAGCGGCCCAATGAGGTCTTGCCGACTCCGGGAGGACCAACGAGGCACAGGATCGGGCCCTTCAGCTTGTTGGTCCGGGCCTGGACGGCGAGATATTCGACGATCCGGTCCTTGACCTTCTCGAGCCCGTAATGATCCTCGTCGAGGATCGCCTGCGCCTCGGCGATGTCCTTCTTGACCTTGGACTTCTTGCCCCAGGGCAGGCCGAGCAGGACGTCGAGATAGTTGCGGCTGACGGTGGCTTCGGCGGACATCGGCGCCATCGCCTTGAGCTTCTTCATCTCGGAGGTGGCCTTGGAGCGGGCCTCCTTCGAAAGCTTGGTCTTGGCGATCTTTCGGGCGAGCTCGGCGAGCTCGTCGCCCTCCCCTTCCTCGCCCTCATTGCCCAACTCGCGCTGGATCGCCTTGAGCTGCTCGTTCAGATAATATTCGCGCTGGGTCTTCTCCATCTGCCGCTTGACCCGGCTGCGGATTCGCTTCTCGACCTGGAGCACTCCGAGCTCGCCCTCCATGAAGGCGAACACCATCTCGAGCCGCCGCACCGGATTCAATTCGGCGAGCAGCGCCTGCTTGTCCGACACCTTGATGTTGATGTTGGCCGCGACCGAATCGGCGAGCTTGGAGGCTTCCTCGATCTGGGCCAGCTGCACCGCCGTCTCGGCCGGGAGCTTGCGGTTCAATTTCGAATAATTCTCGAACTGCTCGACCACCGAGCGCATCAGCGCCGCGACCTCGGCGCCCTCGGGCTCCTCGGCCTCGACCCGCTCGACTTCGGCGACCAGATGCTGATCGTCCATCCCCATCGACACCAGCGTCGCGCGCTGCTGGCCTTCGACGAGCACGCGCACCGTCCCGTCGGGGAGCTTCAACAGCTGGAGCACGGTCGCGATGACGCCCATGTCGTAGAGGGCGTCGCGGTCGGGATCGTCCTCGGCCGGATCGAGCTGCGAGACGAGGAAGATCTGCTTGTCCGCCGCCATCGCGCTTTCCAGCGCGGCCACCGATTTGTCGCGACCGACGAAGAGCGGCACGATCATCTGCGGAAAGACGACGATGTCGCGAAGGGGAAGGACGGGATAGGATATGGTCATCGAAACTCCACGCGCGGCCGTTGCGGCCGCCTTGCAGCCTATATGGGGAGCGGGGCCCGCGCATCAACAAAGCTGTGACCTGACCCGGCTTTCGGCGGATGCCGCGGAGTGCGTTGACCCCACTTCCCCCCGTCTATATTATGACAAATCTGACAAGGGGTTAGGGGCTGCGACAATTGAGACAAAGGCGCCGGGCCCGCGGCATGAATCCGCAACAGCACGGGATTAGCGGACTTTCGACAGGCTATTAGGCACATCCGGAGTCATTTTATGCGTCGGTATCTGTTCGCGTGCGTTCCGCTTCTGCTGCTCTCGGCGCAGCCCGCCGTCTACGCCAAGGAGCGCGGGAGCCATTCGGCGGGGCAGAAATGCACGCCCAAGAAAAAGAAGAGCGGCGGCATGTTCGGAGCGATCGCCGGCGGCATCGCCGGAACGGCGCTCGGCGGCTGGGGCGCCCCCGCCGGCCTCGGCTTGCTCGCGCTCCCGGTCGGCTCGCTGCTCACCGACGCGATCATCCGGAAGCTCGACTGCAAGGAGCAGGTCCAGGCCGCGACCGCGACCGATACGGCCGTTCGCGGCGGCGTCGGCACGACCTCGACCTGGGAGAGCGAGACCCGGCCGGGAGTCCGCGGTTCGTCGACCGCGAGGGACCAGCGGGCGTCGGCCGACGGCGGCAGCTGCATGCTGATCACCGACGTCGTCATCGTCGACGGCGAGGAGACGACGGTCGACAAGAAGATGTGCCGCAAGCCCGGCGGCGGCAATTACGTCCTCGCGGCCTGAGCGGGTGCGGGGGGCGATCGCCTGGCTCGCGCTGACGGCCACGCTTTGCCCGTCGGGAGCGCTGGCGGCGGTCGATCCGGCCAATCCCACCTGCCCGAAGGAGCTCAACGTCTCCGCCAACAAGACCATGCAGTTCACCCTCAGGGAGGAGAACGGGCTGCGGGTCCTGATGGCCGAAGGGGCGATCGACAGCGGCGTTCCGGCCCGCCTTCAGGCCGCGCTCAAGAAATACGACCCGATCGACCAGATCTGGCTGCGCTCGCCCGGTGGCGACGCGCGCGCCGGCACCGAGGCGGGCAGGCTGATCCGCCAGTCGCTCGCCTACACCCGCATTCCCGAGGGCTGGGCCTGCTTCAGCGCCTGCAACTTCGTCTTCATGGGCGGCCGCGGCCGGATCGTCGATCCCGGCGGGCTGTTCGTCGTGCACATGTTCACCCATACCAGCGACCGAGGCGCGATCGAGGCGGAGGTGCTTCGCGGAACCGACAGCACGGTCGGCCTGATCGGCGACATCGAGCAGGATTCGGCGCTCCTCGCCAGCGAGGACAATGATTTCCTGATCCGAATGGGCGTGTCGCGCAAGCTCTTGACCGACATCATGTACCGCCAGAAGGCGGTCAAGGAGCAGGGCAGCGACGGCTCGACCCGCCGCTGCCTCACCCAGGACGAGGTGTTCCTCTACAAGGTGGCCAACGCCCGGGCGCAATAGGTCGGCATCCGGTTGGCCCCGACCCGATCGGGGCTCACTCGACCCACAGCAGGGTGAGGACGCCCAGCCCGTTCTGGAGCGCGTGGATCGCGAAGACGACCAGGATCGCCCGGCCGAGGCCGGCCCGCCGCCAGGTCAGCATGGCGATCGACAGGATGAGGAACGGCCACCACACGATCAGGCCCCAGGCCGGAGCCGACCAGCTGTGGGCGGCGCCCCAGAGCAAGGCGCTTCCAAGCACCGCGACCCCCGGTCCGAACAGCCGGTCGAGGCCGAGCAGCGGCGGGATCATCAGCAGAGTCTCGAGGATCGGGCTGGCGACGACGATGAGCAGGACATCCACCAGCCCGACGAGATGGATGCTGGGGTGGCTTGATTGCGGAGTGACCTGGCTGACCAGCGCCGACAGGGCCATGCTCGGCACAAGCGCGACGAGCCACGCCTTGCCGATATAGCGTTCAAGGACCGTGTCGGTGTCGAACAGGAAGCGGGGCAGCCAGGTCAGATAGCCGGGCCAGCGCGGCGGCGCCGGATTGTCGTCCACTCCCAAAGGCCCTGGGCTCACGCCCGGCTCAGGCCGCGCTCTCGCCCTTCTTCTCGGCATAGACCCGGATCGGGTCCTTGCGGCCCTCGACCACGTCCTTGTCGATCATCACCTCGTCGAC
>JAXDPB010000029.1:0-5167 GCA_034668585.1 Sphingomonadales bacterium | reverse complement strand
CGATGGTGCCGAGCGCGATGGCGAGAGCGAGGCCGCCGGCGAGGAGGAAGGGCACCGGCCCGAGCGCGATCCGGCTGTCGAAGCCGTTCAGCCAGTCGCGCATCACCCACCAGGCGACCGGCCAGGCGATAAGGTTGGCGATGATCACCGGCTTCGAGAATTGCCAGGCGAGCAGCCTCACGATGTCGCGCGAGCGGGCGCCCAGCACCTTGCGGATTCCGATCTCCTTGGTCCGCCGCTCGGCGGTGAAGGCGGCGAGGCCGAACAGCCCCAGGCAGCCGATCACCACCGCCAGCAAAGCGAAGGCTCCGAACAGCTGCCCGCGCGCCTCGTCGCGCTCGTAGAGGCGAGCGACCCGCTCGTCGGCGAACTCCGCCCGGAACGGCACGTCGGTCAGCCGGGCCTTCCACACTCTCTCGACGTCGTGCCTCACCCGGTTCGGGTCCGCGCTGTCGTAGCGCACGACCATCGTGTTGAAGCTGTTGTGGGCGAACAGGAACATGATCGGCTGGAGCGGGTCGCGCACCGAGCGGAAGCGCGCGTCCCTGAACACTCCGACGATGGTGCAGTTGACCTGGCCCAATTCGGGCAAGGTGAGCCCCGCGGCGATCGTCTTGCCGATCGCCTGCTGCGGGTCGCGATAGCCGAGCCGCTGGGCGGCCGCCTCGCTGACCAGGATGTTGGTGCCTCGGCGCGCGAACGCTTCCTCGGCGGCGCGGTCGACCGGGAAGGGCGTCGTCGCGTCGTCCATCGCCACCTTGTCCGAGAAGTTGCGGCCGGCGAGCAGCTTCATGCCCATCGTCGGCAGGAAATCCTGGTCGATGACGTAGACCCCGAGATCGATCCCCTTGGGATTGCCCGGCAGATAGACCGAGGTCACCGAATTGTTGCCCGGCGCGACTCCGATCGAGGTCAGCGAGGCGCTTGTGACTCCGTCGACCTTGGCGACCTCGCGCTTCAGGGTCTCCGCCACCGGCGCGGCCTGCCGCGCCCCCACCCCCTGCAGCTGGAGGAGGCCGTGCCGGTTGTAGCCGGCATCGCCGGTTCGGGCGTAGATCGTCTGGGCGTAGATGATCGCGGTGCAGATGATGAGCCCGATCGAGACGGCGAACTGGGCGACGACGAGGACGTTGCGAAGCCGCCCCGAGCCCTGCGCCTCCGCCGACGACTTGTTGGCCTTGAGCACCCGCGCCGGCTGGAACCGCGAGAGATAGAAAGCGGGGTAGAGCCCGCCGGCGGCGCCGACGACGAGCAGGAGGACCAGGATCGGCCAAAGCACGCCGGCGCCGCCCCAATAGTGCAGGCCGATGCCGGCATCGAGGAATCGGTTGAACAGCGGCAGGATCAGCTCGACCATCGCCAGGGCGATCACCATCGCCATCGCCGTCAGGAGCATCGATTCCCCCAGGAACTGGACGATGAGCTGCCTTCGGCTGGCGCCGAGCACCTTACGCAGCGCCACCTCGCGCGCCCTTTGCGAGGCTCGGGCGGTGGCGAGGTTGACGAAGTTGACCACCGCCATGCCGAGGATGAGCAGGGCGACGATCGAGAAGGTGACGATGGTTCGCTGATCGTTGCCCGGGGTCATCGAGGCCTGCTGGGCCTCGCCGAGGTGAATGTCGCGGACGTTGGTCAGGCGCCAGTCCTGCGAATCCCCGGGATTGGTCTTCTCGCCGCCGCCCTGGTCGTCGGGGATGTTGCGCTTCTCCCAGGCCGGGAGCTGCCGGTTGATGTCCTCGGCGCTCGCGCCCGGCCGAAGCTTCACATACCACCAGCCGCCCTGATTGCCCCAGGCCGAAAGGAAGAAGGGGTTGTCGGCGTAGAAGCTCTCCGGATTGAAGCGGGCGACGACTCCGAGCTCGAGATGGCTGTTCTTCGGCAGGTCCTTCATCACCCCGGTGACGACATAGTCGCTGCTCTTGCCCTGGACGATCAGGGTCAGGGTCTTGCCGAGCGCGTCCTGGTTGGGGAAGCGCTTCGTCGCCTCGGCCTCGGTCAGGACGAGGGAATTGGGGTTGGACAGCGCCGTCGCTCGGTCGCCCCGGACGAACGGCACCTGCAGGATGTCGAACAGGTTGCCGTCGACGAAGTTGAAATGGTCGGCGAGGCTGGGCTCGCCCCGCTGCATGATCGTGGCTCCGGAGGAGGCGATATAAACCGCCTTCTCGACCTGCGGGAAGTCCTTCACCAGCGCCTTGCCCGAGACGTAGCTGGTCATCTGCAGGGCCATCTCCTCCCCGCCATTGTCGGTCGCCTTGTAGAAATCCTGGAGCTGGTAGGCGCGGTCGGCGCCGGGCATCCAGGCGTCGTAGCTCATCTCGTAGCGCACATAGAGGAGGATGAGCAGGCAGGCGGCGAGGCCGAGCGCGAGCCCGAACACGTTGATGAACGCGTAGGTGCGGTTCTTGGCCAGGGCCCTCAGGCCGACGGTGAGATAGTTGCGCCACATGATCGAGCTTGTCCTATTCGTAGCGGAGGGCGTGGATGGGGTTGGAGCGCGCCACCTTGAAGGCGTGGCCGGCGATGGTGCCGAGAGCGATCGCGAGAGCGAGGCCGCCGGCGAGGAGGAAGGGCACCGGCCCGAGGGCGATCCGGCTGTCGAAGCCGTTCAGCCAGTCGCGCATCACCCACCAGGCGACCGGCCAGGCGATGAGGTTGGCGATGATCACCGGCTTCGAGAATTGCCAGGAGAGCAGCCTCACGATGTCGCGCACCCGCGCGCCGAACACCTTCCTGATGCCGATCTCCTTGGTCCGGCGCTGGGCGGTGAACGCGGCGAGGCCGTACAGGCCGAGGCTGGCGATGACGATGGCGAGCAGGGCGAAGCCGGCGAATATCTCCGCCCGCGCCTGCTCCGCCTCGTAGAGCTCGCGGACGATATCCTCGCTATAATTGGCCTTGAACGGGACGTCGGGGGCCAGCCGCTTCCAGACCCGAGCGATGGAGTCCCGCACCTGCGCCGGGCGGGCCGTGTCGTAGCGCACGACCATGTGGGTGATCATGTCGCTGCCGAGGCGGTAGACGATAGAATCGATGGCGCGATGCATGGACCGGAACCGTGTGTCCCGGACCACTCCGACGATCGTCGCCGGGACGAGTCCGGCGGCGGGATCCATGAACTGGGCGATCTTCACGGTCTTGCCGACCGCCTGCGCCGGATCGCGATAACCGAGCTGGCGCGCCGCATATTCGTTGACGACGACGTTGGCGCCCCGCGCGATCAAGGCCTGCTGGTGGGCCGGATCGGCGTCGACCCAGGAGGCGTCGAACCGGTCGGCGGGGCGCGCGGGATCGAACCCACGCCCCGCGACCAGGTCGATCCCCATCGTCTTGAAGAAATTCTCGTCGACCGGATAATTGCCGAGAATGATCGCCTCCTTGCGGCCCGGCAGGTAGACGTTCCTCCCCATGTTGTTCGGCGTATCGATCCCGATTCCGGTCCGGCCGACCGAGGCGACGCCGTCGATCGCCGCGATCTGGCGCATCATCGTTTCTTGGACCGGCACGACCGCGCTTCGGCCGATCCCCTCTATCTGGAGGATACCTTCGCGCCGGAAGCCCGGATCGGCGGAGCGCGCATAGGCGGTCTGCGCATAGATGATGGCGGTACAGGCTATGAGGCCGATCGAGACGGCGAATTGCGCGACGACCAGGGCGGTCCTCAGGCGGCCCACGCCCCACGGCTCGGCCATGGATTTGTTCGCCTTCAGAACCAAGGCGGGTTGGTAGCGAGACAGATACAGGGCCGGGTAGAGCCCTCCGACGGTTCCGACGAGCAGGGTAAGCCCGATGACGGGCAGGAGCATTCCACCCGAGCCGAGATAGCGCAGGGTGAGGTCCGCCTCCAGGAAGCGGGACAGCCATGGCAGGGCCAATTCGACCCCGGCCAGGGCCAGCAGCATCGCCGCACCCGTCACCAGCAGGGACTCGCCGAGAAACTGCGTGACCAGCTGCCGGCGACCGGCTCCGAGCACCTTTCGAACCGCCACCTCCCGGGCGCGCTGGCCAGCGCGCGCGGTCGCCAGGTTGGTGTAGTTCACAACGGCCATTCCAAGGATGAGCAGCGCGATGACGAAGAAGGTCGTGATGGTGCGCCGGTCATTGGACGGGGTCATTCCGCCCTGGCCGACCCGGCCGAGGTGAACGTCTCGGACATTGGCGAGGCGCCAGTCGCCGCGCTTGCTCATGTCCGGCTCGCCTTGTTGGACCGGCGGCGGGACGTTCCTCTTCTCCCAGGCGGGCATGGCGGCGTGGATGTCCTCCACCAGGCTGCCAGGCTTCAGTCGCACGTAATTCCAGCCCGAAATCTGCCCCCAGGAGGTAAGAAACCCGGGGAAGCTGGCGAAATCGACGACCGGGTCGAAGCGCTCGATCAGGCTCGCGCGCAGATGCGAGTTGCGGGGAATGTCCTTCATGATCCCGGTAATCCGGTAATCGACCCGCTTTCCGCCTTCGACGAGGGTCAGGGTCCTGCCCATCGGATCGGCGCCGTCGAAGAACTTGGCCGCCTCCTTCTCGGCGATGACGACGTTTCCGGGCGCGGCCAGCGCGGTCTCCGGATCGCCGCGGACCAGCGGGAGCGGAAGCACGTCGAACAGGGGACCGTCGACGGCCAGCCCGTCGGGCAGGGCCAGCGGCTCCCCATTCTTGATCGCGATGACGCCCGTCCGAAGGACGTAGACCTTGGCCTCGACCTGCGGGAAGTCCTTCGCGACCGCCGTCCCGGCGACATATTGGGTCTGCTGGAGGCTGAGATCCTCGCCGGTTTCGGGATCGTTGGCGAGGACCTGCAGCTGGTAGACGTCCTTCGCTCCCGGCAGCCATTCGTCGTAGCTCGTCTCGTAGCGGACGTAGACAAGCAGCAGGAGGCATGCGGCCAGGCCCACGGCGAGGCCGAAGATGTTGATCGCCGCGCTGGTCCGGCTCTTGGTGAACGCGCGAAAGCCGACTGTCGCATAATGCTTCCACATGATCGAGCTTGTCCTATTCGTAGCGGAGGGCGTGGATGGGGTTGGAGCGAGCCACCTTGAAGGCGTGGCCGGCGATGGTGCCGAGCGCGATGGCGAGAGCGAGGCCGCCGGCGAGGAGGAAGGGCACCGGCCCGAGCGCGATCCGGCTGTCGAAGCCGTTCAGCCAGTCGCGCATCACCCACCAGGCGACCGGCCAG
>JAXDPB010000028.1:0-20135 GCA_034668585.1 Sphingomonadales bacterium | reverse complement strand
GCCTCGGCCCTGGCAACCTACCGGGTCTCCGAGCTGGCGCGCGAGACGGTCAAGGTCGCCTTGTCCGGCGACGGCGCGGACGAGGCCTTCGCCGGCTACCGTCGCTACCGGATGTTCGCCGCCGAGGAGCGGGCGAGGGGGCTTCTGCCCGGACCCGCCCGGACCCTGGTCGGCGCCGTCGGCGGGCTCTATCCCAAGCTCGACTGGGCGCCCCGCTTCCTTCGCGCCAAGACGACCCTTCAGGCCATCGGCCGCGACGGCGGCGAGGCCTATGCGGAGGCGGTCGGGGTGACGCCATGGCCCATAAGATCAAGTCTTTACACGGCGAGTTTCAAACGCTTTCTCGGCGGCCATCGCGGCGAGCGGCGCTATGTCGAGGCAATGGCCGGAGCGCCCGCCGGCGATGCCCTCGCCCGTGCCCAATATGCCGACCTCAAGATTTGGCTGCCCGGCGACATCCTCACCAAGGTCGACCGCACCAGCATGGCGGTCAGCCTCGAGGCGCGCGAGCCCCTGCTCGACCACCGTCTCGTCGAGTTCGCCGCCCGTCTTCCCGCGAACATGCGGCTTCGCGGCGGCTCGGGCAAATGGCTGATGAAGCGGGCGCTCCGCCGCTATCTGCCCGACGAGGTGCTGAACCGGACCAAGATGGGCTTCGTCACGCCGGTCAGCGCCTGGTTCCGCGGCCCGCTCGCGGCCGAGGCTGCGGCGATCGCCCACAGCCCCGCTCTCGCCGAGCTGGGCTGGTTCGACCCGGCCGCGATAAGCCGCCTCGCCGCCGCCCACCGCTCCGGCAAGGCCGAGCACGGCCGCCTCCTCTGGCAACTCGTCATGCTCGACCGCTCCCTCCAGCGCCTGTTCGGCTTCGGCGCCGGGGTGAGGAAAGCGGGTTAGCCGTCATCCCGGCGAAAGCCGGGGACCTCCTGGAGACCCACCGTGACTTCTCGTCCCGAGGCCCCGGCTTCCGCCGGGGTGACGCTAGGGATAGACCGCTTCGACGAAATACAGCCCCTGAGGCGGCGCATTCAGCCCCAAGGCCGCCCGGTCCCGCGCCTCCAGCGCATCCTTCAAGTCCGAAGCGCTCCATTTCCCACGCCCGACCAGCTGCAGGCACCCCACCATCGAGCGCACCTGGTGGTGGAGGAAGGAGCGGGCCGCCGCGTCGACCAGTATCTCCTCCCCCTCGCGTCGAACCTCGAGCCGGTCGAGCGTCTTGAGCGGGCTGTCGGACTGGCAGTGGGCGGAGCGGAAGGTGGTGAAATCGTGCCGGCCGACGAGGATCCGCGCCGCCTCGTGCATCGCTTCGGCATCGAGCGGCACCGCCACCTGCCAGGCCCGGCCCGCCGCCAGCGCCGGCGGCGCCCGCCGGTTGACGATCCGGTAGCGATAGCGCCGGCCGATGCAGCTGAAGCGGGCGTGCCAGTCGTCCGCGACCGGCAGCGCCGAGAGGATCGCGACAGGCCTCGGCCGCAACCGTGCGTTGAGGCCCTCGGCAAGCCGAAACGCCGTAATGGGGCGCTCGATATCGACATGCGCCGCCATGGCGATGGCATGGACTCCGGCGTCGGTCCGCCCGGCGGCATGGAGCACGGCGCGCTCGCCGGTAATCGCCCGGGCCGCTTCCTCGATCGCCTGCTGGACCGATGGGCCGTGCGCCTGCCGCTGCCAGCCCATGAACGGACCGCCGTCATATTCGACCGTGAGCCGGAAGCGGGTCACCCGAGCTTCGTGCCGGGCGCGATCGGGAAGCCGCGAAGCAGCTCCGGCCCGGCCATCGGCGCCCGCCCGGCGCGCTGGACGAGGACCGCGGCCAGCGCATGCTCGCCGCAGGCGATGGTCAGCCCCGTGTCGGGGAGCACCTCTCCCGGCTCGCCGGCCGCGTCGACCGGATCGGCCGCGAGTAGCTTGATCCGCTCTCCGCCCACCTCGAACCAGGCGCCCGGCCACGGATTGAAGGCGCGCACCTGCCGTTCCACCTCGAAGGCGGGCCGGGCGAAATCGAGGCGGGTCTCCTCCTTGCGGATCTTGGCGGCGTAGGTCGCCTTGTCCTCCTCCTGCGGCCGCGGCCCGATGCCGTGAAGCCGGGCGAGCACCTCGACCATCCATTCGGCGCCGAGGCGGGCGAGCTCCCCGGTCAGCTCGCCGGCGGTCTTGCGAGCGACGCGAGTTCCCATGACCGCCAGCATCGGGCCGGTGTCGAGGCCTTCCTCCATCCGCATGATCGTCACCCCCGTCATCGCGTCGCCGGCGAGGATGGCGCGCTGGATCGGAGCCGCGCCGCGCCAGCGGGGGAGGAGGGAGGCATGGACGTTGAGGCAGCCGCCGCTCGGCGCCTCGAGGATCGGCCGGGGCAGGATCAGCCCGTAGGCCGCGACCACCGCGGCCTCGAGGCCGAGCGCGGCGAAGGCGGCCTGCTCCCCAGCATCGCGGAGGGTGAGGGGGGTTCGAACCTCGATCCCGGCCGCCTCGGCGCGCCGCTGGACGGGGGAGGGACGCGGCGCCTTGCCCCGCCCCGCCGGCCGCGGCGGCTGCGAATAGGCCGCCGCGACATCGTGCCCGGCGGCGATCAACGCCTCGAGCGTCGGCACGGCGAAGTCGGGAGTCCCCATGAAGGCGATGCGCATCGCCCGTCATTGCGAGGAGCGAAGCGACGAAGCAATCCAGTTCTGCCTCCGACGCCGCACGGGATTGCTTCGTTGGCGCTCGCCCTGACCGGAGGAGCTCCGTCATTGCGAGGAGCGGAGCGACGCGGCAATCCAGCCTCGGCGCCTGCGTCGCGACGCCGCACTGGATTGCTTCGCTTCGCTCGCAATGACGGGAGGAGCCCCGGTCGTTGCGAGGAGCGAAGCGACGAAGCAATCCAGTTCTGCCCCGGACCGCCCGCCGGATCGCTTCGCTGCGCTGGCCATGACGGGTTTGCGCCGGTGCTCCGCAAACCCTAACTACCCCCCATGGCTTCCCCCGAGATCGACGCGCTGACCCAGGCGCTGGCCCGCCTTCCCGGGCTCGGCCCGCGCTCGGCGCGGCGGGCGGTGCTCCACCTGATGAAGAGGCGCGAGGCGGCCCTGGCGCCGCTCCTGCGAGCGCTCGAGCGGGTCAACGACAATCTCTCGGTCTGCTCCGCCTGCGGCAATATCGACACGGCCGATCCCTGCTCGGTCTGCACCGATTCCCGCCGCGACGACCGCCTGCTCTGTGTCGTCGAGGAGGTGTCGGACCTGTGGGCGCTGGACCGCTCGCGCCTCTTCCCCGGCCGCTTCCACGTCCTCGGCGGCCGGCTCTCCGCGCTGGAGGGCGTGCGGCCGGAGGACCTCGGCATCGACAAACTGCTCGGCCGGGTCGCCAGGGGCGGAATCGACGAGGTCGTCCTGGCGATGAACGCGACTCTCGAGGGGCAGACCACCGCCCATTATCTCGCGGAGCGCCTCGAAGGCTTTCCGGTGCGCCTCACCCAGCTCGCCCACGGCCTCCCGGTCGGCGGCGAGCTCGACTATCTCGACGAAGGCACGCTCGCCCAGGCGCTCAGGGCGCGGCGGCCGGTGGCCTAGAGGCCCGTCGGCCCGTCGATAATGTTCGGAAAAACAATAGTTTTTTTCACCCGAGGGAAACCAACATAGATCAGCTTCGTTATTGAAGCATCGCCGGGTTGTTCATCGGGTCCCGACGCCGCCGAGTTCAAGACACGGGAATGGCATGCGCGCTCTCATCATCGAGCCACAGATTTTTACGTCCTTCATGATCGAGGACGCCCTTCGCGACGCCGGCTTCACCTCCATCGCCATGGCCGCGACCGAGGAGGAAGCCGTCGCCTGCGCCGAAGCCGAGCCGCCCGATCTCGTCACCGCGGCCGTCGAGCTTCAGCGCGGCAGCGGCCTCAGCGCGGTCGACCGGATCCGCTCCAGGCTCAGGGTGCCGGTGCTGTTCATCACCGCGCATATCGCCAGGGTGAAGGCGCGCGACCCGAATGCGCCGGTGGTCAAGAAGCCGTTCGCGGCCGCGCACCTGCCGCCCGCCATCGCCGCGGCGACGGCGGCCGGCTGACGCAGACAAGCCGCCCGTCAGCTTCCTCCGGGCGGTGGCGGGACACGTACTCTCCGTCAGGAGGTGCGTGTCCCCCTGCAGCCGCCGCCGATTTTCGAAGGATGCTCGGCGGCAAGGTGACGGTCACGCCTTCCGGCTCAGCGCCCGCATCGCCTCGTCCAGCCCGGCCAGGGTCAGCGGGTACATGCGTTCGTTCATCAGCTGGCGCAGGATCTGGGTGGACTGGCTGTAGCCCCAATATTTCTCCGCGGTCGGGTTGAGCCAGACCGCGCTCGGGTAGGTGTCGGCGAGCCGCTTCATCCAGACCGCGCCCGCCTCCTCGTTGAAATGCTCGACCGAGCCGCCGGGATGGGTGACCTCGTAGGGGCTCATCGAAGCGTCGCCGACGAAGACGATCTTCCAGTCGTGGCCGAATTTGTGGAGCACGTCCCAGGTCGGGGTGCGCTCGGCGAAGCGGCGGCGATTGTCCTTCCACAGGCTCTCATAGGGGCAATTGTGGAAGTAGAAGAATTCGAGATTCTTGAACTCCGAATGGGCGGCCGAGAACAATTCCTCGCAAACCTTGACGTGCGGATCCATCGAGCCGCCGACGTCGAGCAAGAGCAGCAGCTTTACCGCATTGTGCCGCTCGGGCCGCATCCTGATGTCGAGCCAGCCCTTGCGGGCGGTGCCGTCGATCGTCTCGTCCAGATCGAGCTCGTCGGCCGCCCCCTCGCGGGCGAAACGCCTCAGGCGCCTGAGCGCGACCTTGATGTTGCGGGTGCCGAGCTCGATCTGGCTGTCGAGATTGCGGAACTCGCGCTTGTCCCAGACCTTGATCGCGCTTCGGTTGCGGCCGCCTTCCTGGCCGATCCTTATCCCTTCGGGATTGAAGCCGTAGGCGCCGAAGGGCGACGTGCCGGCGGTGCCGATCCATTTCGACCCGCCCTGGTGTCGTCCCTGCTGCTCCTCGAGCCGTGCCTTCAGCGCCTCCATGATCTCTTCCCACGAGCCCAGCGCCTGGATCTTCGCCATCTCCTCGGGGCTGAGATAGAGCTCGGCCACCTTCTTCAGCCATTCCTCGGGGATCGGCGCGGCATCGGTGCCGTAATCCGCCTCGAGCCCTTTGAAGACCTTGCCGAACACCTGGTCGAAGCGGTCGAGCAGCCCCTCGTCCTTCACGAAGGTGGCGCGAGCGAGGAAGTAGAATTGCTCCGGGCTGGCGGCGATCACCTCCGCGTCGAGCGCCTCGAGCAGCACCAGATGCTCCTTCATCGAGGCCGGAATCCCCGCGGCGCGAAGCTCGTCGACGAAGGAGAAGAACATGGTGGGCGCTTTACCCTCATCGTCACCCCGGCGAAAGCCGGGGCCCAGGAACGCGCCTGACTATATTTGCGCGCCTTCATGTTCCTGGGTCCCGGCTTTCGCCGGGATGACGACCCGTGGTTAACGCCCCTTCAATCATTTCCCCTTACGCCCGTCGCCAACAAGCGAAGGGGCGGCGCGTGGCGAGTTCGGCGATCGAGGAAGCGGACGGCAATTCCATCAACATCGTCGCCCGCAATTGCGGCGCCCTGGCGATCGAGTGCAGCGACGTGTCGGGCTATGTCGCGGGCGTTTCCGAGCGGATCTCGTCCAACCTTCGAACCCTCGATTCACTCGAGGAGGTGACCAGCCGGCTTCTGCTCGACCAGGCGCGGGTGGCGGAATCGACCGACGAGGCCCGGATCCTCGCCGAGCAGGCGCGCGAGCGCCTGTCGGAAGGGCGAGCCGCGATCGAGGACACGATCGGCATCTTCAGCGGTTTGACCGACCTCGTCGTCCAGCTCGGCGAGCGCATGACCGGCTTCGCCGAGGCGATGAGCCGGGTTCAGAACGTCTCCTCGAGCATCGAGCGGATCGCCTACCGGACCAACATGCTCGCCCTCAATGCCACCATCGAGGCGGCCCGGGCGGGGGAGGCGGGGCGGAGCTTCGCGGTCGTCGCCGCCGAGGTGAAGAAGCTCGCCCAGGAGACCCGCACCGCGACCAGCGAGATCACCGGAACCATCGCCTCGCTGACCCGCGAGGCCGAAGCGGTGACGTCCGAGATCGAGACCGGAGTCGGCCGAAGCCGGGTGGCTCGAAGCGGCTTCGCCACCATCACCGAGACGGTCAGGCAGGTCGCCGACATCGTCGCTTTGGTCGACCGCCAGACCGACGGCATCGCCCAGTCGACCGGTCTCATCCAGCAGAGCGTGGACCGGGTCAAATCGGGCCTTTCGAGCTTCGCCTGCGACGCCCGCGACAATGGCGGCCAGCTCCACCGGGCGCAGGAAAGGCTGAACCAGCTCGAGCAATTGTCGGGCGACATGCTCGACCGCCTGGCGAGCTGCGGAGTGCGAATCGACGACACCGTCTTCGTCGAGCGCGCCCAGAACGCCAAGGACGAGGTCACCGCCCTCGTCGAGGCCGCCATCGCCCGCGGCGAGATCGCCGAGTCGGCGGTGTTCGACACGCGCTACATCGCCATGCCCGATACCGATCCGACCCAGTACAGCACCCACTTCTGCGAATTCGCCGACGCTCACGTCCGGCCGATCCTCGACCGGCTCCAGAACAGCGACCCGCGCCACATCGGCTGCGTGATGAGCGACATCAACGGCTATCTGCCCACCCACATCACCGAACGCTCGCAGCCGCAGAGCCAGGACCCCGCCTGGAACGCCAAATTCTGCCGCAACCGCCGCAACTTCCTCGACGACGCCACCCGCCGCGCGATCGAGAGCGAGAAGGAGGCGATGCTCGTCACCTACCGGATGAACCTCGGCGAGGGCCGCTACCTTCCGGTCAAGAACGTCTTCGTCCCGCTCTGGATAAACGGCCGCCGCTGGGGCAATTTCGAGCTCGCCTACCGCGACGAGGCGATGCGCATCTGACGGCGGAAGCCGTCATTGCGAGGAGCGAAGCGACGCGGCAATCCAGCCCCGGCGTCCTTCGCGAACGCAGCCCTGGATTGCTTCGCTGCGCTCGCAATGACGGAAATGACCGTCATTGCGAGGAGCGAAGCGACGCGGCAATCCAGGTTCTGCGTCCTTCACCAACCCAGCCCTGGATTGCTTCGCTGCCTTCGCAATGACGGTTACGCCCCCGGCCGCCGCGACATGAACGCCAGCCGCTCGAACAGCATCACGTCCTGCTCGTTCTTGAGCAAAGCGCCGTGGAGGGGCGGGATGGCTTTCGACGGGTCGCGGGACTGGAGGACCTCGAGCGGCATGTCCTCGTGGAGGAGGAGCTTCAGCCAGTCGATCAGCTCGCTCGTCGACGGCTTCTTCTTGAGGCCGGGCACCTCGCGGACCTGGTAGAAAATGTCCATCGCCCTGGCCACCAGCAGCTTCTGGATGCCCGGGAAATGGACGTCGATGATCGCCTGCATCGTCTCGCGGTCGGGGAATTTGATATAGTGGAAGAAGCAGCGGCGCAGGAAGGCGTCGGGCAGCTCCTTCTCGTTGTTCGAGGTAATGACGACGATCGGCCGCTCCTTCGCGGCGATCGTCTCCCTGGTCTCGTAGACGTGGAACTCCATCCGGTCGAGCTCCTGGAGGAGGTCGTTGGGGAATTCGATGTCGGCCTTGTCGATCTCGTCGATGAGCAGCACGGGCAGCGTGGGCGAGGTGAAGGCCTCCCACAATTTGCCGCGGCGGATGTAGTTGGAGATGTCGTGGACCCTGGGGTCGCCGAGCTGGCCGTCGCGGAGGCGGGCGACGGCGTCATATTCGTAGAGGCCCTGATGCGCCTTGGTCGTCGACTTGACGTGCCATTCGATCAGAGGCGCGCCGAGAGCGGCGGCGATCTCGTGGGCGAGGACGGTCTTGCCGGTGCCCGGCTCGCCCTTGACGAGAAGCGGCCGCCTGAGAGTGACGGCGGCGTTGACCGCGACCTTGAGGTCGTCGGTGGCGACATAGTCCCTGGTGCCCTCGAAACGCATTGCGGCGGGATAGGGGAGGGGGTGCTGGAGGGCAAGGGGAGGGGAAGGGGCGAGGGAAGGAGGCGGAGATGTCCGTCATCCCGGCGAAAGCCGGGACCTCGTGGAGACCCGCCGAGACTTCTTGTCCCGAGGCCCCGGCATCCGCCGGGGTGACGGCTACGCCGCCGCGCGGGCCTGCTGCCTTGCCTCGAGCAGGTCCCAAAGGCCGTGGTGCTGGACGAGGATCTGCTGGGCGCCGAACAGCAACGCGCGCTGGACCGGCGCGGGCGCGGCATAGGTGTCGGCGAGGGCGATGACCTCGTCGAGGGCCGAGGCCGGATAGGCGGGGACGTCGACTCCGAATCGCGAGGCGGCGGCGTCGAGGCAGGTGCGGATCGCGGCCCAGTCGAGCACCAGGGCCATCGCCGCTCCGAGCGCGCAGCCGCGGCGCTCGGACAAAGCGAGAGTCTCCATGGCGTGGCGCTGGCCGAGCACGGCGGCGTCGGTGCCGGCCGCTCCGGGAGTCGAGGGCACCGGCCCCGCGGCGACGGCGAGCCGGGCGAGATAGGCGCGCTCCCCGGCGAAGGCGTAGGTGGCGTTGGTGAGCCAGGCCCGCGCCTCCGGCTCGACGACCCGGGCCGAGGCGTGGTCGATGAGGCCGGGATAGCGGCCGTGGAGCACGCAAAGATAATGGATGAGGTCGGCGAGGTCGCGGCCGGAATCCGGCCCCTTGAACAGGCGCGGGCTGCCCGCATAGGGATGGGCGGCGCTGCCATGCTCGGCGAGGCGCGCCAGCAGCAGGGCCCCGGACAGGGGCCCGCCGGCAGTCTCGACCGATGCTGAAGCCATTTGCGGCCCTCCCCGAAGCGGCGCTTGCCGCCGCTCTAGAACCCTTACTTATATCAATGCCGTAAAAACCCGGTTTACGGCCCGTTAGGGCGGCGGAAAGGCTGTTTGCCGGCGCTTGTCCGCGGCGAGGCCGGAACATAGGCTGGGCGGATGAAGAAATGGCCGATCATGGTCGCGCTCCTGGCCCTTGCCGCGATGCCCGCGGCGGCGGCCGAGCCGGGCCGGACCTATCTCGCCTCGATCGCGGTCCCGCTGAGTGCGGGCGACCGGATCGACCGTTTCGAGATCGATACCTGGGGCGTCGATTTTCTCGCCGTCTGCCGGATCCCCCACGGCTGGCGGATCAAGGCGGGCGGCAGCGCGGCGCCGGACGGACGGATCGAAGGCGAGGCGACCCACGGCATCACCTACATCGGCCGGGCCGCCGAGCTCCAGGGGCTTGCGCTCGTGCGGCTGTACGGACCGGTGCAGGAGCACGACATCCCTACCGGTCCCGGCGGCCGGATCCCCGCCACCTTCGCCGGCAAGCTCGGCCTCTATCGCGCTTCGGGTCGGGGCCAGGACATCAAGCTCGGCTACTCGAACGTCCGGCTGACCCCGGCGACCCGCTGCCCCGCCCAGGCCCCCTGAGCCGAGCGTGCGCCTCGCCCGGGGGAGCGCTCCGCGCGGACTCGAGGCCTAGGCGGCCAGGGCGATGTCCGCTTCGGAATCGTTCCCCGCCTGAACCGGCGCGGGCTCCGCCGACGCCGCCGCCGAGGCGGTGCGCGGGTTCGGGATCAGGCGGCGCGACACCAGGACCAGGAGGCCCAGCGCCGCATAGGTGCCGAGCACCACTGCCGGGTTCCAAAGCAGCAGGGCGGCGAAGGGCACCCGGAGCAGGAGCGGGTTGAAGCCGAAATCCTCGCCCAGCGCCTCGCAAATGCCGAGGAGGGTGTGGTCGCGGGCCCAGACGGGCGGCTGAGAGGTCTGCATCGTGTCATTCCCTTGGCGAAGCGGGCGAGAAGCCCGGCTGATGTCAATGATGCAGGTCCCTCAGCACGAGCCGTGCCAGATTGCGGAAATGGCTTTATTCCAAGAGCTTGGCCGCGCAACCGAGCCTTGCTGAGGCAATCGGCGCGGACGCCCCCCACCAAAAGTTGGGAAAAGCCGACAAGATGCGGAAGCGTCCCTATCCCGGGCGGGTCACCAGCCAGACGGCGGCGGCGAGGATGGCGGCGAAGGTCGCAAGGCCTAGTCCGGCGATCAGCAGCGCCAGCGGCACCAGAGGGCTTGAGCCGTCGGGGAGGCCGCGCGCCCAGGCGTAGCCGGTCGCGGCCATCGCCGCCGCCGCGGCGAGCAGCCACGCGCAGATCCGGTAGGTCCTCGGCGGGTTGCGAAGCGCGAGCGCCGGCTTGCGGATGAGCCGAGGCCGGAAATGGTCGACGACCCGCTGGGCCGCACCGCGGGACCCGGACGGCACCGGCACCCGCAAGGTCGTCGGCACCGTCCCGCCGTACCGGCTGCGCGGGTAGACGAGGGCGAATTCGAGGCAGGTGGGCGGCCCGTCGAGCCAGCGCACCTCGCGCACCTCGGGGAGCCCACCGGGCCGAAGCACATGGTAGGAGCCGTCGACCAGCAGCGACGTTTCGCCGGCGATCACCTCGATTCCCTGGCTGGGGATCGCCTTTCGGATCCACAGGTCGTTGACCAGCGACGAATCTTCGGCGGCGCGGCGGGCGTCGAGCTTTCGGAACTGCTCCCATTCGCCCGGATAGACATGCCAGCGCGCAATCTCCCGGTGCCCGGCTCGCAGCCGTGCCTGCCCCCGCGTCGCGAACAGCGCCTGGATCAGGAAGACCAGGGCGAAGGGCGCGACTGAGAGGCCGAGGAAGGCCGGCCCGATCGAGCTCCAATCCTCCCCGATCCGCTGCTCGCGCAAGATTCCGAACCAGATCAGGGCCGAACCGGCGACGAGGGCGAGCAAATGATAAAGGGCCTTGCGGGCGGGGTTGCGCATGATCCGCCTCAGGGCGCGCAGGCCTGGCCGTCGGCCGAGGACAGGTGGGTCAGCGACGCGTTGGGCGACGTGCTGATCGAGACTCCCTGCCGGCAGCGCCGAAGCTGGAAGCGCACCTTGCGCGCCCGGAAATCGAGCGAGACCCGGCGGAAGGTCTCGAGGAGATCGGTCCCGAGCAGCAGAGCCGGCCGGTCGGCGAGGCCGAACACCTCGAAGGGCGGCACGTCGGCGAACGCCATCGGAACGTTGCGAAGGATCACCGAGCCGAGCCGAAGCTCGCCGATCCGCGCGATCTGGAGGGTGACGCTGGTGCCGGTCACCCCGGTCGCGACGACCGTCTCGAACTTGTAGAGCCGGCTTCGAACCAGCTTGTCGCGAAGCGCGCTGTTGCCGATCGTGATCTGCGACCCGGTATCGATCACGGCGTCGAGGGTCAGGCGGCCGGCCTTGACCTCGGTCAGGATCAGCTGCCCGCGCTGGAGCCGGGCCGTGATGACGATGTCGCCGGGCAGGGATCTCACCGGCTTGGACGCGTCCTCGATCCGGATCAGCCTTTTCTCGAAATCCAGCATCAGCCGCTGGCGGGCGAGCGCGTCGATTCCGATCATCCCGGCGCCGCCGAGATCGGCCTCGCGCAAGGCGGGGAGCTGCAGGTCCCGGATCGTGCTCGGGCCGAGGCTCAGCGTCTCGACCCGCACCCGGTCGACGATGTTGCGGTCGGTCATGTTGTTGAGGGTGACCGGAGTTCCGAGCGGAAGCTGAAGGTCGCGGGCGATGCGGAGCCCGACCACGGAGGTGTCGGCGCCGCTGTCGACGACGAACTGATAGGGCCCGCGCCCGTTCACCCTGACCTCGACGCTGAGCCTCGTCTCCACCTTGCGCGCGTCGATATCCTCACCGCCGATCGCGAGCGTGTCGTCGATCACCGCCGGCGGCAGCGGGGGAAGGGTCGAGGGCGCCGGCGGAGCGGGCCTCGGCTTGCCGATCCTGGGCGGCTGCGCCGGAGCGCCGCCGGCCGAAGCGGACGCGATCAGCGCGCAGGCGAGGACGAGGCGAAAGCGGGGGAGGGGCAAGCTCTTCCTTCCACTCGGGGGCGGAGCCTTCGAAACTATCCCCCGCGGCGGCGGCTCGCCACGCTTATTCGACACAGGCCGATGGCGGGGCGACGAAGCGGAACCCGGATTTCCTCCCTTTAAGGATGATCCTGAACCGCGCGACCGCCCCTTGCTTCACTCGATGACTCTGACGCCTTCCCTGGCCCACTCCTTGTCGACATCGATCCCCTGATCGTCCCATTGCTGACGGGTCCAGCACCGGATCCGCTCGGTGAGGGTGCCCGTGACCGGCTCCACCCGCAGGCAATAGCGGGCCGCCGGACCGGCCGCCGGAGCGCCCGTCATGTTATCCCGCTCGGGCGGGTGCGCCAGGACGGGCGAAACGGCGACGACAAGGCTGAAAGCGACGGCCAATTTCCTGTACGACATCGTCCATCTCCTCGATGGGCTCTCGAACGCCATCCCGCTCGGGCAGATTAGCGCCTTTCTCCGGTCGAGGCGAGCCGCCGGGCGGGCCTTCGCCAATCCCGGGGCGCGTGGCATGGCCCGGCGCCGAGCCGCCGGGGTGAAGTTCACGAAGTTCATGGTGTCGCGCATTTTTCGTGACCTTTCGAAGGCGAAAATTCTGGTGAGCCGGATTTCACTTGCGAGTCGGTCCTGCTCATCGTCCATCACCTCCGTACGGAACATAACATGAACTGCTTAATCGTGGCAAGGCTTGAAAGCGATCAAGCGCCCGGCTTGGACATCTCGTTACGCCAATGATACGAACGCCCCCGCATCTCGGCCTTCGGGGGAGGGCCGCGCCGCCTGTCGCCGTGGCTGCTTTTGCGACCCTGCAAGAAGGAGGAGCGCCGCCATGGCGAGGCCCGTCAAGTTCGCCCACGTCGTCTACATGACCCGCCGCTACGACGCGATGATCGCCTGGTACAAGCATGTGTTCGAGGCCGAGATCGTCAACCAGGACCCGGCGCTGGCCTTCCTCACCTACGACGACGAGCACCACCGCTTCGCCTTCGCCAATCTCGACCTTTTGAAGCCCGACGGCGGCGGCCCCGACGACCGCGGCCAGATCGGGGTCAACCACGTCGCCTACACCTACGCCAAGGTCGCCGACCTCCTCGCCACCTACGAGCGCCTCAAGGCCGCCGGAATCCACCCCTATTGGCCGGTCCACCACGGCACCACTTTGTCGCTTTACTACGCCGACCCCGACGGCAACCGAATGGAGCTCCAGGTCGACGCCTGCAGCGCGGAGGAGGGCAGGGCGCTGCTCGCGGCGACGGACAATCCGGTGGGGGTGCTGTTCGACCCCGAGGCTTTGGTGGCGCGATGGCGGGGCGGGGAGGCGGAGGAAGAGTTGCTGGTGCAGCCGGCGGGGGAGCCATCGCCGATTCCGGCAGCGCATGGGATGGGTTGAGGGGGCAGGCCCCCAGCCGTCATCCCGGACTTGATCCGGGATCCACCTCCGATTCCATGGTACGTGACGGTCGCCATGAGCAGAAAGAAGCTTGCCGCCTTGCCCTGCTGGTCTTCGCCCTGCTTCTCGCCATCGGTGGCGTCTTCGCCCTCCGCTACAGCCACGCAGTCGCCCGGCGAGTGCCGGCCGACCAGCGGCCCTGGGTCGAACGAACCCTCGACATCGCTGCGGCTGGCTCGAACAGGACTCGCGAAGACATCCGGCGAATGACCCGGCCCCGCCTGTGACAGGGCCCCGGCCAGCTCTGCGTCATCCTGCTCACCCACCGAAAATACGGCGACGGCAGCTACCAGGCCTGCTTCGACCGGAAGAACAGCCACCTCGTAGAGGAAAGGGAGTACGGCTCCTCGTTCGGCCCCTCGCGATTGGCCGATCCGCTTTGGGAACTGGTCTGGTAGGCACCGCCGAGTGACACGAAGCCCGGCGAGGCGACCTGCGATTGGGGACAGTCACCATAAAATTGTGCAAAATTCGGTGTCAGACACCGAATTTGGTGGCGCGGTGGCGCGGTGGCGGGGTCGGGAGGCGGAGGAGGCGCTGCTGTCCAGCCGGCGGGGAGCCTTCGCCGGTTCCGGCAGCGCATGGGATGACTTGATTAGCCCGTCATCCCGGACTTGATCCGGGATCCACCTTTCAATCACCACCGCCCCAAGGAAGGTGGATGCCGGATCAAGTCCGGCATGACGAAAAGGACTACGTCCACGCCTGCAGCGCGGAGGAGGGCAGGGCGCTGCTCGCCGCGACGGACAATCCGGTGGGGGTGCTGTTCGACCCGGAGGCTTTGGTGGCGCGGTGGCGGGGCGGGGAGGCGGAGGAAGAGTTGCTGGTGCAGCCGGCGGGGGAGCCATCGTCGGTGCCGGCGGCGCATGGGATGACTTGAGGGGGCAGGCCCCCAGCCGTCATCCCGGACTTGATCCGGGATCCACCTTTCAATCTCCACCGCCCCAAGGAATCAAGTCCGGCATGACGAAAAGGACGACGGTCGACGCCTGCAGCGCGGAGGAGGGCAGGGCGCTGCTTGCCGCGACGGACAATCCGGTGGGGGTGCTGTTCGATCCGGAGGCTCTGGTGGCGGGGCGGGGAAGCGGAGGAGGCGTTGCTGGTCCAGCCGGCGGGGAGCCTTCGCCGGTGCCGGCGGCGCATGGGATGACTTGAGGGGGCTGTCGATCAGGATGGCATAAAATGCTCAGCTGTGGACTGCCCCCGGCAGCCCTCAGTCCTTCCCGGGGGAAGGACGGCCTGAGCATTCCCCGACATTTCTCGGGGAGGGGACCGCCGAAGGCGGTGGAGGGGCGGCTTCTCAGCCCGAATGAGCCTTGGGCCGAAGCCGGCCCTGAGCGTCCAGAATTTTCACGCGCTTTCCCGGAACGCCCGCATATTCGGTCGTCGAGCGGCGCCCGGCCGAATCCTCGACCGTCACGTCGAACCGGCGTTCAGTGCGGCTGTACCAGTAGCGGACCTTGAGCTCCCTGAAGTCTTCGACCGACCCGCCGTGCGACGCGCACAGCGAAGGGAGGGCGTCGCCGTACAAGGCGATTGCGCGCCGGAGCGAGGCGGAAGGCTTCCCTTCGACGACCGTGCCGCGAAGTAAATCGACAATGATCGACCCGCCCGGCGAGCGGCCGGCCTCGCCGAACACGTCCATCTCATAGACGCCGATCAGCAGGCCGATACCGCTCGCGAGCGAGTCGGCGAGGTTGTGGGCGACGGAGCGAAGTTCGTCATGCTTCATCCGCACCGGCTATCACGAAAGCGCCGATCGTTCAGCCGCGGTGAAGCCGAAGCACGTCCCGCCGAAGCGCCGCCATGCTCGCCTCACCGAAGCTGAGCTCGAACACGCGGTGCCGAACAATCAGATCCAGCTTCCAAGCCACCGCCCGGAGATTCGGCGCCGGCGCCCGAAGCAGCCGGGCCAGCGCCGCCCGATGCCGCCCGAGCGCGCGGCCATAGACATCGTCGTCCGCGTTGTGCACCACCGCCTCCAGCCCCGCCCCGGCCCGAGCGTAATGGGCGAGGGCCTTGCGCCACCTCCCGTCATCCCGGCCCTTACTGTCATCCCGGACTTGATCCGGGATCCACCTTTCCTTCTCCACCGCCGCCAGGAAGGTGGATTCCGGGTCAAGCCCGGCATAACGGGAAAAGGGCAGGGCCGCCCCCGCGCAGGCACCGGCTAGCAGCGCTCGGCGCGAGAGCTTATGCTGGGCAGCAGCCATCAGGCGCCTCCCGAAGGGGCGTTTGCAGGTTCGGAGCCGAAGTCGGGGGAGCCCCGAAGGCGGTAAGGTTTCTGTTGCACAAAAACCGAGGGCAGGTCAATAGCCGAAAAACCGAAAAGACCGCCGGGCCGCCCCCGCACCGGCATCACGCCTCTGACCGGCCTCCGCATCCCCGCCGAGCTGAACGCCAAGCTCGACGATTGGATTGAACGGCAGCCGGACCCGAAGCCGTCGCGGTCGGAGGCGATCAGGCGGTTGCTGGAGCGGGCGTTGGGGGACCGCTGACGAGGCCCGTAGACAGGTATGCCGCCTTGATCCATCATAGGCTTGTTGACAGCTAGGACGCGGAACGTCATCGGCCCGACGAGAATATGGATGAGAACGCCATCAAAGCAGCGGTTCTAACCCGCATTCGTCGCGAGGCGCGTGGTCGTTCGCTGCCCATCGTGACCAGCGAATTTTCCCTAAACGGGACTGGAATCCGAGCCGATCTCGCGGTGTTGGATGGGTTTTTTTACGGCGTCGAGATCAAGAGCGCTAGAGACACGTTAAAGCGCCTGCCAAGCCAGATGGAAGGCTATGCTCGCTATTTTGATCGCACGATCCTGATTGTTGCGCCAAAACACTTGCGCGGCCTACGAACCGTTGATCTGCATGGCGCGGAAGTTTGGCGCCAGGAAATCCTGACAGATTGGCAGCTGTATGCGCCGGGCGAGCAGCGCCAGATTACCGGCCATTGGTTGCAGCATTTGCTTACCGCCGACGA
The DNA here is from genome assembly GCA_034668585.1 of Sphingomonadales bacterium. Lineage (GTDB taxonomy): Bacteria > Pseudomonadota > Alphaproteobacteria > Sphingomonadales > Sphingomonadaceae > Allosphingosinicella. The sequence goes on along the minus strand of JAXDPB010000028.1, from coordinate 3,810 downwards.
GGAGCGCCGCGCTAATCGCGCCATCGAAAATCAGCAAAGTCAGTTTCCTGCGATGGACGTTGACCGCGCACGCCGTACCGAATTCGAGAATGCGTTCTCCAAACGGTACGGCGAGACAAGCGCTAATTTCTGGAAAGCGGTGCACGGTCGTAGAATTACTACGGACGATCTCAAGCTCCTGAGCCGCTTCTATGCTGATCGACTGCAAGCACGGGAGTTGGAGGAAGACCGGAGACGACGCTGGGTTGAATGGGCGGCAGCGATGCACGCCACAACAGCCTACGCTTAATCCTCCCAATCGTCTTCTGTATCCTCGACCTCGTCGGGCTCGTCGTAAAATGTCTGTAACTGCAGGTGCAGATTGATCCGGGCCGCTGTTGCCTTTTGCGGGTTGTCGATCGCAGACCGGTCGCCTCGCGCGGTACGCTCAATCATTTGAGTGCCCCATACCCGCAAACCACCATTCCAGGCATCGCTCCCCATTAGCCGTTGTGCTTGATCCACGTAGTTCGTGAAGCCGCCGTGTTCGGCTCTAAAAAAAGTCCATTCATCGAACCTTGGATAATCGATACGTGCCGGAATTTCGGCGGCACCTCCGCCCCCAAGCGGTTCCGCCCGGGCGCTGCCGCGGTCGCTGTAAATAAGACCAGGGCTGCCGAGTTCACCTGTAACACTGTTGAAAAGCCGGCGCTCGTATATCTCCTGTTCGGGTAGGTTCGAGAAGCTGCTGGGGAAGGAGGATGCTGAGACCGCTACGTGCGCTTGGGGTAGGCGACTGCGAAGTGTGTTTATATATCCAACTGTACGAGCCGCCTTTTCTAAGTGATCAGCGCGGGCCGCTCCATAATCCAGCACGATGCAAACGTCCTGTCCTCCTTCGGTGAGGGTGGCCAAGCTCACAGCGACGGAGGCGAGGCTGCCGAACACCTCCTCGCTCAAGTGGATGACAAGGCCATTGCCGATCGAGTGCAAACGACGAATTTGCTCAGCCTCTTGACGCGCGTCGATACCGATCTGAGCGACGGGAATGAAATTCCCTTCCTTCTCCTCGATCAGATCGCACCAGTTTGCGAAACCCGCGTGAGGATCGCGCAGACGGTCCAATTCAGCGAAAACTGGACGATCTTTGGCCGGCTCACGATCCCCCACGGAAACGATCACGGGCCTGTCCCCGTAGGAGCGTGTTATCCTATCGATGGAACTCTGCAGATAGTTCGATCCGACCCAAGGCCGAAGCGGCATCAACGGCAACATAGCATTTTTGGTATGATCGGGCAGCTCTTCAAGCGCCCGCATCTCGCCAGGTCGCATGCACAAGATCGGCAGATAAGCTACTTCATCCCAGGGTCTAAGTCCCATCTGCTACTCCCAGCTGATCCAGCTTAATCCGCATGGCGCCTTCCGATGTGGAAAACTGCTCCGCCAGATAGAGAACAAGATCGCCGACCCCAATTTCTCGAGCTTCTTCGACACTGGCCAAAACCAGATCGTCCGGCATGAGAATATCTGCCGCCAGTCGATTAGCTTGCGCTTCGCGCTGATCTGAAAGCGATGAACGATAAAGTACGTCGTCGGAAATGCCAGTATTGATCTGGTCAGAATGCAATAAGAAGTGTGCAAGCTCGTGCGCAACTGTAAATCGCTGCCGCTTCGACGGGTCGTGGCGATTGATCCGGATGACGAATCCTTCGCCCGTGGGCCTGATCTCTCCGGAAATGCCAGGAGCAAGCGTAGCCGCCTTCACGGGCACGCCGAGCGCCTTGGCCAACTGAGAGAGACGTACCGGTGCGGTGTCCTGATGCTCTTGAATCGTTCTGCGGATGCCGTCCGGCAGGTTGCGCCATTCAGGGCTCATCGGTCTTCTCCATCTTCTTCATCGAGGAGCCGATCATCGGGGTTTCCGAGCACGATCTGATCGACTCTATCTAGAACCCGGCGGTCGAAGTCAGGTGACTTGACAACCTCGCTGATCCGCTTCTCCACCTCCTCCAGAATGTAGCTTCGTATGACGCCGTTCGCAATCTGTTCTTTAGTTTCGGCTAAAGCCGCAGCCGTCGCGCTTCTCACCGCTTCCTGCTTCATCTGCTGGAAGCCCCAGAAAGCGGCTATCGCAAGCAACCCAGCAAAAATAGCAACGATCACGCCGACGGCCGCCAGCAGTGTAGCGGCCAGATCAGCATAAGCCATGTTTGGCTGAAGGTTGCCGGACTTGAGAAACAGTACGACTGCTGCTCCAATGATTGCGCCCAGAAAGGCGAACATCACCGCCGAGGCGCTTGCCCCCGAGCTAGGCTGACCGACGTTGCCTTGGTCGTTCACCCTTTCACTCCTTGTTACCTTCGCTTCGAAATACCCGAATGATCTCCCGCCAGACCAGCTTCATCCGACCTTGAGGGCCTCGCCTTTATGATTGCGTACACCCGTTCCATCGCCTCATCATGCTCGATGGTGGGCCGAGTGTCGGCCCTCGACTCCGCGACCTTGGCCTTCAGCCCGCGCAGATAGCTCTCGGCTTCTTCAGCCGATTCGAACTCTGATCCAACGGGCGAGGGATCGTTCATGCGGGAGAGGGTAGGCGTCGAATGGCGAATTGCCAACGCTGGGAGCAACAGAACGCGCCTTTAAGCGAAGTCCGTATCTGGGATCGACGCTATCGGATCGGCGATGCCTGTCGTGCCGGCGCGGCCTCTTCGTGCCTTCGCGTGAACCAAATCGCGAAAGCCGGCGTCGGCACGGACGCATGAAGTATGTCTTACGCGAAGCCGCTACGCCGCAAAGAAGGTAGACCCCGGATCGAGTCCGGGGTGACGACCTACTGGTCGAGAAAGGACCGCATCTTCCGCGACCGCGATGGATGCTTCAGCTTCCGCAAAGCCTTCGCCTCGATCTGCCGGATGCGCTCCCTCGTCACCGAGAATTGCTGGCCCACCTCCTCGAGCGTGTGGTCGGTGTTCATGCCGATCCCGAAGCGCATTCGGAGGACGCGTTCCTCGCGGGGGGTGAGGCTGGCCAGCACCCGGGTCACCGTCTCCTTGAGATTCGCCTGGATCGCGGCGTCCACCGGGATCACCGCATTCTTGTCTTCGATGAAGTCGCCGAGGTGCGAATCCTCCTCGTCGCCGATCGGGGTCTCGAGGCTGATCGGCTCCTTGGCGATCTTCATCACCTTGCGGACCTTCTCGAGCGGCATGGAGAGGCGCTCGGCGAGCTCCTCCGGGGTCGGCTCGCGGCCGATCTCGTGGAGGATCTGGCGGGAGGTTCGGACGAGCTTGTTGATCGTCTCGATCATGTGGACCGGGATCCGGATGGTGCGGGCCTGGTCGGCGATCGAGCGGGTGATCGCCTGGCGGATCCACCAGGTGGCGTAGGTCGAGAACTTGTAGCCGCGCCGGTACTCGAACTTGTCGACGGCCTTCATCAGGCCGATATTGCCTTCCTGGATGAGGTCCAGGAACTGCAGGCCGCGGTTCGTGTACTTTTTCGCGATCGAGATGACGAGGCGCAGGTTTGCCTCCACCATCTCCTTCTTGGCCTGGCGGGCCTCGCGCTCGCCCTTCTGCACGATCTGGACGATGCGGCGGAACTCGGGGATGTCGAGCCCGGTGAGCGCGGCCAGCGACTGGATCTCGTGGCGCAGGTCCTTGATGCGGTCCTTTTCGTGATGGACGAAATTCTTCCAGCCTTTGGCGGAGAGTTTCGAGACACGGTTGAGCCAGCGCGGATCGAGCTCCGAGCCTTGATAATTGCGCAGAAAATCCTCGCGCGCGACGCCGTGGCTGTCACCGAGGCGCAGCAGGCGGCCTTCGAACG
>JAXDPB010000027.1:0-27893 GCA_034668585.1 Sphingomonadales bacterium | reverse complement strand
GCCGGCGACAATGTCGTGACCGGCGCCGCCGGCAACGACCTGCTCCGGTTGAACGACGGCGGCAACGACAGCGCCTTCGGGGGCGGCGGCAACGACGTCCTCTATTTCGGCGGCGCCTTCACCGGCGCCGACGTCGCCGACGGCGGCGAGGGACGCGATGCCCTGGTGCTTCAGGGCAATTACGCTCTGACGCTGAGCGCGACCAACCTCGTCGGGATCGAGTCCATCTCGCTTCAGAGCGGTTCGAGGACGACCTGGGGCGATGTCTCGAACCATTTCTACGACTACGCCCTCACCACCAGCGACTCGAACGTGGCGGCCGGCCAGCAGCTCATCGTCAACGGCCAGACGCTCCGGGCCGGCGAGGACTTCTCGTTCGACGGCTCGGCCGAGACCGACGGCACCTTCCTGGTCTACGGCGGCCACGGGGTCGATACGCTCAAGGGAGGGGCCGGCAACGACGCTTTCTTCTTCGAAGGCGACCGCTGGGGACCTGGCGATACCGTCGACGGCGGGGCGGGACGCGATGCCCTGATCATCAGCTCCGGGAGCGGCATCAATCATTTCGATTTCGGCGCGACTGCTCTGACCGGCATAGAGTCGATCTCGCTCAACAATCGCTACACGACCGATCCGAGCCAGAAGCCCAGCTACGAGCTGGTGCTCTCGAACGGCAACGTCGCTCCGGGCGCGACGCTCATCGTCAACGGAAGCTCGCTGGCCGATCGCGCCCAGACGGTGAGCGTCGACGGGAGCGCCGTTCACGACGGCAACCTGATCCTGTTCGGCGGCTTCGGCAACGATACGTTGACCGGCGGCGACGGCGCCGACCTGTTCCAGGGTGGGGAGGGGATCGACGTTCTAACCGGTGGCGGCGGGGCCGACGTCTTCCGCTACGCCGGGCCTTACGACGCGACGTCCCAGCTCCCCGACCGGATCCTCGACTTTGCCTCGGGCGTCGACAAGATCGACCTCACCCGAATCGACGCCGACCTCTTCACCGCCGGCGACCAGGCCTTCCACTGGATCGGATCGGCCGCTTTCGGGGGCGACGGCGCCGCCTCGGCGGGCGAGCTTCGAGCCTACGACTTCAACGGCAGCTGGTTCGTCGAGGGCGACATGGATGGGAACGGCTCGGCCGACCTCGTCATCCAGCTGACGACCCCGCCGGCTCCGGTCGTGCAGGCGGATTTCCTGCTCTAGATCGGCCAGGGGACCGACGGTGGCTGTCCAGCGTGGAAATTATCCACTATGTCATTCGCTTAGCGGGAGCCGGCCGGCGGCTCCGCGGGGGGCAGAATAATGGCTGAGTTCGTCTATGCGGCCGGTGTGGACCATTTCACGCTGGGGCCCGGATTGGACACCGTCCGCTTCCCCGCGGAGGGCGCCGATCTGCCGCCCGCGCCCATCGTCATCACCAATTTCCAGACCGGTCCGACCGGCGACCGACTGGACTTCGCCGACTGGCTGGTCGCGATCGTCGTCTACTGGGACTATTATGGCGACCCCATCGCCTCGGGCTATCTCAAGCTCGAGCAGGACGGCGCGGATACCGTTATCCTCATCGACCGCGACGGCCCCTACGTTCCGGACGGTCCGGGTCCCGTCCCCTGGCTTCGCCTCGAAGGCGTGCAGATCGGCGATCTGACCGCTGAAAATCTCGGCGGCTACGACCCGACCGGGACCCTCGCGCAGCCGCCCAGCAAGGTCGTGACCGGCACCGACGCGGACGAGCTCATCATCGGCCTCATCTGGCACGACACTCTCGACGGCGGCGGCGGCAACGACCAGCTCGTCGGCGGGCACGGCTTCGACATCCTGCGCGGCGGCGATGGCGACGACCTGCTGCAGGGCGAGCAGGGCCAGGACGCTCTCTATGGCGGGGCCGGCGCCGACCGGCTCGAAGGCGGCAGCGGCGACGATTCGCTGCAGGGCGACGCCGGCGACGACATCCTGCTCGGCGGCGAAGGCCGGGACTCCCTTTCGGACGGCTTCGGCAACAACATATTCGATGGCGGCGCCGGCGACGACTGGCTGTTCAGCTCCAACACGGGCAACGATCTGCTGATCGGCGGCGCCGGCGACGACAGCCTCTCCGTCTCCCGGAGCTCGCTCTTCAGCACCGAGCAAAATCGGCTCGAAGGCGGCGAGGGGAACGACCGCCTCTACGTCAGCGTCCAGAATCGCGGCCTCGTCGAAATCGACGCCGGAACCGGCAGCGACCGGGTCACTATCGACCTCGTCCACGACCGCCTGAACGTTCGCCTCGATCCCGACGGCACCGATACGGTCACCCTCAACTACATCATGTCCTCATGGTATTCGGGCGCCGCGATCACGATCGACGGGTTCGCCCGCGGCGATTCGGGCGCCGTCCTCGTCTGGGACGAGTTTCTCGGCCGGGCGCTGACCAACTGGGACGGCACCGCCAACCCCTTCGGCAGCGGGCATGCCCGGATCGTGACGATCGGCGGCCGGCAGATCCTTCAGATCGATCCCAATGGCGGAGCGAACGGCTGGGTCCGGCTGATGGACCTGGGCGCGGACACCGGCCAGGCCTTCACCGCCCACAATTTCGACGGCTTCGCCCCGGACGGAAGCGTGACGCCCGGCCTGAGCCTCACGGGAACGCCCGACCCGGACCAGCTTAACGGCGGCAACGGATCCGACACGATCGCCGGGCTGGACGACGCCGACCTGATCTACGGCCATGCCGGCGCCGATTCGATCAGCGGCGGCGGCGGCGATGACGCCATCGACGGCGGTCCCGGCGCCGACCTGATCGAGGGCGGCGAGGGCGAGGACGCGCTGTTCGGCGGAGCGGGCGACGACGTCATCCACGGCGGCCCCGGCAACGACCGGATCGAGGAGAATATGGTCGCCGGCGCGGGCGGCAACGACAGCCTCTACGGCGACGGCGGCGACGATTTCTTCCTCTTCTACCGCGAGCTTCCCCAGCCCGGAGGAGTCTATTATCTGAGCGGCGGCGACGGCAACGACCGAATGTGGGTCGGAGTCTCCACCGCGGGCGTGGCGACGGTGGACGGCGGCGCCGGCGACGACGACATCGTCATCATCACGCTTCGCAACGGCGCCGCCGCCGTGGTCACTCTCGGCGCCGGGCAGGACATATTGGGCCTGACCGCCGGCCGCTTCCACACGGCGGGCAACAGCACCCTGACCGTGACCGACTTCGTCGCCGGCGCCGGAGGCGACCGGATCGACTTCGGCAATTCGCTGACCCAGTGGCTGAGCGGCTGGACCCCGGGCACCGACCCCTTCGCCAGCGGCCATTTCCGGCTCGCCCCGGTGGCCGGCGGGGCGAGGCTGTCGATCGACCCCGACGGGGGCGGCAACGGCTTCCTTCCCCTGGTCACGCTGCTCGGAGTCGATCCGCTGGCGCTCACCGCCTTCAATCTCGGCGGCCTGGTCCCGCCGATCGTGACCTTCACCGACGCCGGCGAGGAAATTGCGGGCACGGCCGGCACCGACCTGCTGCAGGGGCTCGGCGGCGGCGATCTCTTCCTGCTCCAGCAGGGGGGCGACGACGCCGCCGCGGGCGGAGCGGGTAACGACATCCTCTATTTCGGAGCGGCCTTCACCGGCAACGATCAGGCCAATGGCGGCGCCGACCGCGACGTGGTCGTCCTGCAGGGCAATTACGCTCTGACGCTGAGCGCGACCAACCTCACGGGCGTGGAATCGCTGTCGCTGCAGAGCGGGTCGAGGACGACCTGGGGCGATGTCGCGAACAATTTCTACGATTACGCCATCACCACCAACGATGCCAACGTCGCGGCGGGCCAGCAGCTCATCGTCAACGGCCAGACCTTGCGGGCGGGAGAGGACTTCACCTTTGACGGCTCGGCCGAGACCGACGGCTATTTCCTGGTTTACGGCGGCCACGGCGTCGATACTCTCAAGGGCGGAGCGGGCAACGACGCCTTCTTTTTCGAGGGTGACCGCTGGGGCGCCGGCGACACCGTCGACGGCGGCGCCGGCCGCGATGCGGTGATCATCAGCTCGGGGAGCGGGATTAATCATTTCGACTTCGGGGCGAATGCGCTGACCGGGATCGAATCGATCTCGCTCAACAATCGCTACACGACCGATCCGACCCAGAAGCCCAGCTACGAACTGGTGCTCAGTAACGGCAACGTCGCGCCTGGAGCCACGTTGATCGTCAACGGAAGCTCGCTGGCCGACCGCACCCAGACGGTCGGCGTCGATGGGAGCGAGGTGCACGACGGCAACCTCATCCTGTTCGGAGGCTTCGGCAATGACACCCTGATCGGCGGCGACGGCGCCGACCTGTTCCAGGGCGGCGAAGGGGTCGATATGCTGACCGGCGGCGGCGGGGCGGATGTCTTCCGCTACGCCGGGCAGTACGACGCGACGTCCCAGCTCCCCGACCGGATCCTCGACTTCGCCTCGGGCGTCGACAAGATCGACCTCACCCGCATCGACGCGGACCTGTTCACCGCCGGCGACCAGGCCTTTCACTGGATCGGATCCGGGGCTTTCGGGGCCGCCGGCGCCGCCTCGGCGGGCGAGCTTCGCGCCTACGCCTTCAACGGCAGCTGGTATGTCGAGGGCGATATGGACGGCAACGGCTCTGCGGACCTGGTCATCCAGCTGACGATTCCGGCGGCGCCGCCGGTGCAGGGGGATTTCCTCCTCTAGCGGGCCGACGATCGCCCCAGGCAAGCGCTTCGCCACAGCGGCGGCATTGCCTTAAGCCTTTCATTCTGTTACGAATATTCTTTCAGCTAAAAGATTTAGCGTGATCAGCTCGGTCGCCGGAGCGGCGATTCGGCCTGGTATGCGTGGGAGCGTGGCGTGACGGCCGGTACGACGAGATTTTCCGGAGTTGCGGACTCCCCCGTGGGTGGTGAGGCGGTCGGCGGAGTCGATCTGCGCGGCGGCTTCGAGTCCGATTCTTTCGTCGGCGGGGACGGCGATGACGTGCTGGACTCGGGCTATGGCGACGATCGCCTCGACGGCGTGGGCGGCGACGACAAGCTTTACGCCGGCGGCGACAATGACGTCGTACTCGGCGGCGACGGCGCCGACCTGATCTATGGCGACTGGAGCCCGATCAGGAGCGGCGACGCCGGCTGGCGCCACTCCGACGATCTGTACGGCGAGGGCGGCGGCGACACGATCTACGGCGACCTCGGCGACGACAGGATCGAGGGCGGCGAAGGCGACGACCGGCTCTACGGCGGCATGGGCGACGACCGGATCGACGGCGGGGCGGGCAGCGACATCGCCGAGTTCCTCCTGCCGGCGGGCACGAGCGGCGTGCTGGAGATTATCGAGATCATCGGCGGCGACGTTCGCGATTTCGCGCTTTACCTGCGCGACACGCCGTCGGCCGGGAATACCGACGGCCTCACGCGCGCCTTCGAGGTTCGGTTCAACGGCGCGATCGCGACCGTGACCGGCTCCGGGCCGGGCGTGCCGTCGTTCTCCGGCACCGATGTCGTGGTCAATGTCGAGAGCTTCCGTTTCTCGATCGAGGGCGACTCGAGCAGCGCCGTCGAGGTGGCGGTCACGCCGATGGTCAGCGGCACGGCCGGCGACGACCTGATCGTGGGCGGCGCCGGCCGCGATGTCATCGAGGGGCTGGGCGGCGACGACCGGATCGAGGGCGGCGGCGACCTCGACAGCCTCTCGGGCGGCGACGGCGACGACGTTCTGCTGAGCGGAGCCGGCAAGGACGGCCTGTACGGCGGCGCCGGCGACGACATCCTCTATTTCGGCTCCGACTTCGACTTCCGAGACGTGATCGACGGCGGCTCGGGCTACGACCAGCTCGTCCTCCAGGGCTATTACGGCTGGAGCTCGAGCGGCTCCGAATTCGCCGGAATCGAGCGGCTGGTGCTTCTGCCCAAGGGAGACACGCGCTACGGCGCCGAGACTCAATATGGCATTTACAGCCTCACCGTCGGCAACGGCCTCGTCGCCGCGGGAGCGACCTTCACGGTCGACGGATCGGCGCTCACCGAGGCGATGGGCTTCGACGGCTCGGGCGAGACGGACGGGCGCTTCGTGCTGCTCGGAGGCGCCGGGGTCGACCGGCTGCTCGGCGGCGGCGGCGACGACGTCATCGACGGCGGCACGATGTACGACCAAATGGTGGGCGGGCCCGGGAACGACACTTATTATGTCGACCACGGCCGCGACACGCTCGTCGAGGCCGCGGACTCGGGTTTCGACACGGTCTTCAGCACCGCTACGGACTTCCGGCTCGGCGCCAATGTCGAGAAGCTGGTCCTCGTCGGCCCGGCCTTGTGGGGGCGCGGCAACGAGGGCGCCAACATCCTCATCGGCAATTCGGGGGACAATCTCCTGCAGGGCCTCGGCGGCGACGACCTGCTCGACGGCGGAACGGGCGACGACGAGATGCGCGGCGGTCCCGGCAACGACGTCATCATCGTCGACAGCGCCGGCGACTTGCCCTCGGAAGCGGCCGGGGAAGGCGTCGACGAGGTCCGGACCGGCCTTGCCGTCTATTCGCTTCAGCCGGCGGTCAATGTCGAGAACCTGACCGCCGTCTCGGACATCGCTCACGATCTGCGCGGCAACGGGGGGGACAATGTCGTCGCCGGCGCCGGCGGCAACGATTTGCTCCGAATGCAGGACGCCGGCAGCGACACCGCCCGTGGCGGCGCGGGCAACGACGTGCTCTATTTCGGGGCGGCCTTCACCGGCGGCGACATTGCCGACGGCGGCGAGGGCAGGGACGTCCTCATCCTCCAGGGCAATTACACTCTGACCCTGAGCGCAACCAGCCTCACTGGGGTGGAGTCCATCTCGCTGCAGAGCGGGTCGAGGACGACCTGGGGCGACCTCGCCAACAATTTCTACGATTACAACCTCACCACGAACGATGCCAACGTCGCGGCCGGCCAGCAGCTGATCGTCAACGGCCAGACGCTTCGAGCGGGCGAGGACTTCACCTTCGACGGCTCGGCGGAGACGGACGGCTATTTCCTCGTCTACGGCGGCCACGGCGTCGACACTCTCAAGGGAGGATCGGGCAACGACGCCTTCTTCTTCGAGGGCGACCGCTGGGGGGCTGGCGACAGCGTCGACGGCGGTGCGGGACGCGATGCCCTGATCATCAGCTCCGGGAGCGGGATCAATCATTTCGACTTCGGAGCGAACGCCCTGACGGGGATTGAATCGATCTCGCTCAACAATCGCTACACGACCGATCCGAGCCAGAAGCCCAGCTACGAGCTGGTGCTCAGTAACGGCAACGTCGCGCCTGGAGCGACGTTGATCGTCAACGGGAGCTCGCTGGCCGATCCCGGCCAGACGGTGAGCATCGACGGCAGCGCCGTCCACGACGGCAACCTCATCCTGTTCGGGGGCTTCGGCAACGACGCTTTGACCGGCGGCGACGGCGCCGACCTCATCCAGGGCGGGGAGGGGATCGACGTTCTGACCGGCGGCGGCGGCGCGGACATCTTCCGCTACGCAGGGCAGTACGACGCCACCGCGCAGGTCCCCGACCGGATCCTCGACTTCGCCTCGGGCGTCGACAAGATCGACCTCAGCCGAATCGACGCCGACCTGGTCGCGGCCGGCGACCAGGCTTTCCACTGGGTCGGCTCGAGCGCCTTCACGGGCGCCGGCGCGGCGTCCGCGGGCGAGCTTCGGGCCTGGCAATATGAAGGCAGCTGGTATGTCGAGGGCGATATGGACGGCAACGGCTCGGCGGACCTCGTCATCCAGCTGACGACCCCGGTCGCGGCCCCGGTGCCGAGCGACTTCCTGCTCTAGCTTCGCTCACAGGAGGAGCGCCGCCGGCCGTTTGCGACGATCAACGCCGAATTCGCTAACGCGCTCCGATGTCGCTCTATAAGGGACCGACATCCGGGGGGGCGAGCCTGGCGGAGAATTGGACGATGGCGACGAGCGAAATCAGCATTGCGGCGGCGAATGCCGCGCCGGATGTGGACCTGAACGGCGAGGCCGCCGGCAACGACACCAGCCTCGGCTATGCCGAGAACAATCCGCCCGTCGCTATCGCCCCGGCCGCGACCGCGGCCGACGATTCGGCGGACCTGGAGGACGGCAGCCTGACCGTCGCCTTCACCGCGGGCGGAACCGCCGACGACCAGCTCCTGATCGTCAACCAGGGCTTCGGCCAGGGTCAATTCTTCGTCGACGAAGGCACGCTTTATTATGGCGGCGCTCCGGTCGGCAGCGTGACCGGCGGCACCGACGGTTCGACGCCGCTCGTCGTGAACTTCTTCGCGAGCATGACTCCCGCTATCGCGCAGGCGCTGATCCGGTCGATCGGCTACGTCAACTTCTCCGACGCGCCCGCCGGGGGCGACCGCACCGTCACTTTCACCCTGAGCGACGGCGACGGCGGCACCAGCATTCCCCGTAACGCGACGATCGGCGTCACCGCGGTCGACGACCCTGCCGTCGCTCAGGACGACACGGTGGTGACCGATGAGAATATGGTCGCGGCCGGAAGCGTCTTCGCCGATAATGGCGGCGGCCCGGATTTCGATCCGGACAACGCGCAGCTGACCGTGTCGGCGGTCAACGATTCCTCGGAAAATGTCGGAGTCACCATCACTCTGGAATCCGGGGCCAGGCTGACCGTCAATTCGGACGGCACCTACAGCTACGATCCGAACGGCCAGTTCGACTATCTGGTCGGCCCCGGATCGGGCGCGGTCAACACGACGGCCACCGACACCTTCGAATATACGCTGGCCAACGGCAATAGCGCGACCGTCACCGTCATCGTCCAGGGCGTTTCGGGGCCGGGCGACCAGATGATGGGCGACAGCACCGACAACGTCATCACCGGAACGCCGCAGAAGGATCTCATCCTGGTCCAGCAAGGCGGGAACGACACCGTGTTCGCGCTCGGCGACGACGACGTCATCTATTTCGGATCGACCTTCACGCGCCGCGATTCGGTCGATGGCGGCGACGGGCGCGATGTCGTGATATTGCAGGGCAATTACACTCTGGCCTTGAGCGCCACCAACCTTTCCGGAGTCGAATCGCTGTCGCTGCAGAGCGGCTCCAACACGCGGTTCGGCGACACGGCCAACAATTTCTACGACTACAACATCACCACCAACGATTCGAACGTGGCGGCCGGCCAGCAGATGATCGTCAACGGCCAGTCGCTGCGCGGCGGCGAGGATCTCATTTTCGACGGCTCCGCGGAGCGCGACGGCAGCTTCCTCGTCGTCGGCGGCCACGGAGTCGACACTCTGAGGGGCGGCGACGGCAACGACGTCTTCGCCTTCGGCGGCGACCGCTGGGGCGCGGGCGACAGCGTCAATGGCGGCGCCGGCCGCGACGCGGTCGTGATCAGCGCCGGCAACGGCCTCACCCATATCCAGTTCGGCGCCGCGAGCCTCGTCAACGTCGAGTCGGTCTCGGTCACCAACCGCTACGCGCCGGACCCCGGCGCCAAGCCGTCCTACGAGTTCGTCCTCAACAACGGCAATGTCGCCGAAGGCGATACATTGATCGTCAACGGCAGCTCCCTCGCCGACCCGACCCAGACGATCAGCGTCGACGGCAGCGCCGTCCAGGGCGGCAACCTCATCCTGTTCGGCGGCGCCGGGCGCGATGTCCTGAAAGGCGGCGCCGGCGGCGACCTCATTCAGGGAGGGCTGGGCGGCGACAGCCTCACCGGCGGGGCGGGCGCGGATGTCTTCCGTTACTCCGCCGCGGCGGACTCGGCCGGCAGGTCGATCGATTCCATCCTCGATTTCGCGCCGGGCGTCGACAAGGTCGACCTCCACCTGATCGACGCCGACACCCAGGCGGCGGGCGATCAGGAATTCCATTATATCGGATCGGGCGGGTTCACCGGCGACGGCGCCGCTTCGGCCGGGGAGCTGCGCATTTACCAGAGCGAGAACGTCTGGTTCGCCGAAGGCGACACCGACGGCGACGGTCAAGCCGACCTCACCATCGCCCTGACCCTGCCCGGCGACACCGAGCTGACGTTCGGCGACTTCCTGCCCTAGACCCTGACCAGCCGGCCCTCGCGGCGGCCGACCGAGCGGTAGATGCGCGGGCCGAGGTCAAGTCGGAAGGGCCCCATCTTCGCCGACGGGCTCTCCGCCTCGCGGCCGACCAGCCAGGAGCGCGAGGTGCGGCCGGAGCCGCCCTCGGCCCAGTCATAGGCGACGTTGATCGCCACCATCGGCACGAAGATCCGCCGCCCGGCGACCTCGATCTCGCGCAGATCCGCCTTCGGCATCGCCACCTGGCCGTTCAGCTTCAATGAGGCCCCCGGGGCGAGAACGACGTGCGGCGATCCGCTCTTCTCGTGGATCGGACCCTGGAAGAAAGCCATCATCTCGCCCTCGGCGGAGGCGTTGAACAGGCGCGGATCGATGCGGATGTTGCCCGCCGCGGCGTCGCCCTGGTTGGTGAGCGTCAGCGCGTAATGGACCACGGCCTCCTGCTCGGTCGCCGCCGCCCGCTCCGGGACGATGTCGAGCTCGATCCACGGCCGGGGCGCCGGGGGAGCGGCCGGCTCGGGCTCGGGGTCCGCGGCCGGTTCGGCCGCGCCGAGCAGGGCGGCGCCGAGCTCCTCGCGAGCGGCGTCGCGCGCCTCCTCGCGCTCGGCTCCGGCGCGGCGGCGGCGCAGCAGGAAAAAGGCGCCGAGCAGGAGGACGAGCAGGCCGCCGGCGGCGGGCCACAGCCAGCTTGCGCCCTGGGCTTCGGGAACGGCCGGGGCGCTATCCTCGGCCTGGGGCACGGGCTCGGACCGAGGCGCGGGGGCGGTGTCGAGTGGGGCCGGTGCGGCGGCGTCCGGCCCCTGGGCGGGCCGCGCCGTGGGCGCGACGGGGGCGGCGGTCTCCGGCCGCAGGGTACGCGTCGAGGGGGTCGAAGGGCGAGGCGCGGCGGTCGTGCGGTCGCGCCCGGTGACGGGAGCAGTGCGGGGCGGTGGCGTGGTGGACGGAGCGGCGGTCGGCGGCGGAGTCGTCGAAGGAGGCGTGGCGGCGGGCGGGGTGGTGCGCTGGCCCGGAAGCGAGAAATCCTTGAGCTGCGGCGGGCCGATCGTGTTGGACGACTCCTGGGCGAGCGCGCCCGTCCCCGCCGCGGCGAGGCCATAGAGGATGAAGGCGGCGGCCCAGGGGCTGCGGCGTATCGGCGGCATCTCGTTGAAAACCCTTCCCGTCCACGCCTTTACCCGCGGCGGCGCGCTCGAGTCCAGTCGGGCAGCGCCGAGTCGCGGCGCTCACGGGGCGGGAGGTTGAAGTGGGTCGTGGGGAGGAACCGACCGTTGTTGCTCGTTTGACGGAGCGCGTTGCGGGGCAAGGGACGGCTTGGTAGCGTCGGCCGGACGGCCGAGTCACGGCCGGGGAGGATCCTTACCTTATGCGCAATCTCCGTCTCGCCTTCACGGCGGCCCTTCTGCTCGGCGGCGCCGCCTCGCCGCTCCTCGCCCAGGCCGGCCCGGCCGCTCAGGCCGCGGTCGCCAAGCCGCGCTACGGCGATTTCGGGATCGACCTTTCGGCGATGGACCGCTCGGTCAAGCCCGGCGACAGCTTCTGGCACTATGTCAACGGCAATTGGGACCGCACCACCCAGATCGCCGCCGACCGCACCAGCGCCGGTGCGGGCGTCATCCTGGTCGACGAGGCCGAAGGTCAGGTGCGGGCGATCGTGGAGGACCTCGCGAAGGACCCGGCCGCGTCGGGCGCGGTCGGCCGGCAGGTCGGCGACTTCTACGCCAGCTGGATGGACGAGCCGGCGATCGAGGCGCGCGGCGCGGCGGCGCTCAAGCCCTATCTCGACAAGGTCGCGGCGGTGAAGACCCGCTCCGACCTCATCCGGCTGTGGGCCGAGCCCGGCTATACCGCTCCGGTCGGTGTCGGCATATCGCCCGATCCGGCCGACCCGACGCGCTACATCGCCGCGGCAGGGCAGGGCGGGCTCGGCCTCCCGAACCGCGATTATTACCTGCTCACCGGCGAGAAATATGACGCGATCCGCGCCGGCTACCGCGCCTATGTCGTGCAGATTCACAAGCTGGCGGGGATTCCGGACGCCGAGGCCAAAGCGGACCGGATCATCGCCCTCGAGACGGCGCTGGCCAAGATCCAGTGGGCGCCCGAGCGGCAGCGCGACATCAAGCAGATCTATAATCCGATGAACCGCGCCCAGCTCACCCAGCTCGCGCCGCAATTCGAATGGCCGGCCTATCTGCAGGCGGCGGGGCTCGGCAATATCGAGACGGTGATCGCCGCCGAGAAGAGTGCGATCACCGACACCGGCAAGATGCTGGACAGCGTGCCGTTGTCGACCTGGAAGGAATATTCCGCCTTCCACTTCATCCGCGCCCACGCCAGCTTCCTGCCCAAAGCCTTCGACGAGGCCAATTTCAACTTCTACTCGAAGACTCTGCGCGGCCAGCCGCAGCAGCGCGACCGCTGGAAGCGCGGCGTCCAGCTGATCAACGTCAATCTCGGCGAAGCGGTCGGCCGGACCTATGTCGAGCGCCATTATCCTGCCGAGAGCGACCGGCAGATGGGCGAGCTGATCGCCAACCTGCGCTCCGGCCTCGAGGCGCGGATCGCGGCGTCGCCGTGGATGGATGCGGCGACCAAGGCGCAGGCCCGGGCCAAGCTCGCCGCCTTCGACCCGCGCATCGGCCACCCCGAGAAATATATCGACTATTCCCCTCTCAAGGTGGAGCGGGGCGACCTGCTTGGCAACGTCGTCCGGTCCGAGGCCTTCCAGTGGAAGCTCCAGCTCGACCGGCTCGGCAAGCCGGTCGACCGAAGCCTGTGGGACATGACCCCGCAGACGGTGAACGCCTATTACAACCCGCTGATGAACCAGATCACCTTCCCGGCCGCCATCCTCCAGCCGCCCTATTTCGATCCGAAGGCGGACCCGGCGGTCAATTACGGGGCGATCGGGGCGATCATCGGCCACGAGATCGGCCACGGCTTCGACGACCAGGGACGGCAGTTCGACCCGAGCGGAAAGCTGCGTGACTGGTGGACTCCGCAGGCCGCCGCGCAGTTCGAGGCCCGCGCCAAGAAGTTCGGCGAGCAGTACGACACGTACGAGCCGATCCCGGGCACGAAGATCAACGGCAAGCTCACCATGGGCGAGAATATCGGCGATCTCGGCGGGCTCGAAATGGCCTATGCCGCCTATAAGCGCTACACGGCGGAGCACGGGGAACCTCCGGTGATCGGCGGACTGACCGGTGACCAGCGCTTCTTCATCGCCTACGGCCAGTCGTGGCGCTCGAAGATCCGCGAAGGGGCCCTGCGCGAGCGCCTGCTCTCCGATCCCCACAGCCCGCCCGAATATCGGGTGGACGGCGTCGTCCGCAACGTCGACGCCTGGTACAAGGCGTTCGACGTCAAGCCCGGCGACAAGCTCTATCTGCCGCCCGAGGAGCGGGTGCACATCTGGTAGGTCGCCTCTTGCCGTCATTGCGAGGAGCGTAGCGACGAAGCAATCCAGAGGGCTTCGGAGGCCGCGCTGGATTGCTTCGCTTCGCTCGCAATGACGGGATGTTGCGCGGGCCCCTTCGCCGCGCTTAAGGGCCTGCAACCAAATCAGGAGGTTCCCCTTGGATCGTCGCACCTTCATCGCCTCGACCGGCGCCGCCGCGCTCGCCACCACGCTTCTCCCCGAGACGCTCCTCGCCCAGCCGCGCGCCGGCTCGGGCGACTCGGCGCTCAACGCCCTGTTCGAGCGCATCTTCCAGCAGAACGTGCAGAACTCGCCCGAACAGGCGACCTCGCTCGGCCTCGACAAGGGCGCGAATGCGGCCCTGAAGGGCCGGCTCACGCCCCGCACCCTCGCCGAGCGGGCGCGCCAGCTGGCGCAGACGAAGCAGGCCCTGAGCGACCTGGCGGCGGTCGACCGTTCCGCCCTCTCGCCCGCGGCGAAGCTCAACCTCGAGGTCGTCACCTACTCGCTGACCAACCAGACGGTCGCGCCGCGCCGCTTCGGGCTCGACAGCGCGATCCGGCCCTATCGGATCTTCCAGCAGGGCGGCGCCTATTTCTCGGTCCCCGATTTCCTCAACACCGCGCATACGATCAACACGAAGGAGGATGCCGAAGCCTATCTGTCGCGGCTCGAGGCGTTCGCGGTCGCGCTCGACCAGGACAGCGCGATGCAGCGGATCGAGGCGGCGCGCGGCTATGTCGCACCGGCCTGGTCGCTCGACCTGACGCTCGGCCAGATGGCGAAGCTGCGCGAGCAGAAGCCGGACGAGAGCTCGATCGTTCAGTCGCTGGCCAAGCGGGCCAAAGCCAAGGATATCGACGGGCGCTGGGAGCGGCGCGCCTCGAAGATCGTCGAGGAAAAGGTCTATCCGGCGCTCGATCGGCAGATGGCGCTGGTGCGCGAGCTCAGGGCGACGAGCCAGCCGGGCGACGGAGTCTGGCGGGTGCCGCACGGCGACGAGATTTACGCGGTCGCGCTCGAGCAGGCGACGACGACCCGCTTCACCCCCGACGAGGTTCACCGCATGGGACTCCAGCAGGTGGCCGGCATCAGCGTCCAGCTCGACGGGATATTGAAGAGCCAGGGGATGACCCGCGGCAGCGTCGGCGAGCGGCTGGCGGCCCTCAACACCGCCCCGTCGCAGGTCTATCCGAACACCGACGAGGGGCGTGCCGAGCTCATCGCGGGTCTGAACCAGGGCGTGAAGGACATGTACGGCCGCCTTCCGGCCGCCTTCGCGACGCTGCCCAGGGCGCCGCTCGAGATAAGGCGGGTGCCGCCGGAGATTCAGGACGGGGCCTCGAACGGCTATTACAACCGCGCGTCCCTGGACGGGTCGCGGCCCGCCATCTACTTCATCAACCTCAAGGATACCGGCGACTGGCCGAAATATTCGCTGCCCTCGCTGACCTATCACGAGGGCGTTCCGGGCCATCATCTCCAGATCAGCCTGTCGCAGGAATCGGAGGACATACCGACGCTGAGGAAAGTCGGCGGCTTCAGCGCCTATAGCGAGGGCTGGGCGCTCTATGCCGAGCAGCTTTCCGACGAGCTCGGCGCCTATGCGACTCCGCTCGAGCGAGCGGGCTATCTCCAGTCCTTCCTGTTCCGGGCGGCGCGGCTGGTGGTCGACACCGGCCTCCATTCGAAGAAATGGAGCCGCGAGAAGGCGACCGACTATCTCGTCGCCACCACCGGCTTCGCCCAGCCGCGCTCGCAGCGGGAGGTCGAGCGCTATTGCACCCAGGCGGGGCAGGCGTGCAGCTACAAGGTCGGGCACATGGCGTGGACCCGGGCGCGGGCCGAGGCTCAGAAGACGCTCGGCCGGCGCTTCGACCTCAAGCAATTCCATGAAATATTGAAGGACGGGGCGATGCCGCTCACCATCCTGGAGCGCCGGATCCGCGAGCGGACGGCCGCAGCGCGGGGGTAGGGGTCGTCATCCCAGCGAAGGCTGGGATCCCGGGCGGTGAAAAGCCCAGCGCCCTTCGCCCGCCGGGGCCCCAGCCTGCGCTGGGGCGACGGGTCAAAGCAAAGGCGCCAGCTGCGACATGTCGTCATGGGCCTTGCCCTTGGCGGGAACCGCCTCGGCATGATCGATCCACGCGTCGGTGGCGGGCGCCTTGGGCGGCGGCGTCAGGGCGGACGAGATGATCGACACCTGGTAGCAGAGCGTCAGCGCCAGCAGGCTGACCGAAAGCGAGGCGAAGAAGCCGCGGGCGGGGTTCATCTCTTGGCGTCCTTGTTCGAATATCGTCACATCGAGGCGGCTTCGGCCGGAGCGCGGAGGGGGCATACGAGCGCCGGCCGAAGCACACGGGCTTTTTCGCCGCGATGCGTGTCGAGCCGATGCCGCGGCTGCGGGAAGTTGGTGTCCATTGTGACAGTTCGTCACCCCGGACTTGATCCGGGATCCATGAACACCGGCCTGGGAGAACTCTCGCCCGGCCGTGTTCATGGGTTCCGGCTTTCGCCGGAATGACGAGCCGGGATGACGGCTAGGCGGGAATCCGCTCCAGCAGCTCTTCGGCACTGAGGCCGAGGCGGCGGATCTGGGCCGCGATCTCGGGCCAGCGGTGGTTGAGGAAGTCGTCGCGGCCGGCCTTGCGCAGCCGCTCGCTGGCGCCCGGGGCGACGAACATGCCGACGCCGCGCCTGACCAGCACCAGGCCTTCGTCCTGGAAGCTCTGATAGGCCTTGGCGACGGTGAGCGGGTTGGCGCCGAATTCGCCGGCGAGGCTCCTCACCGACGGCAGCGGATCGCCGTCGCCGACCCGGCCTTCGAGGATCATCGCCGCGATATTGTCGCGGAGGCGGAGATAGACGGGGCGTTCTTCTGACACGGCGCTATAGTGAGCTAATACAGTGCTGCAGTCAAGGGCGGCGCCAGATTCCTGCCGCGTATTCGAGGGGCGGGAATTAACCCGTCACCACTCGCGGACCACATCCCCGAACGCCGGCCTCATCCGCTCCTCGAGCTCCACGCCCGCCGTTCCGAGGAAGATGAACCCCGCCACTCGCTCCGGCGGCCGGGCGCCGAGCGCTTCGAGCACGTGCGGCGAGTAAGCCGCCCACCCCGTCACCCAGCCGCCGCCGAACCCGAGCGCCGCGGCGCCGTGGAGGAGGTTCATCCCGACGGCGCCGGCGCAAAGCTCCTGCTCCCAGAGCGGGATCTTGGTGCCCTCGACCGGGCTCGAGAGCAGGACGACCAGCTCGGGCGCCTGGGTGGCGAAGCGGTGGACGGCTTCGACCTCGAGGCGGTTGGGCGGCTCGCCCTTGCCGGCGCGGTAGGCGGCGTCGAGCGCTTCGGCGAAGGCGGCGCGGCGGGGCTTGGCGATATGGACGAACCGCCAGGGGGTGAGCTTGCCATGGTCCGGAGTGCGTAGCGCGATCTCCAGGATCTGGCGCAGCTGCTCGGGGTCGGGTCCGGGCTCGACGAGGTCGCGCGGGCGGCACGAGCGGCGCGTGGCGAGATAGGAGAGGAGCGAGCGGCGGTCGTTGAGCATTCGAGGCCGCTACCAGCGTTGAGAGCGTGCAACAATCCGCTTCACACGGCGGATTTCGCCGCTAGGGTGCCGCGGCGAAACGAGGCCCGCCGGCAAGAGCGGAGTCCGACCAGGAGAGTGCGTGATGGTCAACGTAGCCCCCGATACGACGACCGAGGGCGAACGCCCCGACGTCAGCCGCAGCGACCAGGGCGCCTGGTTCGAGCATCCCCGCCAGCTCAAGCGGCTGTTCACCACCGAGATGTGGGAGCGGTTCGGCTATTACGGCATGAGGGCGCTGCTGACGCTCTATCTGGCCGAGCATTTCCTGTTCAACGACCAGACGACGACCGGCCTCTACGGCGGCTTCACCGCTCTGGTCTATCTGACGCCGCTGATCGGCGGCCTGCTCGCCGATCGCTATCTCGGCTCCAAGCGCTCGGTGAAGTTCGGCGCGGTGATGATGGCGGTGGGCTATTTCACCCTCTGCTTCGGCGGCGAGGCGGCCAAGCCCTATGCGATGGTCGACGGCCAGCGCTACGAGGTGGTCAATGCCGGCGAGGGCAACGCACGCGCTCAATATGTCGTCGCGGGCGACCAGCGCCTGCAGATCAAGGGCAATGACGACAAATCCGTCTCGCTGCTTGCCCCCGACGGAAGCGAGGCGCGGCATATCGCGCCGGGCGGGTTCGAGGCTTCGGGTGAGCGTTCCACCCTCTTCACCCTCCTGCTGCTCGTCGGGCTGTCGATGGTCACGATCGGCAATGGCTTCTTCAAGCCCAACATCTCGACCATCGTCGGGTCGCTCTACGAGCCCGGCGACCGCCGGCGCGACGCCGGCTTCACCATCTTCTACATGGGCATCAACCTGGGTTCGCTCATCTCGCAATTCTTCTGCCCGATGCTGGCGGAGAGCGTCGGCTGGTGGGCGGGCTTCGGCCTCGCCGCCACCGGCATGCTCTTCTCCTGGTCGCTGATCCAGTTCGACGGCGGCAGGCTCTCGGGCTACGGCGAAAGGCCCCCGGGCGTCGACGGCAGCCGCGACCTTGCCATCTATGCCGGAGCGCTGGTGGCGATTCCGGTCGTCCTGTTTCTGTTCTGGAACCTGATGAACTCGGCCGGGGCTTCGGAGGGCGGCAAAGGTCTCGTCCCCTATCTCATCGCGCTGCCGATCATGGGCAAGATCCTGTTCGGCACCTTCCTGATCGGAGTGCCGGCGATCCTCGTCTGGTCGTACAGGAACGGCACCTCGGTCGAATTCCAGATGATGCTTTCGGCGATGGTTCTGATCATCTTCAACGTGGTGTTCTGGACTCTGTTCGAGCAGGCCGGCTCCTCGCTCACCCTGTTCGCCGACCGCAACACCGACCTGGCGCTGGAATGGACTCGGCCGCTCTTCGCCATGTTCCGAGCGACTCCGCCCACTTATTATCTGGCGGCGGCCCTGATCTCCTACGGCCTGTGCGCCTTCGCCTGGTGGTTCTTCGCCAATGGCGAGGATGGCCGAACCAAGCGGGTCATGGGCATCTGCTTCGCAATCATCGGGACGCTGGCTTTCCTCGGCCTCATCTATGCTCGGGGCGGGCTGATCAACCAGCCTGTCTACGTCATGCCGGCCGGCCAGACGCAGATCTTCAACGCGCTGTTCATCGTCATCCTGGCGCCGATCTTCAGCGTCATGTGGAACGCGCTCGCCAAGCGCGGCATCGAGCCGTCCATCCCGATCAAGTTCGCCATCGCGCTGATGGGCGTCGGGGCCGGCTTCATGTTCCTCGTCTGGGGCACCAACTTCGCCGGCAGCGACTTCAAGGTCGGCCTGTCCTGGCTCGCCGGCCTCTACCTGATCCATTCGATCGCGGAGCTGTGCATCTCGCCCGTTGGCCTCAGCATGATCACCAAGCTGTCGATCGCTCGGATCGTCGGGATGATGATGGGGGTGTGGTTCCTGTCGATCTCGGTGGCGCAATATGTGGCCGGCGTGGTCGCCCAGGTGGCCAGCGTCGAGACCGTCGGGGGCGAGGTCACCAACCTCAAGGTCAGCCTCGACACCTATTCGGGCGTGTTCTGGACGATCGGCCTGTGGTCGGCCGGGATCGGCTTCGTCCTCCTGCTCATCTCCCCCCTGCTGAAGAAATGGATGCATGGCGTCAAATAGCTGGAAGCGTACCGCCCTCCTCGCCATCGCCGCCGCGGCGGTGGGGGGGTGCACCAATAGCGAACGTCCGACACCCGTCGCCCAGGCGGGGTCGCGAACGCCGCCCAAGACCTATTCGCACGATCCCTATCCCTCGACCTACCATCGCTATCCGGGCGTGGTCACAGCGATCACCGGCGCGACCGTTTTCGACGGCGAGGGCGGACGGATCGAGAACGGCACGGTGGTGCTCGCCGACGGCGTCGTCCAGGCGGTCGGCGGCCCGGACACGGCGGTCCCGGCCGGCGCGACCCGAATCGACGGGCACGGCAAGTGGGTGACTCCGGGAATCATCGACGTCCACAGCCATCTCGGCGACTATCCGAGCCCCGGGGTCGAGGGGAATTCGGACGGAAACGAGGCGACCAGCCCGGTTCGGCCCGAAGTCTGGGCCGAACACAGCGTCTGGCCGCAGGATCCCGGCTTCGGCCGAGCGCTCGTCAACGGCGGCGTCACCTCGATGCAGATCCTTCCCGGCTCGGCCAATCTGTTCGGCGGTCGCTCGGTCGTCATCAAGAACGTGCCTGCGCGCACCGTCCAGGCCATGAAGTTTCCCGGCGCGCCCTATGGGCTCAAAATGGCGTGCGGCGAGAATCCCAAGCGAGTCTATGGCGGCCGCAACCAGATGCCCGCCACCCGCATGGGCAATGTCGCCCTGATGCGGCAGACCTGGGCGCGGGCGCAGGAATATAAGCGCAAGTGGGACAATTACGAAAAGAATGGCGGCGAGATGCCCGGCCGCGATCTCGCCATGGACACTCTGCGCGGCGTGCTGGCCGGCGAGATTCTCGTCCACAACCATTGCTACCGCGCCGACGAGATGGCGATCATCATCGATATGTCGAAGGAGTTCGGCTACCACGTCTCGGCCTTTCATCACGCGGTCGAGGCCTACAAGATCGCGGACCTCCTGAAGGCGAACGGCATCTGCGCGGCGATGTGGGCGGACTGGTACGGCTTCAAGATGGAAGCCTATGACGCGGTCAGCGAGAACATTCCCCTGGTCCAGAATGAAGGCGCCTGCGCGATCGTCCATTCCGACGATCCCAACGGCATCCAGAGGCTCAACCAGGAAGCGGCCAAGGCGCTCGCCAACGGGCGGCGGATCGGAATCAACATCTCCGACGAGGTCGCCTGGACCTGGCTGAGCTTCAATCCGGCCAAGGCGCTGGGCATCGCCGACAAGACGGGCAGCCTCAAGACCGGCAAGATGGCCGACGTGGTGCTTTGGAACGGCCATCCGTTCAGCGTCTACACCCGGCCGGAGCGGGTCTGGATCGACGGCGCCCTGATGTACGACGCCAACGATCCGAAGCGCCGGCCGGTCAGCGATTTCGAGCTCGGCCAGCCCGGCGAAGGGGATGTGAAGTGACGCGTGCGCCGGTGATCCAAGATCGTCATGCCGGACTTGATCCGGCACCCAGGAACACCGCCGGGCGAGCTTTCCCGCGGGTATGTTCCTGGGTCCCGGCTTTCGCCGGAATGACGGCATTCGCTTTGGCACTGTTCGCAGCCCCCGCTTTCGCCCAGACCATCGCCATCACGGGCGGCACGGTCGCGCTCGGCGACGGGTCGGAGCCGATCGAGGGCGGCACCGTGGTCATCCAGAACGGGCGGATCGTCGCGGCCGGGCGCAACGTCGCCGTGCCGGCGGGCGCGCAGCGTTTCGACGCCACCGGCAAATGGGTGACGCCGGGCATCGTCGCCGGATTCTCGCGGGTCGGCCTCATCGAGGTCGACGCGGTCAACGAGACCAACGACGTCAGCGCCAACAACTCCCCGTTCAGCGCCGCGATCGACGTCGCTCCGGCGATCAACCCGCGGGCGACGGCGATCCAGGTCAACCGCGCCGGTGGAGTCACGCGGGCGATCGTCGCACCCGGCACCGCCAAGAGCATCTTCGCCGGCCAGGGCGCCGTCATCGACCTCGGCAACGACATGGATGCGGTGACCCGCGCCCGCGCCTTCCAGTTCGTCGAGATGGGCGAGACGGGCGCCGACGAGGCGGGAGGCAGCCGCGCGGCGGCCTATGTGCTGTTTCGCAACGCGCTCAGGGAAGCCCGCGACCTCAGCCGTTTCTCCTCGCCGATCTCCGGCGGTTCGGGCGGGCAGCGCCAAGCCCGGGCCAACGACCAGCGAGATCTCCCGCTCGAGGACGTTCCGAACAACAATCTGCTTTCCGCCGGGGCGACTCGGCCGGACGACGTCCTCCTCACCCGTTTCGACGCCGCCGCCCTTGTGCCGGTTCTGCAGGGGCGGCAGCTGCTCTTCGTCCACGTCGAGCGGGCCAGCGACATATTGCAGGTGCTGGGGCTGAAGCGCGAGTTCCCCAACCTGCGGCTGGTGCTGGTCGGCGGCAGCGAGGGGTGGACGGTGGCGGACCGGATCGCCGCCGCCCGGGTGCCGGTGATCGCCAACGCCCTCAACGACCTCCCCGCGACGTTCGAGCAGCTCGCGGCGACCCAGTCGAACGTGGCGCGGTTGCGCTCGGCGGGGGTCGCCGTCGCGCTCGGCATGATCAACGACGAGGAGGCGCGGCAGGTGCGGCTCGCCCGGCAGCAGGCCGGCAATCTGGTCGCGGCCGGGCGGCTGCCCGGCGGAACGGCTCTGAGCTGGGGCGAGGCGCTGGCGACGATCACCTCGGCGCCGGCCGAAGCGGTCGGCATGGGCGGTGAGATCGGTTCGCTTCGGCCGGGGCGGCGCGCCGACGTCGTCATCTGGTCGGGCGACCCGCTCGAGAACAGCACGGCCGCCGAGGTCGTGATCATCGACGGCGTCCAGCAGCCGCTCGACAACCACCAGACCAAGCTCAGGGACCGCTATCGCACTCCGGGCGAAGGCGACCTGCCCAAGGCCTACGACAGGTGATCGCCACGGTCAGCCTCGCTTTGGCGATGCTGGCCTTCGTCAGCGCGCACCTGGCGATGTCGCACCCCCTGCGGATGCGGCTCGTCCAGAATCTCGGCGAGCAATGGTTCGCCGGCCTCTATTCGCTGGTGGCGTTCGTCACGCTCGGCTGGATGGTCCTTTCCTATCGCTCGATCAGGAACAGCTACCTGCTCTGGATCGCCCCGCACTGGGCGTGGCCGGTGGCGGCGGGGGCGATGCTCATCGCCTGCATCCTCCTCGCCGGAGCCTTCTTCCGCAACCCGGCCTTCCCCGGCGGCAGGCCGAAGGCGATCCGCCCGGCCGCCGGAATGTTCGCGGTGACCCGGCATCCGATGAACATGGCCTTCGCCTTA
The DNA here is from genome assembly GCA_034668585.1 of Sphingomonadales bacterium. Taxonomy (GTDB): domain Bacteria; phylum Pseudomonadota; class Alphaproteobacteria; order Sphingomonadales; family Sphingomonadaceae; genus Allosphingosinicella. The sequence continues at coordinate 5,484 of JAXDPB010000027.1, read as the reverse complement.
TGGGCGCTCGTCCACCTTGCCCTGTGGGGGACCCCGCGCAACCTGATCGTCGCCGGGGGAATCCTCGCCCTGGCGCTGCTCGGATCGGTCGGCCAGGACCGCAAGAAGCTCGAAGTGATCGGCCAGCCCTGGCGGCAGTGGATGGACCGCACCTCGTTCGTGCCGTTCTGGGCGCTGCTGACGGGGCGGGCGAAATGGGGCTCGCTTCGGGAAGCCTGGCCGGCCGTGCTGATCGGCCTGCTGCTGTGGCTCGCGGTGACCTGGCTGCACGCGCCTGAGGTCTCGCCGATCGCCGCGCTGACGCGCTAACCGGCGGTCTCTCCCTCGCGCAGCAGCGCATCCTGGTCGGTCGCCGTCCCTTCGTCGAAGCCGGTGCGTCTCGCTACCGTCGCGGTGGTCGCGACGTCCATGGCGACGTTGCCGGTCGTGCGGACGATGTCGGGCAGGGTCTCGACCGCGACGAGGAGGACGAGCGGCTCGATCGGCACCCCCATGGCGAGGCAGATGGGGGCGATCGAGCTGATGAAGGTGATCGAACCGGGCAGGCTGATGGCCCCCAGCGTCGTGGTGGAGGCCACGGCGATCCCGGCGGCCATCTGCATCGGGCTCAGCTCGATCCCGTACCAATTGGCCACGTAGATGGCGACGGCGAGATTCATCGCCGGGCCGGTGGCGCGGAAGAGGGCGACGGCGAGCGGCAGGGTCACGCCCGAAGCCGCGACCGGCACGCCGAGCTTCTCGGAGCCGCGCAACATGGCGGGCAGCGAGGCGAGCGAGGACTGGGTGCTGATCGCCACCGCGTGCGCCGGCCCGACGGCGCGGGTGAAGGCGAGGAAGCCGAAGCGACCGCCGATCGTCGCCAGTGGCCAGGCGAGGAACCAGATGACGCAGCCGACCGCCGAGACGATCAGAATGTAATGGAGCAGCGCGCCGAAGGCGGAGGCGCCGGCCTTCGCGCCGACGACGTAGGCGAGGGCGAAGACGCCGATGGGCGCCAGCCACAGCACCCAGTTGACGATCACCAGCATGACGTCCGCGACCGCGCTGAAGAAGAGGGCGAGGTGCTTGCGCGGCCCTTCGGGGAGCCTGGTCATCGCGAAGGCGAAGACGGTGGTGAAGAACATCAGGGGCAGGATCTGATCGCCGACGGCGGCCGCGAGCGGATTGGTGGGGATGACCGATCGGACGAACTGGCCGAGAGTCGGGACCTCGCCGACCTTGCCGGCCGAGGCGGAGAGAGCGCCCCTGAGCGAGTCGGCCGCCCCCGCCGGCATCGGGAAGAGATCGAGGAGGAGCGGGGTGAGGAAGGCGCTGATGATCGCTCCCGTCCACAGGACGATCATGAACAGGAGCACGGCGCGGCCGGCGAGGCGGCCCGAGCGGGCGGCTTCGGCCGAGGCGGCGATGCCGTTGATCAACAGGGCGACGATCAGAGGCACGATCGTCATTCTCAGCGCATCGAGCCAGAGGCCGCCGATCGGGTCCGCGATCGCGATCGCCCAGGGCGCGAAGCCCGTCTTCGCGGTCAGGATGCCGATCAGGAGCCCGGCGGCGAGGGCGGCGAGGATGCGGGTGGCTTGCGACATTCGAGCGGGTGTAGCGGGGGAGGAGGGGAGGGAATAGTCCTCCCCATGCGCAGCATTCCGCAGGGCAACTGACGAGGCCCGTTCCGGCTGCCGCTACACCGCACGTCGTGCGCTTCCCCTCCCGATCCGGCGATGGGGAGGACAAGAGGCCCGCTCCGCGCTATTCAGCGCCAAACACGCGCAGGGACCGCCCATGACTCGCAAATTCTTCGGCACCGACGGGATTCGGGGCCGCACCAACCAGAGCCCGATGACGGCGGCGATGGCGCAAAGGGTCGGGCAGGCAGCCGGCGCTCATTTCCTTCGCGGCGACCATCGCCACCGCGTCGTGATCGGCAAGGATACGCGCCTCTCCGGCTACATGATGGAGACGGCGCTCATCTCCGGCTTCACCAGCGTCGGCATGGACGTGGTCATGGTCGGGCCGGTACCGACCCCGGCGGTGGCGATGCTGACCCGGTCGATGCGCGCCGATCTGGGGGTGATGATCTCGGCCAGCCACAACCCCTATGTCGACAACGGCATCAAATTGTTCGGCCCCGACGGCTACAAGCTGTCCGACAAGGACGAGGCGGCGATCGAGCGGCGGCTGGAGAAGGAGCCCAGGCTGGTCGACGCGGCCCTGATCGGCCGTTCGCGCAAGATCGAGGACGCCCGCGGCCGCTACATCCATTTCGCCAAGTCGACCTTTCCCGAGGAGCTCAGGCTCGACGGGCTCAAGATCGTCGTCGATTGCGCCAACGGCGCCGCCTACCAGGTCGCCCCTTCCGCCTTGTGGGAGCTGGGCGCCGACGTGGTGGCGATGGGGGTGACTCCGAACGGAATCAACATCAACGACGGCTGCGGCTCGACCGCCCCGGCCGCGCTGCAGGCGCGGGTCGTCGAGGAGGGCGCGAATATCGGCATCGCTCTGGACGGCGACGCCGACCGGCTGATCATCGTCGACGAGAAAGGCCGGATCGTCGACGGCGACCAGCTGATGGCGCTGATCGCCATCTTCTTCGCCCGGCGCGGCCTGCTGGAGGGCGACGGAATCGTCGCGACGGTGATGTCGAACCTCGGCCTCGAGCGCTTCCTCGCGACGAACGGCCTCGAGCTGGTCCGTACCCAGGTCGGCGACCGTTACGTGCTGGAGGCGATGCGGACACGCGGCTTCAACATCGGCGGCGAGCAGTCCGGCCACATCATCCTGTCGGATTATTCGACGACGGGGGACGGCCTGATCGCCGCGCTTCAGGTGCTCGCCTGCCTGGTCGAGGACGGCCGGCCGGCGAGCGAATTGCTCCACCAGTTCGACCCGTTGCCGCAGCTCCTGAAGAATGTCCGCTTCGGCGGCGGCGCCCCGCTCGAAGCGGCGGGGGTCAAGTCCGCGATCGCCTCGGCCGAACGGCGGCTGGAGGGCGTCGGCCGGCTCGTCATCCGCAAGTCCGGCACCGAGCCGCTCATCCGGGTGATGGCCGAGGGCGAGGACGAAGCGATGGTCGAGGAGGTGGTCGACAGCATCTGCGAGGCGGTGAAGGCGGCGTGAGACCCGTCATTGCGAGCGAAGCGAAGCAATCCAGCCCAGCGTCCGTCGCGAACGCCGCGCTGGATTGCCGCGTCGCTGCGCTCCTCGCAATGATGGGGAGGGTTAGGAATGCTTGAGATCAGGCCCGATTGCGAGCGCTGCGGGCGGGGCCTGCCGCCGGCCAGCCGCGATGCTCGCATCTGCAGCTTCGAATGCACCTTCTGCGCGGACTGCGTCGAGGGCCCGCTCGGCGGCGTCTGCCCTAATTGCGGCGGCAATTTCGAGCCGCGCCCGATCCGCCCGGCCGGCAAGCTGGAGCCCTATCCCGCCTCGACGGTGCGCAAGGGGCCGAGGTGAAGCCGCCGCGCATCCTCATCATCGCCGGGTCGGACAGCGGCGGCGGCGCCGGCATCCAGGCCGACATCAAGACCGTCACCATGCTGGGCGGCTTCGCGACGACGGCGGTCACCGCGATCACCGCCCAGAATACGCTGGGCGTCACGGATGTGATGCTCGTCCCTCCGGCGATGGTGATCGCCCAGATGGACGCAATCGTCTCCGACATCGGCGTCGACGCGGTGAAGATCGGCATGATCGGCTCGCCGGAGACGGCGGAGGCGGTGGCCGGGCGGCTGGAGCGGCTGGCGGTGCCGATCGTCTTCGATCCGGTGATGGTGGCGACCAGCGGCTCCGAGCTCGCCGACGCCGCGACCGTCGCCGCCTTCGGCCAGCTGATGCGGATCGCCTCGGTCGTCACCCCCAATCTTCCGGAGCTCGAGGCGCTGGGCGGCGCCGACGCGGTGCTCGCTCATGGTTGCCACCTCCTCGCCAAAGGCGGGCACGGCGAGGGCCCCGAGGTCGTCGACGCGCTGCTCTCGCCGGGCGGCGGCCGGTGCGAATTGCGGGGAAAGAGGTTCGAGACCGGCGACACGCACGGCACCGGCTGCACCCTGGCGAGCGCGCTCGCCTGCGGCCTCGGCGCGGGGCTGACCCTCCACAAGGCGTTCGAGCAGGCGGTTCGGTTCGTCCGCATCGCCATGATCGAGGCGCCCGGCTTCGGCGAAGGCTGCGGCCCGATCGGCCATCAGGCCGTCACCGATTTCCGCTGGGACGACGTCGAGGGCGAGGGGATGAACCTCAACCAGGTGACTCTGCCGGCGCGCGATTATGACGCCTCGGTCGCCTTCTACCGCCGGCTCGGGCTTCGGCAGATCGTCGACTCGCCCGGCCGCTACGCCCGCTTCGAATGTCCGGGCGGGGCGACGCTCTCGATCCATGTGGAGGAAGGGCGGCAGGCGGGAGACGCCCTCATCTGCCTCGAAAGCGACTCGCTCGACGCCTGGGTGGGGCGGCTCCGGGCGGCGGGGATCGCCTTCGAGTCGGGGCCCGAGGACCAACGCTGGGGCTGGCGCGAGGCGCATCTGCGCGACCCGGCGGGCAACCGCCTCTGCCTCTACCACGCCGGCGCCTACCGCCGCTTCCCGCCCTGGCGCCTCGAGTAGAAGGGGACAGTTACCGTAACTGTCCCCTTTCCTGCATCTTTCCTATCGGCGACTAATCCACAGAAATTCGGGACGGCGCCTCTGGCGGCGGCGCGCCGGGGGGCCTAGCCTGCACGCCGATGGCCCGCCCCTGCTTCAAGCTCGAGAAATTCTATCCCGAACCCCTGGCGGGCGTCGACGAGGCCGGGTGCGCGCCGCTGGCCGGGCCCGTCGTCGCCGCCGCGGTGATCCTCGACCGCGAGAAATTCCCGCGCGGGATCGACGATTCCAAGGCGCTTCCGGCAGCGACCCGGGAGGCGATCTGCGCCAGGCTCTACAAGGTGGCCCGGGTCGGGGTCGGCCTCGCCACGGTCGAGGAGATCGACCGGATCAACATCTTCTGGGCGCGGATGCTGGCGATGAGCCGGGCGGTCGACTCGCTCGGGCTCGACCCCGCGATGATCCTGGTCGACGGCAATCGCTGCCCGAAATGGGAGCGCCCCTCGGTCTCCATCGTCGCCGGCGACACCAAATGCCGCTCGATCGCCGCCGCCTCGATCGTCGCCAAGGTGACCCGCGACCGGATCATGATCGACTATGCCAGAGAGCATCCCGGCTACGGCTGGGAGACCAACAAGGGCTATCCGACGCCGGAACATTATCGGGCGCTCGATGCGCTGGGACCCACGCCGCTCCACCGCCGAAGCTTCGCGCCGGTGCGCCAGGCGATGATGAACCTGGCCCACGCGGTCGAAGCGCAGGCGGCGGAGTCCGGACCGGATCGAAAGGATCCCGCGGGCGCGAGGGCGATCCAGAGCATCGTCGGCCAAGGCTAGGCAGCCGATGCCTCGGGCACCGGGGCGGTCGCGGGTTTTAGGCCGTATCGACATTCAGCATCGGTCCCCCCTCT
>JAXDPB010000026.1:0-36726 GCA_034668585.1 Sphingomonadales bacterium | reverse complement strand
GTCCTCGCCGTCAACCGCCTCCCAACGGTCGAGCAGGTCGAAGACCGGCCGCACCCGCGCCTCGTCGCCCAGGCTCAGGAAGACCCAGCTCCCTTCCTTGCGCCGCTCGGCGAGACCGGCGTCGATCAGGATCCGAACGTGGCGCGACACCCGCGGCTGGCTCTGGCCGAGCACCTGCGCCAGCTCGCCCACGGTCAGCTCCATCGCCCGCAGCAGGCGGACGATGCGCAGCCGCGTCGGGTCGCCGAGAGAGCGAAGGATTTCCGAGGCATCGATCATAGATAAGGATATAAAGATATCTTTATATGTGGGTCAAGCAATTCGATTCGCCGCATTCACAACCAAAACAGTAGACATACTTCCGGCGTTGGACTAATCAGGCCTTTCGCTGGAACGCCGGAGGAAGCTCCGGCACCTCGCCCAGCGGATAACGACTTGCTCCCAATCAGGAGGGAAATGCTCATGAAGAAGATCGCCATCACCCTGGCCGCCGTCGCGGCCCTCGGTCTCGCCGCCTGCGACAACAAGGCTGCGGACACCAACAACACCGCCGACCTCAACACCACCGAGCTCGAGGCCGGCAACGACGTCGATGCGGCCGCCAACGCGACCGACAACAGCATCGGCGCCACCAACAACGCGCTCGACAGCGTCGCCGCCGACGCCGCCAACGTTGCCTCGGACGCGAGCAACGTTGCCTCGGACGCCAGCAACGCCGCCGCGAACACGACCCGCTAAGCTTCGCGCCTAAGCGACAAAAGAGGGTCGCGTGCCTGCGGGCACGCGGCCCTTTTTATTTGCCCCGCGATCGGGCAGTTTGGCCCCGTGATCGGTAGCGGAGAGGCTTGATGAAGAGACTGGGCATGGCGATGGCGGCGGCGACCGCCTTGATTCTGGGAGGCTGCGGCGGCGGCGAGGACGGCGCCCCGACCGCCGAGGAGAACCGCCAGCTCGACAATGCGGCGGAGATGCTCGAGGAGCTCCCCTCCGACAGCCTCACCGCCGGCGACGATGCCGCGCTCGGCAATGGCGAGGCGGGCACGGCCGGGACGGGGGAGCTACCGGTAACCGGCGAAGCCGCGACGAACGGCGCGGCGACCAACGTCCAGTAGCGCGGCGGCAACGCCGATAAAGAAAGGGCCGGGGAGTCGCCTCCCCGGCCCTTCATCTTTTGCGTCTGGTGGACGGAGCTAGAAGTCCATTCCGCCCATGCCGCCCATGCCGCCGCCGGGCATTCCGCCGCCCCCGGCCGGCTTGTCCTCGGGAGCCTCGCTCACCGCCGCTTCGGTGGTGATGAGCAGGCCGGCGACCGAGGCCGCGTCCTGAAGCGCCGTGCGGACGACCTTGGTCGGGTCGATGACTCCGGCCGAGACCAGATTCTCGTAGACCTCGGTCTGGGCGTTGAAGCCCATCGTCTGGTCCTCGCCGTCGATCAGCTTGCCGGCGACGACGGCGCCGTCATGGCCCGCATTCTCGGCGATCTGGCGGATCGGCGACTGGAGCGCACGGCGGACGATGTCGATGCCGCGGGTCTGGTCGTCATTGGCGCCCTTCATGTCGGCGAGCGCCTTGGTGGCGTAGAGGAGAGCCGTGCCGCCGCCGGGGACGATTCCTTCCTCGACCGCCGCGCGGGTGGCGTGGAGGGCGTCGTCGACGCGGTCCTTGCGCTCCTTGACCTCGATCTCGGACGAGCCGCCGACCTTGATCACGGCGACGCCGCCGGCGAGCTTGGCGAGGCGCTCCTGGAGCTTCTCCTTGTCATAGTCGCTGGTGGTGTTCTCGATCTGCTGGCGGATCGCCTCGACCCGGCCCTTGATCCGCTCGCCCTCGCCGGCACCGTCGACGATGGTGGTATTGTCCTTGTCGATGGTGACTCGCTTGGCCTGGCCGAGCATGGCGACGGTGACGTTCTCGAGCTTGATGCCGAGATCCTCGCTGATCATCTCGCCGGCGGTGAGGATCGCGATGTCCTCGAGCATCGCCTTGCGGCGATCGCCGAAGCCCGGCGCCTTCACCGCCGCGACCTTGAGGCCGCCGCGAAGCTTGTTGACGACGAGGGTGGCGAGAGCTTCGCCCTCGATGTCCTCGGCGATGATGAGGAGCGGACGGCCCGACTGGACCACCGCCTCGAGGATCGGAAGCATCGCCTGCAGGTTGGAGAGCTTCTTCTCGTGGATGAGGATATAGGGGTCCTGGAGCTCGACCTGCATCTTCTCCGGGTTGGTGATGAAGTAGGGGGAGAGGTAGCCGCGGTCGAACTGCATGCCTTCGACGACGTCCAATTCGAACTCGAGGCCCTTGGCCTCCTCGACCGTGATCACGCCCTCCTTGCCGACCTTCTCCATCGCCTCGGCGATCTTCTCGCCGACGACGGTGTCGCCGTTGGAGGAGATGATTCCGACCTGGGCGATCTCGTTGGAGCCGGCGACCGGCTTGGAGCGGGCGGCGAGATCCTCGACGACCTTGCGGACGGCGATCTCGATGCCGCGCTTGAGGTCCATCGGGTTCATTCCGGCCGCGACCGACTTCATGCCCTCGCGGACGATCGACTGGGCCAGCACGGTGGCGGTGGTGGTGCCGTCGCCGGCGAGGTCGTTGGTCTTCGAGGCCACCTCGCGCAGCATCTGCGCGCCCATATTCTCGAACTTGTCCTTGAGCTCGATCTCCTTGGCGACGGTGACTCCGTCCTTGGTGATCCGGGGCGCTCCGAAGCTCTTGTCGAGGACGACGTTGCGGCCCTTGGGGCCGAGGGTGACCTTCACCGCGTCGGCGAGAATGTCGACGCCGCGGAGGATCCGCTCCCGGGCGTCGCGCGAAAAGCGAACGTCTTTCGCTGCCATGTTGATTGCTCCTTACTTCTCAAAAAATTGCGTCACCCCAGCGAAGGCTGGGGTCTCGTCGGGTGAAGCGCTCGGCGCCCTCACCCGCTGGGGTCCCAGCCTGCGCTGGGACGACGGAAAATCAGCCGACGATCCCGAGGATGTCGCTTTCCTTCATGATCAGCAGGTCCTCGCCGTCGATCTTGATTTCCTCGGCGCCCCATTTCTTGAAGAGGACCTTGTCGCCGGCCTTGACGTCGAGCGGGGTCACGGTACCGTCCTCGGCGCGCGCGCCGGAGCCGACGGACACGACCTCGGCCTGTTGCGGCTTCTCCTTGGCGGTGTCGGGGATGATGATTCCGCCGGCCGTCTTCTCCTCGGCCTCGACTCGGCGGACGAGCACCCTGTCATGAAGCGGTCGAAAGTTCATGCGCGTCACCTCTTCTTGGTCTGAAATCGTTGAAACCGTTAGCACTCGCCCCTCGCGAGTGCCAGCAACGCCGATCTAGGGTTTGTTCACCCGAGGTCAAGGCTTTCCCCCGCCGAATTTTGTCGCGGCGCCCGCGGCGAAAATTTACAGGGAGCGGCGGCTGGTCTAGCCATGACTCGGTTTCGAGCGGGAGTGACGGAATGCGGTTCGCGGGCAAGGTATGGAAGCTGCTGGTCGGCATCAAGGACGGGCTCGTCCTGCTGTTCATGCTGCTTTTCTTCGCCTTGCTCTACGCGGCGATGACGGCCCGGCCGACCCTGGGCGCCAACGACCGGGGCGCGCTCCTGCTCGCTCTCGACGGGCCGATCGTCGAGCAGCCGGCGCAGGCCACGGCGAGCCAGGTGTTCAGCGGCGGCGGACCGCGCGAATATCGGCTTCGCGACGTCGTCCATGCGCTGGACGCGGCGCGCGAGGACGACCGGGTGAAGGCGGTCGCTCTGGATCTCGACATCTTTTCGGGCGGCGGCCAGGCGACCTTGTCGGCGGTCGGCGAAGCGCTCGACGCCGTCCGCAAGTCGGGCAAGCCGGTGCTCGCCTTCGCCACCGCCTATGACGACGACAGCTATCAATTGGCTTCCCACGCCAGCGAATTGTGGCTCGACCCGATGGGCGGAGTCCTCGTCACCGGGCCGGGGGGCGCCAACCTCTACATGAAGGGCCTGCTCGACAAGCTCGGAATCACCGCCAACGTCTACAAGGCCGGCACCTACAAAGCGGCGACCGAGCCGCTCACCCGCACCGACATGTCTCCCGAGGCTCGCGAGGCGCTGACCGCGGTCTACGGCTCGATGTGGGAGAGCTGGCAGCAGGAAGTGCGCCAGGCGCGGCCGAAGGCGCAGCTGGCCGCCTACGTCGCCGATACGCCGGGCCGGATCGCCACCGCCGGCGGCGACATGGCGCGGGCCGCCCTCCAGGCCGGACTCGTCGACAGGATCGGCGCTCACGAGGCGTTCGACCGCCGGGTCGCCGAGATCGCCGGGACCCGTTACGACGCCGTCCCCGGAAGCTTCCGCCGGATCGACTACCGTTCCTGGGTCGAAGCCAATCCGGCGAGCGACGACGACGGCGAGATCGGGATCCTCACCGTCGCCGGCGACATCGTCGACGGCGAGGCCAATCTCGGCACCGCGGGGGCCGAGACGATCGTTCGCGCCCTCGAGAAGGGCCTGCGTGAGCGCGACCTCAAGGCGCTGGTGCTGAGGATCGATTCGGGCGGCGGCTCCGCCCTCGCGTCCGAGCGGATCCGCCAGGCGGTGATCGCCGCCAAGGCGAAGGGCCTGCCGGTGGTGGTATCGATGGGCAGCGTCGCCGCCTCGGGCGGCTATTGGGTGGCGATGGGGAGCGACAAGATCTACGCCGAGCCATCGACGATCACCGGCTCGATCGGAGTGTTCGGAATCCTGCCCAGCTTCGAAGGCACGCTCGCCAAGCTGGGCCTCGGCGCCGACGGCGTGAAGACGACGCCGCTGTCCGGCGAGCCCGACATTCTGCGCGGCCCGTCGCCCGAAGCCGACCGGCTGCTGCAGATGGGCGTCGACGGCACCTACCGGCGCTTCCTCGCCCTGGTCGCGGCCTCGCGCAAGAAGCCCGTCGCCGAGATCGACCGTATCGCCCAGGGCCGAATCTGGGACGGCGGCACCGCCCGCCAGCTCGGCCTCGTCGATGCGTTCGGCGGCCTCGACGACGCGATCCGCGAGGCGGCCCGGCTGGCGAAGCTCGATCCCGATTCGGCGGACGCGGTCTGGCTCGAGAAGGAGCCCGATTTCGGCGACCGGCTGCTCATGTCGCTCGCCGGCGACGGCGACGAAGAGGCCTCGCCCGACGCCTTCAGCCGCCTCGCCGCCAAGCCGCGCCTGAGGATGCTGGCCGCGTTGGGCGAGGCCGAGCGGCTCGTCGCCGGAGCCGCCATCCAGGCGCGCTGCCTCGAATGCGGCGGTCAGTCCGCCGCGCCGCGACCGCTCGTCCAGGGCGGAGTGGCGGCCTGGCTGGCGCGCCTGCTCGGGACATGAAGCTCCGGGCCGCGACGCCCGACGACGCCACCGCCATCGCCGACATCTACGCGCCTTTCGTGACGGACAGCGCGGTCTCGTTCGAGACCGAGCCGCCCGACGCCGACGCCATGCGCGCGCGGATCGAGGCGGGCGGAGCGCTCTATCCGTGGATCGCCGGCGAGGACGGGGACGGCACTCTGCTCGGCTATGCCTATGCGGCGCGCTTCCGCGACCGCGCCGCCTATCGCTTCACGGTCGAGACGACGGTCTATCTGCGCCCAGGAGCGGCGGGCCGGGGGCTCGGCCGCCGCCTCTACGCTCCACTGCTCGCGACTCTGCAGGACCAGGGCTTCACCCAGGCGATCGCCGCGATCACCCTTCCCAACCCGGCCAGCGTGGGGCTCCACGAACGGCTCGGCTTCGCGCCCGCCGGGATCTACCGGCAGGTCGGCTGGAAGCTCGGCGCCTGGCACGACGTCGGCCTGTGGCAGCGCCCGCTCGCCGGTCAGGAGGAGGTGCCCGCCGAGCCGCGGCCGCCACGGCTCGCCGACTTCCTCTAGTCAATCCGCGTATAGCGGACGACCGGGCTGCCGGTCGGACTGCTTCCGAAGGTGCTGATCGCCTCGTAGACGTCGGCAGCCGCCTTTCGCCAAATCGTCCCGCCGAAATCGAGGCCGTCGGGCTTCGCGGCCATCGCGCCGCGCATGACTGCGCCCGACGAGTTCCAATAGACATATTCGACCTTCTTCGACGCTCCGTTCCAGCTGTAGAGCGTCTCGCCGCGATAGAGGCCGTCGGGCCCGTTCACTTCGTGCCGGTCGCGGACATGGCGGCCGCCATAGACGCTCTCGAAGCAATGGACGTCGACGGCGCCGCCCTTGAACTCGCCGCGCCAGCAATGGCCGATCAGAAAGCGCAAGGGCTCGAGCTCGGCGCGAAGCGGAGCGGGCTGGGCGGCCCTGGCGAAACGCGCCTTGAGCGAGTCGAAGGTCGCCGCATTGCCGCGCTCGAAGAAGGCGAGCAGGCGGCGGCCCGCCTCGTTGTCGGCATAGCCGGTGGCGGTGAGGCGGATGCGAGTCCGACCCTCCCCGGCCGCTTCCAGCTCGATCGCGTTGACCACCCTGGAATAGGTGTCGAAATCGGGGAAGCCCGCCGGAGCCTTGACGGTGCGGAAGACCATCAGCCGCTCGGGGAGGCGGAGCAATATCCGCTGGCGGATCGTCGACGGATCGCCGGGCACGGCGTCGGGGGCGTAGCTGGTCTCGATAATGTCGGGAGCCGGCGACCAGGCGACCGGAACCGCCCAGCTTTTCCAGCCTTCCGCGGTCGAGATCGCCGCCCAGACCTCCGTCCGCGGCGCGTCGACGACCACCTCCTGAGACAGCATGTAGGTTCCGTCAGGCGCCTTCGAGGGGGCCGCCGGGGCGGACACCGGAGCCAGCCCCAGAAGCAATGCCGCGATCATCCACTTCATCCCGCTTCCCCCTCCTTCACCGCGATCGCGTCGACATAGGCGCGCAACTGGGCCACCGACCGGTCGAAATGCGCGACGTCGCGGTGGGTCCGGGCCTGCATCACTCCGCCTTCCATCACCGTCAGAGCGAGCTCGGCGAGCGCCCGCAGGTCGGTGCCTGGCGGGAAGCGATAAGCCGCCTCGCCCAGGCAGCCGGCCACGGCGTCCACCCAGCCGTTGAAATTCTCCGCAAGCAGGCGCCGCACCGCCGGATCCGCCTCGTGCAGCTCGAGCGCGAGGCTTCCGATCGGACAGCCATATTCGCAGTCCGTCTCGACGATCAGCGCACGGTATCTGGCGAGGAGCGCGAATATCTTCTCGACCGGATCCGAGACGTCCGCCCAGGCCGGCTCGAGCAGCATCGGCCCGATGCCGTCGCGATAGGCTTCGAGGACGGCGATGAGCAGGTCCTGCTTGCCCGGAAAGAAATGGTAGAGGCTGCCGCTATTGACCTGGCTTCGGCTCAATATGTCGGCGATCGAGGTCGATCCATAGCCCTTCAGCCAGAACAGCTCCATCGCCGCCCCGATGATCCGCGCCCGAGTGTCCCTGCTGCCCATGCCGCAATTTTGATTGAACGTTCAATCAAGTCAAGTCCCGTTTTCGGCGGTAGGCGGGGAGCTTCCAGCCGAAATGGATCGCACCGCCGCGCAACGCGAAGCCCGCCGCCGCCGCGATCAGCCCCGCAAGCGCCGCCGGGAGACCGGCCAGCAGCAGGCCGACCATCAGGGCCGCCGACAAAGCGGCGGCGGTCACGTAAAGCTCCGGCCGCATCAGGATGGACGGATCGCCGGCGAGCACGTCGCGGATGATTCCCCCGAGGCAGGCGGTGAGCACGCCCATCGCCATGGCCGGGAGCGGGGCGAGGCCGAAGGCGAGGCCCTTGGCCGCGCCGTAGGTGGCGTAGGCCGCGAGGCCGGCGGCATCGAGCCAGGCCAGCGCCCGTCCCTGCCAGAGCGCTCCCGGTAGGGCCCAAACCGCCAATGCGGCGGCGAAGCAGATGAGCAGGGTGCCGTTTTCGTGCACCCAGAAGACCGGAGCGCCGATCAGCAGGTCCCGGGCCGTGCCGCCGCCGACTCCGGTGACGACGGCGAAGAAGATCAGGGTCACCAGGGTCTGCTTCTTCGCCGCCGCGAGCAAGGCGCCCGAGCAAGCGAAGACCGCGACGCCGGCCCAGTCGAGATAGGGCAGAGCCGAGCCGAGGAAGTAGGCCGGACCCGTCATCGCGGGCCTTGCCTCGGAAACCGCCTGGTCCTCATCGTTTCCCCGTCATTCGCGCCGAAGCGGGCATCCAGCTTCACTCACGCCAAGCGGTTGAAGAACTGGGCCCTGAAACAGGTCCAGGGCGACCGGAGCGGCGCGCCCAACGGGGGCTATTTGAACCGCTCCGTACAGGCGTCGAGCACCGCCGTCGGCGAGCCGAGCTGGGCCGCCGCGGCAAGCGCCCGGTTGCGCTCCCGTCGCTGCGCTTCCGGGTCGGCGCCGGCGCGGCCGCGAAGGCCCGAGGCGAGCGAGTCGTTCAATTCGGTTCGCATCCGGCGGTAGGCGGCGAGCTCGTTGCCATAATGTATCTCCTCGCCCTCGAGAGCGACGCTGGTGAACTCGGCCAGCTCCTCGCAGGCGAGCTGGGCGTCGAGACGGGCGGCCGGGAGGGTGACGCCGGTCTTCGCCGCCGCGGGAAAAGCCGCATCGCAGGCGGGCGCGAGGGCTCGCCACTTGCCGCTCGTGATGCTCTCCTGCAGCTGGCTCATGCGCTTGTTGACCCGGTTAGCGACGTCGGCCTTGAGCTCGCCGCCCTCGGACGCGACGAGCAGCGCATAATGGAAGATCTTGCCCTGGGCGGCGAGCGGCAGCGGCGCCTTGACGTCGGCGACCGCGGTCCGGGCCGTGGCGGCGGCGACGACCCCGCAGGTGGCGGCGCGGTCGACCGGATCGGCGGGAAGCTCGATCGTCCTGGCGCCGCAGCTGGAGAGCAGCAGCCCTGCGGCGGCAAGTCCGGCGGAAAGTCTCAACGAATGCCCTCCTGATCGTTACGCCTGGAGAACGGAGCAGAGGCTCGCCGCGTTCCCTCGTCAAGAGCCTTCAAATGTGGATGGGTTTGCCCGTCACCGCCATCGCCGCTTCCTTGACCGCTTCGCTGTGGGTCGGGTGGGCGTGGCAGGTGTAGGCGATGTCCTCGCTGGTCGCTCCGAACTCCATCGCCTGGGCGGCCTGGGCGATCATCGTGCCGGCGACGGAGGCGATGATATGGACTCCGAGCACCCGGTCGGTGCGGGCGTCCGCGATCACCTTGACGAAGCCGTCGGTCTCGCGATTGGTCTTGGCGCGGCTGTTCGCCATCATCGGGAACTTGCCGGTCTTCACCTCGACTCCCGCGTCCTTCAGCTCTTCCTCGGTCTTGCCGACCGAGGCGATCTCCGGGAAGGTATAGACGACGCTCGGGATGACGTCGTGATTGACGATTCCGACCTGGCCGGCGAGGATCTCGGCGACCGCGATGCCCTCGTCCTCCGCCTTGTGGGCGAGCATCGGGCCCGGGGTGACGTCGCCGATCGCGTAGACTCCGTCGACGCCGGTCTTGAAATCGTGGTCGACCTCGATCTGGCCGTATTTGTTGAGCTGGATTCCGGCAGCCTCGAGGTCGAGCCCGTCGGTGTTGGGCCGCCGGCCGATCGAAACCAGAACCACGTCCGCCTCGATCGACTGCGCCTCGCCGCCTTTGGCCGGCTCGACAGTGAGGACGACGCCTGCCCCTTTCTTCTGCGCCCCGGTGACCTTGGTCGAGGTGCGGATGTCGAAGCCCTGCTTCTTGAAGATCTTCGCCGCTTCCTTGCGCACCTCGCCGTCCATGCCCGGCAGGATCTGGTCGAGATACTCGACCACGGTCACCTTCGCCCCCAGCCGCCGCCACACCGAGCCGAGCTCGAGCCCGATGACTCCGCCCCCGATCACGACCAGATGGCCGGGGACCCTGGCCAGCTCGAGCGCTCCGGTCGAGTCGACGATCCGTTCCTGGTCGATCTCGACCCCCGGCAGGGGAGTCACCGACGAGCCGGTGGCGATGACGATATTCTTGGCCGAATAGCCCTGCCCGGCCACCTCGATCGCGTTCGCGCCGGTGAACTTCGCCTGGCCCTTGAGCCAGGTGACCTTGTTCTTCTTGAACAGGAACTCGACGCCGCCGGTGAGGCCCTTCACGGCCTCCCGCCGCCCGGCGTGCATCGCCTCGAGGTCGAGCTCCACCCCGGTCGCCTTGATGCCCCATTTCGCCAGCGTCCCGTGCGCGGCCTCTTCGAACAGCTCGGAGGCGTGGAGCAGGGCCTTGGACGGAATGCAGCCGACGTTGAGGCAGGTCCCACCGAGCGTCTCCCGGCTCTCGACGCAGGCGGTCCTCAGCCCGAGCTGCGCGGCCCGGATGGCCGCGACATAGCCGCCCGGGCCGGCGCCGATGATGATCACGTCGAATTCAGTCTCTGCCATTCTTCACTTCCTTACTCGTCATGCCAGCGAAGGCTGGCATCCATGCCGACTCAGGATGGACCCCAGCCTGCGCTGGGGTGACGTCATAAATCGATCAACAGGCGCGTCGGATCTTCCAGAGCTTCCTTCATCCGCACCAGGAAGGTCACCGCCTCGCGGCCGTCGACCAGGCGGTGGTCGTAGCTCAGCGCCAGATACATCATCGGACGAGCCACCACCTCGCCGTCGCGAACCACCGGCCGCTCCTCGATCCGGTGCATTCCGAGCACGGCGGACTGGGGCGGGTTGATGATAGGAGTGGAAAGGAGCGAGCCGAACACTCCGCCGTTTGAGATGGTGAAGGTCCCGCCCTCCATGTCGGCCATGGTCAGCGAGCCGTCCTTGGCCCGCCTGCCGAAGTCGGCGATGGTCTTCTCGACCTCGGCGAAGCTCAAGGCCTGGGCGTCGCGGATCACCGGCACGACCAGCCCGTTCGGGCCCGAGACCGCGACCGAGACGTCGACATAATCGTGATAGACGATCTCCTCGCCTTCTATGTAGGCGTTGACGGACGGCACGTCGCGCGCGGCGAGGACCGCCGCCTTCACGAAGAAGCTCATGAAGCCGAGGCGGATGCCGTGCTTCTTCTCGAACAGATCCTTGTAGCGGCTCCTCGCCTCCATCACCGCCGTCATGTCGACGTCGTTGAAGGTGGTGAGAATCGCGGCGTTGTTCTGCGCTTCCTTGAGCCGGCGGGCGACGGTCTGGCGAAGCCGGGTCATCCGCACCCTTTCCTCCCGGCGCTCGCCCGAAGCGGGGCGCGGCGACGGGGGCGGCGGAGCGGGAGCGGGTGGCGGAGGCGACGGCGGAGCACGTGTCGGCGAGGCCTCCTTCGCGGTCGCGGCCGCAAGGACGTCGTCCTTGGTGAGTCGGCCGTCCTTGCCGGTGCCCTTGATCTTCGAGGGGTCGAGATGATGCTCGAGCACGACCCGCCGAACCGCGGGCGACAGGGTGAGGTTTCCCATATCCTCGGCATGGGGGGCGTTCGGGTCGTCCTTCTCGGCGGGAGTCTCGCCCGGCCCGGCGGGATTGACCGGAGTCTCGACCTGCGCCGCCGCCGCGGGCGCGGCGGCGCCGTCGCCGATCCGGGCGATCACCGCGCCGACGGCGACCGTGTCGCCCTCCTTGACCAGCTGGTCGCCCATTATCCCCGCCACGGGCGACGGAACCTCCACCGCGACCTTGTCGGTTTCGAGGCTCGCGATCGGCTCGTCGAGCGCGACGGCATCGCCGGGCTTCTTCAGCCATTGGCCGAGCGTCGCCTCGGTGATCGATTCGCCCAGGGTCGGGACTTTGACTTCGGTCGTCATTGCATTCCTCATCCGGCCTTGCGCTGCGCCGGCGCCTGGCTGCTATGCCCGAGCGCCTCGGCGATCAAGGCCGCCTGCTCCGCCGCGTGCCGCTTGGCGAGGCCGGTGGCAGGGGAGGCCGCCGGCGGGCGCCCGGCATAAACGGGCCGCTTGGGCTTGAGGCCGGTCTCGCCCAGCCGGCGCTCGAGGCGCGGCTCGACGTGGCTCCAATAGCCTTGGTTCTGCGGCTCCTCCTGAGCCCAGACGACCTCCTCGAGGTTGGTCATTCGCTTCAGGCGGGCCAGCAGCGCCTCGCCCGGGAACGGATAGAGCTGCTCGATCCGGACGATGGAAATGTGGCCGTCGCCGGCCTGGTCGCGGGCGTCGAGCAATTCGTAGGCGAGCTTGCCGGTGCACAGCACCAGCCGCTTCACCGCCTCGTCCGCCGGCGCCCGGGGGTCGGAGAGGATTCGCTTGAAATGGCTCTCACCGGTGAAGTCGGCGAGGCTCGAGACGGCCTGCTTGTGGCGGAGCAGCGACTTGGGAGTCATCAGCACCAGCGGCTTGCGGAAGTCGCGGTTCATCTGGCGCCTGAGGATGTGGAAATAATTGGCCGGGGTGGTGCAGTTGGCCACCTGCATATTGTCCTCGGCGCAAAGCTGCAGGAAGCGCTCGGGCCGAGCCGAGCTGTGCTCCGGCCCTTGTCCCTCATAGCCGTGCGGAAGGAGCAACACGAGGCCCGAGGCGCGAAGCCATTTCGCCTCGCCGGCGGCGATGAACTGGTCGATCATCACCTGCGCCCCGTTGGCGAAGTCGCCGAACTGCCCCTCCCACAGGACGAGGGTCTGGGGGTCGGCGAGCGAATAGCCATATTCGAAGCCCATCACCCCGAATTCGGAGAGCGGGCTGTCGCGCACCTCGAAGCGGGCGGGGCCCACCTGGGTCAGCGGAATATATTTATGGCCGTCCTTCTGGTCGACCCAGACGGAGTGACGCTGGCTGAACGTGCCTCGTCCCGAATCCTGGCCGGACAGGCGGACCGGGTGCCCCTCGCGCAAAAGGGTACCGAAAGCGAGCGCCTCGGCCGTCGCCCAGTCGAAGGCGTCGCCGCTCTCGAACATCTCGCGGCGCGCGTCGATGATCCGAGTCAGCGTCTTGTGGACCGTCAGGTCCTGCGGGACGGTGGTAAGGATTTCCCCCACCTCGCGCGCCATCTTTTCCGAAACCCCGGTGGCGACGTTGCGGCGCTCGGTGATCGCCTCCTGCGGCCGGCTCAGCCCCGCCCAGGCGCCCTCGAACCAGTCGGCCTTGTTGGGCAGATAGGATTTCGCCGCCTCGAACTCGCTTTCGAGCAAGGCGGTGAAGTCGGCGATCTCCTTCTCGACCCAGTCGGGCCCGATCACGCCCTCCTTCACCAGCCGGTCGGCGTAGAGCTGGGAGATCGGCGGATGGCCCCGGATCGCGGCGTACATGAGCGGCTGGGTGAAGCTCGGCTCGTCGCCCTCGTTGTGCCCGAAGCGCCGGTAGCACCACATGTCGATGACGATGTCGCGGTTGAAGCGCTGGCGATATTCGATGGCGAGCTTGCAGCAGAAGGTCACCGCCTCCGGATCGTCGCCGTTGACGTGGAGGATCGGCGCCTGGATCGCCTTGGCGACGTCGGACGGATAAGGCGACGAGCGGCCGAATTGCGGGCTGGTGGTGAAGCCGACCTGGTTGTTGATGATGTAATGGAGGCAGCCGCCGGTCGAGTAGCCGGGGATCCCGGAGAAGCCGAGGCATTCGGCCACGATCCCCTGCCCGGCGAAGGCGGCGTCGCCGTGGAGGAGGACCGGCAGGACGAGATCGCCGTCCGGGTCGCCGAGGGCGACCTGCTGAGCCCGCGCCTTGCCGAGCACGACCGGATCGACCGCTTCCAGATGGCTGGGATTGGGGACCAGCGACAGATGGACCTTGATCCCGTCGAACTCGCGGTCGGACGAGGTTCCGAGATGGTATTTGACGTCGCCCGAGCCGCCGACATCCTCGGGGTTGGCGGAGCCGCCGGCGAATTCCGAGAAGATCGCCCGATAGGGCTTGGCCATGACGTTGGCGAGGACGTTCAAGCGGCCGCGATGGGCCATTCCGAGCACGATCGAGCCGACCCGGTCGGCGCCGCCATATTTGATCACGGCTTCCAGCGCCGGGATCATCGATTCCCCGCCGTCGAGGCCGAAACGCTTGGTCCCGACATATTTGCGGGCGAGGAACTTCTCCCACTGCTCGGCCTGGACGACCTTGGCGAGGATCGATCGCTTGCCCTCGGGAGTGAACCGAATCGCCGCCTCGGCGCCCTCCATCCGGTCCTGGAGGAAGCGGCGCTCCCCGAGGTCGTTGATATGCATATATTCGAGGCCGATATTGCCGCAATAATTGCGGCGCAGGATCTCGACCACTTCCCGAACCGTCGCCTGCTTGAGGCCGAGCGCTCCGCCGAGCCAGACCGGCCGGTCGAGCGCGGCGCCGGCGAAGCCGTGATATTCGGGCTTCAGGTCCTCCGGCATCTCCCGCTTGGCGAGGCCGAGCGGATCGAGATTGGCGGCGAGGTGGCCGCGCACCCTGTAGGTGCGGATCAGCATCATCGCGCAGATCGAATCGTTGGCGGCCTGCTCCACGTCGGCGCCCGATTTGCCCGCCGAGGCCGCGGCCGCCTTCGCGCCCGCCGCGACCTTTTCGATCGTCATCAGGGTCGGGTCGAGCCCCGAATTGAGCTCGTCGAGCTCGACGACGGGCCAGTTGGCGCGCGCCCAGCTCGGTCCCTGATCGCGTTCGCCGCCGATGCTGTCCAAGTCCAAATCGCCTTCTCAATGCCTGCAGGGAGAACGCGCCGCGCCCCCGGCCTATCCATTCCCGTCATGCCGGACTTGATCCGGCATCCACCTTCCCTTGCCGAAGCCGGTAGGAAGAAGGTGGACCCCGGATCAAGTCCGGGGTGACGACTCCGTACGAACGACCCGCCTCAGCCCTTCAAAAGCGCGGCGAGGGTCGATCCCAGCTCAGATGGGCTCGGGCTGACCGTAATTCCAGCCGCCTCCATCGCCGCGACCTTGTCCGCGGCCGCGCCCTTGCCGCCGGAGACGATGGCGCCGGCATGACCCATTCGGCGGCCCGGAGGAGCGGTTCGGCCGGCGATGAAGCCGACGGTCGGCTTGGAACGGCCCGCCCGCGCCTCGTCGCGGAGGAACTGGGCGGCATCCTCTTCGGCCGAACCGCCGATCTCGCCGATCATGATGATCGACTCGGTCTCCGGGTCGGCGAGGAACAGCTCGAGCACGTCGACGAAGTTGGTGCCGTTGACCGGATCGCCGCCGATGCCGACCGCCGTGGTCTGGCCGAGGCCCGCGTTGGTGGTCTGGAATACCGCTTCATAGGTGAGCGTCCCCGAGCGGCTGACCACTCCGACCGAGCCCTTGCGGAAGATGCTGCCCGGCATGATCCCGATCTTGCATTCGCCGGGGGTGAGCACGCCCGGGCAGTTGGGCCCGATCAGCCGCGACTTCGAGCCCGACAGGGCCCGTTTCACCCGCACCATGTCGAGCACCGGTATGCCCTCGGTGATGCAGACGATCAGCGGCACCTCGGCGTCGATCGCCTCGAGTATGGAATCGGCGGCGAAGGGCGGCGGCACGTAGACGACGCTGGCATCGGCGCCCGTCTCCTCCACGGCCTGCCTGACCGTGTCGTAGACGGGCAGGCCGAGATGCGACTGGCCCCCTTTGCCGGGGGTGACGCCGGCGACCATCTTGGTCCCATAGGCAAGCCCCTGCTCGGTATGAAAGGTTCCGGTTTCCCCGGTCATGCCCTGGGTGATTACCTTGGTCTCGGAATTGACGAGAATCGACATTGCAAATCCTTCTTAGCGTCAGGGCTTCCGCGCCGGAGGGGCTTTGGAGACCCGGGCGGCCCTCCGGTCGGCGGCCGCCCGATCCAGCCTGCTGAGCGCCATTTGGGTACGGCTCACGTAAATCCGCGCGCCTTCCTGCGGGACGAACGCCTCATAGGCCGTCTCGCTTAGGGTCTGCGCCGGGCGAAGGTCGGCCAGGGCAAGGCTGATCAGCCTCGCGGCCGCCTTGAGGTCGAGGATCGACGTCTCGATCATGCACAAATAAGTCTGGCCGTCGTAGCGGGGCGGGTCGTAGTCGGCCATGACCAGGATCGCTTTGGCGGGTTTGAAAATCTTGAAATAGCGGGCGGACTTGCTTCCTTGCGCATCGTCGCGATCGAAGCTGGATAATTCGCGCCGGCTGATTTCCCTGCCCTGATCGGGCCGCATCTGGAGCTTTCCGTCCAGGCAGGCGGAAACGAACATCGCCGCAAGCTGCGCGGTCACCGGAGCGTTCCGCACGAGCGATTCCGGGGCCGACGCCGGGGCGGCCGCCAGGAGTGCCGTCAGCAGAGCGGAAGACAGCATCGCGCGCGCGGACCTATTTCTTCCTGGGCGCGCGCGGCTGGAAGAGGGCGAGCTGCCACGCGTCGTCGCCCTTCGCCGCCGCCGGGTTTCTGCCCACGATGACGGTGCGGCCGGCGGCGGGGCCGCTGGTCAGCTGCCACTCCGCCCGCCAATAGCTTTGCGGCTGACCGTTCTTCTTCAGCCTCTTCGCAAGGTTGCCCGGCTCCGCGCCGATAACGGCCGTGACCGCGTCGACAAGTGCGTCCTGGGTGCCGACGGCGCTGCTTTGCACGACCAGGGAACATTGAGCCGGCTTCGGAAAGCTGGTGCCGTCCGTTGCGTGGAGAACGGCGTCGTCGGTGCGCCATCCGCCGACCTCCGCGGGCTTCTTGAATGGCATCTGAGCCGGAACATAGTCCATCCGCCAGCCGCTCTTGGCCACCACGGCGCCGATCGCCGCCTTGTCGAAGCCGGTGCCGAGGCAGAAGTCGCCAAAGGCGCGGGCGATCTCCTCGGCGCTGCGCTCGCCGGTCCCGATCCCGCCGGTCGGCATCTTGGGATAGGAAAAGGTCGTCGTTCGGCCATATTCGTCGACCCACGCCCCGCCGAGCTGGGCCTGCGCGGCCGTAGCGAAGCCCGCCAACGCCGCGAAGGCAAGATATGTCTTCATCCCACGGCTCCCATCTTCAGGCGAGCGAACCGTCGATCGCCTTGCACGCCTCGAGCAGCTCCTTCACGGCGTCGACCGAGACCTGGAAATTGGCCTTGGCGGTCTCGTCCAGCTCGATCTCGACGATCCGCTCGACCCCGCCGGCGCCGATCACCACCGGAACGCCGACATAGAGGTTGTCGACTCCATATTGACCCTGGAGGTAGGCGGCGGCGGGCAGCACCCGTTTCTTGTCCTTGAGAAAGCTCTCGGCCATCATGATCGCGCTCGTCGCCGGAGCGTAATAAGCGGAGCCGCTCTTCAGCAGGGCGACGATCTCGCCGCCGCCCGAGCGGGTGCGCTGGACGATGGCGTCGATCTTCTCCTGGGTCGACCAGCCCATCTTGATGAGGTCGGGCACCGGAATGCCGGCGACCGCCGAATAAGCCGGCACCGGCACCATCGTGTCGCCATGGCCGCCGAGCACGAAGGCGGTCACGTCCTCGACCGAGACCTTGAACTCCTCGGCGAGGAAGTGGCGGAAGCGGGCGCTGTCGAGCACCCCGGCCATTCCGACCACCTGGCTGTGCGGCAGCCCGGAAAATTCGCGAAGCGCCCAGACCATCGCGTCGAGCGGGTTGGTGACGCAGATGACGAAGCTGTCCGGCGCATGCGCCTTGATGCCCTCGCCGACCGCCTTCATCACCTTCAGATTGATGCTGAGCAGGTCGTCGCGGCTCATGCCGGGCTTGCGGGCGATGCCGGCGGTGACGATGCAGACGTCGGCGCCGGCGATCTCGGCATAATCCTGGGTGCCGGTGAGCTTGACGTCATAGCCTTCGACCGGCCCGGCCTGGGCGAGATCGAGCGCCTTGCCCTGCGGGATGCCCTCGGCGACGTCGACGAGGACGATGTCGCCCAGCTCGCGAACGGCGGCGAGGTGAGCGAGGGTGCCGCCGATCATGCCGGCGCCGATCAGCGCGATTTTCGTGCGAGCCATGAGGGCTGCTCCAGCCTTTCTGTCCTGTCAAAGCGGGGCGGCCGCGGGAACGGCCGAGAGGATGCGGCGCCCGCTTAGACCCGTGGGCGCGAGGGGGCAACCGGGTCCCTTCGTCATTGCGAGCGGAGCGAAGCAATCCAGTCCTGAGTCCGAGTCAAACGCGGCAGCTGGATTGCCGCGTCGCTTCGCTCCTCGCAATGACGGGCCTCAGCCCGTCACTTCCCCGCCAGCGCCTTCATCATGTCGACCCAATGGTCGACGTCGTCGTAGAGCGCCCTGACCGGGAGCCTCTCGTCGCGGCCGTGGGCGCGCAGGTCGTCCGGGACGATTCCCCAGCTGCCATCGACCCCGTAGACCGGGATTCCGGCGACCCGGAACGGACGGGCGTCGCTGGCGCCGGTGCTCATCTCCGGCATGATCGGGGAATCCGGGTGCCGCTTGTGGATCGCGGCCGTGTAGGCGGCGACCACGTCCGGCCGGAGCGGCGAGGCGAGCGACATCGCCTGGTTGTCGGTCCGCTCGACGACGACGCCCGGGTCGGCGACCACGCGTTCCAGTTCGTCCCGAATCGCCGCCGGCTCGGTTCCCGGCATGATCCGGCAGTTGACCGTCGCCCGAGCCAGCTGCGGCAGCGCGTTGTCGGCATGGCCGCCGGCGAGACGAGTGGCGACGCAGCGGGTGCGGGTGAGGCCGACCTCGCCCGGATCGGCCTCGATGAAGTCGGCGGCCTTGCCGTCGTTCGGGTTGGCGAGCCAGGCCCGCATCGCGTCGCCGAGCGGGCCCTTCTCGCCCTTCTCCCGAACTCCGAAATAGGCGCGAGTGGTCTCGTTGAGCATCGGCGCGAACCGGTAGGCCTCGAGCCGCTCGAGCGCGTGGGCGAGCTGGTAGATGGCGTTGTCCGGCCGGGGCTTGGAGCTGTGCCCGCCCTTGTTGCGAGTCGTGAAGGTGTACATCGAGAAGGTCTTCTCGGCGGTCTGAAGCGAGAAACCGAGCGGCCGCCCGTCGGCGGCGAAGCCGCCGCCGCCGCCGTCCGAATTGAGCGCGAACTCGGCGTCGGTCCACTTCTTCCATTCGGAAGCGCCGAGCTCTGCGCCCTTGCCGCTGGTCTCCTCGTCGCCGGTGAACAGGACGACGATATCCCGGGTCGGCTTGAAGCCCTCCGCCTTCAGCCGAAGCAGGGCGACGGTGACGGCGGTGATGCCTTCCTTGATGTCGCTGGTCCCGCGCCCGTAATAATAGCCGTCCTTCTCGACGAACTTGAACGGGTCCATCGACCAGTCCTCGGGCTTGGCCTCGACCACGTCCATATGGGCCATCAGCAGGATCGGCTTCTTGCCCGACGGCCTGGCGGCGGGCCAGCGCACCACCAGAGCCGCGGTCTGGTTGCCCGGATTGCCCTCGTAGGGAAGGACATGGATGTCGGAATCCGCCCAGCCTGCCGCCTTATATTGGTCGGCCAGATATTGGGCGAGCTCGGGCACTTTCCCGCGCCCCTCCACGGTCGGGATCTCGATCGCGTGCTGGAAGATTTCGTGGGCCTTGGCCTGCCAGCGGTCGCCGGCTTTGGGCAACGGCTCGGTCAGAGTCACCGGCGAGGCGGCGGACGCGGCGGTCGAGAGGAGGCCGAGAAAAAGAGCGAGGGCGACACGCATAAGGGGGGACTCCGGCTGGAATGAGCGCGGCGGAAGCTGGACCGCGCCCGGCCGAGCGTCAACGGCGATTTCGCGGCGGCTTCGGCTCGGTTACAAGCGCCGCATGCGCCCGTTCGTCTTCGCCCTCGCCGCTCCCGCCATCCTCGTCGCCGCCCCCGCCAGCGCCAATGGCTGGGACGATGCCGGCACCGCCGGCGAAGGGGTGCTCGTCGCCACCGCTTTCGGCGTCCCGGCGCTCAAGGGCGACGGCAAGGGCGCGCTTCAGGCCGGCGAGAGCCTCGGCGCCGCCTTCCTGGTGACGGAGACGCTCAAGCTCGCGGTCGCCGAGCGCCGCCCGGACGGGAGCGACCGCCGCAGCTTCCCCTCCGGCCACAGCTCCGCCTCCTTCGCGGCGGCAGCGACTTTGCAGCGGCGCTACGGCTGGAAGATCGGAGTCCCGGCGACCCTGGTGGCGGGATTCGTCGGAGTGGCGCGGGTCGAGGCGCACAAGCATTTCTGGCACGACGTTCTGGCCGGGGCGGCGATCGGCGAGGCGGCGGGCTGGCTTCTGACCTCGCCGCGCAACGATCGGGTGCGGGTGCTGCCCTGGGGCGATGCCCATGGCGGCGGAATGGCGCTCGCGATGCGCTTCTAATCCTCGCCGTGCCCTGCCGCGAGATAGTCCTGCGACTGCATCTCGATCAGCCGCGAGGCGGTCCGCTGGAACTCGAAGGCGCCGTCGCCGGCGGTGTAGAGCGCCTCCGGAGCCGCGTCCGCGGCGGCGAGCAGCTTGACCTTATGCTCGTAGAGCGAGTCGATCAGGGTGACGAACCGCGCCGCCTCGTTGCGCTTGTCCGGGCTCATCAGCGGGATGCCGACGATTATGACGCTGTGGTAGCGGCGGGCAATGGCGAGATAGTCCGCGGCGCCGCGCGGCTCGCCGCACAGGCGCTTGAAGGAGAAGACGGCGACGCCCTTGAGGCTCTTGGGGACGTGCAACGTCCGGCCGCCGGGTACCGCAATGTCCTCGGAGGGCACGTTGGCGCGGTCCTCGGGCGGGTAGTCGGTGAGGCGGAAGAAAGCGGCGCTGAGCGCCCGGGTCGCCTCCGGACCGTTGGGCACGTACCAGGTGGGAAAGCCGCCGAGCCGCTCGAGCCGGTAGTCGGTCGGGCCGTTCAGCGGGACCACGTCGAGCTCGCGTTCGAGCAGATCGATGAACGGCAGGAACAATTCGCGGTTGAGGCCGCCCGGATAGAGGTCGCTCGGCGGCCGGTTCGACGTCGTCAGGACGGTCACTCCATTGTCGAGCAGCTGCCCGAACAGCCGCGACAGGATCATCGCGTCGGCCGCGTTGTTGATCACCATCTCGTCGAAGGCGAGGAGGCGCGCCTCCGCCGCGATCGCCCTCGCCACCGGCGGGATCGGGTCGCCCTCCTCCTTCTCCCGCTCCTCGCGCAGCCGTTCGTGCACCTCGAGCATGAATTCGTTGAAATGGACCCGTCGCTTGCGCCCGGCCGGGATCGCGGCGAAGGCGAGGTCCATCAGCATCGACTTGCCTCGTCCCACCCCGCCCCAGAGATAGACTCCGCGCGGCGGCGGCGGCGGCTTGCCGAACAGCCGCGCCCAGGGGGTCTTCTTCGGCGCCGGCCGAAGCTCGGTCGCGACCCGGTCGAGCACGGCCGCCGCGCGCTCCTGGTCCGGGTCCGCCCTGAGCTCCCCGGCCTCCAGCAATGCCCGGTAGCGCTCGGCGACGGCGCTCACGGCCGGGTCAGCTTCCTGAGCGTGCCGGACCAGGAGGCGACGATCTCCCCGTCCTGCTCGACCAGGCCGCGCATCACCGCGAGCCGCTTGCTCTCGCGCAGTAGCTCAACCGAGCAGTCGAGCGGCAGGCCGAGCTTCGCCCCGGACAGGAATTGCGCCGAGAGGTCGAGAGTGACCGAAGGGCCCAGGCTCGCCCCCGCCGCATAGCCGCCCGCGAACATCGCCATGTCGATGAAGGTGAGGATGGCGCCGCCATGGACGATGTTGCCGAGGTTGCTCTGGCGGACGTCCGGGAACATCCGGCAGCGCGACCTGCCCTCCCCCTCGCCGCGCACCAGCAGCTTGCCGAGCGTGGCGTTGAAGCGCTGGTCGGCGCTCGCCAGGTCCCAGGTCCACCAGCCGGGATGGTCTGGGTCGGGCTGGTGACGGATCAGGGGGTGGAGGGCCATGGGCGCGTGAGTGGCGGGAAAAGACGGGGCGGGCAAGTGCCTGGGCCGCACGTCACTTATCCGACTTTCCGATCTGGACAGTTGCCGCTTCGCGGCTCACTCTGATCGATCAGGCAGGCGCCGGGGGGACCGAGTCGCTACGCGAAGAAGTCTTGGGACCGGCGCGCGTTGCTTCCGCTTTTTCAGGTTCAATCGGTTCTGCGGAACGGGATTAGATCGGGAGCGGCCGCGCCGGCATCATAGCAGTTTTTCGTTAGCTCTGTTTCGCGGGAAATGCGCAGCGCCTGGTCGTCGAAAGCGGGGGAGGAATTCGACGTGACCATTTATACGGGCGGCAACGGCAAAGACACGATCAACGGCGGCAACGGCGACGATATCATCTTCGGCGGCAACGGCACCGATGCCCTGAACGGCGGCGGCGGCAACGACCAGCTCTTCGGCGAGAACGGCAATGACGACCTTATCGGCGGGGCCGGCGACGACCTGATCGACGGCAATAACGGCTTCGACACCGCTTATTATTCCGGGATGATCGAGGAATATACCTTCATCGCCATGGCCGGCTATCTGCACATCCTGCATCAGGGCGGAGCCGGAGCGGACGGCCACGACCGGGTGATCCGAGTCGAGCGGCTGGTCTTCGCCGACCGGATCATCGACATCGGCAGCGGCCACAATCGTCCGATCGCGATCGACGACCATGTCGCCGTCAACGAGGACTCCGGCACCTACAACAGCGGCGCCGCGGGCGTGCTGGCCAACGACTTCGATTTCGACGGCGACGCGCTGACCGCGACCGCCGGCGTCCTGGTCGGCACCTATGGCACTCTGACGCTCAACGCGAACGGCACCTACAGCTACGCCCTGTCCGCCTCGGCGCAGGCGCTGGCTCTGGGCGAGATCGGCGAGGACAGCTTCAACTATACCGTCTCCGACAATGACGGCAGCGACACCGGCAAGCTGGTGTTCCACATCGCCGGCCTGAACGATGCGCCGACCGCCAATCCCGATGCGGTCGCCACCGACGAGAACGAGGCCGTGCTGATCGACGTTCTCGCCAACGACGTCGACGTCGACCACAATGCGGTCCTCACCGTGACCGCCGCCTCGGCGCCGGTCGGCCAGGGCAGCGCCTCGGTCGTCGACAACCAGGTCCAGTTCGACCCGGGCAGCGATTTCGAAGCCCTCGCGGTCGGCGAGAGCCGGAACGTCGCGGTCAGCTACAGCATCGTCGACGAACATGGCGCGACGTCCTCCTCGACCGCCACCGTGACCGTGACCGGCGCCAATGACGGTCCGGTCGCCAATCCCGACACCGATTCGACCAGCGAGAATGCGGCGATCCTGATCGGCGTGACCGCCAACGACACCGACGTCGATCACGGCGCGGTCCTGACCGTGACCGCGGCGTCAGCCCCGGCCGGCAAAGGCACCGCTTCGCCCGCCGGCGATCAGGTCCAGTTCGACCCCGGCACCGCCTTCGACCACCTCGCCGTCGGCGAAAGCGAAGTCGTGATCGTCAGCTACACGATCGAGGACGAGCATGGCGCCTCGTCCTCCTCGACCGTCACGATCACGGTCACCGGCACCAACGACGGCCCGGTCGCCAATCCCGACACGAGGATCACGAGCGAGAACTCGGCCGTCGTCATCGACGTCCTCGCCAACGACGTCGACGTCGACCACGACGCCGTCCTCACCGTCACCGCCGCCTCGGCGCCGGCCGGCAAGGGCAGCGTCACGATCGTGGAGAACGAGGTCCGCTTCGATCCGGGCACCGATTTCGCTTATCTCGCGAGCGGCGAGAGCGAGGTCGTCATCCTCAGCTACAGCATCGTGGACGAGCATGGCGCATCCTCCTCCTCGACCGTCACCGTCACGGTCCGCGGCCGCGAGGAAGGCGCCAACAATACCGGCACCGAGGACGGCGAAACCCTCGTCGGAACGCCCGGCGACGACACGATCGACGCCCTGGGCGGCGATGACAACGTCTTCGGCCTCGCCGGCGACGATCTGCTCTTCGGCGGCAACGGCTCGGACTTCCTCAGCGGCGACGAGGACGACGACGTCCTCGACGGCGGCAATGACGACGACTTCCTGTCGGGCGGCGAAGGCAACGACCAGCTGTTCGGCCAGGCCGGCAACGACACCCTCACCGGCGAGGATGGCGAAGACCAGCTGTCGGGCGGCGCCGGCTTCGATTCCCTGGACGGCGGGGCGGGCAACGACGTCCTCGCGGGCGGCAACGACGGCGACATCCTTTCGGGCGGCGAGGGCGACGACGTGCTGTCCGGCCAGGCCGGCGACGACAGCATTGCCGGCGACACCGGCGACGACCAGCTCTCCGGCGGCGACGGCCAGGATTTCCTCGGCGACACCAGCGGGATCAACAGCTTTTCCGGCGGCCTCGGCGACGACGTTATCGTGGCCGGCTCCGCGGACGGCGCCCAGACGATCGACGGCGGCGACGGCAACGACACGATCCGCCATTATTATCGCAACTTCGCGAGCACGATCACCACCGGCGCGGGCCGCGACACGATCGAGATCGCTCATGCCGATGAGGGGACGGCGGCGATCACCGTCACCGACTTCACGCCCGGTTCCGGCGGCGACATGTTCCGGCTCTCCGGCGACGACGGGGCGCTGCTCAGCCTGCTCTCGGGCTGGGACGGAAGCTCCAACCCGTTCGGATCCAGCGGCTTCCTCCGGCTTCAGCAGAGCGGCGCCGACACGTTGCTCCAATGGGACCGGGACGGCACCGAGGGCGGCTCCGACTGGGAGACGCTCGCCGTCTTCCAGAACAGCAATGCCGGCGACTTCACCGACGCCAATTTCGTGCCCGGCTACAATCCCGACGGATCGCCGCCGGCCGGCGAGACCATCAACGGCACCAATGACGACGACAGCCTGACCGGGACGATCGGCAGCGATACGATCAACGCGCTCGGCGGCGACGACGCCGTCTTCGGCCTGGCCGGCGCCGATCTCATCTTCGGAGGCGACGGCATCGACCAGCTGCACGGCGACGCCGACGACGACACCATCGAGGGCGGCAACGACGACGACAATCTGTGGGGCGGCGACGGCGACGACTCGCTGGCCGGCCAGGCCGGCAACGACAACCTCTTCGGCGAGAATGGCGACGACCAGCTGTCGGGCGGCGACGGCGACGACAATCTCGAAGGCGGCGACGGCGACGATTCGCTCGTCGGCGGCGACGGCCAGGATTTCCTGTTCGACCTCACCGGAATCAACGGCTTTGCCGGCGGCCTCGGCAACGATGCCATCGTCGCCGGCTCCTCCGACGGCGCCCAGACGATCGACGGCGGCGGCGGCAACGACACGATCCGCCATTATTATCGCAACTTCGCGAGCACGATCGCCACCGGCGCGGGCAGCGACACGATCGAGCTCGAATATCTGAACGTCGGCGCCGCGGCGATCGTCGTCACCGACTTCACCGCGGGAGCCGGCGGCGACATTTTCCGGCTTTCGGGCGACGACGGGGCGCTGCTCAGCCTGCTCTCGGGCTGGGACGGAAGCTCCAACCCGTTCGGATCCAGCGGCTTCCTCCGGCTTCAGCAGAGCGGCGCCGATACCTTGCTCCAATGGGACCAGGACGGCACCGAGGGCGGCTCGGACTGGGAGACTCTGGTCGTGTTCCAGGGCAGCAATGCCGGCGACTTCACCGAGGCCAACTTCCAGCCCGGCTACGATCCCGACGGGACGGCGCCGGCCGGCCAGACGATCAACGGCACGAATGACGGCGAAACCCTGAACGGCACGGTCGGCGGCGACACGATCAACGCGTTCGGCGGCAACGACGTCGTCAACGGCGGCGGCGGTGCCGACGTCATCTTCGGAGGCGACGGCCTCGACCAGCTGCACGGCGACGCCGCCGACGACACCATCGAGGGCGGCAACGACGACGACAATCTGTGGGGCGGCGAAGGCAACGACTCGCTCTCCGGCCAGGCGGGCGGCGACAACCTCTTCGGCGAGAATGGCGACGATCAGCTATCGGGCGGCGACGGCAACGACAATCTCGAGGGCGGCGACGGGGCCGATTCGCTCGTCGGCGGCGACGGCCAGGATTTCCTGAGCGGCGGCGGCGGCTCCGACGTGATGACCGGCGGACTCGATATCGACATTTTCGACTTCCAGTTCGCCTCGGACGGACCGGACCAGATCACCGACTTCGCCAGCGGGATCGACGAGATCCGGATCTCGGCGGACGGCTTCGGCGGGGGGCTGGAATCCCGCGGCGCGGTTTCGCTGGTCTCGAGCTCGAACCCGACGGCCTCGCAGGCTTTCGGCCAGTTCCTCTACGATACCGACGACGGCTCGCTGTTCTGGGACGCCGACGGAACCGGGAGCGGCGACGCGGTCCTGGTGGCGACGTTCAGCAACCTCCCGTCGCTCCAGGCCTCGGACTTCTTCGTGGTCTAGGGTTCCCGACTGCGCCGGGCGACGCTCCGATCAGAGCGCCCGCTCGGCCAGCAGCTTCTTGGTCTCGGCGATCGCCTTGGCGGGGTTGAGCCCCTTGGGGCAGACGTTCGCGCAATTCATGATCGTGTGGCAGCGGTAGAGGCGGAACGGGTCCTCGAGCTCGTCGAGCCGCTCGCCGGCAATCTCGTCGCGGCTGTCGGCGAGCCAGCGATAGGCCTGGAGCAGGATGGCCGGGCCCAGGAACTTGTCCGAGTTCCACCAATAGCTGGGGCACGAGGAGGAGCAGCAGGCGCACAAGATGCACTCGTAGAGGCCGTCGAGCTTCGCCCGGTCCTCGGGCGATTGCAGCCTTTCCTTGCCGGACGGCGGCGGAGACGCCGTCTGCAGCCACGGCCTGATCGAGGCATATTGGGCGAAGAAGTGGGTGAAGTCCGGCACCAGGTCCTTGATCACGTCCATGTGCGGCAGCGGCGTGATCCGGATGTCGCCTTTATAATCCTCGATCGCGGTGGTGCAGGCGAGGCCGTTGCGGCCGTTCATGTTCATCGAGCAGGAGCCGCAAATGCCTTCGCGGCAGGAGCGGCGGAAGGTCAGCGTCGGATCGATGTCGTTCTTGATGCGCAGCAATGCGTCCAGGACCATCGGGCCGGTCGCGTCGAGGTTGATCTCGTACGTGTCGTAGCGCGGATTGGCGCCGGCATCGGGATCGTAGCGGTAGATTTCGAACTTGCGGGTGCGGCCCGGGCCGGCCGGATCGGTGAACTTCCGCCCCTCGCGCTTGATCCTGCTGTTCTTGGGGAGGAGAAACTCGGCCATGACTCGTCCTTTGCTGCCGGCCGGATAGCCGCTCCGCGCGCCCCGCTCAACCTCCCCTCGCCACCCCCGTCGCCACTCCCGTCCCCAGCCCCGTCATTGCGAGGAGCCTCCTCCCCCGTCATTGCGAGGAGCGAAGCGACGAAGCAATCCAGCGGGCCTCTGAGTCCGCCCTGGATTGCTTCGCTACGCTCGCAATGACGGCGAGGGCGCCCACCGACTCCCCCCGTCATTGCGACGAGCCTCCCCCGTCATAGCGAGGAGCCTCCTCCTCCGTCATTGCGAGGAGCGAAGCGACGAAGCAATCCAGCGGGCCTCGCAAGCCGCGCTGGATCGCTTCGCTCGCAATGACGGGCCTGCCTACCAGACGATGCTCTCGTACAGGTCCTTCCACTCCGGGTTCATCGCCTCGATCAGCGCCAGCTTCCTCTTCCGCGAGCCCCCCTTCAGCTGCTTCTCCCGAGCGATCGCCGGCAGCATCTCGCCGTGCAGCTCATACCAGACGAGGACCTTGCAGCCGTATCGGGCGGTGAAGCCGGCGGTGCCGTTCCTGTGCTGCCAGACTCGTTTCGCAAGGTCGGAAGTGACCCCGGTATAGATCGTGCCGTTTCGCCGGCTGGCCATGATGTAGACGACAGGCTGCTTCACCCGCCTCAGTCTGAACAAATCCCAATTTCATCGCAATCCGTAAAATAAAGCCACCCTACCCCCGTCATTGCGAGGATCCCCTCTCCCTCGTCATTGCGAGGAGCGCTCCCTCCCTCGTCATTGCGAGGAGCGCAGCGACGAAGCAATCCAGCGGGCCTCGCAAGCCGCACTGGATTGCTTCGCTCCGCTCGCAATGACGGGGAGGGCGCCCTCCGCCTCCCCCCGCCTTGCGAGGAGCCCTCCTACCCCGTCATTGCGAGGAGCGCAGCGACGAAGCAATCCAGCGACGGCTCCTGACGCGGACTCAGCACTGGATTGCTTCGCTCCGCTCGCAATGACGGCGAGGGCGCCCTCCGCCTCCCTCCGTCATTGCGAGGAGCCCTCCTCCCCCGTCATTGCGAGGAGCCCTTCTCCCCCGTCATTGCGAGGAGCGAAGCGACGAAGCAATCCAGCGGGCCTCTGAGTCCGCACTGGATTGCTTCGCTACGCTCGCAATGACGGCGACGGCGCCCGCGACGCCCTCGGCGCTGGGTTGCTTCGCTTCGCCCGCAAGGACGGATCAGAGCAGCCCGTGCCGCCTCAGGGCCTCCGCGAGGATCGTCTCGATCAGCTGCTCCTGGCTGAGGCCCGCCAGCGCGGCCGAGCGGCCATAGACCTTCTGCGACCACAGATTGGCGTTGAGGTTGACCTCGAGGAACCGGACCTTGCCGGCCTCCCGGTCGAAGCGGAACTCGAAGCGGCCATAATCGAACGGTCGGAATTCCTCGGCGATCCGGCGGGTATAGTCGGCGATGACCGGCATCCATTCCTCGTCGTCGAACTCGACGAGCTGGTATTTCTGGCTCCGGTCGACGAGATCGCGCTTCTCGTAATAGGTCCTGAGGTGCGACGGGTCGGCCTGCTCGAACAGCATCATCGGCATGATCACCGGCTCGCCGTCCACGGTGATCACCGGCACCTCGACGTCGCTGCCGTTGAGGAACGGCTCGACGATGGCGTCATGGCCCTCGGCATGGATGCCCGCGATCGCCTTCTCCACCCCGGCCCAGTCGTGCGCATCCTGGACGCCCCAGCTCGCCGACGAGGCATTGGGCTTGATCACCATCCGCTCCCCCGCCGGGCAGCGCGCCCGCTCGACCGGAGCGCCGCGGCGGTAGATCGCCCAGGGCGCGGTCGGGATGTCGCGGGCGGCGGCGGCCATCTTGGTGAGGTGCTTGTCGTCCGACATGCCCCTGAGGATCGGGCTCGCGCCGAGGAAGGGAATGCCGTGCCGGGTGCACAGCAGGGGAAGCATCATCTCGCTGTTGAGGAAGCCGCCGCGGTTGAGCAGCGGGAAGACGAAGTCGACGTCGGGCCTGTCGAACAGGGCTTCATATTGGTTGGCGAGCTCGAGGTTGAGGCCGAGCCCCTTCAATATCTCCCGCACCTCGACATGATAGAGGGCGTGGTTGCCGTCCTCGGGATGGAGGCCGCCGCCCCACAAAGCGTGCTTGGCGATGAACAGGATTCGCAGCCGCTCCTTGGCTTCCTGCGGGATGGTGAGCGGACGGATGTTTGACACGCGGGACTTCGCCTTTCAGGAGGGGGCGCGGGCGCCATAGGCCCGCCACAGCCGAAGGCCAAGAGCGTAACCCAGTGACCGCCCATATCCTCGCCATAGTCTCCGCGACCCTGCTGATGGCCACCGGCGGCGACGCCCGGATCGTCCTCGATCCGGAAACCGGCCTCAACCGCTATCATTCCGCGCCGCGCCCCAGCGGAGTCCTCGCTTACGCTTCCTCGACCGCGAACGACATCTCGCCCGAAGCCTTCGCCCGGGTCGAGACCTTGCTCGCGGAAATCGGGCCGAATCCCGACGGGGCGGTTTACTCGGATCGGCTCGAAGGGCTGCGCCGCCGGATACGCCGCGCCTATGCGGTCGGCGAGGACGTCGACATCGTCTTCGCCCCCTCGGGGACGGATCTCGAATATGTCGCTCTGGCCTGCGCCGCCGGCCGCGGGGCGGAGGGCACGCACAACATCCTGCTCGGCGCCGACGAGGTCGGAAGCGGCTGCATCCATTCCGCTCACGGCCGCTATTTCGCCCACGAGACGGCGCTCGGACTCGCGGTTCGCCCCGGCGATCCGGTCCCGGACGTCGGCGAGACGCATGTCGAGATGGTCGACGTTCCGGTCCGCGACCCCGACGGCCGAGCCCATCCCTCGGCCGAGATCGCCGCCCGGATGGATGCGGCGATCGGAGCCGCCGAAGCGGCCGGTCGGCACGTCCTCGTCCACGTCGTCCACGGATCGAAGACGGGGCTCATCCTGCCCTCGCTGGCCGACATGGACGCCTTGCGCGCCCGCCACGGCCCGGCGGTCACCTTCGTGGTCGACGCCTGCCAGGGGCGGATCACCAGCCCGGCCATCGCCGACTATCTGGCGCGCGACTCGATCGTCTTCATCACCGGCTCCAAGTTCATGGGCGGACCGCCGTTCAGCGGCTTCGCCCTCGTCCCCCGCCGCTTCCGGGCTTCGTCCGCGCCGCTCGCTCCAGGCCTGGCGACCGTCTTTCGCCGGGGCGAGTGGCCGCCGGCCTGGCCGGGCGCGGAGGCGCTCGAAAACAGCGCGAATCCCGGCCTGCTGCTCCGCCTCGAAGCCGCGATCTTCGAGCTCGAACGCTTCCAGAGTCTCGCTTTGGCCGAGGTGGAGCGAGTGATCCTCAGCTTCCATCAGGCGGTGCGCGACGAAATCATCGAGAAAACTCCGGCCCGCCGGGTCGCGCCCTATCCGCCGGGGGAGAAGGAAACGGCCGATACCCATCCGATCGAGATGCGCACCCTCTCGACGCTCGATCTCAGCGACTATGCCGGCGGCGGCGCCAGCTTCGAGGACGCCACGCGCTGGCACCAGGCGATGATCGCGGAGGGCGTGCGCCTGGGTCAGCCGGTCAAATGCGTGAAGCTGGACGACGGACGCTGGGGGGCGACGCTTCGAATCGGGCTGTCGATGCCGATGGTGGTCGAACGGGCCGCGCTCGACGACGAGGCGCTTCGGCGCAGCTTCGCGGACGACATGGCGCGGATAAAGCGGGCCCTGGAAGTCGTCGCCGCCTGACCGTCATCGACCTCCCCGTCATTCCCGCGAAAGCGGGAATCCATACGGCGTGGGGGTCTCGAAGGCGGCGTGGATTCCAGCTTCCGCTGGAATGACGATTGGGTTCAGTAGACCCGCGCCTTGGGCTCGATATATTTGATCTCGTCGGTCAGCGTATATTCGTGGACCGGCCGGTAATCGATCCGCACCGCTCCGCTTTTGCCGCCCCAGCCGTCGAACCAGACCGCCGTGTGCTTCATCCAGTTGGCATCGTCGCGCTCGGGATAATCCTCGTGCTTGTGGGCGCCGCGGCTTTCCTTGCGGTTGGCGGCCGAGTGCATCGTCACCACCGCCTGGGCGAGAAGGTTGTCGAGCTCCAGGGTCTCGACCAGGTCGGTGTTCCATATCAGGCTCCGGTCGCTGACCGCGACGTCGGCCATCTGCCGGTAAACCTCGTCGATCCGCCCCTTGCCTTCCTCCAGAGTCGCCTCGGCCCGGAAGACGGCGCAATCGGCCTGCATGGTCCGCTGCATCTTCTCGCGGATTCGGGCGGTCGGGCTGGAACCGGCGGCGAAGCGGAACTTGTCGAGGCGGGTCAGCGCCAGCTCCTCGGAACCCCTGGGCAGCGGCCGCTGGGCGGCGTTCGGCTTGAGGATCTCGCCGACCCGGTGGCCGACCGCGCGGCCGAAGACGACGAGGTCGATGAGGCTGTTCGAGCCGAGCCGGTTGGCGCCGTGGACCGACACGCAGGCGGCCTCGCCGACCGCGAACAGCCCCGGCACCACCGCGTCGGGATTGCCGTCGCGCAAGGTCACGACCTCGCCGTGGAAGTTGGTCGGGATTCCGCCCATGTTGTAATGGACGGTCGGAACCACCGGCAGCGGCTGGCGGGTCAGGTCGACTCCCGCGAACACCTTCCCGGTCTCGGTGATTCCCGGCAGGCGTTCGGCCAGCACCTTCGAGTCGATATGGTCGAGGTGCAGGTAGATGTGGTCCTTGTCCTTTCCGACTCCGCGGCCCTCCCGTATCTCCATCGCCATCGAGCGCGAGACGACGTCGCGGCTGGCGAGGTCCTTGGCGGACGGGGCGTAGCGCTCCATGAAGCGCTCGCCTTCCGAGTTGGTAAGATAGCCTCCCTCGCCGCGGGCGCCCTCGGTGATCAGGACTCCCGCGCCGTAAATCCCGGTCGGGTGGAACTGGACGAACTCCATGTCCTGGAGCGGCAGGCCCGCCCGGAGCACCATGGCGTTGCCGTCGCCGGTGCAGGTATGGGCCGAGGTGGCGGTGAAATAGACCCGGCCATAGCCCCCCGTCGCCAAGACCACCGCCTGGCTCGAGAAGCGATGCAGGCTGCCGTCCTCGAGGCAGAGCGCGATCACGCCCCGGCACTCGCCCCCCTCCATGACGAGGTCGATGGCGAAATATTCGATGAAGAAGTCGGCGTCGTATTTCAGCGACTGCTGGTAGAGCGCGTGAAGCATGGCGTGCCCGGTCCGGTCCGCCGCCGCCGCGGTGCGCTGGGCCGGCGGCCCCGCCCCCATATTCTGCATCATCCCGCCGAACGCGCGCTGGTAGATCTTCCCCTCCGCGGTCCGCGAGAAGGGCACCCCGGCATGCTCCAATTCGTAGACCGCCGCCGGCGCCTCCCGGCACAGATATTCGATCGCGTCCTGGTCGCCGAGCCAGTCCGAGCCCTTGACCGTGTCGTACATGTGCCAGGTCCAGTGGTCCGGCCCCATATTGCCGAGCGAAGCCGCGATCCCGCCCTGCGCCGCCACCGTGTGCGATCGGGTCGGGAACACCTTGGTGATGCACGCCGTCTTCAGCCCCTGCCCCGCGGCGCCCATCGTCGCCCTCAGCCCCGACCCGCCGGCCCCGACGACGACGACGTCGTAGCTATGGTCGATGATCTTGTAGGCGGTGGTGCTCATTCGGGCGCTCGCGGCTGGGGGGACTTGGCCGCGCTTTTAGACCCCGGGCTGCCCGTTGCAAGGGCAGCCTCGAAAGCCGCCCAAAGCTGTTCCTCGACGACCTTGCCGTCGCTCGCGCCGCAGCGCCCCGAAGCGTTCGATCGAAATGCCGGGCGGCGCGGGCCGTCGCTACGGCGCCACCGGCCCCAGAGCGATCTTCAGCACCGCGAACAGGGCGAAGGCGGCGCCCGCCACCGCGGCGAAGTCGAGGAGCAGGATCGAGAGGAACCTATTGCCCTCCTCGTGCACATAATCCTCGATCACCACCTTCAAGCCCATGGCGAGGTGCCAGAAGGTGGCGAGGATAAGGAGCAGCATCGGCACGGCGGCGCTCGGCTGGCGAAGCCATTCGGTCACTCCGCGATGGTCGAGCGCCGGCAGCCGGAGGAGGGAGACGAGCAGCCACACGAAGAGCAGGAGCACGGCGACCGAGGACAGTCGCTCGTGCCACCAATGCTCGCCGCCCTCGCGGGCCGAGCCGAGGTCTCGGGCTCGGGCGATCGGGCTCTCCGCCGCCGGGTCGGTCGCCGGGCTCGCTCCGGGCTCGCCGCTCTGGGTCGTCGCCATGCTCATGCCCCCCTCCCCATCACGATATAGAGCCACAGGCCGGCGGTGAGCAGGATCGAGCCCGCCAGGGTCATCATCGCCCAGAATTTGTTGCGCTCGTTCTCGAAGCCGGCGCCGATGTCCATGACGAAGTGCCGGAGGCCCGACAGCATGTGCTGGAAGAACGCCCAGGTCAGGCCGACCCCGACGACGATTCCCAGCCAGGAGGTCGCCCAGCCCGCGAAGTCCTTATAGGCGTCCGCTCCCGAGGCGGCGGCGGTCAGCCACCAGACCAAGGCGGCGGCGCCGATGGTGGCGAGGCCGGCGCCGGTGATCCGGTGGAGGATCGAGACCAGCATGTGCGGCCCCCATTTGTAGACGGTGAGATGGGGCGAGAGCGGGCGGGACGGGTTGCGGTGCATGGACGGCCTTCCTGTTGGCTCGGGCTTTTACGGGCTGGGTCGGGGGATGCAAGGCTCGAAGGCGCCGGTTGAGCGGCGGCTCCGCGCGCACTAAGGGCGGGACGCACCACCAGGCAAGGAGACGGCTCATGATCCCACGCAGGCGGCTGGGGCCCGGCGGCCCCGAAGTTTCGGCGATCGGGCTCGGCTGCATGGGCATGTCCGAATTTTACGGCGCCGGCGACGAGGGCGAATCGATCGCCACCATCCACGAGGCGATCGAGCGGGGAGTCGATTTCCTCGACACGGCCGACATGTACGGCGTCGGCCGCAACGAGGAGCTGGTCGGCAAGGCGATCGCCGACCGGCGCGAGAGGGTCTTCCTCGCCACCAAGTTCGGCAACGTCCGCGGCGAGGACGGCAGCTTCAAGGGCGTGTGCGGCCGGCCCGATTATGTGAAATCCGCGTGCGAGGCGAGCCTGAAGCGGCTCGGGGTCGAGGTGATCGACCTCTATTACCAGCACCGGGTCGACCCCGACGTCGCCATCGAGGAGACGGTTGGAGCGATGGCGGAGCTTGTCGAGGCCGGCAAGGTGCGCTTCCTCGGCCTCAGCGAGGCGGCGCCGGAGACGGTGCGGCGGGCGAATGCGGCCCACCGGATCGTCGCCCTCCAGACCGAATATTCGCTGTGGAGCCGCGACGCCGAGGACGACATCCTGCCGACGGTTCGCGAGCTCGGCATCGCCTACGTCGCCTACAGCCCGCTCGGCCGAGGCTTCCTCACCGGCCAGTTCAGGAGCCCGGCCGACTTCCCCGACGACGATTACCGCCGATTCCACCCGCGCTTCACCGGCGAGAATTTCGAGAGGAACATCGCGCTCGTCCGGGAGATCGAGGCGATGGCGGCGGAGAAGGGCTGCACCGCCGCCCAGCTCGCCATCGCCTGGGTGCTCGCCCAGGGCGAGGACATCGTGCCCATCCCGGGGACGAAGCGCCGCAAATATCTGGAGGAAAATATCGGCGCGCTCGAAGTGGAGCTGAGCCGTGAGGAGCTGGAGCGGATCGACCGAATCCTCCCGCCGGGCGCCGCGGCCGGACCGCGCTACCACCCCCAGGGGATGGCGACGGTGAACCGGTAACGTCGTCCCAGCCAAGGCTGGGACCCCAGCGGGTGAAGGCGCTTCCGTCATGCCAGCGCCGGCTGGCATCCCAGCGGGCGAAAGGCGCTCCGTCATGCCAGCGCAGGCTGGCATCCCGGCGGGTGAAAGGCGCCTCCGTCATGCCAGCGCAGGCTGGCATCCCGGCGGGTGAAAGGCGCTTCGTCATGCCAGCGCAGGCTGGCATCCCAGCGGGTGAAAGACTCCGCGTTCTTCACCCCCTGGGGCCCCAGCCTGCGCTGGGGCGACGCGGGGTGCTTCACCCCCTGGGGCCCCAGCCTGCGCTGGGGCGACGCGGGGCGCCTTCACCCCCTGGGGCCCCAGCCTTCGCTGGGACGACGCGAACCTACCTCTTCGAGAACTGGAAGGAGCGGCGGGCCTTGGCCTTGCCGTATTTCTTGCGCTCGACGACCCGCGGATCGCGGGTGAGGAAGCCCTCGCGCTTGACCGTGGTGCGAAGCTCCGGCTCGTAGCGGGTCAGAGCGGTCGAGATGCCGTGGCGCACCGCGCCGGCCTGGCCGGAGAGGCCGCCGCCCTTGACGGTGGCGATCACGTCATACTGGCCGCGGCGCTCGGTGACGTCGAACACCTGGTTGATGATCAGTCGAAGCGTCGGCCGGGCGAAATAGACTTCCTGGTCCCGGCCGTTGACGACGATCTTGCCGGTGCCGGGCTTGAGCCAGACCCGGGCGACCGCGTCCTTGCGGCGGCCGGTGGCGTAGGCCCGGCCCTGCTTGTCGAGCTGCTGCTCGCGAAGAATGGCCTGGATCTGCGGGCCCTGGGTCGAGACGCCCTGGTCGTCGGCGCCTTCGACCGGCCTGCCGGAGGGGGCCGGAGCCTCGGCGGCCGAAGAGTCGGCGGCCGGGGCGGCTTCGGGGGCGGCGGCGGGGGGCGCGGCCGCGGCCGCACCGGTCAGCTGGCCGAGATCGGCGAGCGATTGGCGATTGTCGGTCATTTACGCACCCACCTTGTTCTTGCGGTTCATGCCCGCCACGTCGAGAGGTTCAGGATTCTGGCCGCCGTGCGGATGCTCGGTGCCGTTGTAGAGGTGAAGGGCGCGCATCTGGTCGCGGCCCAGCGGCCCGCGCGGGATCATCCGCTCGACCGCTTTCTCGAGCACGCGCTCCGGGAAGCGGCCCTCGAGCACCTTGCCGGCGGTGACGCCCTTGATCCCGCCGGCATAGCCGGTGTGGCGCCAGTAGATCTTGTCGGCCAGCTTCTTGCCGGTGAAGCGCACCTTGTCGGCGTTGACGACGACGACATGGTCGCCGCAATCGACGTGCGGGGTGTAGCTCGGCTTGTGCTTGCCGCGCAGGATGTTGGCGATGATCGAGGCGAGGCGGCCGACGACCAGCCCGTCCGCGTCGATCAGATGCCATTTCTTCTCCACCTCGGCCGGCTTGGCCGACTTGGTGGTCTTCATCAGCGCCTTCATGGGCCCGGACCTCTTCTGAAATGAGCAGCGCCGCCTCCCGAGGGAGCGGCGCTTGAGCGGGCAATTGGCAGCGGAAGGGCCGGAAGTCAAGGAAAAGCGCGGGTTTGATGAGAGGTATTATGTTACCTTGAGCCTGCATTGCCGACTGGCGCGGGCACTTGGCTGCCGATATAGTGGGGGAGCAGGAGAAGGGAAATGGCGGACGCGGACCCGACACGGCGGACCCGTAAATCGACGCGGCGGACCGACGACAGCCGCGCTCGCCGGCTCGAACGGGCGCAGGAGCTCGTTCGACGACTTCCCAATCCGCCTATCACGGTGGATGAGTTCATCGCGGAAAAACGACGCGAGGCGCAAGGCGACGGGTGAGCGTCGTGCTCGATTCTTCGGCCGTGCTCGCCGCGCTTCGCAAAGAAGCCGGCGCGGATGTCGTGCGGGATCTGCTCTCCGAGGCGAGGGTTTCGGCCGTAAATCTGGCGGAGATTGTCGGGGTCTTGACCCGGGGCAATGACGCCGACCGAGTCACGGAGATCATAGACGAGGTGGGCCTCAACGTATCGCCTGCAGACGACGCTATGGCGATCGACGCGGGACTGCTCAGCTCTCTCACGGCTTCCGCCGGGCTTTCGCTGGGCGATCGCTTCTGCCTGGCGCTCGCGCGGCACCTGAGGCTGCCTGTCGTGACGGCG
>JAXDPB010000025.1:0-21997 GCA_034668585.1 Sphingomonadales bacterium | reverse complement strand
GATTTCCACAACGCCCTGCCGCTGCTGCTCAGCGGTGAGGATCCCGAGTTCCAGGAGTACATTCGCCGCGTTGCCGAG
Organism: Sphingomonadales bacterium; assembly: GCA_034668585.1. GTDB lineage: Bacteria > Pseudomonadota > Alphaproteobacteria > Sphingomonadales > Sphingomonadaceae > Allosphingosinicella. The sequence continues at coordinate 21,919 of JAXDPB010000025.1, read as the reverse complement.
GAAGAGCGCGGCCCGATCATCGTCTCATCTTGAAGGAGTGAACACATGGCTGAATCCATCGTCATCGTCGGCGCCGCCCGCACCCCCATGGGCGGCTTCCAGGGCGACTTCTCGTCGCTCGCGGCGCACGACCTCGGCGGCGCCGCCATCCGCGCGGCCGTCGAACGCGCCGGCATTCCCGCCGACAGCGTCGGCGAAGTGCTGTTCGGCAACTGCCTGATGGCGGGCCAGGGGCAGGCCCCGGCGCGGCAGGCATTGTTCAAGGCCGGCCTGCCCAAGAGCACCGGAGCCGTCACGCTGTCCAAGATGTGCGGCTCGGGCATGAAGGCCGCCATGTTCGCGCACGACATGCTGCTGGCCGGCACGCACGAGATCATGGTGGCCGGCGGCATGGAGAGCATGACCAACGCGCCCTACCTGCTGCTCAAGGGCCGCGGCGGCTACCGCATGGGCCACGACAAGGTCTACGACCACATGATGCTCGACGGCCTCGAGGACGCCTACGATTCCGGCCGCGCGATGGGTACCTTCGCCGAGGATTCGGCGCGCGAATATCAGTTCACCCGAGCCGACCAGGACGAATATGCGATCGAATCGCTGCGCCGCGCCAACGAAGCGATCCGGTCGGGCGCCTTCGACCGCGAGACCACGCCCGTCACCGTCAAGACCCGCAAGGGCGAGGACATCGTCACCTGCGACGAGCAGCCGGGCAAGTCGAACCCCGACAAGATTCCCGGCCTAAAGCCCGCCTTCGCCAAGGACGGCACCATCACCGCCGCCAACGCCTCCTCCATCTCCGACGGCGCCGCCGCCCTCGTCATCACCCGCCAGAGCGTCGCCGACCGTCTCGGAATCAAGCCGGTCGCCCGGATAGTCGCCCACGCCGCCCACGCCCAGGCCCCGAACCTGTTCACCACCGCGCCCGTGCCGGCCGTACGCAAGGCGCTGGAGAAAGCGGGATGGTCGGTGGACGACGTCGACCTCTACGAGGTCAACGAGGCCTTCGCCTGCGTCGCCATGATCGCGATGCGCGACCTCGGCATCGCCCGCGACCGGATCAACGTCCACGGCGGCGCCACCGCCTTGGGCCACCCGATCGGAGCCAGCGGCGCCCGGATCCTCGCCACCCTCCTCAGCGCCCTCGAGACCCACGGCGGCAAACGCGGCCTCGCCACCTTGTGCATCGGCGGCGGCGAAGCGACGGCGATGGCGGTGGAGCTGGCGGACTAGAGCGTTAGCGCTGTTTTCAGATCGGAAAAGTGTCTGACTAGTTGCCGCGAGGCACGGTCGATTTCCGGAAAGAGCGTGCTATCATCGTAACCCAGCTGATGCAGTGATCGCCTTATTCGACCTTTTGCGGTAGCAGGGATTGTAAGCTTCGTATTCGTGATCGTCCGAGTATAAGAAGGGCCGCTTGCTTGGTCCAAGCCATGAATGATGAATGCTCCTGATTGGGCTATAAGACGACGATTATTCATTTTTGGAATAACGAAGTATGGTCTGAAAAGATCGATCTTCTTGATCACTTTTCTGAAATATCGCTTTTCTGACCGGATAAATTGATATAACCGATCAACGGCGGCTAATTTATTAAAGTCTTTAATAGTCGTTGCAGCACTTGCCTCGATCGAACGTCGCTCGCTAGCTGTCAGGTTTGCCAGATTAGCAACACAGCTCACCGCGTCACTGTCAAAATATTTTCGACGATCTTCGACGCTACCGGTTGTTATTACGACTGACCCATCCTTCCCATCATACTCTCCATCTACTACGGCGAAGTATAGAGCAACTAGCGGATTCCGCGTTACGTCGAGCATCCGCGTTGGAAGGCCAAAATGCTGCATTCGCACAAGCCGGTCGAACATAGAGACATCGCTTGTGAACTCGTGCGGATATCGCGACACCAGTTCCCGGACCAGTTGGCTTTCATCTCCTGAGATGTCCGGATCCGTACGAAAAAGACTGGGAACCGAATACCAACTGGTATCCGCATGACCGCGAAAAACCATAAACTTGTCGGCAGGACGAGCGAGGCCATCGAAAAAGGTCACGGCCTCCTCTATGCTTAAAGCCGAACCTATTTCTCGAGCACCAATGAACTTTCGAAGCGCCATAATCCTTCCTCGCGACCATCAATGCATTATGGGAGGTGCCGATGTCTCATAGTTCTCTCGAGCATGGAATCATACCCTGAACGGGGCCGTCGCTCATGACTTTGCTCAGTACTTATCCTAGTATGCCCCAGTACCAGCGCTCGAAAGCGCTCGTGCGAAATTGGTGTCAGACACCATTTCATGGTAGCAAGCGCGGGCTCGCGACACTGGGCGTCGGTGGCGGCGAGGCGATGGCAATAGTGGATTAAGGTCGGGTCTTACAGGCCCATCAAGGCTCGCGGCTTCTCCCCGAAGATGATAACCGCAGTGAGCAGAGCAATCGCCGTCATGTTCGACGAGACGACAAATCCTCTGCTCGGGAGGTGTGCGATCCGCTCGGTGAGGACCGCGACCCGCTCCGCCAGAACTGCCACCCGCTCCGTCAGCGCCGCCAGATTGGCGCGGAGATCGGCCACATCCGCCCGCAGCCCCTCGACATGAGCTTCCAGCCTGGCGACCCGAGCGTCCATGCCGTCCGATGTGCCACCTCCGCCGCCGGCCTTCAAGGCGGGCGGCTCCGCGGCGGTTTCCTCGCGGCGAGGGGCTCGCTCGGCAGTCATCCCCTTAGTCGAGCAACGCCTGTCACGGCAGAATCCATCGAAATTCCAACTTTTCAGCCCAAGTCAGGCGGCCAATCCACCGGAAAGAGGTTAGCGGACCGGCGCTGCGGAGCAACCCCATTCGAGTCGCCAGGGCGCCTTATCCTAAGATCGTTTTCCATGACTTCGCGCGGCCTCCACGTCTCGCCACGCTCCGCATCGGCGGCGGCGAGGCGACGGCGATGGCGCTGGAAATGGTAGGCTAGAAAGGGTCGGCGAAAATCGGTGTCAGACACCGATTTTCTCTGCCTGCGGCGCCGCGGTCTCGGCGGGATCGTCGAGCACCGGAAACGCTTCCTGCAGGAGGACGGCCCCGATCCAGACCGCCACGGTCGCCAGCGTCCTGTGCAGATCGGCTTCGGACAGGCCCCTGGGCTGCAGGGAGGGGACGGTCCACATCGCCACGATCAGCACCGCGTAAGCCGCCACGAACAGGATCGCGAACCCGCGCCGCTCCGACGTCGAGATCATTCTAAGCGCCATCACCGTCCCCGCCAGGATGAGGATGAAATAGAGGTAGTGCCGCAATTCCAGGGTGTTCAGGGTGCCCAGATTGGCGCCGAGCAGGGCGCCGAAGAACAGATTGAGGCCATCGATCGTCCCCGTGCGCTCGCGGCTGGTGAGCAGAAGATAACGCTTCATGGCTTGTTCCCTGCGGATAGAGGACCCTTCCGCCCTTGTTCCACCCGGCACGGCGGCCGACAAGAAGGCGTCCGGGACCGCTGGACCGTCCTCACCACCGGTAGGTCAGCTCGCCCGTGAAGCTTCGCTGCGGAAACGGGTGGAAGAGGTAATATTTGTCGTTGCCGAGATTCTCGACGCCGAATGCGGCGTCCCAATGCTTGCCGATTCGGAAATTGCCCCGGGCGTCCACGACCAGATAGCTTTCGAAGCCCTGGAAGGTGTGGCCGACCGGGTCGCTATTGTCGATCGTCCCGAACGAGCGGCTGGAGTAGCGGCCGGCCAGGGTCAGGCTCGCGCCCTGGGACGCGTGCCAGGTCGCCACCAGGGTCGCTCGCCGCCGCGGGACCTGGGGAAGATCCTTGCCCTCGGCGGCCGGGAAAGCCGGGTCCTCCACCACCTTCGGCCTCGTCAGGGTCGCGCTGCCGGACAGAGTGAGCCGAGGCGAGATCAGGCCGCGACGCTCGAAGGCCAGCTCGATCCCGCCGGTGCGGACCTTCCCGACATTCTGGACGTAGCTGAACAAGGTCGCCGAGCCCGGCACCAGCGGCGCCGTCTGGGAGATGAGCGCGCCCTCGATCGTCTCGTGGAAGAGCGACAGGCGCACCTGACCGGCCTTATCGCTCCATTGCCCGGCCAGCTCCGCCGACCGCGCCCGCTCCGGCCGAAGGTTCGGATCCGGCACGGTCAGGTTCGGCCCGGTCGAGATCGCCTGGTAGAGCTCGGAAACGGTCGGGAAGCGATAGGCCTGGCCCGCGGACAAGGTGGCGCTCCAGCCGCGCGCCGGCAGCCATCGCAGGCTCGCCTTGGGCGACAGGCCGCTCGCCGAGATTTCCGGCTGGGCGACGTCGAGCGCGGGGGCGATCGAGAAATTCCTCCCGCCATAAGCCCGCCACCATTCGTAGCGCCCGCCGAGCGTCAGCCGAAGCGCGTCGGCGAGGTCGATCTCGTCCTCCGCCCACAAGGCCGCGGTCCGGGTCCTGCCACGCGCCTCCTGGGTCAGCGCGCCGGGCGCTCCGGCGCGCCAGTCGGCGGCCGCGAAGCGCCGGCTGACGAGGCGGAAGCCGTCATAATGGGCGCCGCCGCGAAGACCGCCGCGGCTCGCCTCGAGGTCGAACGTTCGCCAGCCGGTGCCGTCCAGCCTGACGATCGATCCGGGCCCGCCCGCCTTCGCGGCGGGGAGCGCCCCCGACGGGATCCGCTGCACATCCTTGGCGAAGTCGTAGACGCTCGCGACCGCCCGCCAGTCCAGCCCGGCCGCTTCGCCTTCGGCGGTGAGGCCGTGCATCCAGTGGCGCGTGTCCAGCCGGTAGACGTTGTTGGAAAAGGCGCTCGCCGGCACGTTCACCGTCCGCCCGCCGAGGTTGAGCGTGCCGGCGAACAGGCCGCCGCTCAGATAGGTCTTCGCCGAGGCCTGGGTGTCGTTGAGAAAGAGTCCGCCGCGATAGCTCAGCTTCAGGCCGGGCCCCGCCTCCCAGGCGAGCTTGAGCTTGAGATTGTCCTGCGCATGATCCTCGAAGCCGGCCGCTCCGATCACGAAGATCGGCGCTCCGGTTCGATTGACGTCGGGAAAGGCGCCGGTCGCCGGCGTGCCGGCGCTGCCGGGACTGGCGGGCCTCGCCACGGTGACGTAGGCCAGCGGCTGGCTTCGGCTGTCGACATGGCTGGCACCGGCGAACCAGGCGAAGGGGCCGGCCCGCCCGCCCAGCGTCCCGCCCAGCTGCCAGGCCGGGAAGATGCCGTCCGTGCCATATTGGTCGAAGCTCTGGACGCTCGTCGCCGCGCTCACCGAGCCCTCGCTCCCGGCCGGCATTCGGGTGGTGATGTTCACCACCGCACCGATCGAATTGCCCGGATAGGCGGCCGAGAAGGGCCCGTAGAGGACGTCCACCCGCTCGATCTCCTCGGGCGAAACCATGCCCCAGCGCGGCGAGGCGCTGCTATTGTTGTTGCCGATCAGCGCCGACAGCAGCAGCCCGTCCGCATAGATCAGGCTGCGCGCGCTCGAGCCGACGCCCGAGGTGCGGGTGGCCAGCGGCGACTGGGTGTCGCCGACATGGCGCTTTCGGACGAACAGGCTCGGCAGGTAGCGAAGGCTGTCCTCCGGAGTGATCACCGCAACGGTTTCCTCAAGCCGCTCGGCGCCGACGCTCTCCTGTGTCGAGGGCGCGCCGATTCGCTGGCCGGTGACGACGATTTCGGGAGGCGGGACCTCGTCTTCGGCAAAGGCGGGTGCCGTCAGCCCGGCGGCGCAGCCCATAAGCATTATCCGCGCCACCGCGGGCGCGCGTGATTTCGTCATGCGGAGTTCCAGTCTGTTTCCGGAAAAGTACGGGAATCAGACTGGCAGGGGCGGACCGGTGGCGGGAGGTGGCGGCGCGGCCAGAGCGGGGCGGGCCATGGTTTCGGCTTGCCCAACGGCCGGCGGCGAGGCCGGGGACAATAACGGCGGCACGACGGCCGGCGCCGCGGACGGCACCGGGGGCGCGGAGAGCGCGGCGAAGGGGCAAGGATGCCCGTCCGGCTTCGCCGGCGCCTCGGAACGACCGTCGTGGCCGTGGTGGGCCGGGTGGTGTGCGATCACGGCCGCGGCCCCGCAGAGGATCAGGCCCGGCCGGCCCCCACCGTCCGAGCCGATCATATAACCGGCGGGGATCAGCAGCCTGAACAGAAGGACGAGGGCGAGGAGCGGGGGAACCGCCCTCCTCGAACGCCGCATCTTGTCGACCAGGCCCCTCATGCCCTTACTCTAACGCGCAAGCGCAAGTTGCACAGCCACGAATCCGTCTGCGCGCGCCCAATTACATCGGTTTTGGAGCAAGTTCTTGGTCGACCGCAAGTAAGGGGCAACCAGGGCGCTCACCCCTCTGCGGAGGGCCGCCCGGGTCCGGGCGACCTCGTAGTTTCCGAAATATAAACCGTCATCAAGCACTTGCGTGCAACGCCGGGGTCGTGCTTGATGCCCGAATCGGCGGCAACTCCGGTTTCCGCCGTCGCGTCACCTCAAGTAGAGAGGACGCCAGAGGGGGGCGTAGTTCTGCTTTCCGTGGTCAACGGCGGCGAACTCCACTTTCCTCGACCCAATAATTCCACAACGAGGGGAATGTCATGCATCTTAGCAACAAGGGCACGTGGCGTAGCAAGAAGACGCTTCTGAAGGCCGCGGCCTTCGCCACCGCCGCCGGGCTGATCGCCATGCCGGCCGCCGCCGTCCACAGCTGGAACGGCTATCACTGGGCGCGCACCAGCACCCAGGTCGCGCCGCCGGTCGTCAACATCACCAATTCGACCTGGTCGAGCCGGGTCGCCACCGCGGTCGCGGACTGGAACCGCTCGACCGTCATCGAGAGCCCGTACAGCACGGGCACCGGCAACAACCGGACCTGCAAGCCGATCGCCGGCAAGATCCTCGTCTGCAACGCCGCCTACGGTCAGACCGGCTGGCTCGGCATCGCCTCGATCTGGCTCTCGTCGACCGGCCATATCAGCCAGGGCACGACGAAGCTCAACGACACCTATTACGCCCAGGCGCAGTACAACACTCCGGCGTGGCGCCAGGCGGTGACCTGCCAGGAGGTCGGCCACAATTACGGTCTCGCCCACCAGGACGAGGATTTCTCGACCGACGCGACCAGCTCGTGCATGGAATATACGAGCATCCCGGCCGGCAACGAGCATCCGGACCAGCACGATTATGACGAGCTGCTGGCCATCTACAATCACGTCGACTCCGCGGCTGCCGTGGCGGCCACGAAGGCGATGCCGTCGCAGGCCGAGATCGGCAACAGCCGCGCGGATTGGGGCCGGCAGATCGGCGACCACAGCTTCGAGCGTGACCTCGGCAATGGCAACAAGGTCATCACCGACGTGCTGTTCGTGGGCCACACCCACGGCCACTAAAGGCATCTGGCCGAACCGGCCGATCGCAACAAAGCCCCTCCGGCCCAATGCGGCCGGAGGGGTTTTTTTATGCTCTTTATTGGCCGGGACTTAGAATTAAATCCTAATTGGTCTGTTTCGGATCAAGTTGTGGATTCAGCGGAAGTACAGTGCAAAAAAGGCCATTCCGCCTCTGAGGCTTCGTCCCGTCTCTCGTCAATGGGGGTCGTCTCTCTAAAAACAGGCCGTGTTCAGGGACTTGTGCACACCCTTTAGGTCATGCTTGGTGTCCAAATCGGCGGCGACTCCGGTTTTCGCCGATGCGTCTGCTCAAGTAGAGAGGGCGCTGGAGGCGAGCGCAGTTCTGCTTTCCGTGGTCAGCGGCGGCAAATTCCACTTTCCTCTGCCAAACTGTACCTAACCGAAGGGGAATGTCATGCATCATGTTAAAGGAAGCTGGCGTAGCAAGTCGACGATCCTGAAGGTCGCCGCCTTCGCCACCGCCGCCGGCTTGCTCGCCACGCCGGTCTTGGCCGTCCACAGCTGGAACGGTTATCACTGGAAGCGCACCGCCACCGAAGTCTCACCGCCACTCGGCGACAACGTCAACGCGACCTGGGACGGCTACATCCGCACCGCCAACACCGACTGGAACCGCTCGAGCCGGATCAACAGCGCCATGACCGCCGGTCAGACGACGCCGTCGACCTGCGCGCCCCGCGCCGGCCGCATCGAGGTTTGCAACGCCTTCTACGGCAATACCGGCTGGCTCGGCATCGCGTCGATCTGGCTCGCCGCCGACGGCCATATCAGCCAGGGAACGACCAAGCTCAACGACAGCTACTACACGGCGGGCAGCGTCTACAACACGACGGCCTGGCACGCGGCGGTGGCCTGCCAGGAGATCGGCCACAATTACGGACTCGCGCACCAAGACGAGGATTTCAACACCGACGCGACCAGCTCGTGCATGGAATATACCAACATCCCCTCGGGCAACGAGCATCCCGACCAGCACGATTACGACCAGATCTACTCGATCTACTCTCACGTCCACGCGGCTGCGAACCTGCCGCAGGCCGTGCCGAACGAGCAGGCGATCGGCAACTCGCGCGCGGACTGGGGCCGGCAGATCGGCGACCACACGTTCGAGCGCGACCTCGGCCAGGGCCGCAAGGTCATCACCGACGTGCTGTTCGTCGGCCACGGCCACGGCCACTAGAAACGGCCCGTCCCCCAATGGGCGGCATGTTCCGGCCCCTCCGGTCCACCGACCGGAGGGGCTTTTCTCTCGCCGCCCGCCTCCGATCTCTCCGGTCCGGATGAGATGCGGCTCAGCCGCTCTCCGTCAGCGCCGTCACGAAGGCCTTGCGCCACGCCAGCACGTCGTCGCGCTTCACCGTCTCGTTCATCGCCCGCCAGCGCCTCACCCGTTCCTCCTTCGGCATTTGCAGGGCCAGGAGGATGGCGTCGGAAATCTCTTCCTTGGAATAGGGATTGACCAGGATCGAGTCCTTCAGCTGAAGCGCCGCGCCGGCGAAACGCGAGAGGATGAGGACGCCCGGGTCCTCGGGATCCTGAGCCGCCACATATTCCTTCGCGACGAGGTTCATACCGTCGCGCAGCGGCGTGATCAGGCCGATCTCCGCGGCTCGGTAGAAGCCCGCCAGATCCTCGCGGCTATAGCCCTGGTTGACGTAGCGCAGCGGCACCCAGTCGACCTCGGCGAACTCGCCGTTGATCCGGCCGCTGAGCTCGTCGAGCCGTTCGCGAATCACCTCGTAGGTGGCGACCTCGCCCCGCGACGGCGGCGCGATCTGGAGGAGGAAGACCTCGCCCTGGCGATCCTCATGGTCCTCGAGGAAGCGGCGATAGCCGAGGAAGCGCTCCTCGAGACCCTTGGAGTAATCGAGCCGGTCGACCCCGATGATCGTCCGCCGGCCCGCCGCGCTGACCCGCATCCGCTCGAAGGCGACCTTGGCCTGCTCGCTGGCCGCCGCCCTGGCGAATTGCTCATAGTCGATGCCGATCGGATAGGCGCCGGCATGGACCGAGCGCTCGCCGACATGGATCATTCCGTTTTCATCGCAATGCCCGCCCAGCTCGCGCTCGACATAATGGCGGAAGCTCTCCAGCCATTCCTCGGTCTGGAAGCCGATCACGTCGTAAGCGAGCATCGACAGGACCAGTCCCTCGTGGAACGGCAGCGACACCATCAGCCGAGCCGGCGGCCAGGGTATGTGGAGGAAGAAGCCGATCCGGTTTTTCACGCCGCGCTCGCGCAGCTGCTGGCCGAGCGGGATCAGGTGATAGTCGTGGACCCAGATGAGGTCGTCGGGATCGATCAGCGGCTGAACCGTCTCGGCGAAACGGGTGTTCACCCTTTCGTAGCCGCCGGCGAAGCTTCGGTCATATTCGGCGAGGTCGATCCGGTAGTGGAAGAGCGGCCACAAGGTGCGGTTGGCGTAGCCGTTATAATATTCGTCGACGTCCTGCTCTTCGAGATCGATCGTCGCGGTGGTGACCCCGTCGTGGCGCTGGAGGTCGATATGGCCGGTAAACTCCTCCGCCGTCTCGCCCGACCAGCCGAACCAGAGGCCGCGATGGTCCCTGAGCGCCGCTGCCAGAGCCACGGCGAGCCCGCCCTGAGCGCCGGTGGCGCTGTCGGCGCGGGGGGCGGAGACCCGGTTGGAGATGACGATGAGTCGGCTCATCTCACACCGTCATCCCGGCGAAAGCCGGGACCTCAGCGAGGACGGGCACCGAGCTTTTCACTCCATGAGGTCCCGGCTTCCGCCGGGATGACGGCCTTGGCTTTCCCGCTCGCCTCATCGGACGGCACTCCACGGCCGCGACAGGAGCACGGCGCAATTGATCAGGCCGACGAGCGAATAGCTTTGCGGGTAGTTCCCCCACAATTCGCCGGTGGCGAAGTCGGTGTCCTCGGACAGCAGCCCCGCCGGAGTCAGCCGCCCCAGCATATGCTCATAAAGCTCTCGCGCCTCATCCTTGCGGCCGGCGAGGTGGAGCGCCTCGATCAGCCAGAAGGTGCAGAAGTTGAACGCGGTCTCGGGCAGCCCGAAATCGTCCTCCGCGGCGTAGCGAAGCATATGCTCGCCGCGCCTCAGGCCCTTCTCGACCGCCTCGAAGGTGGCGAGGAAGCGGGGGTCGTCGGGGGCGAGGAAGCGCATGTCGACCAGCTGAAGCAGGCTGGCGTCGAGCTCGCCGCCGCCGAAGGTGGCGCCGAAGCGGCTCTCCGGCGCGAACCAGGCGGCCCGCTCGATCAGGGCCCGGATCGCCGCCGCCCGATCGCGCCACAAAACGGCGCGGTCGTCGAGGCCGAGCACGTCGGCGGCGTTGGCGAGCCGGTCGCACGCCGCCCAGCTCATCACCGAGCTGTAGGTGTGGACGGCGCTTCGGGTTCGATATTCCCACAGCCCCGCATCGGGCTGGTCGTGCACCTCCCACGCCCGCTCGCCGACCCGCTCGAGGGCCTGGAGATCGGCCTCCGTGGCCTTGCGGAACAGCCTTTCGTCGATGAAGGCCTGGACGTTCGAAAGCACGATCTGGCCGTAGGCGTCATGCTGGACCTGGCTGTAGGCGGCGTTGCCGACCCGAACCGGCCCCATGCCGCGATAGCCCTCCAGCGCCCCGGCCTCGCGCTCATCGAGCCTGGCCTCGCCCGACACGGCGTAGAGCGGTTGGATGCGCCCGCCTTTGGCCTCGTCGACGATGTTCCTCAAATAGCCCAGATAATTTTCCAGCACGTCGAGCGCGCCGAGTCGGTTGAGCGCCTGCACGGTGTAATAGGCGTCGCGGATCCAGCAATAGCGATAGTCCCAGTTGCGACCGCTTCCTGCCGCTTCCGGGATCGAAGTGGTGAGCGCCGCGACGATCGCTCCGGTCTCCTCATGCTGGCACAGCTTGAGCGCGATCGCGGCTCGGATGACGATTCGCTGCCATTCGAGCGGAATGGCGAGCCCGCGCACCCAGCCTCGCCACTCGTCGGCCGTCTGATGGAGCATGCCCGCGAGGCTGTGGCCGACATGGCCGACGAACGGCTCGTCCGGCCCGAGGAAGAAATGGAGGTTCTGCTCGAGCCGGAAGGCGCGGCCGTCGAGCAGATGGCCGACGGGCGCGTCGGTGGTGAGGCGCAGCGGCTGCGGCTCGACAAGATAGCGGATGTGGTTGGTGCCGCTGGTCCGCTCGGCGTCGCGCTCCCCCCAGCCGGTGGCCGGGTTGAGCGCCACCCGGATCCGCGGCGCGCCCTGCAGCGGCCGGACGATCCGAACGAAGGCCACCGGCCGGTACATCCGGCCCGAACGCTCGAAGCGCGGGCAGAAGTCGAATATCTCCGCCACCGCCCCGTCGCTGTCGGTGAGTCGAGTGCTCAGGATCGGCGTGTTCCGGATATAGCTCTGCTCGACCACGGCCTGGTTCTCGACCACGATCCGCCACTCGCCGCGTGGAAGTTCGCTCGTGCCGGCGGGCTGAAGCAGTGAGCAGAAGAGCGGGTCGCCGTCGACCCGGGGAGCGCAGCCCCAGACGAAGCCGGCCTCGCGGTCGACCAGGGCGCTCACCTGGCAATTGCCGATCGGCCACAGCGAGAGCTCAGCCATAAGCCGCCGCCTCGAGCCAGCGAGTCACCGCCCCCACGCCGTCGAGCCGCCACACCGCCGCGGTGGGCCGGTCGGGCCCGACCAGCACCCCCTCGCCGCCGAGGGCGGCCGCGGCTCGAAACGCATCCTCGTCGGTCAGGTCGTCGCCCACGAACACAGGACGCGCGCCTGCGAAAGGAGGTTCCGCCATCAGCCGCCGAAGCGCCGCGCCCTTGTCCGTTCCCTCGGGCCGAAGCTCCGCCACCATCTTGCCGCGCTGAAGCGCGAGGCCCGAGCGGGCGGCCAGCGACTCGAGGAAAGCGTCGGCCTCCGCGGCGCGGTGCGGCGCGAGCCGATAATGGAGCGCTACTCCGGCCGGCTTGTCCTCGACCAGCAGCCCGTCGCCTGCCGCCGCGAACCGCCGCACCTCCTCGCGCGCCGCCGCGAGGCCGGGCGGGACCGAGACCGGAACGCGGCGCCCGTCGGCATAATGCAGCTCGGCGCCGTGGGAGCCCGACATCACCGCCGCCGAACCGCCGAGATGGCGACTCAGGTCGTCGATCGCCCGGCCGCTGACGACGGCCAGCCGGCCTCCGAGTCGCGCCGCCAGGGAATCGAGGAGCGGCGCCAGGCCGTTCGGAACCGCGATCGCGGCCGGCGACTCGGCAAGCTCGACGAGCGTGCCGTCGAAGTCGAGGAACAGCGCCGCAGGGGCGAGCCGCGACAGCGGCGGCGGGGATTCGGCCATGGCTCCCGTTGGCCACAAGCGGCTTGAATCACAACCGTCGTCATCGCTTTTCATGGAAGGGATTCTTCCTAACCTTCGATAATGTCGTAAAAATAATTTCGTTACGGCCGGTTGATGACCGCAGGAATTAATGTATCCATTTGCGTCAGGGGGGACGCTACATATGGCTGAGCCGTTTCTGTCGGAAATCCGGCTGTTTTCGTTCAACTTTCCACCAAAGGGTTGGGCGCAGTGCAATGGGCAGCTCCTGCCCATCAATCAGAATCAGGCATTGTTCGCGCTGCTCGGCACCACTTACGGTGGCAACGGCCAGACGAACTTCGCCTTGCCGAACCTGCGCGGCAGATGCGCCACGCACGAGGGCAACGGCTTGAGCCTGGGCGAAGCGGCCGGCTCGTCGTCGGTCACGCTGAACATCCAGCAGATGCCGACTCACCAGCACATTCTGCAGGGCTCGACGTCGAACGGCGACCAGCCCATCGCGGTGGGCAACATGCTGGCGCGCTTCCAGGACGCCTATCGCACGCCGGGCGTCCCGCTGACGCCGATCGAGCCCAGCTCGGTCTCCAACGTCGGCGGAAGCCAGGCCCATAACAACATGCAGCCTTACCTCGTGATCAACTTCTGCATCGCGCTGCAAGGCATCTTCCCATCCCAAAACTGAGGGGATAGTTTCATGGCGCAACCATACGTCGGTGAAATCCGCCTGTTCGCCGGAAACTTCCCCCCCGTCGGGTGGATGTTTTGCGAGGGCCAACCGCTGCCGATTTCCGAGAACGAGACTCTCTTCCAGCTGATCGGCACCATGTACGGCGGAGACGGCCAGTCCACCTTCCAGCTGCCCGACCTGCAGGGCCGGATCCCGCTCCATATGGGCACCGGGCCGGACGGGATCACCTATCAGATGGCCGACAAGGCCGGCACGGAATCGGTAACACTCTCGACCCAGCAGATTCCGACCCACACCCATCCGCTGACCGTCTCGGGCCAAGCGGGCTCCACGAACAACCCGGACGCCGCGATGCCGGCCATCGGAGTCACCATCTACCGCCCGGCCCCGGCCGTCGCGGCGATGGCCGCGGCGTCGATCACGATCCAGGGGGGTAGCCAGCCGCATGACAACATGCAGCCGTTCCTCTGCATCAACTACATCATCTCCTTGTTCGGCATCTTCCCGTCGCAGACTTAAGCAGGAGGCCTCACAGTGGCTGATCCATTCGTCGCCGAAATTCGAATCTTCCCCTTCAACTTCCCGCCCAAGGGCTGGGCCTTCTGCGACGGGCAGTTGATGCCGATATCGCAGAACACGGCTTTGTTCTCGCTGCTCGGCACCGTCTATGGCGGCGACGGCAAGAGCACGTTCGCGCTGCCCAATCTCCAGGGTTCGGTGGCGATGCATCCGGGCAGCGGCTCGGGGCTCAGCCAGCGTTTCCTCGGCGAGCAAAGCGGCGAAACCGCGGTAACCTTGCTGGTCAGCGAGATCCCGGCCCACACCCACGCGCTGATGGCGAACACCTCGCCGGCGACGACGACCCTGCCGGACGCCACCACTTCGCTCGCCCGCAGCGGCGGCGGCTCGATGTACAAGGCGACTCCGTTCGGAACGACCACCAACATGGCGTTCCAGGCCTTGCCGCCGGCGGGAGGGAGCCTGCCGCACAACAATATGCAGCCCTATCTGACTCTCAATTACTGCATCGCGCTGCAAGGTGTATTCCCGCAACGCCCATAAACCATAATCTTGGGGGGCCGCTAAAATGATCAGGGAGACTTCATCCCGCCTGTCTCGCCGCAACTTGCTGGCGGGCCTCGGCTTCGGTGTCGCGGCAGCGGGGGCGCTCGCGGCACCGGCCCTTCACCTCAACTGGACCCGCAAGCCGGGCGCGAAGCGCAGCTGGTGGAACCGCCAGTTCACGTCGCTGTCCAGCGCGGGAGTCGACGAATGGAGCCGTCAGATCGGCTCCGAGTTCGCACTCGGCGGCGGAGCGGTGGCGAAGCTGGCCGAGGTCACTCCGCTGCGTTCGCCGGGACGCCGTCCCGCGGAGCTTCGCGAGACCGCCTTCGCGGTGGTTCTGGAATCGGCGGGAGCCGCGCTCCCGCCCGGAGACCGGATGGTCGAGGTCAGCCACGCCACCGGCGGCAGGATGAAGATCTACTTCAGCGCCTGCGACAAGGCCTGCGGCGGCCACAAGCTACAAGCCATCTTCAACTGACCCGATGCCGCCGCCGCTGCGCGCAGCCGCCGGGCTGGGCGTCTCCTATAGGGTATCGACCGAGGCCGACGTGCCGCTTCTGGCCGCGATCTACGCCTCGACTCGCCTGGAAGAAGTCGCGTCGACGGGCTGGCCGGCCGAGATGCAGGAGCAGTTCCTCGCCCATCAGGCCGACGCCCAGCATCGCCATTACCAGCGCCATTATCCGGACGCGGAATGGCTGGTCATCGAGCGCGGCGGCGAGCCGATCGGCCGCCTCTACCTCGAGGAATGGTCGAACGAAATCCGGCTGATCGACATCGCGCTCCTGCCGCAAGCCCGCGGCGGCGGCATCGGCGGCGCCATTCTCGCCGACGTCATGGACATGAGCCGGGCCGCCGGCAAGGCGCTCACCATCCACGTCGAGCGCAACAATCCGGCGATGCGCCTCTATCTCCGCCTCGGCTTCGCCCGGATCGACGAGCACGGCATTTACGACCTGATGGAGTGGCGGCCGGAAGGTTAGTTGAACACGGCCTCATACTGCACGCCGTCGCGGTCGCGACCGGTCGCAACGATGAAGATCTCGACCGACTCGTCGTCCAGGCGAAACGTGTAGGTGGCCTGCTCCAGGACCGGCTCGTACGGGCCGAGCCATTCGAGCTTGAACGCCTCGCGCCCCGCCATGGAACCCGGCAGCGGCTGCACCTTCGTCAGCGTGAACGGGAGCGTCCTTTCGCCCCGAACCACCTCGAACGACTGGCCCTCCCGGCCGCTGAATTCGTCCAGTCTCAATTCCCGCATCGCCTTTGCCTACTCCAGCGTCCCGCCGGGGTCGAGGCCCCAGAAATGCTCGGTTCGGACATAGCCTTGCCGGCCGCCGACATCGAGCAGGCACCAACCGCCGCGGCACTTCGAAATACGCCCCACCACGCCCGGCTGGGCGAGGAAGCGGACCGGCGAGTCCTCCGCCGGTTCGCGGTGCATCGGCCTCGCCGAATCGCCGGTGACGAGCGCGGTGCGGGTGTCGCTCAGCAGCCGCTGCAGCATCCAGCCGGTGGTGCCGTCCGGATCGCTGACCTTGCGCCAGTTGGGATAGGTCTCGACCACCCGGATCGGCAGGTCGGCTCGAACGTAGAGCCAGGTCGCCGGATAATTGCGCCCCGGCCCGGTGCGCATCAGCGCCTTGCCGGCGCTGATCGATGCCCAATAAGGGGTCGAGCGCTCGTCCTGCGCCTCAGCGGACCCTACCGCCAGCATGACCGCCAGCGCGGCCGCGAGCTTCATTCTCCTCGCCATCTCGCTGCCTCCTTCCTTTGTCTCTTAGTCAGGAGCGCCGCCGCGGTTCAACGCCCATCTGCCTTGACGCCCCCCCTTCCCTTTCCCCAAGCGGGACGGATGAAGGTGATCGTCACCCGAACGCTTCCCGAAACGGTCGAGGCGAAGCTGGCGGCCCGCTTCGATGTCGAGCTTAGTCGCGACGATTCACCGTTCGGACGGGAACGGCTGGAGGAGGCGATGCGGCGATGCGACGTTCTGGCACCGTCCGTGCGGGACCGGATCGACGGCCGGCTCATCGCCAATGCCGGCGATCGGCTGCGCCTGATCGCCAATTTCGGCGCCGGCACCGACAATATCGACCTCGCCGCCGCCCGCGGCCGCGGCATTGCCGTCACCAACACGCCCGGCGTGCTGACCGAGGATACGGCCGATCTGGCGATGGCCCTGATCCTGATCGGCCTGCGCCGGCTCGGCGAGGGTGAGCGCAATCTGCGCGCCGGCCGCTGGCGCGGCTGGGGCCCGACCGACCAGCTCGGCCGCGGCCTCGCCGGCAAGGCGCTCGGAATCGTCGGAATGGGGCGGATCGGGACCGCTCTGGCGAGGCGGGCGAGGGCGTTCGGGATGGACGTCCATTATCACAATCGCCGCCCGGCGCCGGACTCGGACGCGCGCTACTGGGCCGACCTCGACGCCATGCTGGCGGGGATGGACGTGGTCAGCCTCAATGCCCCTTACGGTCCGGACACGCACTACCTGGTCGACCGGCGCCGGCTGGCGCTGATGCGGCCCGGCGCCTGGCTGATCAACTCCGCCCGCGGCGGCCTGGTCGACGAGGAGGCGCTGATCGAGGCGCTGGCCGAGGGCCGCATCGGCGGCGCCGGCCTCGACGTCTATCCCAACGAGCCGGATGTGGACCCGCGGCTGCTCGCTTTGCCCAATCTCGTGCTCCTCCCGCACCTCGGCTCCGCGACCCTGGAGAGCCGAACGGCGATGGGCGAGAAGATGCTCGCCAACATCCTTGCCTTCGCGGAAGGGCGGGAGCTTCCGGACAGGGTTTGAACCGTCATCCCGGCGAAAGCCGGGACCTCAGGTCGAAAATACCCCGCTCGTCTCCACGAGGTCCCGGCTTTCGCCGGGAGGACGTTTGCCCCTCAATCCCCCGTCAGGATCCGGTCCACCAGCTGCCGCACCGTCGGCACGAAGCCGTTCGAATAGAAGGGATCGGTCTTGAAGCGGAAGGCGGAATGGCCCGCGAACATCAGGTTGTGCTCGGTCGGGCCGCCATGGGCGATGTCCTGGAGGGTCTTCTGGATGCAGAAGCTGCGCGGGTCGGCGAGCCGGCCGGTCGTGTTCTTCTCATTGTCCGCCCAGGACGAGAAGGCGCATTGGCTGAGGCAGCCCATGCAATCCGCCTGGTCGCGGCGGATCTGAATCTTCTCCTCGGGCGTGACGAAGATCAAGGTCTCGTCCGGAGTCTTGAGAGCCTCGGTGAAGCCCTGCGCGAACCACTCGCGGGCGTGGAGCAGGTCGCCGCGGGTCACCCAGTAATTCCTCTTGTTGCCGACTCCGACGTCGAGCTGGAAACAATGGTCGCCCAGCTCCTCCTTGGTGAAGGCGACCTGCCGGTGCGATCGGGCCTCGAGGCTTCTCAGGAAGGGATTGCGCACCGCCGAGCTGTAGAAGCCGGTCGGCGAGAAACGGTGGAGAAGGATGTCGCCCTCGTCGAGAGTCATCAGCCTCTGCTTCCATCCTTCCGGGATCGGGCTCTCCTTGGTGAGCAGGGGCCGGGTTCCGAACTGGAAGACGATCTGGCCGAGCTCGGGATTGTCGATCCAATTCTCCCATTCCTTCAGGTTCCAGACTCCGCCCGCCATGACGATCGGCACGGTGTCGGGAATGCCGCCCTCGCGCATCGTCTCGCGAAGCTCCTTGACCCGCGGATAGGGGTCCTGGGGCTTCAGCGGGTCCTCGGCGTTGGACAGGCCGTTATGGCCGCCGGCGAGCCACGGATCCTCGTAGACCACGGCCGCGAGCCATTCCGCCGCCTTGGAATAAGCCCGCTTCCACAGCGCCCGGAAGGCGCGGCCGGAGCTGATGATGGGCAGGTAATTGACGCCGTAGGACGCGGCGATCTCGGACAATTTGTAGGGCATGCCGGCGCCGCAGGTCACGCCCGCGACGAGGCCCTTGGTGCGCTCGAGGACGCCGTGAAGGACTCGCTGGGCGCCGCCCATCTCCCACAGCACGTTGATGTTGATGGCGCCCTTGCCGCCGGCGATGTCGTAGGCGCGCTGGACCTGCGCGACCGCGCCGTCGATCGCGTACTGGACCAGCTCCTCGTGCCGCTCGCGGCGGGTCAGGGCATGGTAGATCTGCGGGATGATCTTGCCTTCGGGATCGTAGCTGTCGGCATTGACCGCCGAGACGGTGCCGATGCCGCCCGCCGCCGCCCAGGCGCCCGAGCTGGCATGGTTGGTCGCCGCAACGCCCTTGCCGCCCTCGACCAGCGGCCACACTTCGCGGCCGGCATAGAGGATCGGCTTCAAACCCTTGAACACATGTTTCTCCAGAAAAATCGAGAGCGGCTATACCCCCACTCCCGTCCAAAAGCGTCAAAAATCATCCCGTCGACTTACTGAACGCTCCAGGGCGGCCGATGGCTTCGCCGTAAAGCCGGGCGTATCGGGCGATCATCCCGGCCTCGTCATAATCGGCCGCCGCCCGTTCCCGGTTGGCCCGTCCGATGGCACGCCGCAAATCGGGGCGTTGCGCCAGGCTGTCAAGCGCCGCGGCGAAAGCCGCCTCGTCCTCGGCCTCGACGATCAGCGGCCGATTGTCGTCCGAAACCATCTGGGCGACATCGCCGACCGCGGTCGCAACCGCCGGCAGCCCCGCCGCCATCGCCTCCACGAGCGAGATCGGGAATTGCTCGGAATCGGACGACAGGGCGAAAATGTCGAAGCGGCCGATCCAGCGCGAGGGCTCGGCGAGAAAGCCCGGCATCAGCAGCCGGTCGCCAACGCCGCGGGCTCGCGCCTCGGCGGCGATCCGCTCGCTCTCGGGGCCCGCGCCGACGATGACGAGACGAGCGTCCTTCGACGTCATGGCGGCGAAGGCGCGGACGAGGCGCGGCAGGTTCTTGACCGCGCGAAGCCCGGCGATGGTGCCGATCACGACCTCGCCGGGCCGTTTTTCGAGCCCGGGTATCTCCTGCCCCGGCGGCAGGGCGTAAAGCGGCACGTCGATGCCGTTGGCGATCCGCGCCACCCGGGCCGCCGGCTGCGCCCAGGCCTTGCGCGCGATCGCCTCGAGCCGGGCCGACGGCACCACAAGCCTGAAGGCGGCGCCAAGGGCGAGCCGGCGGTAAAGGTTGCGCCTCGTCTTCAGCTCGCCCGCTTCGTCCTCGTTGAAGCCGTCCTCGTGGTGAACGAGTGAGGGGCCGCCGAACAGGTGCCGAGCCATCACCGCATCGAACGCCCCCCAATTGTAGGTGAGGACGAGATCGAAGCGGCGCATGTAGCGCGACAGGCGGAACAGGCGAGGGAGGCCGGGAAGCCCGGTCAGCGAGGGCGCGTCGTCGGGAAAATCGGCCTTCACCTCCGGCGCGAGCGCCTCCCTGGCGGAGAGCTCGCCCGGCGAGGCGGAGAGGATCGAATGCTCGGCCGCCACTCCGAACGCGTTCATCAGCCGCACCGCCCGAGCCTCCTTGCCGCCGCGGCCGAAGGTCGAATGGGCGTGAAGGATGCGCACCGGGCTCATGCCGCCCAGCATGGCAGGTGAGCCCCCTCCCCGTCACCCCTTCCGTCACCCTGAACCTGGATCGGGGCCGACGGGGGCCAGGAGCGCGATCGAACTACTCGGCGGCGAGCTGGTATTGTTCGGCCGGCGCGATCAGCCGGTCGAAGGCGTCGGCATGAGCGCAATATTCGGCGACGTACCGCCGTCCCCAGGAGGCCGGCGCCGGCGCCCTCGGCGCCGGCGCCGCGACGGGCGGGATCGAGCGCGGCCGAGCGGTGGCGCGGTCGACGACCATGTGGTGGAACCACTCTCCCGCATAGCTCCCGTCGAAGCGGTGGACCCGCGAGCCGACCACTCGGCCGAGCGGCGTGCCGTCGAGGCCGTAAATGGTGGTTTCGAACAGGAAGCCGCGCGGCTCCCCCGTGGTGCTGTAGACGTACATCGTCATCACGCTGGCCCCTCGATTGCCCCGGCGCGCCCGCGCCGAAATCCCTCGGCAATTGTTCGACGCGACGGGCCGGCCGTTCAACCTCGTACAAACCCGTAATTAACCCGATGCCCCTAATCTGTGTTTCGAAACCCAAGGGGAGCCCAGGTCGATCGTGAAGCTGATCGTGATGAAGAAAGGGGGCGAACCCGGCGAGGTCGCGATCAACCCGGACCGCGTTACCCATGTCCGGGCCGCGTCCGGCCCCTTCACCGACATCTATTTCGGCGAGACCCGTGTAGCCGTCGAGGGAACGTTCGCGCAGGTCGTCGGCCGACTCAACGGCCAGGCCGACGCCGCCGCCCCCGCCAGCAAGAACTGGTTCCCGGCGCGTTAGAGCAGGAAATCCCCCTGCACCACGGGCGCCGCGGGAGTCGTCAGCTGGATGACCAGGTCGGCCGAACCGTTGCCGTCCACGTCTCCCTCGACGAACCAGCTGCCGTTGAACAGCCAGGCCCTGAGCTCGCCGGCCGATGCCGCGCCGCCGCCGGTAAAGGCATTTGACCCGATCCAGTGGAACGCCTGATCTCCGGGCGCCAACAGGTCGGCGTCGATCGCGGTTAGGTCGATCTTGTCCGTCCCGCTCAGGAAATCCTGGATCTGGTCGGGCACCTGCGAGGTCGAATCGTAGGGCCCGGCATAGCGGAACGTGTCCGCTCCGGCGCCGCCGGTGACCAGGTCGACGCCTTCGCCGCCCTGGAGGATGTCGGCGCCATTGCCGCCCTGAAGCGTATCGCCGCCGAAGCCGCCCTTGACGACGTCATTCCCGGCGCCGCCGAACAGGATGAGGGTGCCGTTTCGGACGGCGCTTCCGTCGATGCTGACGGTCTGAACGGGATCGGCCAATGAGCTTCCGTTGACGATCAGGGTCGCGCCCGGAGCGACATTGCCGTTGTTCAGAACCAGCTCGTAGGAGGGCCGGGCGGTGGGATCCGTCGCGTAGCGGGCGTTGAGCGAGATCGATTCGATGCCGGTCAAACTGGTCGCACCGAACTCGATATGAGTCAGTCCGTTGCCCGCGCTGATGATCAGCGCATCGCGACCCGCGCCGCCGTCGACGCTGTCGCCAGCCCCCCAACGGTCGCCCTCGAAGAAGAAGGCGTCGTTGCCGGCACCGCCCTTGAGAGTGTCGACGCCGTGGCCGCCATAGACGAGGAAATAGCCGCCCGTCTCCACCGAGCCGTCGAAGCTGAAGTCCTCGCCGGCCCGGAGCGTCTGGCCATTGACGATTAGCTGCTGGCCGGCCGCGACGTTCGCGTCGCTGGTGGTGAGGGCGTAGTCGTAGAAATGGTTCGAGACATCGCCCCAAGTCGTCCTCGACCCGCTCTGAAGCGAGATGGACTCGATCCCGACGAGGTTGGTCGCGCTCAGCGTCAGGGCGTAATTGCCCTGAAGCACCATCACGTCCCGCCCCTCGCCGCCGTCGGCGACGTCGACGCCGGTGAAGGCGCCGCCGAAATAGAGGACGTCGTTGCCGCCGCCCCCGAAGGCGCTGTCGTTGCCGCCGTCGTTCAACCGGAGCAGGTCGTTGCCGGCGGCGCCGGTCACGACATTGTCGCCGGC
>JAXDPB010000024.1:0-34927 GCA_034668585.1 Sphingomonadales bacterium | reverse complement strand
TCGCTCCTTGCCCTGGCCCAAAATCCGCTCCGTCACGACCGTTGCGGGTATTGAGTACGGACCCTAGGGCACCGGGCTTCGAAACGGGGGTCGGGTGCCGCCGCGGCGCTGGCGGATGACCCGGATGTAGGAATCCACCAGGGACTGGTTGACCTCGTCCCAGCCGTAGCGGCGGCTCGCCTCGCAGCCCGCGCGACCGGCCGCCCGTCGCGCCTCGGAGTCGCGGCAATAGCCCTCCAGCGCGGCGGCAAAGCCTTCGATCGCGCCGGCGCGGACCAGCCGGCCGGTGACTCCATCGCCGACCAGGCTCTGGCTGCCGGTGGCGATCGCCGCCACCACCGGCAGTCCCGCCGCCATCGCCTCCAGAGTGACGTTGCCGAACGTCTCGGTCACCGAGGGATTGAACAGCAGGTCCATCGACGCGACCGCCCGGCCGAGGTCCTCGCCCTGCTGGAAGCCCGCGAACACGGCATCGGGGAGACGCCGCTCGAACCAGTCCTGCGCCGGCCCCTCGCCGACGACGAGCACCTTGTGGCGGATCTGGCGGCGCTCGAGGCAGTCGATCGTCTCGGCGAAGACGTCGAGCCCCTTCTCCATCACCAGCCGGCCGACGAAGCCGATGACGGGCTCGTCGTCGCTTATGCCCAGCCCCCGCCGCCACGCCTCGTCGCGCCGGCCCGGGTTGAAGATCTGCCGATCGATGCCGCGAGTCCAGATGCCGACGTTGAAGCTCATCCTCTGCTCGCGAAGCAGCTGCGCCATCGAATCGGACGGCGCATAGATGGCGTCGCAGCGCCGGTAAAAGCGCCGCAATATCGCTTCCATGACCGGCTCGAGGAAGGCGAGGCCGTAATAGCGGAAATAGGTCTCGAAGCGGGTATGGACCGAGGCGACGGCCGGAATGTCCATGCGATGGGCGAGGGTGACGGCGCGGTGGCCGAGCATGTCGGGGCTGGCGACGTGGAAGATGTTGGGACGGAAGGCCCTTATGTCCCGCCGCACCCGCGCCGGAAGCATGACCGGGAACTTATATTCCTTGCGCCGCGGGATCGACAGGCTGGGGATGTGCACGACCTCGCCATTGGGCGGGAAGGCGGGCTCCGCCACCGTCGGCGAGTAGATCCTCACCGCCGCCCCTTGCCGCAGCAGATATTCGACCAGCCGGTTGAGCGCCTGGTTCGCCCCGTCGCGGATATAATTGTAGTTGCCGCTGAACATGGCGATGCGGAGGTCGGTGACGTCCATGGGCGGGCGATAGCGGCTTGGACCGTGAAGGCCAACCTTGAGCCTCTTGAGCAGCCTTCGTCCTGAGCGTAGCTTCCCCCCTTTCCGCTGGCATGGGGGTGCAGCGAATGATTCTTCTTCGACTCCTTCCGATCGCCGCGCTGGCGCTCGCCCAGCCGGCCTTCGCCCAGCATGACGCGCACGCCCAGACGCCACGCTCGACCGTCGCCGACTGGGCCAAGGGTGCCCGGCTCTTCGAGGGACTCGGCGGCTTCCACCGCGCCGTCACCACGTCCTCCCCGGAGGCGCAGCGTTATTTCGACCAGGGCATGCGCTTCGTCTGGGCGTTCAACCATGACGAGGCGACCCGCTCCTTCGCCAGGGCGGCCGAGCTCGATCCGGGATGCGCTTCCTGCTTCTGGGGCGTCGCCCTCACCCTCGGCCCCAATTACAACATGCCGCTCATGGCCGAGCCCCGCGCGCGCGCCGGCTGGGAGGCGCTCGGCAAGGCCCAGGCCAATGCCGCGGCGGCGACCCCGGTCGAGCAGGCTCTGATCGCCGCTCTGGCGAAGCGCTTCGATGGCGCCACGCCGCTCGACCCTTCGAACAGCGCGCCGCTCCTCGCCGCCTATGTGACGGCGATGGAGGACGTCGCCCGCCGCTTCCCGGACGACATGGACGTCCAGACCCTGCTCGCCGAGGGGCTGATGAACACCAATCCCTGGAAGCTGTGGACCGCCGACGGCAAGCCGGGGCCGGGCACGCCCGCCATCCTGGCGGCGCTGCGCAAGGTGCTCGCCAGCGACCCGAAGCATCCCGGCGCCAACCATTATTGGATCCACGCCGTCGAGGCGTCGCTGGACCCGGGCCAGGCGGTTGCCTCCGCCGACACGCTGGTCGGAATGATGCCGGCGGCCGGACATCTCGAGCACATGCCCGCACACATCTTCCAGCGCGTCGGCCGCTACGAAGAGGCCGCCGAGGCCAACCGCAAGGGCGCCGCCGCCGACGTCGCCTATCTCGGCCTCACCGCGCCGCCCGATTATTACCCCATGTACCTGATCCACAATTACCAGTTCCTGGCCTATTCCGCGGCGATGGAGGGCCGGCGCGAGGAGACGATCGGGGCGCTCCGCAACGCCCGGGCGGCGGTGCCGGACTCGATGCTGCTGGGCATGCCCGGCCTCGATTGGTCGATCGGCTACCTTTACGAAGGCCTGGCCCGCTTCGGACGGTGGGACCAGATACTCGCCGAGCCCGAGCCGAACCCGAAGCTCGCCGGTCTCACCATCGCCTGGCTCGAGGCGCGGGCGACGGCGCTTGCGGCGAAGGGGCGGATTGCCGAAGCGAAGGCGCTGCTGCCGCGGCTCGATCGGGCCCTTGCGGCCGTTCCTGCCGAGGCGAGGCAGGGCCAGAACGCGGCGAGACCCCTGTATGAGATCGGCTTGCTCAAGGCGAAGTCGCGAATCGCCCTTGCCGAAGGCAAGCGCGTCCCCGCCCTCGCCTTGCTTCGCGAGGCGGTCGCCAAAGAGGATGGCCTCGCCTACAACGAGCCTTCGGATGAGTTCTTCCCGGTCCGCCACCTGCTCGGCGCGGCTCTGCTGGACGCCGGCCGGGCCGCGGAGGCGGAGGCGGTCTATCGCGAAGACCTCAAGCGCCAGCCCGGCAACGGCTGGGCGCTTCACGGCCTCGCCGCCGCACTGGTCGCCCAGGGCAAGAGCGAGGCAGGCCCCGCCCGGGTCCGGTTCGAGAATAGCTGGCGCCACGCCGACACTCGGGTCACGGCGTCCGCTTTCTAGCATCGTCATTGCGAGGAGCGAAGCGACGCGGCAATCCAGCGCTGTCTCCGAACCCGCACTGGATGGCTTCGCTTCGCTCGCAATGACGGAATGAGTCAGCCCGCGGAACTATCCTTATCCCGCTCCCGCAGCGCGCGCCGGTAGCGGTAGCGCGCGACCGCGATCGCCGGCAGGATCATCAGCGCCACGAGGATGAGGGCGAAGGCGGCCCTGCCGTCCACTATTCCCCTCGCGCCAGTCGCGCCCGATAGGCGTCGAGGCTGAGCGGCCGGCCGAGGAAGTCGGCCACCAGGGTCGCGGCGGGCTTCGACGAGCCGGGCGCTAGCACCATCTCCCGGTAACGCCGGGCCGTCGCCGGGTTGCGCAGCCCTTCCTTCTCGAAGCGGGTGAACAGGTCGGTCGAGATCGTCTTCGACCACATGTAGGTGTAATAAATGGCCGAATAGCCGGTGAGGTGGCCGAACGAGGCCTCCGGGTGAAGGCCCGCGGGCACCGGAATCGGCGAGTAACGGTCATAGGCGGTGCGGTAGACGTCCGTCAGGTCCTTCTCCCCCGGCGGCGACAGATGGTAGGCAAGCGAGGTCGCCGAGAGACCGAGCTGCCGCGCGTCCCCGAACGCCTCGGTGAAGCCCCGCGCCCGGTTCATCTTCTCGACCAGAGGCGCCGGAATCGGCTCGCCTTTCGCGTTGACGGCGAAACGCCTCAGGGTCTCGTAATCCCAGACCCAGTTCTCGAGCATTTGCGACGGCGCTTCGATGAAGTCCCATTCGAGCCCGAACGGCCCCTGCTGAGCCCAGCGCTGCCGCCCCGCGAACATCAGGTGGAGCAGATGGCCGAATTCGTGGAGGAAGGTCTCGACGTCCCGATGCTCCATCAGACCGGTCTTGTGGTCGCCGGCCGGGAAGTTGCAGACGAGGATTCCCACCGGAAGGGCCCGGTCGGTGAGGCCGGTGCGGATGGGAATGACGTTGGCGTGGGTATATTTCCCCTCGCGCGGATGGTTGTCCATGTAGAAGCGGCCGATCACCCTGCCGCCCTCCAGCATCTCATAGGCCTCGACGCCCGGCGCCCAGAGCGGCGTCTCCCATTTGCGGATCTGGACCTTGAACAGGTCCTCGGTCAGCCGGAGGATGCCGCCCCGGACATTGTCGTAGGCGAAATATTGGCGGACGTCCTGCGGGTCGACCGCATATTCCTCCTTGCGGATCAGCTGCGAGAGATAGTTCGTGCTCCAGGCCGGCACCGCGGTCGCCGCCGGGTCGATCGCCTTCAGCCGGGTGAGCATCCGGTTGAGATCGCGCCGCGACGGAGCGTCGACGACGGTCGCGATCTCGTCGAGGAACTTCGCCGCGTTGGCCGGCGAGCCGATCATCTTGTCCTCGGTGATCAGAGTCGCATAATTCGGCCGCCCGAGCAGTCGGGCGAGCTCGGCGCGGTCGGCGAAGATCTGGCGTAGAAGTTCGTCATTGGCCGGATAGGCGCGGGTCAGGTTCGCCTCGTAGAGGCGGCGCCGAAGCCCCTCATTCTCGGCATAGGACAGGACCGGCCCGAGGTCGGGATAGTCGGTGCTGATCCGTATCAGTCCGTCCTGTCCGGGCGGATGGGCGGCGACATAGTCGGCGGGAAGCCCGGCGAGCTCGGCCGGAGTGGCGGTGACCTCCGTGCGGCCGTCGGCGATGTTGCGCTCGAAGGCGATGCTCTTCTCGCTGATCCGGTCCTGAAGCGCCTTGATCCTGGTCCGGGTCGCTTCGTCCGCGCCCACTCCGGCGCGGTCATATTGGGCGATGGCCCGTTCGAGCAGGAAGCGGGCGTCGGCCGGGGCGGCGGCCGCATCGATCGCCTTGAGCCGGGCGTAGATCGGACGCGACAGCGAGATTTCGGTGGTCAGCGCGTCCAGCTTCTGGGTGCAGGCGCGCCCCGCGTCGCGGATGGCGGGATCGAGGCTGGTCTGGGTGACGACCCCGGCATCGCCCGAGACGGCGCCAAGCACGTAGGAGAGATTGTCGAACTTGCGGAAGGTCTTCTCCGCCCGCGCGGGGCCGGTCTCGCGCTCGAGGTCGGCGCGAATCGCGGCGGCGCGGGCGAGATAGGCGTCGCAGGCCGCGGCGAATTCCGCCGGGCTGCGCGGGTTGATGTGGGTCGTCGCGAGGAAGGTGTCGACCGAGCGGGTGGCTTGATCGGTCGCGGCCGGGGCCGCAACGGCCACGGCCGCGAGGCCGGCGCCCGCGAGAAGATGAAGACCGATCCGCCTGCTCATAAGCCCTCCATCGAAATGGTGGGCGAGGGCTAGCGGCCCGCTATGCCCGGCGCAACGTCATTGCGAGGAGCGAAGCGACGAAGCAATCCAGGCCGCCTCGAAGGCCGCGCCGGATTGCTTCGCTTCGTTCGCATTGACGGTCAGCTCTGCAGATACTCGCCCGCATCCGCATCGGTGCCGTGGCCTTCCGGGGCCACCGCCGCGAGCGGATCGTCGCCGATCGCCGCTTCGGGGCCCTGGGCCAGCTCGGCGGCATGCTCCTCGGCCGCCGAATTCGCCGCGATCAGCGACTCCTGCAGCTTGCGGTGCTGAGCGCGCAGAGCGGCGTCGCGGCTGGTGGCCGCGATCCGCATCCGGTTCATGCCGGCGCCGGTACCCGCCGGGATGAGGCGGCCGACGATGACATTCTCCTTGAGGCCGTCGAGCGTGTCGATCTTGCCCTGAACCGAGGCTTCGGTGAGCACCCGGGTCGTCTCCTGGAAGGAGGCGGCCGAGATGAAGCTGCGGGTCTGCAGCGACGCCTTGGTGATCCCGAGAAGCACCGGCTTGCCTTCGGCCAGGCGCTTCTTGCCCGACTTCAGCTTGGCGTTGATCTCGTTCATCTCCTGAAGGTCAATCTGCTCGCCGGCGAGAAGGGTCGAATCCCCGCTCTCGGTGATCTCGACCTTCTGGAGCATCTGGCGGACGATCACCTCGATATGCTTGTCGTTGATCTTCACGCCCTGCAGCCGGTAGACCTCCTGGATCTCCGAGACGAGATATTCCGCCAGGGCGACGACTCCGAGCACCTCGAGGATGTCGTGCGGATCGGGGCTTCCGCCGATCAGATTGTCGCCGCGCTTGACGAAATCGCCTTCCTGCACGTCGATGACCTTCGACTTGGGCACCAGATACTCGACCGGCTCGCCGCCATCGTCCGGGATGATCGCGATCTTGCGCTTGGCCTTGTAGTCCTTGCCGAACGCGACCCGGCCGGAGACCTTGGCGATGATCGCATTCTCCTTGGGCTTGCGCGCCTCGAACAGCTCCGCCACCCGCGGCAGACCGCCGGTGATGTCGCGGGTCTTGGCCGCCTCGCGGGACACACGGGCCAGCACCTCGCCGCCCTCGACCCGCTGGCCTTCCTCGACCGACAGCATCGCGCCGGGCGCCAGCATGTAGCGGGCCGCCTCGCCGCTCTCCTCGTCGAGGAGGGTGATGCGCGGACGAAGATCCTCCTTGGTCCGGGCCGAGCCGCGATATTCGGTGACCACCCGCTGGGCGATTCCGGTCGCTTCGTCGGTCTGCTCGGTGAGCGTCTTGCCCTCGACCAGATCCTGGAACTTCACGATTCCGCCCTTCTCGGTGATGACCGGCATCATGAACGGATCCCATTCCGCGATCCGGTCGCCCTTCGAGACGATATGGCCGTGGTCGGCCATCAGGTGGGCGCCGTAGGGGATTCGGTGGGTCGCCCGCTCGCGGCCGTCCATGTCGACGATCGCAAGCTCGCCGGAACGCGACATCGCGACTCGCCGGCCGCGCGGATCCATGATCGCCGGAAGGTCGCGAAGCTCGATCGTCCCGTCCACCGAGGCCTCCAGGCTGGACGTCTCGTTGAGCTGGGCGGCGCCGCCGATGTGGAAGGTCCGCATCGTGAGCTGGGTGCCCGGCTCGCCGATCGACTGGGCCGCGATGACCCCGACCGCCTCGCCGATATTGACCGGCGTTCCGCGGGCGAGATCGCGTCCGTAGCATTTGCCGCACACGCCATGCTCGCTCTCGCACACCAGGGGCGAGCGGATTCGGACCGCCTGGACCCCGATCTCGTCGATCCGGAGCGCCTGGCTCTCCTCGATCAGGGCGCCTTCCTTGGCGAGCACGTCGCCGGTCTTGCCGTCGACGATGTCCTCCGCCGGGGTTCGGCCGAGGATCCGGTCGCCCAGCGACGCGATGACCGCTCCGCCCTGGACGATCGCCCGCATCTCGAGCGCGTTCTCGGTTCCGCAATCCTCCTCGACGATGACGCAATCCTGCGACACGTCGACGAGCCGGCGGGTGAGGTAGCCCGAGTTCGCCGTCTTCAGCGCCGTGTCCGCGAGGCCCTTGCGGGCGCCATGGGTGGAGTTGAAATATTCGAGGACGGTCAGGCCTTCCTTGAAGTTCGAGATGATCGGGGTTTCGATGATCTCGCCCGACGGCTTGGCCATCAGGCCGCGCATTCCGGCGAGCTGCTTCATCTGCGCCTGCGAGCCGCGGGCGCCGGAGTGAGCCATCATGTAGATCGAGTTGATCGGCGCCATGCGCCCATCCTCGCCCTTCGGCTGGGCCTTGAGCTTGTCCATCATGGCATTGGCGACCTTGTCGCCGCAGCTCGACCAGGCGTCGATGACCTTGTTGTACTTTTCCTGCTGGGTGATGAGGCCGTCCTGGTACTGTTGCTCATAATCTTTCACAGTATTGCGGGCGTCCTCGACCAGGCCGATCTTCTCCTCGGGGATGATCATGTCGTCCTTGCCGAACGAGATTCCGGCCTTGAAGGCGTGGCGGAAGCCCAGCCCCATGATCGCGTCGGCGAACAGCACCGTCTCCTTCTGGCCGGTGTGGCGATAGACGACGTCGATGACGTCCCCGATCTCCTTCTTGGTCAGGAGCCGGTTGACCGTCTCGAACGGCACCTTGTGGCTCTTCGGCAGAGTCTCGCCGAGCAGCATCCGGCCCGGGGTCGTCTCGAACCGCTTCATATATTGCTTGCCTTGCTCGTCGGTCTGCGGAACCCGGCTGACGATCTTCGAGTGAAGGGTGACGGCGCCGGCGTTGAGCGCCTGGTGGACCTCCGACATGTCGGAGATCATCATACCCTCGCCCGGCTCGCCTTCGCGCTCCAGCGACAGATAATAAAGCCCGAGCACCATGTCCTGCGAAGGAACGATGATCGGCTTGCCGTTGGCGGGCGAGAGGATGTTGTTGGTCGACATCATCAGAACGCGCGCTTCCAGCTGGGCCTCGAGGCTCAGAGGAACGTGGACGGCCATCTGGTCGCCGTCGAAGTCGGCGTTGAACGCCGCGCAGACCAGCGGGTGGAGCTGGATCGCCTTGCCCTCGATCAGCACCGGCTCGAACGCCTGGATGCCGAGGCGGTGGAGCGTGGGGGCGCGGTTCAGGAGCACCGGATGCTCGCGGATCACCTCGTCGAGGATGTCCCAGACTTCCTTGCGCTCCTTCTCGACCCACTTCTTCGCCTGCTTGAGGGTCATGGAAAGACCCTTGGCGTCGAGGCGCGAGTAGATGAACGGCTTGAACAGCTCGAGCGCCATCTTCTTGGGCAGGCCGCACTGGTGGAGCTTCAGCTCCGGACCGGTGACGATGACCGAGCGGCCCGAATAGTCGACCCGCTTGCCGAGCAGATTCTGGCGGAAGCGGCCCTGCTTGCCCTTGAGCATGTCGCTCAAGGACTTCAGCGGACGCTTGTTGGCGCCCGTGATCGTGCGGCCGCGGCGGCCGTTGTCGAACAGGGCGTCGACCGCCTCCTGGAGCATGCGCTTCTCGTTGCGAACGATGATGTCCGGCGCGCGAAGCTCCATCAGCCGCTTCAGACGATTGTTGCGGTTGATCACCCGGCGGTAGAGGTCGTTGAGATCCGAAGTCGCGAAACGGCCGCCGTCGAGCGGCACCAGCGGGCGAAGCTCGGGCGGGATCACGGGAACGACGTCGAGGATCATCCATTCCGGCCGGTTGCCCGACTCGAGGAAGCTCTCGACCACCTTCAGCCGCTTGATGATCTTCTTGGGCTTCAGCTCGGACTTGGTCTCGGCCAGGTCCTTCAGCAGAACCTCGCGCTCGCCCTCGAGGTCGAGGTCGATCAGCATCTGCTTGACCGCCTCGGCGCCGATCCCGGCCGAGAAGGCGTCCTCGCCATACTCGTCCTGCGCCGAGAGAAGCTCGTCCTCGGTGAGGAGCTGGTACTTCTCGAGCGGCGTCAGGCCCGGCTCGACGACCACGTAGCTCTCGAAATAGAGGATCCGCTCCAGCTGCTTGAGCTGCATGTCGAGCAGAAGGCCGATGCGCGAAGGCAGCGACTTCAGGAACCAGATGTGGGCGACGGGAGCGGCCAGCTCGATATGGCCCATGCGCTCGCGGCGGACCTTCGAGACCGTGACCTCGACTCCGCACTTCTCGCAGACGATGCCCTTATACTTCATGCGCTTGTACTTGCCGCACAGGCACTCGTAATCCTTGATCGGACCGAAGATGCGCGCGCAGAACAGGCCGTCGCGTTCGGGCTTGAACGTGCGGTAGTTGATCGTCTCGGGCTTCTTGATCTCGCCGAACGACCATGAACGGATGCGCTCGGGGGAGGCGATTCCGATCTTGATCTGGTCGAACGTCTCCGGCTTGGCGACCGGATTGGCGAAATGGGTCAGTTCGTTCATGGGTCTCAGCCCTCTTTCCTGATTTTCTTCCCCTCTCCCTGTAAGGGAGAGGGTGCCGAGCGAAGCGAGGTGGGTGAGGGATTGTCCGGGCCCTCATCCTGGCGCTTCGCGCCTGTCCCTCTCCCCTGCAGGGAGAGGGACTGATTTACTCCGCGGCCAGCGCCATTCCGTCTTCGTCGAGGGTGGTGTTCAGCTCGACGTTGAGGCCCAGCGAGCGCATCTCCTTCACCAGCACGTTGAAGCTCTCCGGGATTCCGGCCTCGAACGTGTCGTCGCCCTTGACGATCGCCTCGTAGACCTTGGTCCGGCCGATGACGTCGTCCGACTTCACCGTCAGCATCTCCTGAAGCGTGTAGGCGGCGCCGTAGGCCTGGAGCGCCCACACCTCCATCTCGCCGAAGCGCTGGCCGCCGAACTGGGCCTTGCCGCCCAGCGGCTGCTGGGTGACGAGGCTGTACGGCCCGATCGAGCGTGCGTGGATCTTGTCGTCGACGAGATGGTGGAGCTTCAGCATGTAGATATAGCCCACCGTCACCTTGCGGTCGAAGGTGTCGCCGGTGCGGCCGTCGAACAGGACGACCTGGCCCGACTGGTCGAGCCCGGCCATCTCCAGCATCGCCGACACGTCCGCCTCGCGCGCCCCGTCGAACACCGGAGTGCCCATCGGCACTCCGCCCACCAGGTTCGAGGCCAGCTCATGCAGGTCGTCCTCGCTCAGGGCATCGATCTCGGCGTCGTAATTCTCGCCATAGATGTCCTTGAGCTTGTTGCGCACGCCCTTGGCGTCCTTGCCCTCGAAGGCCGCGCCGCGGATGTGGATCTCCTCCAGCATCTCGGCGATCTGCTTGCCGAGGCCGCGCGCGGCCCAGCCCAGATGGGTCTCGAAGATCTGGCCGACGTTCATCCGCGACGGCACGCCGAGCGGATTGAGAACGATGTCGACCGGAGTCCCGTCCTCGAGGAACGGCA
This sequence comes from Sphingomonadales bacterium, assembly GCA_034668585.1. GTDB lineage: Bacteria > Pseudomonadota > Alphaproteobacteria > Sphingomonadales > Sphingomonadaceae > Allosphingosinicella. Next base: position 24,266 of record JAXDPB010000024.1, on the reverse strand, counting down.
TGTCCTCGTTGGGCAGGATCCGGCTGATCACGCCCTTGTTGCCGTGGCGGCCGGCCATCTTGTCGCCCGGCTGAAGCTTGCGCTTCACCGCGACGAACACCTTGACCATCTTGAGAACGCCCGGCGGAAGCTCGTCGCCCCGCTCGAGCTTCTCGATGCGGTCCTCGAGCCGGCGCCGGATCACCGCCTCGGCCTCGTCATACTGGGCTTTCACGGCTTCGAGATCCGCCTGGACCTTGTCGTCCTTGACCGCGAACTTCCACCATTCGAAACGCTCGACCTCCTCGAGGCCGGCCGCGTCGATGACGCTGCCCTTCTTGAAGCCCTTCGGCGCCGCCGTGGCGGTCTGGCCGATCAGCATGTCGCGAAGGCGCGTGAAGGTGGCGCGCTTCAGGATCGAGCGCTCGTCGTCGGCGTCCTTCCTGAGGCGGTCCTTCTCCTCGGCCTGGATGGCGCGGGTGCGGTCGTCGATGTCGATGCCGTGGCGGTTGAAGACCCGCACCTCGACCACCGTGCCGGAAACGCCCGGCGGAAGACGGAGCGAGGTGTCGCGAACGTCCGACGCCTTCTCGCCGAAGATCGCCCGGAGCAATTTCTCCTCCGGAGTCATCGGGCTCTCGCCCTTCGGAGTGATCTTGCCGCACAGGATGTCGCCCGGCTCGACCTCGGCGCCGATGTAGACGATGCCCGCCTCGTCGAGGTTGCGAAGCGCCTCCTCGCCGACGTTCGGGATGTCGCGGGTGATGTCCTCCGGCCCGAGCTTGGTGTCGCGGGCCATCACCTCGAACTCCTCGATGTGGATCGAGGTGAAGACGTCGTCCTTCACGATCCGCTCGGAGATCAGGATGCTGTCCTCGAAATTGTAGCCGTTCCAGGGCATGAACGCGACGAGCACGTTCCGCCCCAGCGCGAGCTCGCCCATGTCGGTCGAGGGGCCGTCGGCGATGACGTCGCCGGCATTGACCAGGTCGCCCACCTTCACCAGCGGCCGCTGGTTGATGCAGGTATTCTGGTTCGAGCGCTGGAACTTCATCAGAGTGTAGATGTCGACCCCCGACTTGCCGGCCTCGACGTCGCCGGTCGCCCGGACGACGATGGGGGCGGCGTCGACCTGGTCGACGACGCCCGTCCGGCGGGCGGCGATGGCGGCGCCGGAATCGCGGGCGACCGTCTCCTCCATGCCGGTGCCGACCAGCGGCGCCTCGGCGCGGATCAGCGGCACCGCCTGGCGCTGCATGTTCGAGCCCATCAGGGCGCGGTTGGCGTCGTCGTTCTCGAGGAACGGGATCAGCGAGGCCGCGACGGAGACGAGCTGCTTGGGGCTGACGTCCATCAGGGTGATCTGGTCGCGAGGCGCCATCAGGAACTCGCCGGCGCGACGGGAAGAGACGATCTCCTCGCCGAAGCTCTTGTCCTCGAGCAGCTCGGCGTTCGCCTGGGCGATCGTGTGCTTGGCCTCCTCCATCGCCGACAGATAGACGACGTCGTCCGTCACCTTGTTGTCGACGACCTTTCGGTACGGAGTCTCGATGAAGCCGTATTTGTTCACCCGGCTGAAGCTGGCGAGCGAGTTGATCAGGCCGATGTTCGGCCCTTCGGGAGTCTCGATCGGGCAGATGCGGCCGTAATGGGTCGGGTGGACGTCGCGGACCTCGAAGCCCGCGCGCTCGCGGGTCAGGCCGCCGGGCCCGAGCGCCGACACGCGACGCTTGTGCGTGACTTCGCTGAGCGGGTTGGTCTGGTCCATGAACTGCGACAGCTGCGACGAGCCGAAGAACTCACGGACCGCGGCCACCGCCGGCTTGGCGTTGATGAGGTCGTTGGGCATGACGGTCGACACGTCGACCGAGCTCATCCGCTCCTTCACGGCGCGCTCCATGCGGAGCAGGCCGACCCGATACTGGTTCTCGAGCAGCTCGCCGACCGAGCGGACGCGGCGGTTGCCGAGATTGTCGATGTCGTCGATCTCGCCCTTGCCGTCCTTGAGGCCGACGAGGGTCTTCACGACCGCGACGATGTCCTCCTTGCGAAGGGTCGTCACCGTGTCCTCGACGTCGAGGTCGAGGCGCATGTTGAGCTTGACCCGGCCGACGGCCGAGAGGTCGTAGCGCTCGGGATCGAAGAACAGGCCTCCGAACAGGGATTCGGCGGTCTCGCGGGTCGGCGGCTCGCCGGGGCGCATCACCCGGTAGATGTCGCTGAGCGCCTGGTCGCGGTCCTCCGACTTGTCGGCCTTCAGGGTGTTTCGGATCCAGGCGCCGGTGCTGACATGGTCGATGTCGAGAAGCTCGATCCGGTCGATCCCGGCCTGGTCGAGGCGCTCGAGATTCTCGGCGCTGATCTCGTCGCCCGCCTCGACATAGATCTCGCCGGTCTTGTCGTTGACGAGGTCGTAGGCGCTGTAGCGGCCGAAAATCTCCTCGGTCGGGATGACGAGGTTCTTGAGGCCGTCCTTGGCCGCCTTGGTCGCGGCGCGAGGCGTGATCTTGGTTCCGGCCGAGAAGACGACCTCGCCGGAGTCGCCGTCGACGACGTCGTAGCTCGGCTTCTGGCCGCGCCAATTCTCGGCGACGAACGGGATCGCCCAGCCGTTCTTGCCGCGGACGAAGGTCACCCGGTCGTAGAAGGTGTTGAGGATCTCCTCGCTCGACATGTCGAGCGCGTGCAGGAGCGCCGTCACCGGCAGCTTGCGCTTCCTGTCGATGCGGACGTTGACGATGTCCTTGGCGTCGAACTCGAAATCGAGCCAGGAGCCGCGATAGGGGATGACCCGCGCGGCGAAGAGATACTTGCCCGAGGCGTGGGTCTTGCCGCGGTCATGGTCGAACAGCACGCCCGGCGAGCGGTGCATCTGCGAGACGATGACGCGCTCGGTGCCGTTGACGATGAACGTTCCGTTCTTCGTCATCAGCGGCATGTCGCCCATGTAGACGTCCTGCTCCTTGATATCGAGCACGGACCGGGTCTCCGTATCGGGATCGACCTCGAACACTATGAGGCGCAGCGTGACGCGCATCGGCGCCGCATAGGTCATGCCGCGCTGGCGGCACTCGTCGGTGTCGTACTTGGGCTCTTCGAGCTCGTAATGGACGAAATCCAGCTCGGCGGTGCCGGCGAAATCGCGGATCGGGAACACGCTGCGCAGCGTCTTCTCCAGGCCCGACACGTAGCTGTCCTGGGGCCGCGAGCGAAGGAACTGCTCGTAGCTCTCGCGCTGGACCTCGATGAGGTTCGGCATTTCGGAGACTTCGTGGATGTTGCCGAAGATCTTGCGGATGCGCTTGGAAGCCATCGACCGGTTTTCGCTGGCCCGGGCCGTCTTGATCGCCATGGAGATGTTTCTCGCCTTTTCTCGTCATCCCGGCGAAAGCCGGGACCCCTCGTCATCCCGGACCTGATCCGGGATCCATACTGAGCCCGCACCTCGCTCGAGCGAGGGCGAAAGCCCGATGCGGAACGCAGAAGACGCAAAAAGCCGCGAGTCCCCATGCATGGAACCGCAGCTTCAGCGTCTTGTAAAACCCTTACCGATCAATGCGTTGAACGCGCTGCGCGACGGCGCGTCCTGTTCCGATGCGATGGGGTGTGGGCGCTAGATAGGGGTGAGAGGGGCGGGGGTCAAGGCTTCATCCTTTTTGCTACAGTCGTAAGCAGCGTTCTTCGGCTATGTTTTTGTGGCGAGAGCGCGACAGGGGACCGATGGTGTCAAAGAGGCAGAGACCAAAGGCAAAAAAGAGCAGGATGGCCATTGCCCCGGCCGCTCGGCAGATATCGGCGGAAAACCCCCAGGCAGGGCACAAAACAGGCTGGCCGACACTTGTCGCGCACCGGCCGAAGTTGGCAAAAGCGGCTGCTGGCGCAATCGCGATCTTCGGTGCCTATGCCGCTTGGGCCTCGCTTCAACCCGTAATAACAGTCGAAGTGCAGCCAATAGTCACGATCGATGACCAAACCTCCCCTCTTTTCATCGTGCGCAATAACGGTTGGCTGGCAGCGCGAAATGTGGGCTTCGGCTGTGTGGATTGGGGCAGGTACAATCGGGCTGCTGGTGCTATCTGGCCCCAGGATTGGAAACATAAGACCGAGCCTCCCCGCAAAGCTATCTACGATAACATCGGCGTTCTGGATCCGGGAACACAGGTGCCCAGACGATGCATAGTCCAGGATCCACCGCCGGGGTTTACCCGCACAGACGGAAGCAAACTAATCCCTATCGTCACGTATAGGAGCTCGCTCAACCCCTGGACATCTACCAGGTCATTTTTCTTCGAGCGCGACAAATCTAGCGACAATCAGATTATTTGGACCTTCTGGGGAACGGGTCTTTCGCCTTCTGAAGCGGCCGCAGTACGAAAGCAGGGCCACCCTACTTATCATCTAAATTTTCAGACGGAGGATATTGACGTAGAACCCCCAGAATAGCGAGCCGCGGATTCTGAACGGGAGGTCCGTGAGAAAGGCGTGCGGAAAATTCGGGGCAGCACCCCATTCCCGAAGACGGCGGATAACGCCAACACCGCACCCATAACCGATCTTCGTATGATGAGCTCGCGTACATTGCCCGGCGCGGCCAAAAAGCCTAAATTCACAGCCATGAATGATCTCCCAACCTTCGGCCCGGATCGTGAAGCGTTCATCGAGGAGGCAGTGAAATCCGGCCGCTATGGCTCTCGCGCCGAGGTCATCGACGAGGCGTTGCAGCTGCTCAAGCGGCGCGACGCGAGCTCTGCCCGTCTCAATGCCGACTTGGCCCGGGCAGTGGCCGATATCGATGCCGGGCGGACCTACGACATGGACACGGCTTTCGACCAAGTCCGCGATGAGCTTCGCAGGAGACAAGAGCAGGACGAGGCGGAGCAGCTTGCGGACATCCGCGCCGCCGTCGCGCGCGGCTTCGCCGATGTCGAGGCCGGGCGAGTCATAGACGCCGAAGAAGCGTTCGCGGAGCTGGAAACGCATTTCCGCGCACTGGCTCACGTCTACAGTCGATGAAGGTTCGAATCACGCGGGCGGCCTATGCCGATCTGCGGGACATCGGCCACTGGATCGCCCTCGACGACCCGGAGCGGGCTATCACTTTCGTGCAGGAGCTGGCCGATAAGTGCCTGAGCCTGTCCGACCGGGCTTTCCTCTATCCGCCCGCGCCCGAGGCGGGCGAAGGCGTCAGGAAGCGAAGGCATCGCAAATACCTCATCCTCTACCATGTCGGAGCGGAGACCATCGAAGTCCTCCACGTCATTCACGGCATGCGCGACTACCGGAAGATGTTCACTCGACTCTGATCCTTCCTCTCGCACGCCGGCGCGCTCGGCCCTCGGCACAATTGCGACAAATCCGCCTCGCCTGCGACATCGTCCTGACGTGGGCGCCCTCTAGATTTCCTTGCAACGGCGCCGGGCCAACGCCCCGCTTGCGCAAGGAAGGAAGTCGCGATGGCCTGGATTGCCGCACTCGCCCTGATGATCGGGGCGATGGTCACCCTCTCGGCGTTCGGCGCCGAAATCAATTTCCGGCGCAGCCTCGGGCCCGGCGAGCGCTGAGCGATGTCCGCCGCCGCCTTCCTCGCCTTGCTCGCGATGGCGATGCTTCCGGGCGCCGCGCTCCGCCTCGAGCTGAACTTCCGCCGCCGCGCATCCAAAAAGCATCCCGAGCCCCGGAAACCCAGGCCCGAGCTTCGAATGGCGCCCGCGGGCGGCTATTGCCAGCCGCGGCTTTTCGCCACGGCCGATCGCAAGCCCTGATCCGTGGAAATGGGGTCGGACACCATTTCCACGACGATCCTGACGACACGACCCTTCGAAAGGGTTCCGTCGCGATGATGTTCATGCTATGTTCTAGGCATGGCTCCTTCCTCTCCCTCAGCAATTTGCGTCGCGACGGCCGACCTTTGTCGGGCTGACGGACGGCGCCGCGCAGCCATGGGATCGAGCAGCGTGCCCGACGTCGGGCCGCGGAAGTTTTTCGGTGCCATGGAAGCCGAAACTTATGTGTTTTATGAACCTTTCAATGAACCTTCCGGGGCGCTCACGTCCGTTAAGGAGGCAGACCCCCGGTCCGCCTCATGCCCGCCGCGCCGGCTTCGCATTGTAGCGCTTCTGCGGCGGCGGCCCGCTCCGCTTGTTCTGCCGGGCCGAGTCGCGCGGCTTGCCCTCGACCGGCTCGATCCGCACCCCGCCCTCCCCGTCTTCGTCGGTCGCAGTCCGGCGCACGGCCTGCATGAAGCGGCCCGCCGCCGCCCTCGGCACCTCGAACATCGTCTCGCCGGCGGCGATCCGGATCGCGCCGATCTCGCTCTTGGTGATGTGGCCGCGGCGGCAGAGCAGAGGGAGCAGCCAGCGCGGGTCGGCATTGTGGCGGCGGCCTATGTCCATCCGGAACCAGAGCGTGTCCTCGAAGCCGGGGCGCGGGCCCTCGGGGCGGCGCGGCTCGCCGGCGGCGCCGGAGTCGACGAGATCCTCGGGCGCGGGCATCCGGGCGCGGTGGGCTCGGACCAGCGCCGCGGCGATCTCCTCCGGCGGCTTCGCCTCCATCAGCCGGCGGGCGAGGTCGCGATCCTCCTCCTCGATCTCGGCGGGCTCCAGCAGGGCGGCGAGGAGCCGGTCGTGGTCGCTTCGGCGGATATCCTCGGGCGTCGGAGCCTTGATCCATTCGACCTCGATCCGCGCCCCGCGCATCACCGATTCGACCCGCTTGCGGCGCGGATAGGGGACGACGAGCACCGCGATCCCCTTCTTCCCCGCCCGCCCCGTCCGGCCCGAACGGTGCTGGAGGGTCTCGGCGTCCCTCGGCAGCTCGACATGGACGACGAGGCTGAGGTTGGGCAGATCGATGCCGCGCGCGGCGACGTCGGTCGCGACCAGCACCCGCGCCCGGCCGTCGCGAAGCGCCTGAAGCGCCTGGTTGCGCTCGTTCTGGCTGTGCTCGCCCGACAACGCCACCGCGCTGAAGCCGCGCTCGACCAGCGAGCTGTGCAGCCGCCGCACATTCTCCCGGGTCGCGCAGAACAGCAGGGCGCTCTCCGCCTCGTGCAGTCGAAGCAGGTTGACTACCGAATGCTCGATGTCCGCGGGGGCGACCGTCATCGCCTGATAGGCGATGTCGCCATGCCCTCGCTCCTCGCCCACCGTCGAGATGCGCAAGGCGTCCTTCTGGTAGCGCTTGGCCAGAGCGACGATCGGCCGCGGCATAGTCGCCGAGAAGAGAAGGGTCCGCCGAGTCGGCGGAGTCGCGTCGAGAATCTCCTCCAGATCCTCGCGAAAGCCCATGTCGCGCATCTCGTCGGCCTCGTCGAGGACGACGACTCGAAGCTTGGCCAGGTCGAGCGCGCCCCGCTCGAGATGGTCCCTCAGGCGCCCCGGCGTTCCGACGACGATATGGGCGCCATGCTGGAGCGCCCGCCTTTCCTTCATCGCGTCCATGCCGCCGACGCAGGTCGCGATCCGCGCGCCCGCCGGCGCGTAGAGCCAGGCCAGCTCGCGGCTGACCTGAAGCGCCAGCTCGCGCGTCGGAGCGACGATGAGGGCCAGCGGCTCGCGGGCGAAGCCCGAGCCGCGCTCGCCCTCGAGCAGCTGCGGCGCCATCGCCAGCCCGAAGGCCACCGTCTTGCCCGAGCCCGTCTGCGCCGAGACGATCAAATCCGACTGGGCCTCGGCTTCGAGAACGGCGGCCTGGACCGGAGTGGGATCGGAATAGCCGCGCGCGGCCAGGGCGCCCGCGAGGAGCGACGGGAGGTTATGAAAGGGCATGGGCGCCATGTGGGCGGTAAGTGGGGCCGGAGCAAGGCCGGGAGCCAGTCACAATTGACACACATATCCCGCTCCGGCGGCATCGAACCGTGACGCGCCGGCTCCATTTCCGGCCTCGTCCGCTGGAGAATTTCGATGAAGCCCGTAATCGCCGGTTTCCTGACCACCGCCTTGCTTCTGGCGCTTCACGTCGCTCCGCCGCCCGAGGCGCTTCAATCCTATGGAAGCCCCGCCGACAGGGCCTTCGCCGAGCGCCACGGCCACGAATCGAAGGACGCCCTGCGCGCCGAGCTCGGGCTCGACCACTGAGCCCCGCACCGTCATTCCCGCGAAGGCGGGACTCCCTGAACACCGTCCTTGAGGAAGCCGGACGTCGCAGTTCATGGAGGCCGGGCCGAGCCCGGCATGACGGAGGCCGCCGTCTTCACGCGGCCCCGGCCACGACCCCTTTCCGACGCCGTGGCGCACCGGGCACAGGCCGCCTTTATGACTCCGCCCGCCGATTGCGTCCGCCTCGAGGCTTGACTGTCCTTGCCCGGCAGATATGGCTTGGCCCTCAACGGAGAAGATGAAGACATGCGAATCAGTTCCATTCTCGCGTCCATTGCGGCCGCCTCGCTGGCCGCGGCTCCGGTCGCCGCGGCTCCGAAGCCCGCCGCGCCCGCCGCCACCGCCGAGGTCGCGCCGCAGTCCGAGACGGTCGAGGGCGACCAGATCAGGGGCGGCTTCCTGCTGCCGCTGGCGATCATCATCGCCATCATCATCGGTGTGCTGCTTCTGACCAAAGACGACGAAAAGCCGATCAGCAGCTGATCGCGTGCGCAGGGGAAAGCCGAGTCGTCTTACGGCCCTCGCGGGCGCTGCGGCCCTGCTCGCCGCGCCCGCTTTCGCCCAGTCCGGCCCCGCCGCGGGCGAGGCGGCGTTCCGCGACATCTACAAAGAGCTGGTCGAAACCAACACCACCCTCTCGGCCGGCAGCTGCACGCTCGCCGCCGAGCGGATGGCGGCGCGGCTCAAGGCCGCCGGCTTCCCGGACCGCGACCTTCACCTGATCGTCGAGCCCGACCACCCGAAGGAGGGCAACCTCGTCGCCGCCCTGCCGGGCACCGATGCCAAGGCGAAGGCGATCCTCCTCCTCGCCCATATCGACGTCGTCGAGGCCAACCGCGCCGACTGGGCGCGCGATCCGTTCACCCTGGTCGAGGAGAACGGCTTCTTCTACGCCCGCGGCGCCTCCGACGACAAAGCCCAGGCCGCGGTCTGGGTCGACACCCTCGCCCGCTTCAAGCGCGAGGGCTACAAGCCGAAGCTAACGATCAAGATGGCTCTGACCTGCGGCGAGGAGACGGCGGGCGCGTTCAACGGCGCCCAGTATCTCGCCGCCCATGAGCGCGAGCTGATCGACGCCGAATTCGGTCTCAACGAGGGGGCCGGCGGCCTGCTCGGCGAAGACGGCAAGCCGGTCGTCCTCAACATCCAGGCGGGCGAGAAATTCCCGCAAAACTATCGCCTGGAAGTCACCAATCCCGGCGGCCACAGCTCGCGTCCGGTGCGCGAGAACGCGATCTACCGCCTCGCCGACGCGCTTGTGAAGCTTCGCGCCCACGATTTCCCGGTCGCCTCGAACGAAGCGACGCGCGGCTATTTCGGGGCGATGGCGAAACTGCTCCCCGGTCCTTCCTCGGCCGCCATGGCCGCCTTCGCCGCCAATCCGCGGGACGGCGCCGCCGCCGCCACGCTCGCCGCCGCCGATCCGGCCTGGAACGCGATCCTCAGGACCACCTGCGTGGCGACCCTGCTCGAAGGCGGCCACGCCACCAACGCGCTGCCGCAGCGGGCCCGGGCCAACGTCAATTGCCGGATCTTCCCCGGCACCTCGGTCGAGCAGGTCCGCCAGGCGCTCGAGGCCGTGGTCGCCGACCCGCAGGTGAAGATCACGACCCTCGAGACCCGAAGCGAGATCGCCCCTCCGCCGCCGCTCACCGAGCGGGTGCTCGGCCCGGCCCGCAAGGTCGCGGCGGAAGTCTTCCCCGGCGTCCCGCTGGTGCCGCTGATGGCCGCGGGAGGCACCGACGCCGCCTTCCTCACGCCCGCGGGAATCCCGACCTATGGCCTCTCCGGCTTCTTTGCCGACCGCGAGGGCAACCACGCCCACGGCCTCGACGAGCGCATGCGCGTCAAGTCGCTGATGGACGGCCGCGACTTCCTCTACCGGCTGGTGAAGCTCTACTCGAGCCAGTGAACAGCCCCGTCATCCCGGCGCAAGCCGGGACCTCGACGAGACCCGCCCTGCCTTCGCGACTCCGGGGTCCCGGCCTGCGCCGGGATGACGCAACGCCCCTCGCCCCGCCGCTGGCCGGCCACGGTCCGCCCCGCTTCGTGCGGCCGAACGAGCCCGAAGCGCCGCGAAATTCGTTGTGCCCCTGATATGAAACAGCAAACCCCCTCGCTCGCCCGCGCCGCCGCGCTACTGCTTGCCGCCGCCGCGCTTCCCCTGACCCCGATTGCCGCTCAGGAGACCCAGCCCCCGGCCGACCCGCCCGCCGCCGAGACGTCCATCCCGCCGCCCGCCGAGGTGCCGGGCCCGGCGGTGCCGCTCCAGGCCGAGCCCACTCCGGCCGAGACGGCCTCGCCGGTGACCGAGGCGGAGGCCCCCGCCCGGCCGACCCGCACCACCACGACCCGCCGAACCACGACTCGGACGACCGCGCGCGCGCCGGTAAGCGTGGTCGCTCCGGCCCCCGTCGTCGTCGCCCCGGCCCCGGTGCAGACCCTGCCCCCGGTCGACGCGGCGCCGCTGCCGCCGCCCGTGGCCCAGACCCCGCCGGTCGAAGTTCTGCCCGAAACCGCGCCCGCGCCGGTCGCCACGACCGTCGAGACCCAGGACAACCGCGGCTCGATCCTGCCCTGGCTTCTGGGCGGACTGCTGCTGCTGGGGGCGCTCGCCTTCTTCGGCCTTCGCCGCCGTCGGCGGACCGACGTCTATGACGAGACTTACGAGCGGGCGCCCGCGGCCAAAGCTCCCGTGGCCATGGCCGCCCCCCTGGTTACCGAGGTCGACACGGCGGTCCCCGCCGGGCGGCCCGAGCTCGAGCTGGCGATGCGGCCGGTCCGCGCCGGAGTCAGCGGCAACGATGCCCGGGTCGAGTTCGAGCTCACCGTCGACAATCGCGGCCCGGTCGCGGCCGAGGACGTTCGAATCTCGACCTGGATGCTCGCCGCCGGCTCGTCGGAGGCGGAGAGCGCGCTGATCGTGCCGCGCGATCATGCCGACACTCCGCCGGTGACGATCGGCGCCGGCCAGACTCGGACCCTCGAGGCTTCGGTCGCTCTGCCGACGGCCGAGGTCGAGGGCGACTCGGTGCTGCCGGTGGTCGTCGCCGACGCCCGCTACCGCCTCCCCGACGGCAGCGAGGGCCGCACTTCGGCCTCGTTCGCGGTGGGAGTTCCCGACGGCGAGGAGCTGGCGCATTTCGGAATCGATAATCCCTCGGGTCTTCACGAGGGCGTGATCGCCAAGCCGCTCGGCGAGCCCGAAAGGGTCTGAGGCGCGCCGCAGCTGGTAAAGGGGCGGCTCCCCGCGGGCCGCCCCATTTTCGTCATCCCGGCGAAAGCCGGGACCTCAGGGCGGAAAGGCCCAGCCCTGCCTTTCAAGGTCCCGGCTTTCGCCGGGATGACGGCGGGCCTTCCCCCTGTTAGCCTCCCGCCATGGCGAGCGAATTCCACCAAGCGGCGCTCGGGCGCGAGCTGTGCGATGCGGGCGACCTGCCGCGCCATCGCCACGCCAGCGGCTACATGACCCTGATCCTCGCGGGCGGTTATGACGAGGCCGGCGACGTTGGCCGTTTCCGGGTCCGTCCGGGCGACCTGCTCGTCCACCGGCCGTTCGAGGCGCACCGCAACGCCTTCGGCCTCCGCACCGCCGAGGTGCTCAACCTGCCGCTGGTCGATCTGCCGCACCTTGCCGCGCTGAACCGAGTGGCCGATCCCGATCTCGTCGCCCGGCTGGCCGAGCGCGATCCGGTGGCGGCCGCTCGAGCCGCGGCCGCGGCGGCCGAGCCGGCCGACGGCGAGGACGAATGGCCCGACGCGCTCGCCGCCGCGCTTCGCGGCCGGCCCGATCTGTTCCGGATCGGATCCTGGGCACGGGAGCGGGATCTCGCTCCCGCAAGCGCATCCCGAGGCTTCCGCCGTGTGTTCGGCACAAGCCCGGAGCGCTACCGTGCCGAGGCGCGCGCCCGCTTGGCCTGGGGCCGGGTCGTCGCCACCGACGAGCCCCTTGCGGCCATCGCCTTCGAGGTTGGCTTCGCCGACCAGCCGCACATGACCCGGTGCGTCCGGGCCGTGACCGGGCACCCGCCGGCGCGCTGGCGCCGCCGCGTCAAATGCGTTCAAGACCCTTCCGAGCTCGCCGCCTAGCCTGACAAGGCGTCATCCCGGACTCGATCCGGGGTCCAGGAGCACGGCCGTGACCGTGAGGGCGACGGCCTTGTCCACGGCTTCCGGCTTTCGCCGGGATGACGGAGGAGGGGAAACGGCCATGAGGTCTGCACTGTGTCTGGCGCTGTTGCTTCTCGCGGCATGCAGCGACCGAATCCCGGAAACGATCGATGGCGCGACGCAGGCCTACGGCCGGAACCGGGTCGCCGAGGCCGAGGCGGTTTTCCGCAAGATCGCCGCCGATCCCCGGACGAGCGCTGAGGACAAAGCCCGAGCGCATCGCCAGCTCGGCCGCATTGCCTGGCTGATCGACGGCGATTCCCGGCGGGCCCTGGCGGAGGTCGGGGCGGCCTTCGCGGCGAGCGACGATCGCTGCGCGAGCGGGCAGCTCAAGGCGCGTATCCTCCAGGAGGGGAAGCAAGGAGAGGCGCTGCTCTCCCAGCTGGAGGCGCTGGCAGCCCCCTGCGAGGATCCCCGGCAGGCGGAAGACATAAGGCTGAGGGGCGTCGCCGCGGCGCTCGATCTCGCCGCGGCCGGCAGGACGGAGGCGCTGGCCACGGCGGCGAAGCTGATCGCCGGCGGCGGCGAGGAGGCGAAGTCGGCGCCCGTCGTCAGCGGCCTGGCCCTTCAGATCGCCCTTCTGCAGGGCGACTCCGCCGGAGCGCTGCAGGCCTGGCGGGATTATTTCTGGCTGAGCGACTCCGACGTTCCGCAGGGTCTCGCGGCGGCCTTTCCGGCGGCCGCGAATGTCTTCGCCATGGGCCTCGCCCCCGACGCGACCCCGGCCGCGCGGCTGAAGCTGGTCGACCTGCTGGTGAACGCCGGATTCGCCGAGTCGGCCGAGCGGTTCGCCCGAGCGAAAGGCCTGGCGCGGTCCGCGGGGCAGAATCCCCTGTGGCGGAAAGCGAGCGCCTATTTCGAAGCCCGGCGCGCCCTCGAGGCGGCGGTGCTCGCGTCCAACCGCAGGGTCGCGCGGGGCGGCGAGGCCGCCGACATTGGGGCCTTGCTGAGCGGCTTCGAGGACAAGCTGATGGCCGCCGCGGGCCTTTCCGGAAACCGGCGCGACGGACTTCTGCGCGCTTACTCCCTCTACGGCCAGTCGCAGAAGACGGACGGCTATGGCGGCATCCATCTCGGCCATGCCATCGAGCACGTTCGCTGGCCGGTAGAGCAATATGGCCACCGCGCCCAGGTCACGTTCATCGCCCTCGATAACATGGTCGCCAACGGTTTCATGACCTGGTTCTGGGACGGCACCGCCGCGACCGGGGGCTGGACCGAGGAAGGCCCGGTGATCGTCCAGATCCGCTCGGAATACACCTCGATGCCGCTCACCGCCTGGGCGCTGTTCAGCGGCGGCGCGGCGCGGACGCAGTTGCTCGAGGAAATGAAGCGCGACGAGGCCACGGACCTGGCGGCGCTTGCCGGCGGCGGCGTCGCCTACCTTCCCGGCCTCGCCGACCGGATCCAATTGCAGGTGGCGGATGAGATCGGCCGCCGCGCCCGCGCGGGCCTTGCACCGGGCGCCGATCTTCGTCGCGCCTTTCTCGCCGAATATTGGCGCGGCTCGTTCCAGGATCAGATGCTGGTCCACGAGGGCCGCCACGCCCTCGACAAGACGCTGGTCCGCGGCCTCGCCCGATTGAACGACTCCAACCTGGAATATCGCGCCAAGCTTTCCGAGCTGGCGCTCGCCGATTATCCGAAGCTCGCTTTGGTCAACATCGACGCGGCCGAGATCGGCAGCGGCAGCGCCCACGGCAAGGCCGATGAACGGATACTCGAGGCCTATGCCGAATGGATGCGCGTCCACCCCGCGGAGATCGCGGGCTACGACCCGCGCCGCCCCCCGCTCGCCCAGCTCGACAAGCTCAGCGACGCGCAGCTTCGAGCCGTCGCGCGCGGGCTCGACCCGATCGCGAAATAGCAAAAAGGCGGCCCCCGCGCGGGAGCCGCCCCTTTGCCGTCATCCCGGCGAAGGCCGGGATCCCAGCGGGCGAAAGGCGCCGGCGCCCTTCACCCCACGGGGCCCCGGCCTGCGCTGGGGCGACGGATTACTTCAGCTCGACGGTCGCGCCGGCTTCCTCGAGGCGCTTCTTGAGCTCCTCGGCTTCGGCCTTGTTGATGCCTTCCTTGACCGGCTTGGGAGCGCCCTCGACCAGCGCCTTGGCTTCGCCGAGGCCGAGCTGGGTGATCGCGCGCACTTCCTTGATCACGTTGATCTTCTTGCCGCCGTCGTTGACGAGGATGACGTCGAACTCGGTCTTCTCTTCCTCGACCGGAGCCGCGGCGGCGCCGCCGCCGGCCGGTGCCGCGACCGCGGCCGCGGCCGAAACGCCCCATTTCTCCTCGAGCGCCTTGGCGAGGTCGGCGGCTTCGAGAACGGTCAGCTCGCTGAGCTGGTCGACGAGGGAATTGATGTCAGCCATTTTAAGTCTCCGTTTAAATCGTCATCCCGGCGAAAGCCGGGACCTCAGTGGGGGTTCGCGCCGAGGCCCCGGCTTTCACCGGGGTGACGGCAGGTTCAAGTTTACGCGTCTTCTTTGGCCGCGAAGGCGCCGATCACTCGCGCCAGCATCGCGCCGGGCTCGTTGATCGTGCGGGCGATCTTGCTCGCCGGCGCCTGGATGAGGCCGATGATCTTCGCGCGAAGCTCGTCGAGCGAAGGCAGTTCGGCCAGCGCCCTCACGCCCGCGACGTCGAGGAGCGTGTCGCCCATCGCGCCGCCGACGATCTCGAAGCGGTCGGTGGTCTTGGCGAAATCCACCGCGACCTTGGCGGCCGCGACGGGATCGTCCGACGTGGCGAGCGCCGTCGGCCCGGTCAGCATCTCGCCGATCGGAGCGTAGGTGCTGCCCTCGAGCGCGATCAGGGTGAGCGTGTTCTTGGTCACCTTGTAGCTGGCGCCGGCGTCGCGCATGCGGTTGCGCAAGGCGGTGGACTGGGCCACCGTCAGGCCGAGATTGCGGGTGACGACCACCACGCTCGTCTCGGCGAACGTCTGCTTCAGCGAGGCGACCTGCTCGGACTTCTGAGCTCGATCCATCTTGCATTCCTTCAAGCTTCCCGGCGGACAGGTCGCCGGTTGGCCAATATCGCCCGGCGGACCATCCGCTGGACGCAGCTTTCCCGCCGGGGCGAGCCTCGGCGGACAATGTCCGATGGGGGAGAGGGCCCAAGCGCTCAGGCTTGCGGCAGACGGCCCTCGCATCGCATGCCAGGAGCCGAAAATCTCTTTCCCCGTCTAGGCCGGAGATTAAGGGGCAAGCCCCGCCGGCGGTCTCGGACGGATGCCTCGGCTGCGCGCAGCCAAGGCGGAAGCGGGCCACTAGCGGGACACGGGCGGCAGTTCAACCTTTTTCAGCGTCGCCCGATGCCAGGTGATCGCGCGTGACCGGCATCACGCCGCGAAGCGGCCGGGCGTGCGATCGTTGCGCAACACTGAAGCGGAGCGAATCGTGGCCATTCTTTTCGAAGTCGTGCGGGACGGCAAGCATTTCTCGGCTCGAACCGGAACGACGGCGCCGGTTCCCATTGGGGCGAAGGTCCGATACCGCAACAAAAAGACGGGGGTCGAGCGATTCGGCCTGTCGAACGACGCCGGCAACTTCGGCTCGGCCGAAGCTCAAAAGCTGCTCTACACTGCGGCCGATTATCGGGACGTCTTTCCCTATTGGGCGGACTTCATCGAACCGACGGCGATCTGTGAAGGCCAGAGCTTCATTTCGCTCAACACCTACGATCGCGCCCGGTTCACCTTCGGCTTTGGGCAATTTGCCGCCCATGTTCCCGACGGGGACTTCATCCGCTGGTTCCGCGACATGCTCCAGCGACCCGAGGTGCTCGACTATTTCCCGAACATGGAGGTCCATGGCGGGCGCATCGTGAAGGTCGAGGAGACCAAGACGGTGCCGATGGAGGACGGCAGCTCGACCCAGCCGCTGCAGCTCTACCTCAATCCCACGCTCGACGACGTCGAGGATGCCGAGGTGATCGCGGCGGCCAAGCTGATCCACTGGACCAACGCTCATCCCGACGCTCGGCTGCTGCAGGTCCAGCACATGATCGCGACCGCCCGGCGGCTGATGAAGGAAGCCGACCGGCGCCTCGGGCTTGACGGCCGCGGCGGCGATCTGTGCTGCGTGGTCGTGGACGTACGCCATCAGGGCCGCGCCGGTTTCGACGACCTCCAGGCCGCCTTGGCCAGGCCGAAGCCGTTCGAGGCGCTGCTCGAGGTCGGTGCCCAGGGCGAGCCGGGTCGGGTGGCGAATCTCAAAGCCGCGCTCGCGTCGCGGCGCGCGGGCCTTGCGAAGAAGAAATGGTCCAGTGCTGCCGGCGATTTCGCCTGAACGCAGGAAAAGACGCGACTATCGGGCCTGAATTTCCTGCAGGTTCAGCCGCCGCGCCTCGCGTTCGTAATGCGTTGCGAGCTGCTGGAGCCCACGCCGCGCATGCTCGTTCTCGGCCGCGACCGCGGCGGCGCGGCACTTCTCGGCCTGCTGGTGGAAGAAACGCACGTCGTCCATGAGGGCTGGAAAAGCCTCGCGCGCGCCAAGGTTCCGCGAAATATCGGATGATTTTCCTAAGGCGCGGCGCGGCCCCGCACGAAATGGGCGATGACGGCGATGACCGCGACGACCAGCAGGATGTGGATCAGCCCACCCGCCACCTTGAAGAAGAGGAACCCGCACACCCACAGGACGACCAGGATCGCGGCGACGACTGCCAGCATGTCTTTCACCTCTTGTTGCGGCCGCGGATTCGGAGCGGATGCTGCGCCGGAGCCGATGCGCGACAACGGGCGCTCACCCGGCCCGGTTCCGTCGGCCCGCTATTCCCTGGCGCCCGCCCAGGAGGCGTCGTCCACCGTCACCATCAAAGTGCGCGGCTGCTTCGACAGATCGAGCAGGAAAACCGCGTCGCCGTCCGCATTCTGGAGCGAGTCCATCGCCCGCGTCAGCCTGGCCGCGAAGGCCGGCAGGCGCGCGTAGTCGGCGGTGACCCGGACCTGGTTCGGACCGACCTTGACGACGGTGAGCCGGACATTCGACCGCGACGACCCGCGAGCGTCGGAAATTACGTCGCCGAGATAGCGGCCCGCGGCCATGTCGGCGAGATCGGCCCGCGCCGAGTGGACCATTGCGCCGGCGCGCTGCGCGGAAGCCGCCGGGAGGACAGCCGTGGCCGCTCCGAGCAGGATCGCCGCGGAACCGGCCCATCGGACACTTTGCGGCATTTCACCCTCCCTCGCCCGATGCTTCATCTAGCAGGCGGCGGGGCGGCGAGTCCATGAAGCGAGGCGCGCCTCAGCGCCTCGCGTAGAGCCGGGCCGACCAGGCGCAGCTTTCGCTCGCGCAGTCGGTCATCGCCACCCGCAAGGTATAATTTCCCGCCGCCGCCGGAGCCGCGTCGAGCTTTGGCATCTCGACCAGAACGCCCGGCCCGGCAATGGCGGTTCCGGCAGGATCGAGCAACATCACCTCGCCCGCCCCGCAGGCGGATTCGCAGACGACGACGAACCGGTAGGCGGTGCCGCCCGCGAGCGCGAATTCCAGCCGCGCCACGCCGCCGCTCGCAAGCGCCCCCGGCCGCATTTCGCCTTCCGGCCGATAGCCGTTGCCCTTCTGAATGGCGTCCATCTCCAGAAGGATATGCTGCACCCATGTCGCCGGATCGACCTTGGCCGAGGCGGACCCGGCGGGCGCTAGCAGCGCCGCCGAGGCGGCGATTGCGATCAGTGACTTACGCATGAGTCCTCCCGATGGGGCGACGACTGCTCCAGCCTTTGCCGACCGCTGTCAACTGCCCGGGGCGCAGGCCGGAGCCTCGGCGCCGACCGCGAAGCTGAAGCGGTAGGCCGAACGGGGGACCGGTCCCGGCCGTGCCGGATAAGGCCGGACCTCGCACAAGGCCAGCCATCCGGCGTCGAGCCGAAGCGGGCGGCCGAGCGCCAGCACCGCGTCCCGGCGAGTCCCTCCCTCCCGCACCCGGACCGCGACCCGCACCGTTCCGGCCTGGATGCACTGGACCTCGCTCGGGCAGCGGCTGTCCTCTTCGACCCGGAGCGGGGTGACGACGATTGCGCCCAGCGCCGCGCGCCCGCCGAGCGCGGCGGTCGTCCTTGCCGTCGCCGCAAGGGCCGCGGGCGGCGCCGCCGGCGCGCAGCCGCCGGCGCTCAGCGCCAGGGCCGCCATCGCCATTATCCGCATCCTCGCCGGCATCGGTCCGCTCTGCCTCGCCTCGCCGCTGTCCGCAACGATGAATGAGCCGAACGCGCCTCGCCACGCTCCGGCTTTTGTCGCAAAATGCTGGCGAGGCCGTGGACGGGCGCAAAGAATGGGAAGACGATGCTCCCCGCTCGCCAGGCAACGGTCCGTTGGAGGCGGCTATGAGGAAACGACCCCCCGTCCGGCTCTTCCGTCTTTCCCGCCCGGCCCGCAACCTCGCCGCCGCGGGCCTGGGCCTCGCACTTGCGGCGGCCCCGGCGCCGGCCGCTCCCTCCGACCCTGTCGACCAGTCGATCACCGTCGACGGCACCCGACTGCCCGAGAGAGCCGCCCGGGACATGGCGGTCAACTTCGTCCGGGCGACGGGCGTGGCGGCCGGAGAGACCCCCGCCGCACGCTGGGTCGCTGCCATTTGCCCCGAGGTCCTCGGGCTCGAGGATATCGGCCGGCGCGCCGCCGAGGCCAAGATCCGCAAGGTCGCATCGGCCGCCGGCGCGGCCGTCGCCCCCGAGGGCTGCCACCGCAACATCGTCGTCAGCTTCACTTCGGACGGTGCCGCCTTGGCCCGCGAGATCGTGGAGCGAGAGCCCGGGCGGGTGGCAAACCTGTCGTCCCGCGCGCGTTCGGCGGTGCTGACGGGTTCGGCCCCGATACGCTGGCTGTACACGGCCGAGACGGTCGGCCGGCACGGCGGCGGCGAAACCACGGCCGGCAATGCGGCCCAGTCCGGGCCGGCCACGCATGCCGGCTCCGGCGCGGGCTCGTCGATCGGCGGCGACCTGCCCTCGTTGATGCATTACGAAAGCAGCGTCCTCAGCACTCTCACCAACCGGATCCTGACCAGTGCGATCGTCATCATCGATACGGACGAAGCGATGGGCAGACGACTCGACACGCTCGCCGCTTATGCGGCCCTGGTCGCCCTCGCCGAGATCCGGAACGCCGACGCCGCGCCCCCGGGCTCGATCCTGACGCTATTCGAGTCGGCGGCGCCGCCGCGCGACCTCACCGTCCAGGACCGGGCGTTCCTCCGCGCCCTCTACCGCCTCCCGCTCGACCGCCAGGCGATGCAGCATCGCGGCCAGCTGGTGCACGGGATCATTGGGGACCTGACCGGGCAGAACTGAGGAGGCTCGGCGATCAACTGAAAGGCTAATATCCCCGAAAATTCGCGTTGACCCCCAGATTGCATCTGTGCATCTATTTGGCTGCACTTAGGGGCGTGCGAATCGTGGACTTCGAACAGGCCGTAACGGCCACTCATCGCGGCATCATCGTCGTTTGCAACATTCTCGATGCTGTGTCAGCAAATGTGCTTCCGCGAGACGTTGCCGTCAAATTCGTCAAATTATGGCGACAAGTCTTTGAAATATTATCCCCTGATGGGGGAGAGACTTTGCCCGACGATATCGTCGACCAGATAACGACCATCGTTCAACCCGCTTTGCTGAAGAAGAAATTCGGCATCGAATCGGATCGGGATTTCCGCTTTTGCGTCCTCGCCGATCCGCCCTCCGAGGCGCTGGCGACGGTCACTCTGGCGGGTTTTCTTGAAAAGATGCTCGACCGGCCCTCGCTCGTGGAACTCTCCGCCAACGGCCATTTCTTTCCGTACAGGGCGACCGCCACCGGCGCCCGGACCGCCGTCGACCGGCTGAAGTCGCTGCCGGAGGAGAGGAGACACTTTCGATTTAGCCCTGAGGGGCTTGGCGACCGGACCTTGTGGGTAACGATGTCCGAGCGTCTGGCCGCCGCCCTTGCCGGCCCGGACGACGGCATCGCGGATCGCGCCCGCGACGTCCTCGGCCTTGTCGATTTGGAGCGTGACGACGTCGTCGTCCTGGTCGGGGTGCCCTCCGGCCCGTTGGCGGAGCGCAAACGCGCGCGTCCGACGGTCCTGGACGGCGGCAACCGTCGCTTCACGGGCGTTCCGCGCGATCCGCCGGAAGCGCTCGGCGAGGGCTGGGGCTGGACTTTCGACTTGCGCGCCTTGTTTGGAGCCGCCGAGCGGCAGGCCGGCCTGCCCGAATGCATTTGCGAGGGCTGGCCCTCGGACGCCTTCGCGGGAGAGCCCAGCTCCTTCACCGTGCTGGGCGTGATCGAACTGCCGCGCAAAGATCCGGTCGGAGTCGGCGACGACCGCTTTGCCGAATTGCTGCGCCAG
The DNA here is from genome assembly GCA_034668585.1 of Sphingomonadales bacterium. Classification (GTDB taxonomy): domain Bacteria; phylum Pseudomonadota; class Alphaproteobacteria; order Sphingomonadales; family Sphingomonadaceae; genus Allosphingosinicella. The sequence continues at coordinate 3,690 of JAXDPB010000024.1, read as the reverse complement.
CCCCGCTCGCGCGACGACTTGATGGCCGAGCTGGCGGCCTTGGTCTAAGGAGGCGCCGATGACCAATCCAGCCGACCAGGACAGGCCGACCGCCGCTTCGCTTCGGGCGGGGTCGAGCCGCCTCGTCAAGGCCTGGCTGCAGGACGCGCTGGCCGCTTATTTCCCGACACGCGACGCCGGCGCCTTCGCGCCGTTCGAGGCCTCTATCGGCCGCGGCTATTTCCTGGCCGACGACCTGCGCGTGATTTATGCGGGCGTCCCTGCCGACAACGGACGCGCCTGGCGAGGCGCCATGGCGGACCTGGTCGCCGAGCTGCCGGCCAGCGCCGCCAATGTGGACGCGCTCGACACTCTGATCGATTGGGCCCGATTCATCGCGGCCTACGAAGTGCTGGCCCGCGTCGGCAACCGCATCCGAAGCGACTCTTTCGCCGGCCTGCAGCTGAAGAACGGCGAAACCCTCCTCGAGCGCTCGTTGCGTATGGCGATCGAGCTCGCCGCCGAAACCACCGACCTGCGCGATTTCTTCATCGAGGCGGTCCAATCCCGCTTCTTCCCGATCCATCTTTCGTTGCAGACGCTGGCGGCGCTGTGCCGCTCGGAGCCCGATCACTGGATAGCCCATCTCGGCATGATGCGGCCCTTCATCGCCCAGATGCTCAGGCACCATCGGCCCGGCCGGGAAGGTCTGCGCCGGCAAACCCAGGAGCTCGTCGACGCCATCGGACTGCGTCGCGCTTTGGAGGGCATACACAAGCTGCGGCGCGCGCCGTCTCGCGCCGACGACGCGGACTATGACGAATGGCTGGCCTCGGCGCTTCTCCTCGACGAGGATTCGATCGTCGAGATGGTGCCCGATCCCTTCTTCCCGCGGCCGGTGCCCGGGATCGTCTTCTCGCCCCGCGGCCGGCGCGACGTCAGGATTTTCGTGCCCAGGTCGAGCCTCGACGAGCCCGCCAGTGCGCCGCCCCGCGCCGGCCGCGACAGGAGGGGGGAGCGCAAGGTCGACATATTCCTGGATTATAAGGACCCGGCCGTGAGGGAGATCGCCAAGCAGACCGCATCGGCGTTCGGGTGGTGATGAGCACCGACAATCCCCAGCCGGTGGAGGACGCCCCCGAATCGCCGCCGGACGAGGTCAAGCTGTGCCACTATGTCGAGGACGCCCTGTCCCTGCAGGGGAAGCTCGACGGCTGGGCGAAGGACAACGCATATATCGATGAAGGCGGCCGGCTGGTCTATTCCGCCGACGCCGACGTCATCAAGCTGTACCTCTCCCCGGCCGAGAATGCCGCGCCGAGGCGCCTCGATTCCGGGAAGGTCCGCCCCGGCTATACGACGGTCTTCCGCTACGACGGCAAGATCACGGCGGCGGCGCTGGCGGACGGGGTCTGCGATGCCATCTTCTTCCATGGCAAAGAGCGCGCCCTCGGCACCGTGACCCTCGAGCCGATCCAGGAGGAGCTTCAAAACATATTTCACGCCCTTCTCAACGACGCCAGCGAGGCCCCCGGGATCGGCAAGAGGCTCGTCAAGCTGCGTAACGAGCTACGCGACAAATTCGAGGCGAAAGGCTTATCGGACGAAGAGCGGTTCAAGGAAATAGCAGAAAAGGCGCAAGATCTCGCTGATAAGTACTTTGGCGACAGCGGCTACGTCACTCAGCTGGACCGCCTCAAGGTGTTAGTTACAGAATCACGACTGAAGCCTTTGTCTAGGTTCTTTGAGGATGATCTTGACTCGGAGCTGTCTGAGCGAATCTTGGAACCATACTCATGGTATGAAACCATGCATTACACTCGGATAAAGAATGAGTTGGATGCGAAGCTAAGCAGAACCAAGAAAAGTGTAAATGCCCTCGCCGATGCAGAGGCTATAGCCAGTTTGGCTATCATCAATTGGCGCTTGGCAAGTCACAATATTCGGTTCCTGCATGTAACGGGTGACCCTTCCCTTTACTCGGCGCTCGCCGAAACGCCCTTTCACTATTTCATCGACGAATGGGATGATTGCGCCGACTTGAAGGATTGGAGCTTCGCCCGCGCGTTCCTTCGCCATCCGGCCTCGTTCCTCGCGGCGCCCGATGTGCCTTTCCCGAAATTGCGATCCGACGATCGCGAACCGATCGAAGGCATTAGCGGGCTGCTCGGCTATCTGCTCAGCGGGATACCGCAAGGGTCCGAGCAGGCGGGCGAGAAGCTGCTCGTTCGCTGCCGGCGAGCGCTCGCCACCTATCCCGACGCCATCCGCAACTTCGAGTCGAGGTGGAAGGCGCTCGTCGGGCCGCTCGTCATCAAGCAGCTGGAGTCGGCGGCCCGATTGAGATCGGTGCTTGCGACCGAGGCGTTCCAGACGCTGAGCGAGCGAATCGACGCCGAGGTCGAGGAACGGTGGATGCGCTGCCTCGAAACGGCGCTCTCGACCGGATTCAACTTCATCGTCGTCCCGAAGACGGAAGGATATAGCCCCTCCCGCGACGTTCCGATCATCTGGTTTGACTGTGTCGACGCGGACGACGCGCTCGGCCGGATCCAGGATTCGCTTTTGCAGCGCGCGCAGGACGATCCGCAGCGGGCATTCGATTACGAAACGCCTCTCAAGAAGCTCGCCGCCGTCCGCCACTCCGAATATTTCAACTTCCTGACTTTCGCGGTCCTGTACGCCGGCAACGGCAAGTGGAAGACGACGGCGATGCTCGCCAATCAGGCGATCGGCATCGCCGAGGCAATTCGCAAGCAGGAACGTCGGGCGCTGCGCGACGGCGATGACGAGGAGGTGTGGGCGGGCGGTAGCTCCAAGGCGGCGGTCAGCGGAGTGTCGGGCCGCGAAGCCTATTATGTGGCGGCCGCCGCGAGGCGCGTGGGAGCTCAGGAGGAAGCCGATTTCGATGCGGCGGCCAAGCTGCTCGTTCGGGCCGGTGAAGCCCTGGAGGAGGATCGGCAATATGTCCGCGCCCACGGCAAGGCGTCTTATGTCGACTACCTCACCTCCACGCGCTTCGAGATCGAGGCGCTCGGCCTCGACCTTTCAAGATATCTGTTCGCCCGGTTCGCCAATCCGCCCAGGGAGCCCGCGACTCTCGATCCCGGCGAATTCACCGAACGAGTCGAGGTTCTGCTGGCCAGGGCGGAGCAGGAGAAGGACCCTCGCACCGCCTGCGCGGAGCGGCGTCGACTGCTCATGCACCTGTTCGTTCGATTCCTCCACGACCCCAATTGGCGCGAAGCGGTCCAGCTGTCTCAATCAGCGGCGGAAGCGATGCGCGAGCGACTCCACCAGCTCGAGGCCACCGTCAATGAACGGGCGCCGGCCTCCTACATCCTCAGCACTGTCCTGCTCGCCGCGAAGTTCGAGCTTCGGATCGAGCAGAGCAAGGCCCAGCGCAGGATCATGGAGCGGGATGCGACGCTCCTGTTCAAGCCGGAGGTGATCGCGCGCAACATTGTCGCGGCCTATGACGAGAAGCGCTTCCAGCAGCTCGCCGACATTTGCGAGAACGCCAAGGCCGCCCCCTGACGCCGGCGACCGCCAAGAAAAAAGGGCCGGAGCTCGCGCCCCGACCCTCTTGTTCGGTCCGCCCCAGGGTTTAAGCGCTGGCCACCTCGGCGACGTCGACCTTGAGGCCCGGCCCCATGGTCGAGCTCAAGGCGACCTTCTGGACATACTTGCCCTTGGCGCCCGCCGGCTTGG
>JAXDPB010000023.1:0-45402 GCA_034668585.1 Sphingomonadales bacterium | reverse complement strand
ACACCGTCCTCGTCGTCGAGCATGACGAGGACGCCATCCGCACCGCCGACTATGTCATCGACATGGGCCCCGGCGCCGGCGTCCACGGCGGCGAAGTCGTCGCCCACGGCACCCTCGAGCAGGTGCTCGCCAATGAGAACAGCCTCACCGCCGACTATCTCACCGGCCGCAAGTCCGTTCCCGTCCCCGCCAGGCGCCGCAAGGGCAACGGCAAGAAGCTGACGGTGAGGGGCGCCCGCGCCAACAACCTCAAGGACGTGACGGCCTCCCTCCCGCTCGGCACCTTCACCTGCATCACCGGCGTCTCCGGCTCGGGCAAGTCGAGCTTCACCATCGACACGCTCTACGCCGGCGCCGCCCGCGCCCTCAACGGCGCCCGCGTCGTCTGCGGCCCGTGCGAGAAGATCGACGGCCTCCAGTACCTGGACAAGGTCATCGACATCGACCAGTCGCCGATCGGCCGCACCCCCCGCTCCAACCCCGCCACCTACACCGGCGCCTTCACCCAGATCCGCGACTGGTTCGCCGGCCTCCCCGAGAGCCAGGCCCGAGGCTACAAGCCGGGCCGATTCAGCTTCAACGTCAAGGGCGGCCGCTGCGAGGCCTGCAAGGGCGACGGCCTCATAAAGATCGAGATGCACTTCCTCCCCGACGTCTACGTCACCTGCGACGTCTGCCACGGCCACCGCTACAATCGCGAGACCCTGGAGGTGAAGTTCAAGGGCAAGAGCATCGCCGACGTCCTCGACATGACCGTCGAGGACGCCCACGAATTCTTCAAGGCGGTGCCCCCGATCCGCGACAAGATGGCGATGCTGGAGGAAGTGGGCCTCGGCTACATCAAGGTCGGCCAGCAGGCGACGACCCTGAGCGGCGGCGAGGCCCAGCGGGTCAAGCTGGCCAAGGAGCTGTCGAGACGGGCGACGGGGCAGACTCTGTACATATTGGACGAGCCGACGACGGGGCTTCACTTCGAGGACGTGAGGAAACTGCTCGAGGTGCTCCATGCGCTGGTGGAGCAGGGCAATTCGGTGGTGGTGATCGAGCATAATCTCGAGGTGATCAAGACGGCGGACTGGGTACTGGACCTTGGGCCCGAGGGCGGGGACAAGGGCGGGGAGATTGTGGCAGAGGGCACCCCCGAGGCGGTTGCAGCGGAACCCCGTTCGTACACCGGCGGCTATCTCAAGGATCTTCTGGCCAAGTCGCTACGCACCCAGGCCAAGAGCCCCATCGGAAAGAAAAAGCGAGCCTCCTCGGCTTCAATGCGCGAGCGAGAGGCAGCGGAATAACCAATGACTTAAGCTGAAGGTGGACCATCTTGACTTGGCGTGGCTGTCTCCTTGTTCATGAGGTCACTGACACCAAGAAACGTTATGAATGCCTGATATATATTCCAGATAAAGGATTTTAGCCTTACCACTGCAAAAACCATGAGCCCGGCCATGACCGCGAAGGTAAGCGAATTCAGAAAAACCATTAAAGTTTTACCACACTCTTCGCTCGCCAAGGTAGATATATCAATTATTCTGGAAACACTGATCACTTGAATAGCAATTGAGCAAGATAGAGTAGCAATAAATATGTAGAATACTGATATGAAGTTGAAGAACACGTTCTTAAAAACGGAAAGTCCGCTATCTCCCATTGGTGTCTGCGCTAATCTCACCATCAGTCGATCATCGGTAACCGTGGCGAATATCGCGAAGCCGCCAATTAAGAATCCTAGTATCTGGGCCGATAAATCGAACGCTAGCTCCGATACTCGCATGACTGCGCCGTATGACACCTCCACCTGCTTCTGTACTACCCAAATTGTACATACTCCAGTGATCACTATGCCCGAAATTGCATAAATGAATTTGTTGAAGTCCGATTTGGGGAGGCGCCGACTCGCCCGGTAGACCTGCCGCAGGCTTTTCTCTTTACCGAGGTCCTTTTTCCAATCGACAATCATAGGAGATCCAAGAGGCGGCGAACCTTTTCCATCACAAGTTCATGAGTCGGCACCCGACGAACCTTACCTTCGCCGACCAAGGTATCATAAGTTTCTACGAGCTTTGCTTGTAGCGCCTCGTCGTTCTCTGGGGGGTCCTGGATAGGAACGCTGAGCGCAAAATCATCGTTTTCTGCCTTGATTCGCAAACCCTGCGGATCCAGCCCATCGACCTCGATCTCTGTATTGTGCCCTTCAGCGGCATTCGTAATCTTCTCGGCAGCTTCGTCCTTATTCAGGCCGGCGGGCCGACTCGCCACTACCTCCAAACGGTCGGGCCCCAATGGACGAAACGTCTGCTCAACGGCCGCAATGGCCGCCGAAGCGTCCAGTTCATCGTTCGGCTCAACGAGCTTGAAGCGAATTTGCTTGATGGTCTTGAAACGCTGGATCGCAGCAGTGATTGCTTCCTCGCCTGCCACCGGAACAACGGCAAGCACAGGAGGGGGAATCCTCCGCCTCAACTCCTTGATACTGATACGTTCCACACCTCGACGAGTAACATTGTCCCTCTCATATCGGTGACGAATGTACTCGTGCCAACGCTGACGCATGAGGTACTCTGCAGTGGCACTGAACGAATCTAGGCTGGGAGCCGACGCTGTTTCCGCGAAATAGAGGAGCCGATGATTGTTCAGGATCAAGACAAAGAAAGCCGAAGGCGCTGATTCCATCGCACGAGCATCTTCTACCAAACCCCGATCTCGCCGGAATATCTGCTGACGTCGAAGGACGGTATCCTTGACGAAGTGACCGGAAAGAGCGAGAACTGGGCCCCTCTCTTCTTCGCCAACCTGCGACAACCTTACATGATAAAATCTGTAAGTGGTGTCACCTCGAGTTCGTACGGCGCTATCAGCGGTGAAGGCCGGTACTACGATTTCCGCAGCATAGTCTAGAAGAACTTCGCCAGGACCGAACCGCAATACGAAATTAGCAAATGAAAGATCGTGTTGCCGCACAAATAACTCCCTCTTATCGTATCGGTACGATATCCTTGATGAGCAAAATAGAATACATCAAACGGCAAAGGCCCACAATGTAAGACGGCAGCTTTATATTGGTCTGGATGCGGCTAACGAGTAGCTACGCTTCACACGGGACCCGGCACGTCAAGCTGCTTTAGGTAGAGATCCTAACCACATCGCGTTCATCGCGGCGATGTCAGCCTGGAGAAGGTTGGCTGATTGGTTCGAAATGCACTCTTCCCCGAAGGTCTTCCTTTCACGCAGGTCGCGAACCTGAAACCGGGCGTCCTTGAATTTGCCCGTCGCAAGCTGCTCGCGTAGCAGGTGAAGGCCTGCGCCTGCAGCCTGACGAGTCAGCTTCGGCATCCGAATAGCCCAGAGATACGTCACATAGGTTTGGCCATCGATCTCGTAGGCTAACTCAGGAGCGAGCCGAATTCCGAAAACCATGCCTGGACGTCGATAGGTCCCGGCTGGCCGCTCATTCAAGGCCGCGGCGCCAGAAAGGCTATCCCACCAGTCGCAGGTGAGCTTTGCCATCGCGACATTATGATCACGTTCGGACGGGCGCTTGATCGTTTGCAGCTGAGTGAAAATTGTCTCACGATCGATTTCGCCCCGAGCGACCTCGCGCGACGCCAGCTTCATCCTTTTGTAGAAGTCGTAACCGCCGGACCCATTCAGCATGCTCTGCAACGCGCCAAACTTGCCTTGTGTGGTCGGATTCAGACCGATTTTGATGAAGGTCGTGAATGAGATGTCGTCCATCGAACTTGCATAGCGTGTCACACGCCAGGCGAGAAGCCTGACCCGCCTCAACCTGTGGAATTCGGAAAAACGGGAAAGGCAGCCTAACTCAGTCCCGTAACCCCTTCTCGATCAGCCGCCGGATCGCTTTAGATCGGGAAGGCTTGGGCTCTGGCTGCCGCTCGATCCAGGCATCGATGCGGGCCTCCAGCTCCGGCGGCATGCGCAAGCCGCGCATGGGATGGACGCCCGTCCGGGGGCGGCCGCGCGGTCTTTCTTGTTCAACTGCTATTGACCCGCCCCTGCTCTCTTCGGGCAGATTATCATCGCTATTGAACGGATAAGTCATCCGCGCTATATGCAAATCGGCAAGACGTCATAAACACGGATCCTCCGTCAAACGAGCCCCGGTCGCTGCTACGGCCGGGGCTCAATCCTCTGGGGGCCGGGCTGCTACCCGACCCCCGCCCGGGTGCACTGCCTATTTGGAGCGCGACACCTCGAGGACCTTGAGTATCAAGGCCGCGAAGGCGCACATCGCCCCAAAGGCAACGCACGCTTCAGCAAGACTCATAAACTGGTCTCCTCTGCCAGACGGACAAACCGTCAGGCCAGGACGGCCTGCGGCGCCGTCGCCAGAGGTATGCGGGTCCAGTAAAAGCGCTGCAATGCCAATGACTTGATATTCGAAATTAGTATGCCGGCCGGATTACGCTGAGCCGCGGCTACTTGGCCGCCAATCCTTTCTCGATCAGCCGCCGGATTGCTTCGGATCGCGAGGGCTTGGGATCGGGCTGGCGGTCGATCTAGGCGGTGATCGCCGCCTCCAGCTGGTCGGGCCAGCGAACGGTTCGAACGGGGTCGCGGCCCGTCCGCGGGCGGCCGCGGGGTCTTTTTTCGAGATCGGCTATAGACCCGCCCCTGCTCATCCAGTCTCTTTATCATCGCTATTGAAAACTTTTCACACCCGCGCTATACGGAAACCTCCGCGAATGACATAGGTCGATGACCTTCGTCAAAAGAGCCCCGGTCATGACAGTGGCCGGGGCTCAATTCGTTTGGGGGCCGGGTGACAGCCCGACCCCCGCCCGGCGCACCTTTACTTGGAGCGCGACACCTCAACGACCTTGAGGATCAAGGCCGCGAAGGCGAACATCGCTCCAAGCGCGATGCACGCTTCCGCGAAGGTCATAAGCATATTCCCTTCGTCAGGCGGACGAACCGCCAAGCCGTCGTGGCCCGCGGCGCCGCCACATCGGACTATGCAAAGGAGAAAAACCGGTGCAACCGCAGATACTTAATATGCGAAATTAGTATCTGTCGGCCGCAATGCCTAGCCGGATTGGAGCCCCTTCTCGATCAGCCGCCGGATCGCTTCAGAACGGGAGGGCTTAGGGTCAGGCTGGCCGTCAATCCAGGCGGTGATCGCCGCTTCCAGCTCGGGCGGCATGCGCACGGCTCGGGCAGGATAGACGCCCGTTCGGGGGCGTCCCCGCGGTCTTTTTTGTTCGACGGCTATTGACCTGTCCCTATTTTCCAGTATAACTGAAAACAATCCGAACCAAGGCGCCCGCCTCGCTTCGGCCCTGACCAGCGAACGACTCCCGATAAAAGGAGGCGAAGGATGGCTGACGGGCAGCATAAGCTGTCGCGCCGCGCGCTGCTAGGCGCTGTCTGCGCGATGCCCGTCCTGAGCGAAGTCGAAGGGCCGCTCGTTCGTCATGCCACTCCCCGTCATTCCGGGCTTGACCCGGAATCCACCTTTTCTTCTCCAGCGCCGGAAGGAAGAAGATGGATCCCGGATCAAGTCCGGGATGACGATCCCACGACTATCTGGGACCGAGCCCTCGCCCGCCTCCAGTCTGCCCAAACCGTCCTCGACGCCGCCAAGTCCGAGCCCGACCAGGACGCCTACGACGCCCTCCTCGACTCCCACTCGGACGCGCTGAGCGCCCTCCTCGCCCTCCCCGCTCCCGATCTCGCCGCCGTCGCGGCCAAGCTCGATCTGATCGTCGCCCAACAGGCGTGGGAGCTGACCGGCGGCGAGGCGTATCTGGCGGGCCTGCAGGAGGACGCCCGCCGCCTCGGTTCAGGCTGAGCGCCTGCCGAAGCCCGTCACGGTCCAACGAGAAGTTCTGCAATCCGCAAAGAAGAAGCAAGCCATTCGTCCCGACCTTGCCATTTTGCCAAAAATAATGCATAAGACTCCGGCTAAAGTCGCATGCGACGGACATTTCCAGCTTCGGTCGGTTTTTCCTTCTCTACACGCAGCTACAGCCCGGGCGGCCGATCCGGCCTCGCCGGCACTCTTGATACCAAAGGAAAACACCATGCCGATCGGCACAGTCAAATTCTTCAACCTCGACAAGGGCTACGGCTTCATCCAGCCCGAGGGCAGCGGCAACGATGCCTTCGTCCACATCTCGGCGGTCGAGCGCGCCGGCATGACGACGCTGAACAAGGATCAGCGGGTCAGCTACGACCTCGAGCAGGACCAGCGCGGCAAGACCAGCGCCGTCAACCTCCAGGACGCCTGATCCCCCGAAGAGGGCGCCGCTCCGGCGGCGCCCTTTTTGTTCGCCACACCCGCGAGAGACCCGCCATGTCGTCGACCCTGCACAGCTTCTACCTCGCCCGCGCCGCCGACTGCCGCCGCGACGCTGGGGCGGCAACGCTCGCCAACGCCCGCGACCGCTTCCTGACCTCGGAGAAGACCTGGCGGCAACTCGCCACCCGCGCCGCGCGGACCGAGGCGATGCACGCGAAACTGGTGGCGGAGAAAAGCGCCGCGAGAGCCGCCACCGCGGCCGCCGGTTGAGCGCCTGCATCGGCAGGCAGTCCAAAAGGGTCCCAGCCCTCGCCGCCAAGCTCGACCTCGTCACTGCCCACCACCCCTGGGAGCTCACCGGCAGCGAAGACTGCCTCGTAATCCTCCGCCAGGACGCCCACCGACTTGCCGCGTCAGCCGGTTGAATCGGTTCACGCGAAGACGCAAAGCCGCAAAGAGTCCGCGCCCACCCTTGCGCCGCAGGCCATTCCCACCGCTGGATCGAGCCGACGCTCGCTCAGGAGGAGCGTTCCGCGCTCATTGCCGGCACAGACCCCTTCGCCTCCTTCGCGCCTTCGCGTGAAACCCATCTTCCCCTTTCCCCCCAAAACGGAGGAAAAACAGGATTGCGGAATAGGAAGTTTCCTGTTTCAAGCGCGGTCATGGAACATAATCAGAACGACCGCTCGCCTTGGGACCCGGACCCCGCGCCCCCCGCCGAACCCGCCCGCCGGCCGGCTTACCACATGCCCGAGTTCGTCGATCCGCTCGAATCCCGCGAGCTCGAAAACAGCTTCAGCGAGACCCGCCGCCTCCGCCACGACGGCTGGACCCCGGAGCGGAAGCGCCTGTTCCTCGAGCGCTTCGCCGAATGCGGAGTGCTCGTCGAAGCCTGCGAGGCGGCGGGAATGAGCGCCAAGTCCGCCTACAATCTGCGCGACCGCGATCCTTTGTTCGCCGCCGGCCTCGACGCCGCCTGCGTCAAGGCCCGGGCGCCGCTCGCCGACGAGGCCTATTCGCGCGCCCGCAACGGAGTCGTCGAGCGGATCTACAGGGACGGAGCGATCGTCGCCGAGAAGCACCGCTACGACAATCGCCTGACCATGGCGGTGCTGGCCCGGCTCGACTCGCGAATCGCGCGACTCCTTTTTCGGCTTCGATCGCGATTCCGGCATTGAAGGCGTCGAGCCCGAAGGATAGCCCTCGTTTCCGTCCCGCGCCCGGCCCGGGCGGCAAGGAAACCCGGATCCAATGACTCCCCTTTCAGGCAAGGCGGCGATCGTGACCGGCGGCAGCCGCGGCATCGGCGGGGCGATCGCCCGGCGGCTGGCGAGCGACGGCGCCCGGGTCGCGATCACCTGGCTCGGGCGCGAGTCGGAAGCGGCGGCGACGGTCGCCGGGATCCAGGCCGCCGGCGGCGAAGCGATCGCGCTCCGGGCGGACAGCGCCGATCCCGCCGTGCTCGCCGCGGCGGTCGAGGCGGCGGCGGCCCGGCTCGGCGGGCTCGACATCCTCGTCAACAATGCCGGCACCGCAATCATCGGAGCGCTCGAGGCGCTTCCCGCCGACGCCTTCGACCGCCAGTTCGCTCTCAACGTCCGGTCGGTCTTCGTCGCCGCCCAGGCCGCCGCCCGGGTGATGCGCGACGACGGCCGGATCGTCACCATCGGAAGCATCACCGCCGACCGCATCCTCGGCCCCGGCGCCACTCTCTATGCGGCCAGCAAGGCGGCGCTTCAGGGGCTGACCCGGGGCCTCGCCCGCGATCTCGGAGCGCGCCGGATCACCGTCAACCTGGTCCAGCCCGGCCCCACCGACACCGAGCGCAACCGCCCCGGAACCGCCGCCGATTCCGTCTTCCACCCGCGCATGGCCCTTCCCCGCCACGGCCGCCCGGAAGAGGTCGCCGCCCTCGTCGCCTGGCTCGCCTCGCCCGAAGCCGCCTTCGTCACGGGCGCGGTCTACAATATCGACGGCGGCCTCGGCACCTGAGGGGAGAGGCGCCCACGATGATCGCGATCCTGTGGAGCTTCAAAATTCGCCCCGAGGCGCTCGGCCCGTTCGAACGCGCCTACGGCCCCGAAGGCGACTGGGCCGCCCTCTTCCGCCGCTCCTCATTCTATCTCGGCACCGAGCTTCTGAGCGGCGGGGACGGCGCCTTCCTCACCATCGACCGCTGGCGGAGCAAGGCCGATTTCGACGCCTTCATGGCGGCGAACCGCGCCGATTACGAGGCTCTGGACAAGGCGACGGAAGGCTGGACGCTCGAGGAGCGCAGGCTCGGACTCTGGGAAGGAGGCGATTCGCCCGGCGAACAGGCTTTGGCGAAAGGCCGGCAGGCTCGCCCGTCCGGAACTGCTTCCGGACGAAGCGGGCGCTCCCGCGCTTAGGGGCTGGCGGGAAGCTCTTCCTCATGCCCCTTGTGCAGCAGCACATAGAGCACCAGCAGGGTGACGAACCCGGCCACGACCCACATCAGCGCGGCGCGGCGGCGGTGGCGGTAATTGTCGTCGTCGCCATCGTCGCCGGCGAGTTGGAGACCCGTCTCGTGGCTCGCGGCCGGCAACGGCGCGCTTTGCGCGAAGGCGGGGGCGGGGGAATAGATGAAGGCTGCCGCGGTCAGAGCGGCCGTCAGTCTGCGATAGCGCATTGAGGTTCCCCTTCTTGCCCGACATGCTTAACGTGAATCGTCACGCCAAGGCAACAAACTTCCGCGGCGGAGACGATTCTATCCGAAAATCGGATTTGACTTCGAGTGATCGCCCGCCTGCTTGGGCCGATCTACCCGACCACTTCAATTGCCCGAATTGTCAATTAGCCGAAGCTCGACGGCCGCCCCGGCCACCCGGACCTCGGCCGGCAGGGGGCCCATCTCGAACCCGTCGAGCAGCCGGGCATTCACCCCCATCCGGCCGAAATCCTCGCCCAGCGTCTTCCAGTGGGTGGTGCAGGCGCAGACCGGGCAATGATGGATGCCGATGCAGCGGTCGCCCCAGACATAGGCCCGGGTCTCCCCCTCCACCCGCACCGAATCGTCGGGATAATAAGCGCCGATCCAGCCCGTCCGCCGGCAGATCGAGCAATTGCACGAACCAACCCATTCCGGCGCCGCCGGCACCGTCAGCCGCACCGAGCCGCAATGGCAACTCCCGCTCAAGCTCATGGTCGCCTCCTTACGCCGCTCTCTCACAGCCTAGCCGGACGAGCCCCGGCCGGCCAGCTTCCGCGTTCGCCCGGAAATCCGCTCCACTGCGCGGCGCCACAAGATAGCGGCGAACTAACTTCACAACATTGGGGAGTTTTCCCGTCAGTCATCGCGACCCTTCTCCAATGATCCGAGTCACGGGGAGTCAAGAGATAGTAATTTTACTGTCTCATTGGCCGTATGCCGGTTTTTTGACTCCATTACGGACCATATCGGTCGGAACTAACCTTCATGCCAATAGTCGTGACTCTGCCGTTCTTCGGCAATTGTGCGTAGTAGCGTTTAGGAGCGTACCATGTCTGGAAAAGCAAAATTCTTTCTCAACTCGTCGGCAGCCTTCTTCTTTGCCTCGGCGATATGGTCCACCGCGTCGGCCCAGCAGCCGGGCCGTCCTGACGAAAGCGTCGCGGTGCAAACAGCGGACGAGGCGCTCACCATGGATTCCGGAAGCTTCGCTCGCGATCAGAATATCGCGGCCGACGAAGCTGGGCGACGCCTGCGCCTGCGGCTGGAGGCCGATGAACGGCTGACGCAAATCCGTACCGGCCTCACAGCCCGCTATGCCGGCGGCTACATCACGCATTCGCCGAGCTATGGGGTGGTCTTGCGCCTGACGGGCGCCGAGCCGGTGGCGGCTCAGACGCTCTCGCTGCCGTCCGGGCACTTCGAGGTCCGCTACGAGACCGGCGCGGCGGCAACGCTCGAGACGCTGGCCCGAACGATCTCCGACAAACTGGCGGCGCTGAAGCTGGCTCTGCCGGATCTCCAAGGCGCGGGCGTGGACGAGCGCACCGGCGAGATTGTGCTCAAGGTCTACGCCGTGGGCGCCGCCGCCGCCGCCGTGATAGCCCGTGCCGCCGAGATGACGGCGCTCGTCGGGCAGCCGGTAAGGATCGAAACGGTGGCCGCGCCCGCGCGACCCACGAACATCCGGGGCGGCACCCGGGTCTACGATGCGAGCGGCTTCTGCACCGGGGCCTTCGTCGGCCAGACCAGCACCTACCGGGCCCTGCTCACCGCCGGCCATTGCAACAACAATCTCACGTTTCTCGGCAATGACGGGGTAACGACTTATGCGATGACATATGTCTCGGAGGTCTACGATGCCGACCAGGACGTCCAATATCATCGCAGCGCCACCGCCATGCTGCCGGAATTCTGGGCCGACACCAACGTGCGCAGGACCTTGACAGGGCGGAGGCTGCGGACCTCGACCTTTGCGGGCGACGAATTCTGCCACAACGGGCAGGGCACCGGGTACAGCTGCGGGCTGGTCACCACGACCACCCACGCGCCCACTTTCAGCGGCGCCTGCGGCGGCCAGACATGCTCGCCGGTGTGGATCAATCTGGAGGGCGCCAACCTGCGCTGCTATCCCGGCGACAGCGGCGGCCCGGTCTTCGTCTCGACCGTGGCGGCGGGCGTGCAGAGCTCCGCGAGTTGGACCGGCTCAGGTGCCGGAGGTTGCGTCTACATGACCTATATGTCGACGGATTACTTGCCGACCGGCGTATCTCTCCTGTACGGTCCGTAAGATGATCAGGGCCGCTTTGATCCTCCCCATAATGCTGTCCGCCGGCTGCGACTCCAGTGGGTCGGCGGACGCCGGCCCCCAGCCCCCGATGGCCATGGCGAAGCCCGGCGGCAGTAAGGTGAGGCTCGCGCTCCTGCCGCCGAACGCGGCGGGAGCGACCGCCGCCGCTTCGGGGATGCTCGCCGTCCGCGGCCGTTGCATCGTCCTCGAAGCCGGCGGGACAAGCATCAACCTCGCCTTCGCCACCGCGGCGACCGGCTGGGACGACCAGGCAGCTCAGTTGCGGGTCGGGAACCGGTCATTTGCGCCGGGAACGAAGATCGCCGTCGGCGGCGCCCTGTTTACGGGTGACCCGGCGAGCCTGCGCTGGCTGCGCGAGCCTGCAGCGGAATGCCGCGACCGGCTCTGGATCGTCGCGTCGATCGATCCGTCCAGTCGCTGAGGCAGACGTCGGCGCCGTCCGCGCCCCGCTCGTCCAGCTTTGAAATCGCTTCGTCGCCTTCGCCCCGACGGGTCGCAACCTTGGCCCCCATCACTCATTCTTGGCGCGAGCCTCCCGCCTCGGGCGGCCGTTCCCGACAGGAGAGTGTGCAATGAGTATCTTCGGCAAGATCCGCGACGCGATTTTCGGCCATGCCAAGGCGGCTCCGGCCCAGCCTCAGGCGCCGGCCCAGGCTCAGGCGCAGGCGCAGCAGCCCGGCACCCCCGCCATGCCGCAGATGAACCCCGCCGCCGCGGCGCAACCGGCCCATGTCGACGTCGACGCGGTACTCGCCGATCTCGCCTCCAAGAAGGGCGAGAAGCTCAACTATCAGTCGTCGATCGTCGACCTGATGAAGCTGCTCGACCTCGACCCCAGCCTCGCCAACCGCAAGGAGCTGGCGACCGAACTGGGCTATGCCGGCGCCAAGGACGGCAGCGCCGAGATGAACATCTGGCTCCACAAGCGGGTCGTCGAGGAGCTCGAGAAGAACGGCGGCAAGGTCTCCGCCTCGCTCAAGGATTGACGCCCTTGAGGGCGGGGACGACGCCCGATCCCCACACCGAGCGCCGCCCCGCCCTCGCCAGGACACGACGCCCGCATGGAGAGGCGCCGGCCCCGGCTGCCCGGGATATCGAGACTCGGCAGCCGAGTCCCTCGATCCTTATTGGCGACCGGACGCCCTGCGAGTGCGTGATCGCCGTCACGCCCCCGGCCCGCGCTTCCGGGCGGCGGCTTTGACTTTGCCGGGACCGGGCGCTCTGCTAAGCGGCGGCAGCATCCGGCAGCAGGAGGATCGCTTCATGCCCCGCTACATGGTCGAACGCAGCTTTCCCGACGGCCTCAACATTCCGGTCAACGCCGACGGCGCCCAGGCCCTGTGCGGAATCGTCGCGACCAACGCCGAGGAAGGGGTGAACTGGGTCCATTCCTACGTCTCGGCCGACAAGACCCGGACCTTTTGCGTCTACGACGCGCCCTCGCCGGAGGCGATAAGGAGCGTCGGTGCCAGGAACGGAGTCCCGGTCGACGCCATCCACGAAGTGAGCGTCCTCGACCCCTATTTCTATCATTGAGGCGCCAGGCGGCTTCCGTCTCCCCTAGACCTTCGCCCGCCAGACGCAGGCCTGGAGCTTGGGCTGAAGCAGCTTGAGGTCGATGTCGACCATCTCATCCTCATGCTCCTCCACGGCTTGGGCCGAGAGGCCCATGAACGGCCGGCCGGAGGGGTCGAACATCATCTGCGGCGTCGGTCCGGCGACGTCCTTGGCGTCCTTCTTGTCCTGCTTCGCCTTGATCTCGGCGAGCAGCTTCTCGAGCTCGGCCTGGGTGCCGGCCGGGTCGAACTTGCTGCCGACGCTGCTCAGGCGATCGGCGAGGATGCCGGAGACCGAGCCGACCGCGTTGGTCACCATCACGAAATATTGCTGGTGGGCGCTGACGCTCACCGTCGGGTTCGGCGGCGGGCCCGCCCCCGGCGCCGCCATCGCCGTCACCCGTTCCGCGTCGGACTCGCTCTTGAACATGGCGAAATTGTCGACCCCCATGGCTTCGCTTCGAACGCAGCGCAGGGCGTCGAGCGAATGGCTGTAGATCGTCGCCTTCTCCTTGGGATCGTAATAGGCCTTGCCGGCATTGAAGGCCGAGCCCGCGCCGGTGGCGAGGATCGCCAAATTCGGGCCCGCCCCCAGCGCCGCCGCCACAGCGGCGCCGGTCGCCGTCAGGAAGCCGGGAACCTCGAACAGCTGGCGGCCGTCGGCGGCCTGGCGGGCGGCGCAGTCATAGGCCACGATATAGGCATCGACGATGTCGAGAGCGCCATCGACGTCGTGCCAGACCTTCACCACCCGATCGACGGCACGGTCGGCCGTCTGGGCGCAACTGGCGCTCGAGTCGGTACGGTCCTTATATTCGACCCTGACTCCCGGCGGCGCGAAGCTGGTGGTCGCGCAGGCCGACAGCGGCAGGGCGCAGGCGGCGGCGAGAATGGCTGTCTTGATCATGTCTTCCCCCTCGATACGGGCGTTCCGCGGCGGACCGGCCGCCGTCGCCGATCGCTAGCGGGTCGCCGGCCGCCGCTCCGTGACGGCCGTCACGCGCTCGCCCGCTTTGCCTCGTGTTGAGACAACCGGGCGGGCGGGCGGGCGCTCTGGACTCGCGCGACGATTCCGGAGAGAAAGCGCGCCATGTCCAGCCAGCTCGATTTCTATCTGGCCCGCGCCGCCGAGGCGCGGGCCGACGCCGAAGCCGCGACCCTCGCCAATGTCCGCGACCGCTGCCTGCGCGCGGCCGAGGCGTGGGACGCGATGGCCGCCCGCGCCCGGCGCGGCGACGCCATGCGGGCCCGCCAGGAAGCCGACAAAGCGGCCCTCGCCGAGGCCGGGGCGGCGGTTTCGGCGGATTAGCCTGTCCCGCGCCGGACGGGCGATAGCGGTTGCCGCTGATCATGGCAGATGCTAGCAGCAAGGCTCGGCACGTCATTGAAGGAGCGACGCTTCCTTCTCGCCTCGTGCCGCACATATGCGCCGGCTGTCCTGCCGGCCACCAAGGTTGACGCTGCATGAGGCATTATTTCCCCCAGACGCTGCCCTCCCGAGCGGGATCGGGCCTTGCGGCCGGGGCATTGCGGCCGGACGTCAGGGCCGGCCTGCCGCACGCAGCAGAGGCGACTTTTTTCTTTTCAACCCGGACATTGAGGGCGCGCTCCAGTGGGTGCGCGCCTTCGTCCATATTCGAGCGCGCGCTCGCCGCCGCCGCAAGGACGGCCCAGCGCGCGTGGAGTGATGTTAATGACGATGCGCATGTTGATCGACGCGCGCCACCAGGAGGAAACTCGGGTGGCGGTGGTCAAGGGAAACCGGATCGAGGAATTTGATTTCGAATCCGCCGAGCACAAGCAGCTCAAGGGGAATATCTATCTAGCCAAGGTCACTCGGGTCGAACCGTCGCTGCAGGCGGCGTTCGTCGATTACGGCGGCAATCGCCACGGCTTCCTGGCCTTCAGCGAGATCCATCCCGATTATTACCAGATCCCGCGCGAGGACCGCGAGGCCCTGCTCCGCGAGGAGGCGGAGCATGCCGCCGAGGAGGAGCGCCTGCGCGCCGCCGAGGACGCGCGCTACGAGAGCCGCGACGACCGTGACGACGAGCAGGAGGCGGAGGAAGCCGAGCACGGCTATGACGACGAGGGCGAGGAGTCCGAGGCGTCGGACGAGGACGCCCCCGCCCCGCCCGAATCCGCCGAGAGCGCGCCGGAGGAGAATGCCGCGGACGAGCTTCGCCGCAAGCGCCAGAATCTCAGGCGCCGCTACAAGATCCAGGACGTCATCCGGCGCCGCCAGGTGCTTCTCGTCCAGGTCGTCAAGGAAGAGCGCGGCAACAAGGGCGCCGCCCTCACCACCTATCTGAGCCTCGCCGGCCGCTATTGCGTGCTGATGCCGAATACCAGCCACGGCGGCGGCATCAGCCGCAAGATCTCGAACGGCGCGGACCGCAAGCGTCTCAAGCAGATCATGTCGGACCTGAGCCTGCCCAATTCGATGAGCTGCATCGTCCGCACCGCCGGCCTGTCGCGCACCAAGACCGAGATCAAGCGCGACTTCGACTATCTCGCCCGTCTCTGGGACGAGATTCGCGAGCGCACCCTCGGAAGCTCCGCCCCGGCTTTGATCTACGGCGACAGCGACCTCATCAAGCGCGCCATCCGCGACATCTACAATCGCGAGATCGACGAGGTGATCGTCGAGGGCGAGGACGGCTACAAGGCCGCCCGATCCTTCATGAAATTGCTCATGCCCAGCCACGTCAAGCGGGTGGCGAATTACGTCGACACGGTGCCGCTCTTCCAGCGCTACGGCGCCGAGGACCAGCTCGCGGCGATGTACCAGCCGGTCGTCCAGCTGAAATCGGGCGGCTATCTGGTGATCAACCCGACCGAGGCCCTGGTCTCGATCGACATCAACTCGGGCCGCTCGACGCGCGAGCACAATATCGAGCAGACCGCCTACGCGACCAACATCGAGGCCGCCAACGAGATCGCCCGCCAGCTTCGCCTTCGCGACATGGCCGGCCTCGTCGTCATCGACTTCATCGACATGGAATCGAACGGCCATATCCGCAAGGTCGAGAAGGCGATGAAGGACGCGCTCAAGAACGACCGCGCCCGGATCCAGGTCGGCCGGATCTCGTCCTTCGGGCTGATGGAGATGAGCCGCCAGCGTCTTCGCACCGGAGTTCTCGAAGCCTCGACCCGCCCCTGCCCGCATTGCGAAGGATCGGGGCTGATGCGCACCGCCTCGTCGGCGGGCCTGTCGGCGCTTCGAATGCTCGAGGAAGAGGCCGCTCGCGGCCGCGGCAGCCGTATCATCCTTCGGGCCGGACGCGAGGCGGCGGTCTACGTGCTCAACAAGAAGCGCGGCGAGATCGGCGAGATCGAGGCCCGCTACGGAGTCCTGGTCGAGGTTCTGATCGAGGAGAGCTTCGAGGGCGCCAAGATGGCCGTCGAGTCCTTCGGTCCGCCGCCGGCGGCCCGGCCGCGGGTCGAGCGGGTGGTCGAACCCGAGCTGGACGAAGAGGAGTTCGCGGAGGAGCTGGCTGAGGAAGCGGAGGAGGAGGAAGAGGCCGAGCCCGAAGCCGAAGCCCGTCCGCGCCGGGGCGAAAGCCGCGAGGCGCGCGAGCATCGCGAGGAAACCGACGAGCGCGGGCGCAAGCGCCGACGGCGTCGCGGCCGTCGCGGCGGCCGCCGCAGGGACGGCGAGGAAGGCGGCGAGGCCGCTCCCCAGGACGATCATTCCGTCGCCGCGCAGGATGTGACGGAAGCGCGACCGGCCGAGGAAGCCGAGCCTCAGCCTGTCCCCGAAGTCGCCGAGGAGGCCGCTCCCGAGGCGGAGGAGAAGCCCAAGGGCCGCCGCCGTCCGCGCGCTCGCCGCAAGGACGAGGCACCGGCGCCGGTGGCGGAGGCTCCGGCTCCCGTCGCCGAGGCCGAGCCCGCTCCCGAACCGGCTCCGGCGGCCGAACCGGCGCCGGTGCCCGAGGAAGCGCCCGCCAAGCCGAAACGGACCCGCCGCAAAAAGGCTGCCGAAGCCGAGGCTCCGGCCGAAGCCCCGGCGCCCGAGGCGGCCAACGACCGCGACGGCGCTGCCGCCGCGGAATCGGCCGAGGCGGGCGAAGCGGGCGAAAACGGCGAGCCGCGCCGCGGCTGGTGGCAGCGCACTTTCGGCGCCTGACGCGGGAAATGAGCGCGCTTGCCGCGGCAGGCGCGCTCATGTCAGGTTCAGCCCCGCGACGGGATAGGAAGCGTCATGGCTGAAGCTACGGAGAAGCTGAAACGGTGGAGCGCGTTCGTCGCCCGCTTCGCGCTCCTCATCACCCTGAGCTTCGCGATCGGCGCTCGGCCCGCTTTGGCGCAGTCGATCCTTCGCGACGCGGAGACGGAGGCCCTGTTCGCCGACATCTCCCGGCCGATCCTCGAGGCGGCGGGCCTCAGGCCCGAGAACGTGCAGATCGTCCTCCTCCAGGACAAGTCGATCAACGCCTTCGTCGCCGGCGGCCAGATCGTCTACATCCATAGCGGGCTGATCGCCGCCGCCGACAATGCCAACGAGGTCCAGGGAGTCATCGCCCACGAGGTCGGCCACATTACCGGCGGCCACGTCATCCGAATGCAGGAAGGGGTGAAGACCGCGACCAGCATCATGCTGCTCTCGCTCATCCTCGGCGCGGCGGCGATGGCGGCGGGCGCGGGCGAAGCCGGCATGGGCGTGCTCGCCGCCGGCCAGCAGGCGGCGATGGGCAAGTTCCTCGCCTTCAGCCGCACCCAGGAATCCTCGGCCGACGCGGCCGGGGCGAGCTTCCTCGCCAAGTCCGGAACCAACGGCAAGGGCCTTCTGACCTTCTTCAAGAAGCTCCAGAACCAGGAATTCCGCTACGCCATCCCGCAGGACAATGCCTACGCCCGCACCCACCCGCTGACCGGCGAACGAATCCAGGCGCTGGAGCAGGCCGTCAAAAACGCGCCCGGCTGGAACGTCCCCACCGATCCCAGGCTCGAGGCTCGCTTCCAGCGCGTCAAGGCCAAGCTGTCGGGCTTCGTCGAGGACCCCACCCGAACCCTCGTCGCCTTTCCCGAGAGCAACAAGAGCGTGCCTGCGCGCTACGCCCGGGCCTATGCCTGGCACAAGAGCGCCTATCCGGACAAAGCTCTCGCCGAGGCGGACAGCCTGCTCGCCGACTATCCGAACGATCCCTATTTCCTGGAGCTCAAGGGCCAGATCCTGCTCGAATCCGGCCGCCCCGCGGCGGCGCTCGAATCGCTGCGTCAGGCGGTCAAATACGCGCCCGACCAACCGCTCATCGCCGCCTTGCTCGGGCACGCCCTCATCTCCACCGAGAAGCCCGACAATTTCGAGGAGGCGAAGACCGTCCTTCGAGCGGCGATCAGCCGCGACAACAGCAACCCCTTCGCCTGGTACCAGCTCGGCATCGTCTACGACCGCGAGGGCGATCCGGGCCGGGCCGCCCTCGCCACCGCCGAGCGCTACAACCTCCAGGGCGAGCCGCGCCTGGCCCTGGTCAATGCGGAGCAGGCGCTGAAGACCGTCCCGACCGGCACGCCCGACTGGCTTCGCGCCCAGGACATCGCCATGGTCTCGCGAAGCGAGGTGGAGAAGAAGAAAAAGCACCATGACGATGACGGCCACTGAGGTGGGCGGCTTCGGCGGCTGGACGACCGCGCTGGCGGCGGGGCTGATCGGCGCTCTCGTCGGCGGCGGCGCCGTCGCCTATTCGTCGCGCGAGTCGGTGCGCGACTATCTGCTCGAAAATCCCGAGATACTGCCCCAGGCGATGGACCGGCTGCGCGAGCGGCAGGCGGCGCGAATGGTCTCGGCCAACCGGGCGGCGCTCGAGACGCCCTTCGCCGGCGCCTGGGCCGGCGCCAGGAACGGCGACGTCATTCTCGTGGAGTTCTTCGATTATGCCTGCGGCTTCTGCCGCAAGAGCAACGCCGACGTCGAGCGGCTGCTGCGCGAGGATCCGAAGCTCAAGGTCGTCTGGCGCGAATGGCCGGTGCTCGGGCCCGACAGCGAAGCCGCCGCCCGGGTCAGCCTCGCCGCCGCTTCGGCGGGCCGCTTCAAGCTCTTCCACGACCGGATGTTCGCGGCCGGACGGCCGACTCCGGACGCGCTGGCCAAGGCGCGCGCAGCCTTGGGCGTGACCGCCGATCTCCCCGCCGCCACGGTAGAGCATGAGCTCGCCCGAAACTTCCAGCTCGCCCGTTCGCTCGAAGCGAGCGGTACCCCAACCTTCGTCGTCGGCGACCAGATACTCCAGGGAGCGGTCGGCTACGAAGCCCTGCGCGACGCGGTGAAGGCGGCTCGGAAAAGTTAGCCGTCATCCCGGCGAAAGCCGGGACCTCGGGGTCGTAAGGGCGCCTTTCCTCCATGAGGTCCCGGCTTTCGCCGGGATGACGGGTTCGCCGGCTTGGAAAGCCCCGCTCCACCCGCCATAGTCTCCCCATGAAGCCCTATCTCGACCTCCTTTCCCGAATCCTCGACGAAGGCGCCGAGCAGAAGGACCGGACCGGCGTCGGAACCCTCTCCGTCTTCGGCCACCAGATGCGCTTCGACCTCGCCGACGGCTTTCCGCTGCTGACCACGAAGAAGCTCCATCTTCGCTCGATCGTCATCGAATTGCTCTGGTTCCTGCGCGGCGAGACCAACATCGCCTGGCTGAAGGAGAACAAGGTCCGGATCTGGGACGAATGGGCCGACGAAGGCGGCGAGCTCGGCCCGGTCTACGGCAAGCAGTGGCGCGACTGGGAGGGCCCGGGCGGGGTCCATGTCGACCAGATCGCCAACCTCATCGAACTGATCAACCGCGACCCCGCCTCGCGCCGCCAGATCGTCTCCGCCTGGAACCCGGCCGAGATCGAGCGAATGGCGCTCGCCCCCTGCCACTGCCTGTTCCAGACCCAGGTGTCGCGCGGCCGGCTCAACCTCCAGCTCTACCAGAGGAGCGCCGACGCCTTCCTCGGCGTCCCCTTCAACATCGCCAGCTACGCTTTGCTCACCCACATGCTCGCCCAGCAATGCGGCCTCGAGCCGGGCGTGTTCGTCTGGACCGGCGGCGACTGCCACCTCTACTCCAACCACCTGGAGCAGGCGCGGCTGCAGCTGACCCGCGAGCCGAGGCCCCTGCCCCGGCTCAACATCCTCCGCCGCCCCCAAGCGATCGACCGCTACGAATATGAGGATTTCGAGATCAGCGGCTACGACGCCCATCCGCACATCAAGGCCGAGGTGGCGGTTTGAACGATTTCGTCATGCCGGCGAAGGCTGGCATCCATCCCGATTCCGCATGGACCCCAGCCTTCGCTGGGGTGACGGGAGACGATTGACGTGTCCGAGATCACCATCGTCGTCGCCCGCGCGGCGAACGGCGCGATCGGCCTGAACGGCGGCCTGCCCTGGCGGCTTCCGCCCGACCTGAAGCATTTCAAGGCCGTCACCCTGGGCACCGCGATGGTGATGGGCCGCCGCACCTTCGAGAGCCTTCCGAGGCTGCTGCCGGGTCGCCGCCACATCGTCCTGACCCGCAACCCGGATTGGCGGGCGGAGGGCGCAGACGTGGCACGCGAGCCCGGCGAGGCGCTGGCGCTGGCGGGAGAGCAGCCCGTCACGGTCATCGGCGGGGTCGAGGTAATCGCCATGTTCCTGCCGCGGGCGGACTGCGTCGAGCTGACCGAGGTCCATTCGGAGCCGGAGGCGGACACCTTCCTGCCGGTATTGAGCGGGGAATGGCGGGAAGTGTCGCGCGAAGATCATGCGGCGGAGGGGGATTGTCCGGGCTACAGCTTCGTGCGGCTGGAACGGAGGGTGTAATATGCGCAAGGTCGTCTACGGGCTGCTCGCCCTGCTCGTCGTCGCCGTCGGCGGATTTCTCCTCCTCGGGCCCGGCATCGTCGAGAGCGGGATGAACAAGGTGGTGGCGACTCCGCTGCCCGCGATCAGCCCCCGCGCCCGGGCGCTTCACGCGCGGCTCGCCATCGCCGACATGCACGCCGACACCCTGCTCTGGCAGCGCAACCTGCTCGACCCGGCGAGCCGCGGCCAGGTCGACCTGCCGCGGCTCGAGGCGGGCAATGTCGCGCTTCAGGTTTTCTCGTCGGTGACCAAGACGCCCAAGGGCCAGAATTACGATTCCAACGGCCCCGATAGCGACAACATCACTACCCTCGCCATCGCCCAGCTGCAGCCGCCGCGGACCTGGAATTCGCTGCTCCAGCGCTCGCTCTGGCATTCCGAGAAGCTGCGCCGCGCCGAGGCCGCTTCCCAGGGGCGGCTGCGGATCGTCAGGAGCGGCGCCGACGTGCGCCGCCTGCTCGCGGACCGCGCGGCGGGGCGGAAGGTGACGGGGGCGCTCCTCTCGATCGAGGGGCTTCAGAATCTCGAAGGCCGTCTCGGCAATCTCGACCGGCTCCACGCCGCCGGCTTCCGGATGGCCGGCCTCGCCCATTTCTTCGACAACGAGGTGGCGGGATCGATGCATGGGCTGAGGAAAGGCGGCCTCACCCCGCTCGGCCGCCAGGTGGTGCGGGCGATGGAAGCGAAAGGCATGATCGTCGACATCGCCCATTCGAGCCACGCCACCGTCGCCGAGGTGCTGGCGATGGCTCGGCGGCCGGTCGTCTCCAGCCATGGCGGGGTCCAGGCCACCTGCCAGGTCAACCGCAACCTCACCGACGACGAGATACGCGGCGTCGCCCGCACCGGCGGTCTGGTCGGAATCGGCTATTGGGACGCGGCCGTCTGCGATCTCCGTCCCGCCGCGGTCGCCGCCGCCATCGCCCATGTCCGCGACCTCGTCGGCATCGACCATGTCGCTCTGGGCTCCGATTTCGACGGCGCGGTGACCACCGGCTTCGACTCGGCCGGCCTCGTCAACGTCACCCAGGCGCTGATCGACCGCGGCTTCACCGACGAGGAGATCGCCAGGGTGATGGGCGGGAATACGCTGAGGCTGCTGGAAGGGCTGCCATAAGCCGTCATTGCGAGCGAAGCGAAGCAATCCAGCTGTACGGCGCCAGAAGCTGGATTGCTTCGTCGCTTCGCTCCTCGCAATGACGAGCGAGCGGGGAGGATTGTCGCCCCCCTCCCCCTCTCCTATACCCCGCCGCATGGAGCGGCTGGACGGCGGCTCGGCGGTTCCGCAGGCGCTTCGCGGGGGCATCGTCGCGCTCGGCAATTTCGATGGATTCCACGCCGGGCACCAGGCCGTGGTGGCCCGCGCGGTCGAGCGCGCCCGCGCCGAAGCCCGGCCGGCGCTGGTCGCGACCTTCGATCCCCATCCGGTCCGCTTCTTCCGCCCCCAGACTCCGCCCTTCCGGCTGACCGGCCTCGACCAGCGCGAGCGGCTGTTCGCCGCCGCGGGCGCCGATGCGATGATCGTCTTCCGCTTCGGGGCCGAGCTGGCGGCGACTTCGGCCGACCGCTTCATCGCCCGGAACCTGCTGGAGCTGATCGGCGCGGCCGGCGTCGTGACAGGCGAGGACTTCACCTTCGGACGCGGCCGCAGCGGCGATGTCGAGGTGCTGAAGGAAGCCGGAGCCAGGCTCGGCTTCTCGGTCGATGCGGTGGGTCCGGTCTGCGACGAGGACGGACCGATCTCCTCGAGCCGAATCCGCGACTCGCTCGTCGCCGGCGACTGCGCCGAGGCCGCCCGGCTGCTGACCCGCCCCTTCGCCATCGAGGGCGTGGTCGAGCATGGCGACAAGAGAGGCCGGATGATCGGCTACCCGACCGCCAATGTCGCGCTGGGCCCCTATTTACGGCCGCGTTTCGGGATCTATGCGGTGCGCGGCCGGCTGGCCGACGGGCGACGGCTTAGCGGCGCTGCCAATCTCGGAATCCGACCGACCTTCGAGCCGCCCAGGGAGCTGCTCGAACCCTATTTCTTCGATTTCGACGGCGACCTTTACGGGCAGACCCTCGAGGTCGAGCTGATCGCCTTCCTTCGCCCGGAGGCGAAATTCGAAAGCCTCGAGGCGCTTACCGCGCAGATGGCGGCGGATTGCGAAGAGGCTCGGCGGAGGCTTTCGGAGTGAGGATGTGGCAATGGCTGGGGACGGGGGTGGCGGCGTTCGCGGTCACCGTGTCGCTGGTCAACGCCTCGTGGATCGCTCCGAGGCCCAAGGGCCCGCTGATCCTCGTCGCCCATCGCGGAGTGGCTCAGCAGATCGACCATCGGGGGATCACCGACGAGACCTGCACGGCGAAGCATATGGTCCCTTCCGAGCACGATTTCATCGACAACACGCTTCGCTCCTTCTCCAACGCCCGGCATTTCGGCGCGGGCGCCATCGCGCTCGAAGTCCATCCGACCCGGGACCGCCGGATGGTCGCCTTCCACGACTGGACGGTCGACTGCCGCACCGAGGGGCGCGGAGCCGTTCGAGACCTCACCCTCGCCGAGCTCAAGAAGCTGGACGTGGGCTATGGCTATACCCCCGACGGCGGCAGGACCTGGCCGCTCCGCGGCAAGGGCGTCGGCGGCATGCCGACGGTCGAAGAGGTGCTTCGCGAAGTGCCGCAGATGCGGCTCATCTTCCACTTCAAGAGCAAGGACCCCGCCGACGCCGACACGCTTCTCGCCGCGCTCCGCCGCGGCGGCGCCGCAGCGACCGACCGCCGGTTCGGCTTCTACGGCGATCCCGCAATCGTTCGCCGGGTGAAGCAGCTCGCGCCGGGCGCCTGGGCGTTCAGCGTCCAGGATACCAAGGCTTGCCTCACCGATTACGTGAAGTTCGGGTGGACGAGCTACGTCCCCGGATCGTGCCGCAACACGACGGTGATGGTGCCGCTCAACTACCAGTGGGCGATCTGGGGCTGGCCCAAGCGTTTCCTCGCCCGGATGGAGGGGGTCGGCACCAGGGTCATTCTGACCGGAGACTATCGGAAGGCCGGCGCCCTCGGCCTCTCGAAGGCGGAACAGCTCGACAAGGTCCCTCGCGATTTCCGCGGTTATCTGTGGATAGAGGATTTCTACGCGGTGGGACGGGCGCTCGAGCGGTAGCCCGATCGTCACCCCCGGTTCAGGGATTCCGGCTTTCGCCGGAATGACGGGGTGTTCCCATTCCCGCCCTTCCCCGCTAAGCCCCGCCCCAATGTCCGAAAAGCCCGATTACCGCGACACGGTCTTCCTTCCGAAGACCGACTTCCCCATGAAAGCCGGCCTCTCCCAGAAGGAGCCGGCCATCCTCGCGCGCTGGGCCGAGATGGGGCTCTACAAGAGGCTGCGCGAGGAACGCGCCGGGCGGACACGCTTCATCCTCCACGACGGCCCGCCTTACGCGAACGGCGACATCCATATCGGCCATGCGATGATGAAGACGATCAAGGACTTCATCCTCCGCTCGCAGACCCTGCTCGGCAAGGACGCGCCCTTCATCCCCGGCTGGGACTGCCACGGGCTGCCGATCGAGTGGAAGATCGAGGAGCAGTACCGCAAGAGGAAGCTCGACAAGGACCAGGTGCCGCCGCGCGAGTTCCGCGCCGAGTGCCGCGCTTATGCCGAGCATTGGATCCAGGTCCAGCGCGAGCAGTTCATCCGCCTCGGAATCACCGGCGACTGGGACGATCCCTATAGGACGATGGATTTCACCTCCGAAGCGAAGATCGCCGAGGAGCTCCTGAAGCTCGCCGAGGCGGGCAAGATCTACCGCGGCGCCAAGCCGGTGATGTGGAGCCCGGTCGAGAAGACGGCGCTCGCCGAGGCCGAGGTCGAATATGAGGACATCGTCTCGACCCAGATCGACGTCGCGTTCGAGATCGTCGAGAGCCCGATCCCGGAGCTGGTGGGCGCTTATGCGGTCACGTGGACGACCACCCCGTGGACGATCCCGGTCAATCAGGCGATCGCCTATGGGCCCGAGGTCGAGTATGTTCTTGTAGAGAGCGGGGCGAGGCGCCTGCTCGTTGCGAAGGAACTCGCCGGCGCCACCTTATCCCGTCATTCCCGCGAAAGCGGGAATCCATCCGACGACGGGGCCTTGCAAGACGGCAGCGTGGATTCCCGCTTTCGCGGGAATGACGTGTTCAGGGGCTCTGACCTCGCCGGCACCATCGCCCGCCACCCCATGCACCGCCTCGGCGGCTTCTTCGCCCGGCCTCGCCCCTTCCTCCCCGGCGATTTCGTCACCACCGACCAAGGCACGGGTCTCGTCCACATGTCGCCAGACCATGGCGAGGATGATTTCCTGCTGTGCAAGGCGAACGGAATCGATCCGGTCTTCGCGGTCGACGCCGGCGGCTTCTACCGGCCGGACTGGGAGTGGCTCGGCGGCCAGGGCTCGGTGATCAACAACAAGTTCAACGCGCCCGACGGGCCGATCTGCTCGGACCTCAGGGAGGCGGGCGGGCTTCTCGCGGCGAGCGCCGACTTCGAGCACAGCTACCCGCACAGCTGGCGCTCGAAGGCCAAGGTCATCTTCCGCTGCACCCCGCAATGGTTCATCCCGATGGATGGAGCGCGAGGCGGGGCCCCGGGCTCCCCCTCTCCCCAAGGGGGAGAGGGTCGGGGTGAGGGGGAGCGAGCCGGAGGCGAGCGGACTGAGTCGCAGGATGGCCTTCAGGCACAGAGCCCCCTCACCCAACCCTCTCCCCGACGGGGAGAGGGCTTGCGCGACACCGCCTTGAAGGCGATTGACGACACCCGCTGGGTCCCCGAGAAGTCGAAGAACCGGATGCGCTCGATGGTCGAGGGCCGCCCGGACTGGGTGCTCAGCCGCCAGCGCGCCTGGGGCGTTCCGATCCCGCTCTACCTGCACAAGAAGAGCGGCGACTATCTGAGGGACGCGGCGGTCAATTCGCGGATCCTTCGCGCCTTTCACGAGGGCGGCGCCGACGCCTGGTTCGACGCCGATCACCAGTCCCTGCTCGGCAACGGCTATAGGCTCGAGGATTACGAGCCGGTCACCGACATCCTCGACGTGTGGTTCGACAGCGGCTCCACCCACGCCTTCGTCGTCGAGGCGCGCTACGGGCCCGACGTCCGCGCCGACCTCTATTGCGAGGGGTCCGACCAGCATCGGGGTTGGTTCCAGGCGAGCCTGCTCGAAAGCTGCGCGACCCGCGGCCGGGCGCCGTTCGGGGCGGTGCTCACCCACGGCTTCGCGCTCGACCAGAACGGCCGCAAGATGTCGAAGAGCATCGGCAACACGGTCGATCCGATCGCCGTCATCCGCGACAGCGGCGCCGACATATTGCGCCTGTGGGTCGCCTCGACCGACTATTTCGAGGACGTGCGGATCGGCAAGGAGATCCTCGCCGGCACCTCGGACGCCTACCGCAAGCTCCGCAACACCTTCCGCTACCTGCTCGGGGCGCTCGCCGGCTTCGACGAAGCGGAGCGCGTCGCGGTGACAGAGATGCCGGAGCTCGAACGCTGGGTCCTCCACCGACTCGCCGAGATCGATACCGAGCTGAAGGACGCCGTTCAGGCGTTCGACTTCAACCGCTACACCCGGCTGATCATGGCGTTCGCCAATGACGACCTCTCCGCCTTCTTCTTCGATATCCGCAAGGACAGCCTCTATTGCGACTCGCCCTCGTCGCCCAAGCGGCGGGCCTACCGCTCCGTCCTCGACACCGTCTTCCACGCCCTGGTGCGATGGATGGCGCCGGTGCTCTGCTTCACCACCGAGGAAGTCTGGCAGACCCGCTATCCCGACGAGGGCGGCTCGGTCCACCTGCTCGAATGGCCGGACATCGACTCCGCCTGGCGCGACGAGGCGCTGGGATCGAAATGGGCGCTGATCCGCGCCACCCGCGAGAACGTCACCGAGAGCATCGAGCCGCTTCGGCGGGAGAAGGTGATCGGCTCGAGCCTCGAGGCGAAGGTGCTTTATCCCTCGGTCGAGGAAGGGCTGATCGATCTCGACCCCGAGACATTGGCCGAGGTCTATATCGTGTCCGAGGCGATTGCGGCGGACGTGCGCTGCGTCGAGGTGACGAAATCGGACTATCTCAAATGCGGCCGCTGCTGGCGCCTGCTGGCGGAAGTGGACGAGGACGGGGGCCTGTGCGCCCGCTGCGAAGGGGTAGTGAATGGCTGACGCTTCGAGGGACGAGGACCGCATAAAACGAAACCGCAGGATCGGCCTGGGCGTCGCCCTTGCCGTCTTCGCGTTCGATCAGGCCATGAAGTGGGTGGTCCGCTTCCCGCTCCAGCTCGAGCAGCGCGAGACGATCAAGGTGCTGCCCTTCTTCACCCTGCGCTGGCTCGAAAATCGGGGCGTTTCGATGGGGCTTCTCACCGCGGGCAGCCATGTCGGGCGTTGGCTTCTGGTCGCGCTCACGGCCGCCATCGCCGCCTTCGTCACCTTCTGGATGTGGCGGGAGAAGCGCCGCGACGACGCGATCGCGCTGTCGCTGGTGCTCGGAGGCGCCCTCGGCAACATCTTCGACCGGGTGCGGCTGGGCTATGTCGTCGACTTTGCCGACCTGCATTTCGGCGAGGTTCATCCCTTTTTGGTCTTTAACGTGGGCGACGCTGCCATTACCATCGGCGTCCTGCTATTGCTGGTCCGGGCGCTTCTGACGCGCGAACGGAAGGCCCCCGAGGAGGAAAAGTGAAAATGCGTATCGTGAAGCTCGGCCTCGGCGCCTCGCTGGTCCCCTTGCTGCTGGCCGGCTGCGGCACCGGCGGCATTGCCGGCCGCGAGCGGCCCGACGAGTTCGCCGTCACCCGCAACCAGCCTCTGGTCATTCCCCCCGATTACGCGCTCACCCCGCCGCGCAGCGGCGAAGCGGTGCCTCAGGGCACCGACGCCCGCACCCAGGCGCTCGAAGCCCTGTTCGGCGGCCCCGCCCCGCGCAGCCAGAGCGAGCGCTCGATGCTGAACAATGCCGGCCAGGACCGGGTGGCGCTCGGCGCCCGCTCGGTCGCCGGCGATCCCCAGACCCAGGTCGTCGACAAAGGCGCCGTCACCCAGGCGATCGTCGCCGCCCCGCCGGGCCCGGGCCGCGACGCGACGGTGACCACGCCGCAGTAAAGCCGTCATCCCGGCGAAAGCCGGGACCCCAGCGAACCGCACCGAGCCTCTTCCGGCCCGAGGTCCCGGCTTGCGCCGGGATGACGGGTTAAACCTGACGGGTTAAACCCTTCCTTAGCCCTCGCCCTTTACCCTGAAGCGCGTGACGCAGCAGGAGCCGCCTTTCTATGCCCCCGGCCTCGCCGACGCCGGCGCTCAGATCGCTCAGCTTCGGCAGGTGCTCGCCCTGGTCGAGGAGCTGGCGGGGCGGACGTCGCTGTCTCCTCGCGATGCTGATCTCGACGAAGCGGCCCGGGTCAGCGCCGCTTATGCGAAGGCGCTGCCGATCGACCAGAAGAGGTTCGACAACCTGGCCGCCGAAACCGCTCGATGGGCCGCCGCCGGAGTCGGCGCTTTGCTCAAGCTCGACGAAGCCGGACTTCCGGTGCGCGCCGCCTCCGAGCGGCTCGCCGAGGAGCTTGAAAAGGGCCTGACCTCACTGGCTCAACGGCTGCCAGCCTAGCCGTGCCAAGAGCGAAGCGACGAAGCAATCCAGTTGCAGGCGCCTGAGCCGCTGGATTGCTTCGCTTCGCTCGCAATGATGGCTATTCTCCCCGCGCCGCTTCCGGCCATTCCTTGACGTAGATGTCGCGCTGCGGGTTCGGGATGATGATTCCGTTTTCCTTGAACAGCACCCAGACCCGGTTGAGGATCTCGGAGCGGACGCTGCCGACGCCCTGCTCGGGATCGCTGATCCAGACCAATATCTCATGGTCGACGCTGCTCTCGCCGAACGCGGTCAGCCAGACGCTCGGCGGCCGGTTCTCGAGCACGCGTCTGGCACCGGTCGCCGCCTCGATCATCAGCTTCTGAGCCAGCGGCAGGTCGCAGCCATAAGCGACTCCGACCGGGATGTGGACTCGAACGTCCCGGCTCGAATAGGACCAGTTCTCGACCTCCTGCGTCATCAGATTCTCGTTGGGGATCAGATGCTCCTTGCCGTCGCGGGTGACGATCGAGACCGCCCGGACCCCGATCTTGGTGACATGGCCGAAGCTGTCGCCGACGACGATGACGTCCCCCGGCTTGATCGACCGGTCCATCAGCAGGATGATCCCGGCGATGAGGTTGCCGAACGTCTTCTGAAGCCCGAAGCCGATGGCGAGGCCGAAGGCGCCGGAGAAGACGGCGAGCGCGGTCAGGTCGATTCCGAGCAGGTCGATGCCGATGAAGAAGGCGGCGACGAGGATGGCGACGCTGGCGAGCTTCTGGCCGAGGAGCTGCTGGGTGGCGTCGAGGCTTTTCGCCCTGTGGATCGAGTGGCCAACGATCCGGTTGAGCAATTTCACCGCCGCGTAGAGCGCGACCAAGGTCACCAGCACCTGAAGCACCGTCAGCAGCGACACTCGGGTATCGCCGGCGGTAAAGCCGACCCGGTCGAGCGTGTCGGTGATCGGCTTCAGGCCTCCGACGGCTCGGGCGAGCAGGGCAAAGAAGGCAACGGCCGCGAGCAAAGCCGCGATCCAGCGCGGCATCTGCAGGCCTCGTACCAGGCCCGAGACGAGCATCGCCGCCCAGCCGGCGAGCGCCACCCCGACCACGATCGCTCCGAGCGGACGCCAGGCGTCGGCATTGAGGACGAGGGCGGCGAGCAGCGCCCCGATCAGATAGCGGGTGAGGTCGCACATCCGCGAGGCGAGCGCCTCGCCGCGGCCGCCGGCGCGATGCTCCCAAAAGGCGGCGAGCCGCGGGCCGAGCCACCGTCCCAACAGCCAGGCGATGCCCCAGATGCCGACGCAGATGCCGAGCGCCACCGCAGCCGCCACCCAGTCGCCGTAGGTCGGCCAGGTGACTCCCAGGCCCTCGATCAGACCCTTCATTGCTCGGCCCCGAAGCGGGAAAGCGCCCCCGCCAGGTCCTCGATCAGGTCGTTTTCATCCTCGAGGCCGATATGGAGCCGAACCAGCGGTCCTTCCGCCCGCCAGCTTGTCGCGGTACGGAGGCGCTCGGGATCGGCGGGGACGACCAGGCTCTCATAGCCGCCCCAGCTATAGCCGAGGCCGAACAGCTCGAGCGCCTCGATGAAGCGGGTGCGCGCGCCGTCGCCGCCGCCGTTCAGGGCGAAGGAGAACAGGCCGGACGAGCCCTCGAAATCCCGGGCCCAGAGCGCGTGGCCCGGGCAGTCCGGAAGCGCCGGATGGAGCACGGCGGCCACCTGCGGCTGCTCGTTCAGCCAGCGGGCGATCCTGAGCGCGCTCGCCTCGTGGCGGCGCAGGCGCACGCCCATCGTCCTCAGCCCCCGCGAGGCGAGCCAGGCGTCGTCCGGGCTGACCGAGTGGCCGAGGTCCCAGCTGGTGCGCTCCAGTTTCGAATAAAAGCCCGCGCTCGCGGTGACCGATCCCAGCATGACGTCGGCATGCCCGCCGACATATTTGGTCCCGGCCAGGATCGACAGGTCGATTCCGGCGGCGATGGCGCGGAAGAAGAGCGGCGTCGCCCAGGTATTGTCGAGCAGGGTGGCGACGCCCCTCGCCTTCGCGGCGGCGCAGATCGCCGGGACGTCCTGCACCTCCATGGTCAGCGAGCCGGGGCTTTCGAGGAAGATGGCGCGGGTGCGCTCGCCGATCAGATCGGCGATGCCGGCGCCCGCCAGCGGATCGTAATAGCGGACGGCGACGCCGTAGCGCTTGAGGAAGCCGTCGCAGAAGCGCCGGGTCGGGCCGTAGACGCTGTCGGTCACCACCAGCTCGTCGCCGGCCGAAAGCACCGAGAGCAGAGCCGCCGTCACCGCCGCGAGGCCGGACGAATAGAGCATCGTCCCCGCCGCGCCGGGCTCGAGCTCGGTCAGCGCCTCGCTCAACGCCCATTGCGTCGGAGTGCCGTGGAGGCCGTAATAAGCCTTGCCGAATTCGGGAGCGGCGGAGCGCAGCTCGGCGACGCTGTCGAAGAGGATGGTGGAGGCCCGGTGCACCGGCGGATTGACGATGCGCCCGCGCCATTCCTTGCGGCGGCCGCCATGGACCAGCCTGGTATCGGGCCGCTTGCCCTTCACGCCGGCCCCGTCGCCTTCGGCATGGCCGGATCGGAGCCCCATTCCGACCAGCTGCCGTCGTAGAGTCGCGCATCCTCCTTGCCGAGCCGGTGGGCGCCGAACAAAAGCACGCAGGCGGTCACCCCCGAGCCGCAGGTGGTGACCATCGGCTTGTCGAGATCCACGCCCGCCTCCTCGAAGGCGCGCCGCAGGTCCTCGTCCTGCTTCCAGCTGTTGTCGGCGTTGAACAGCCGGCCCTGGGGGAGGTTCTTCGAGCCGGGTATGTGGCCGGAGGCCATTCCGGGCCTCGGCTCCGCTTCCTCGCCGGTGAAGCGGCCCGGCCCGCGCGCGTCGACGATTTCATGGCTGCCGGATCCGATCAGCCCGGCTACGGCGGCCTTGTCGGCGACCGCCTTCGAGTCGAAGCTGGGGCTGAAATGGCCGTGGCGAAGCTGCGGGCGCCCGCTCTCCAGCGGCCTCCCCTCCGCCTTCCACTTCTGAAGCCCGCCGTCGAGCAAGGCGACATAATGGGCCCCGAAGCTCCTCAGCATCCACCAGGCGCGGGCGGCGCTGTGCAGCGGGCTGTTGTCGTAGACGACGAAGCGCTGCCCGTCGCGAAGGCCGAGCGAGGCCATCCGGCTGGCGAACTTGGCCTCGCTCGGCACCATGTGCGGCACCGGATTGGACGTGTCCGACACGTCCTCGAGGTCTAGGAAGACGGCGCCCGGAACATGCTCCGCCTCATATTCGCCGCGCGCATCGCGCGGCTCGCCGGGGAGGAAGAGCGTGGCGTCGATGACCCGGAGGTCGGACGTTCCCAGCTCCCGCTCCAGCCAGTCGGTCGAGACGAGGGATTCCATCTTTGCTCCTAACGCTGGATCACGCCGAGCCGCTCCAGCGCCGCGAGATAGGCCGCAACCTCCTCGACCGGCGCCGGGCCGACGGTGGCGGCAAGGTCGTCGCGTATCCGCTGGACGCTGCGCTCGCCGTCGACGAGGTTGAGCGCCTCATAGCCGAAGCTGGGCCCGTCCGCGCTCGGCTCGCGCGCGAGCAAAGCCGGCTTCTCCAGGCCCGCTTTCTTCAGATGGTCGTCGAGCCAGCTATAGCCGAAGCCGTCCATCGGCCCTTTCAGCCTCGGGTTTCGGCGATAGACGAGGGTCGCATCCGGCGGAGCCGCGGCCGCGGGCCCGCCGAGGTCCATGGCCGGGGGCGCGACCCAGCCGCCGGCCGGCTTGAGGCCGAAGCGGCCGAGCGACCCGTGCATGTCCCGGTCGAGCTGGAATGCGTGGCGGCCGAAATTGCTGTGTTCCGCCGGGGGCCGGCCGTCGGCGCTCCGCATCGCCGAAGCCATCCGCTCCATCAGTTCCGGCTGGATCGAACTCCACAGCGCCGGGACGCCCGACTGGTCCAGATTGGCCAGATACCAGGCCGAGGCCGCGGCGATGAACATGGCGCGCTTCATCTTGGTCGAGTCGAGATTGCCCGGCAGGTCCTTGTTGGTGTGGATGTAGATGTCGGGCCAGTCGGCGATGTAGAGGATCGGAACGCGCCAGCTGCCCTCGGCCCAGATCTGGTGGTCGGAGCCTTCGGAGAAACCGCCGATCCTGGCGCGGAGCGGGTTCTTCGTTCCTTCCGGGTCGAGCAAAGGGAAGGCCGACTCGCCGCGATCGGCGTAACGCGAGGCCTGAGCGTCGACCCAGCGGGCGATGGCGAAGCCGACGTCGGAGACGAAGCTCGGCGAGCTGGGCGGAGAACCCTCGACGCTGAGCGCGCCCTTGGTGATATCGGTATTGCCGCCGATCATGTCGAGATGGATCGTCGCAAGCGTCCGGCGGGCGAATTCGGGCCGGGCGTTGAGCAGCGAGATGGTGCACTCGATCTCGCACGGCCAGATGAAGCGCAACGTCCGCTTCGGCTGAGGCAGACGGCCCTCGGCGATCAGCCGGTGCAATGTCCGGGCGATCTCGAGGATGCCCGAGCAGCCGCTGGCATTGTCGTTGGCGCCCGGCGAGGGATGGTCGAGATGACAGGAGAAAAGGATCTCCTTCGACCGGTCCCTGCCCGGAATGAGGGCAGTCGGGATGAGATAGGCGCCGGGAGTCCGCCCCGCCCTGACCTCGGCGCGAAGCCGCACTGTCTCCCCCTTCGCCAGCCGCGCCTGCCACGAATGCGCGCGCGCCGGCGAGACCATGAAGGCGAAGGTCGGGTCCTCCCAGGTGTCGAGATGGCCCCAGCGGATCAGGCTCTCATCCTCTCCCCACCAGGCCGAGCGCTGGTTCTGGGCCCAGGAGACGATACCGGCCGCGCCGCGCTCGGTGACCGCGAGATGCGCGACCTCGCCGGGCTGCGAGGAGGTGAGGACGAGCTTTCCGCGCACGTCCCTGCCGGCATAATCCGCCGCGGACGTGCCGGCGCCGACGTCGACCAGCTCGGCCTCGGCTCGGCCGCTGAGGCTGTCCTGCGCCAGCGTGATCGGCTGGTCCGCCCAGGAAGCGATCCGCTCGCCGTCGCTCCAGCCCTGCCCCTCCTGCCGTCGCTCCCACAGTTCGGCGAACGAGGCGTTCCAGGCCGGGCGCGAGCGCTGGGTACCGTAGAAGATCTTGCCGTCCGCCGGCAGCGAGATGATCTCCACGCCGTCGAGGCCATAGTCGCGGAGGCGGTCGCGGATCAGCTCCGCCGCCGCGCGATATCCGTCCGATCCGCGCATGCGGTGGTCGAGCGACAGCGCGTGGACCGTCCGCCTGGCCGACGCCCCGGAAATCTCGGACGCGATGGCGCTCGCCTCGCCGGGCTCGAGCAGGGGCGGATTGTCGTCCGGCCTCGCGGCGGCGGTGAGCAGGAGAAGAAGGAGGGGCGCAAGACGCATCGACTGCTCCGGCGGGACAGGCTCTCTCCTTGTCCTGCCGCCGCCGCGATGTCTAGGCTTCCCTATTCGGTGCGCAACGCGCGGCGCTCCCTTACCGCGAAGGTGATCAGAGCCGCGGCGATGGCGGCCGAGAGGATGGCGTGGATCGCCTCGCGGGCGGTGACGACGTCGAACAGGTCGACCAGATAAAGGCCGATGGCGCTGATCGCCGCTGCCCAGAAGCCGGCGACATAGGCCTGGGTGCGGTTGCGGCGGGTGAATTCGTCGTTGAGCAGGGCACGCACCTTGCGGCCGCGAAGCAGGTTGCCGCCGGTGGCGAGCACGAACAGCAGCGCCAGCGCCCATACGAACCAGGCGGAAATCTTGAGCGTGTCCACCGTTCGCATCGACGCTTCGGCGGCGCGCGAGAAGAACAGGCCCTGCCAGCTGATGAAGAGGATCGACTGGACGGCGAAGATCCGCGCCCGCCTCCGGCCGAGCCGCTCGGCCCTCTCGACATCTTCAGTCTCGGTCATTTCCATCTCCTAGAGGCGGGTGGCGGCGGCGAGAACGTCAAGGCTGACGGCGGCGCCCGCGTCGAAGGGCCGTGCCGCGCCGGTCGCGGGCGCGAGCAGGTGGAGCGAAACCAAGGTGGCGGCGGTGACGATCGTCATTGCGGCGGCGGCCAGCGCCGCGAACATCGCCTCAGCGCGCATCGCTCGCCCCTGCGAACCCGTCATCGAAAATCTCCTCGATCGCCACGCCGAACAGCCGGCTAAGCTTGAAGGCGAGCGGCAGCGAGGGATCGTATTTGCCGGTCTCGATGGCGTTCACCGCCTGGCGAGACACTCCGAGCCGGCCGCCAAGCTCCGCCTGGCTCCAGTCGCGCTCCGCTCTCAGGACCTTCAGCCGGTTCTTCACCGCCCTCGCCTTCCTCCGCCGGCAGCCCATCCGCCGGCCCTGGCGACTCGATAGCCAGAGGCTGGCAGTATGTCAAGTGTACATTACATTCTGTCAGCCAAAACACGCATTAGTCCATGCCGACTGGCATTATGCCATACCTGATTGCCCGTCATTGCGAGCGCAGCGAAGCAATCCAAAGCATCGGCCGTCGCGCCCGGCGCAGCGATTGCCGCGCCGCTTGGGTCCCGCCATGACGGCTTCAACGGCTCCGGATGAACTCCCGGATGTCGCGGGAAAGCGCGGCGCGGTCCTCGTCGCGGACGTACATCATGTGGCCCGAGCCGTAATAATGAAACTGGATCCGGTCCTGCGGGATGCCGGTCCGCGACAGCGAATATTCGGCGCCGAAGAAGGGCGTGGCGAAGTCGAAATAGCCCTGGCCGACGAAGACTCGAAGCCCCGAATTCTCCCGCATCGCCCGGCCGATATAGGGGGCGACATTCTTGTAGTAGCGCGCCTCGCCGCCCTGGTCCTTCAGGTCCCAGTCCCAGTCGCTCACTCCGCCGATGGTGGAATAATGGCGGTCGCTCCTGAACTTGAGCCCATCCCGAACCCAGGCGTTGAGCGCCGCCGTATAGCCCGCGTCGATGCCGTAGAAGCTCGGGTCGTTGTCCGGCGTTTCGCCGGCATTGTCATAGTCGCGGCCGGTATAGCGGGCGTCGAGCCGGCCGATGACCAACCCCTTGTCGCGCAGCAGCTCCTTGTAGAAGCGCTGGTCGCTAACCCTGAGGTCCGCTTCCTCGAGGAAGCGTTCCGACAGTCCGGTGAAGCGGGCGAGGCGGCGGCGGATCGCGGCGCGCTCCTCGCCCTGCAGCTTCTGGCCCTTCATCAGCGCCGCCGCATAGTCGCCGGCGGCGAACTCGCGCGCCTCCTGGACGAAGCCCTCGAGCGTTCCCGCGTCAGCCGGCGCCTTGCCGTGATGGAAGGCCGTCGCCGCCATCGAGGGAAGATAGAGGACGTAGGGCATCTCGTTGCCGGGCACGAAGGCCTCGGCGCCGAAATCGAGGATGGTCGAGATGAGGATGATGCCGTTGAGCGAGACGTCGTTATAGGCGCCCTCGAGCTGGTTGACGACCGCCGCCGAGCGGGTCGTGCCGTAGCTCTCGCCGCCCAGATATTTGGGCGAGTTCCAGCGGCCGTTGTCGTTGAGCCAGAGGCGGATGAACTCGCCGACCGACTTGGCATCCTGGGTGACCCCCCAATATTCCTTATTCTCGGTCTTCCCGAGCACGTGGCTGAAGCCGGTACCGACGGGATCGATGAAGACGATGTCGGCGACGTCGAGCAGGCTGTCGGGATTGTCGACGATCGGGAAGGGCGGCCCGCCATCGTCGCGGGCGTCGGAGGGGATCGCCACCCGTTTCGGGCCGAAGGCGCCCATGTGAAGCCAGACCGAGCCCGAGCCTGGCCCGCCGTTGAAAAGGAAGGCGACCGGCCGGTTCGGATCGCGCGGCTCCTTCACATAGGCGACCGAGAAGATGCTCGCCTTCGGAGTGCCGTCTT
The DNA here is from genome assembly GCA_034668585.1 of Sphingomonadales bacterium. Classification (GTDB taxonomy): domain Bacteria; phylum Pseudomonadota; class Alphaproteobacteria; order Sphingomonadales; family Sphingomonadaceae; genus Allosphingosinicella. Next base: position 9,554 of record JAXDPB010000023.1, on the reverse strand, counting down.
CCGCCTTGAGATAGGTCTCGCTCGCCGTCGCGCTATAGGCGATGCGCTGGCCGCCGAAGACGCCGGTATGGCGGGTGACGGAGACCAAAGGCGGCGAGGCGGCGGCGGGCTGCGCGTCGGTCGCGGTCTGGGCGCCGGCGGCGGGCGCGGCGAAGAGGCAGAATGCCAGGAGAAGCTTCTTCATGCCGCTCGATATGGCACGCGGTCGGCGCGGCGCAAAGCGGACGCAAGATCGATCGGCCGACGCGCTATCCCTGGCGCACTCCCGGCAACGTGCAGGCAATCACGTTCGGGATCCGGCTCGTCACAGGCATCCTTTGCCTTATTGTATCTCGACTTTCAGGAAGGGCTCCGCGGGCGCGAAGGCTGCCAGCGCGTTCGCTTCGACGGCTGCGCCCTCCCCCGCCCCGGCGCCCACGGCGGCGGAGGCGAGGATGCTCTGCCGCGTTCGGACCTCGACATGGACCGGGGGCACTCCTCCCTCGCCCGTCTCGGGCACGTAGAAGCTCGTCCGCGCCTCGAGATGGCTCTGGCAGTTGAGGCAGCCCTCGACATGCCACCGGCTGAGGACCGCCTCATGGCCCAACGGCCGAACCTCGCCGTCGATATTCGCATAAGCCGAGATCACGAAGGAGCCGCGAATCTTCCTCCGATCGATGCCGCTGATATAGACGGTCCGGGTCGGGCCGCTCTCCTCCGCCGCGGCGCCTTCCAGCGCTTGCGACGAGTCGACGAAACGGTCCAGCGAACCGAAGCCGTAATCGTAGCCCAGCCTGCGGATGTCGGTGACGTCGTTGGTGGTGATCGGCCGCGTCTTGCCCGTGCCGTCGTCCATGACGAAGGGATTGAGCGGCGAGGTGGCCGTGAGCGGCGTGTCGGGCGGGGTTCCGGCGGCCGGGCCCTGCGCCGTGCCCGTGCTGGAGTTGGAACCCGGGTCTTTGGGGTCGATGGCGAGCGGCGCGCTGGTGGCGCCGTGCTTCTTCTGCCAGCTCCAGAAGGCGTAATCGATGAAGCAATGATGAAAAAAGAAAATCGGGTCGAGCCCGGCGGTGTCGTTCTCGCCCATGTCGCCGTTGGCGCCGGGGATCGGGGAGAAATCGCCCTGCCCGGGCACATCGAACCCACCGACGGCGAGGTGCATCGCGTTATGCGGACTTTCGAGCGGGACGACGAGATTGTTGGGATTGGCCTTGTTCCAGGCGCCCGCCGACGTCGTGTTGGAAAACAGGGTGTAGGTCGGCGCCGAGAGGCAGGAGATGTAACGGTTGTAGACGTTGCCGCCGATCGGCTTGCCGTCGACCACCGCCATTCCGTTCAGCCAGTCGCCCACGTTCTGGCAGAGCAGCTTCACGTTGGTCGCATGATCGGGGAATTTCGCATTGTGCGCTTCGGTCGCCTTGCGATCGGCTTCCGTTCCGACCAGCCCCGAGAGGGGATAGCGGACCGTCTCATAGCCCTTCGGCTTGGAATAGAGGGCATTGTCCCCCTGTACCTGGTCGACGATCGCCTCCGGCAGGACGAAGGACTTGAGTGGATTGGGGATGGTCTCGCCGTCGAGCACGAACGTGTCCCAGGTCAGGGCCGCCGGAATTCCGTAGGAGCGCGAATAGGGGTCGCACTCGTCCCAGAAAGGCAACATGAGGCTCTGGCAGCCGGGAATGCTCTGCAAGGCTTTTTCGAGAACGTAGAGATAGGCGCGATGCCAGCTCGGGAAGAGCACGGTGCCATGCTCGCAATAGCCGCCCCAATAGTTCGGGTCGGTCATTCCGGGGCCGCGGAACGGCTCGCCGTGATAGCCGCCGAGGATGAAGAAGGAGCGAAGGTCGCCGGACGGCAGTTGCTTCATGCCGCGCCAGGCACGCATCAGCGTTTCGAGCTCTTGCTTGTTGCCATTGTCATAGTCGTTCTGGACGTCGATCAATGACCGGCGAATTCTCGGAGCGGCGGAAGATGCCATGACGTTTACCCCTATCGTCTTGTAATCCTGAGACACCTTGCCGCAAGCGACTCGTCGGCCGGGAAGCAAGTGAACTTCACGGAGCGGCGGCGAACAGATAAGCAAATGGCAATAACCACGATTCGAATTTGAAGGATATACCCGACGAGGGTTCGTTCCAAAGCCTTTATTTCGAACTTTCTATGGCCGGCCTTATGTCGTATCGCGGCTCCATCCTGTCGAACCGGGAGCCCAGATGCTGTCAGGGAAGTGGACCTACCGAAGCTTCCGTAACGACCCGGCACTGGTCGGGGACGACGCCGATGCTGCCCTCGCGCTGATCTTCGGTGAAGGCATTTTCGACTTCGACCCGTCCGGCGGCGACACGTTTCGAGGTGGCCTCGGCCTCGGCGCCGGCTACGCCCTCGCGCTCACCGGAGAGGTGATCCGGTCGGGCGGCACCGACGAATATGCGATCGTCGGACTCGGTATCCCCGGCACCGCCACCGAAGGCTGGCGTTACGATTATCGCTGCACCCCCGGTTTTTGGTGGCCTGAGGGGATCGGCCAGGTCCCGTCCCTGGTGGGGACCGTGGTGCGGGTGAACGCCCACGGCCCGAAGGCGCCTGCCGGCTACACCGCCTCGTTCGTCGCCGTTCGGCAGCCGCCCGACGGCGAGAGACCGGCCCGAACCCGGCGGCGCTCCGCTCTGACGGTCGGGTTGTGAGCCGAGGCGGCCCGCCGCCCTGCCCCTTTCACCCCATGGCCGCACCCGCTAGAGCGCGCCCATGGATCTCACCCATCTCGGCCGCTCCAGCGCGATCGCCGCGACGCCCGCGGAAGCCAGCCTCGACTACGTCCCGAATCCCCGGCCGGGAAAGCCTTATCTGGTGCGCTTCGCGGTGCCGGAATTCACCTCGCTCTGCCCGGTGACGGGCCAGCCCGATTTCGCCCATCTCGTCATCGATTATGCCCCGGACTCGACGATTGTCGAATCCAAGTCGCTGAAGCTGTTCCTCTCCGCCTTCCGCAACCATTGCGGATTTCATGAGGACGTCACGATGGGAATCGCGCAGCGGCTGGTCGAGGAAATGGCGCCTTTGTGGCTGAGGATCGGCGGCTACTGGTATCCGCGCGGCGGAATTCCGATCGACGTCTTCTGGCAGTCGGGCGAGCCGCCCCAGGGCCTGTGGGTGCCGGCGCAGGACGTGCCCGGCTATCGCGGCCGGGGCTGAATTGAACGTCGCCATATTCGGCGCCGGCTCGATCGGCTGCTTCGTCGGCGGCGCCTGGGCGGCGGCGGGCGTTCCGGTCAGCTTCGTCGGCCGCGAGCGGATCGGCCGCGAGATAGAGGAAAACGGTCTCACCCTCACCGATTATTCCGGCTGGCGGGCACGGCTGGCGGCGGAGCAGGTGGACTTCTCGGTCAAGCCCGCCGCCCTCGCCAAAGCCAACATCATCGCGCTTTGCGTCAAGAGCACCGGCACCGCGGCGGCCGCGAAAGAGATCGCCCGCCACGCCAGGAAGGGCGCGCTCGTTATCAGCTTCCAGAACGGAGTGAGCAACGTCGACACCCTTCGCGCGGTCCTCAAGCAACGGTTCGAGGCGGTGGCGGGGATGGTGCCCTACAACGTCGCCGCCCTCGGCCACGGCCGCTTCCACAAGGGCGTCGCGGGCGACCTCGTCGCCCAGGACGTGCCGGCGCTTCGCTCCCTGGCGGAGCGGATCGGCGAGGGGCCCGCGCGCCTCCGCCTCGCCGCCGACATGCGCTCCATCGCCTGGGGCAAATTGCTCATCAACCTCAACAATGCGGTCAACGCTTTGTCCGGCCGCACCCTGCTCGAGCAGCTCAGGGAGCGCGACTACCGGCGGGTCGTCGCCGCCTCGATCGTCGAGGCGTTCGGCCTGCTCGAGGCGGCGGGGGTCGAACCGGCGAAGATCGGGCCGGTGCCGCCCAAACTGCTTCCCCACGTAATCGCCTCGCCGGACCTCATCTTCAACAACCTGTTCCTCAAGATCCAGAAGATCGACGCCAGGGCGCGCTCCTCCATGGCCGACGATCTCAAGGCGGGCCGCCCCACCGAAATTGCTTATTTGAACGGCGAGGTCGTCGCCCTCGCGAAGCGGCTCGGCCGCGAGGCGCCGGTCAACGCGGCGATCGTCTCTCTGGTGCGCCAGGCCGAAGCGGGAGTCGAGCATCTCTGGGAGCCTGCTCGGCTGCGCGCGCACGTCCTCGAAGGGCACAAGGCGGCACCGATCTTCGGCTACTGAGTTTGACATGGCGGGCGCCTCCCCTCACGGAAGCGCGACTTTCCACGCGGAGTTTCTCATGCGTCTTCTGGCCACCGCCTCCCTTCTCGCCCTCGCCCTTGCCGGCTGCGCCCGGACCACACAGCAAAGCGCCCCGGCGACGGTCGCCGCCCCGCAGGCGTCGCGGCAGGTGCCGACCCAGCTGCCGACCAACGTCCGCCCCCTCCAATATACGATCGCGGTGACTCCCGATGCGGCCAACCTGCGCTTCACCGGCCGCGCCGACATCGACATAAGGGTGCTGGAGCCGACCGACTTCATCACCCTCAACGCCGCCGATCTCGAATTCGCCGACGTCTCCCTGGGCGGCGGCGACGGCGCCTCGCTGCTGGCGTTGAACCCGCGCAAGATCGATGTCGATCCGGACAAGCAGACCGCGACCTTCCGCTTCGCCCGCGAAATCGCGCCAGGCCAATACCGACTGACGATCAACTATCGTGGCAAGATCTACACCCAGGCCGCGGGCCTGTTCGCCCTCGATTATGAAGGCGCCCAGGGCCCGAAGCGGGCGCTGTTCACGCAGTTCGAGGCGCCCGACGCCCGCCGTTTCTTCCCGGGCTGGGACGAGCCCCAGTTCCGCACCCCCTACAATCTCAACGTCACCGTCCCCGCCGACCAGGACGTGATCGGCAACATGCCGCAGGCCGGGGTGCAGACCAATTCGAACGGGACCAGGACGGTCACCTTCCAGACCACGCCGGCCATGTCGAGCTACCTGCTGTTCATGGCGGTGGGCGAGTTCGACCGCATCACCAGGACCGCCGCCGGCACCGAGGTCGGAGTCGTCGCCAAGCGCGGCGACGGCGAGAAGGGCCGCTGGGCGCTGCAGAGCGCCGCCACCATCCTGCCCTGGTACAACGAATATTTCGGGACGCCCTATCCGCTGCCCAAGCTCGACAATATCGCCGGCCCGGGCAGCAGCCAGTTCTTCGGGGCGATGGAGAATTGGGGCGCGATATTTTCGTTCGAATCGATCCTCCTCGTCGATCCCGCCATCACCACCGAAGCCACTCGCCAGCGCATCTTCGAAGTCGCCGCTCACGAAATGGCCCACCAATGGTTCGGCGATCTCGTCACCATGGCCTGGTGGGACGATCTGTGGCTGAACGAGGGCTTCGCCTCGTGGATGGCGACCAAGGCGACGACCGCCCTCCACCCGGAATGGCAGCCGGAGCTCGGCACGGTGGCCGGGCGCGAGAGCGCGATCACCCTCGATTCCGTGTCGAGCACTCACCCGATCGTCCAGCACGTCACCACCGTCGAGCAGATCAGCCAGGCCTTCGATTCGATCACCTACCGCAAGGGCGAGGCGGTTCTCACCATGCTCGAAGACTATGTCGGCGAGGATGCCTGGCGGCGCGGCGTCCAAGACTATATCCGCACCCACCGGCTCGGCAACACCCAGACCGACGACCTTTGGCAGGCGGTGGAGCGGGCGGCGAACAAGCCGGTGACCGCCATCGCCCACGATTTCACGCTGCAGCCGGGAGTGCCGCTGATCCGGGTCGAGAATGCCGCCTGCCGGGGCGGCAAGACCGAAGTGACCCTGCGCCAGGCCGAATTCAGCCGCGACCATCAGGACAAGGCGGCGCCGGGCTGGCGGGTGCCGGTAATCGCTTCCACGGCGGGCGGCGGCGAGGTCCGCACCGTCGTCGCCGGGGGCGCCGGGACGCTCAGCGTTCCGGGCTGCGAGCCGCTGATCGTTAACAGCGGCCAGACCGGCTATTACCGAACCCTCTACACGCCGGCCCTGCTCGAACGGCTCACGGGGAGCTTCGGGCGCCTGAAGCCGATCGACCAGATCGGCCTTCTCGCCGACAATTGGGGCCTCGGCCTCGCCGGCTACCAGTCCGCCGCGGAAGCTCTCGACATGGTCGACGCGGTTCCCGCCAACGCCAACCCGCAGGTGTGGAGCCGCGCCGCCGCCATCCTCAGCAATGTCCACGAAATGTACGAGGCCGATCCGGCGCATCGGGCGATGCTCGCCCGCTATGCCTCGCGCAAGCTCTCGCCGGTGCTCGCCCGCATCGGCTGGGCTCCCAAAGCCGGCGAGGCGCCGACGATTCCGGTCCTCCGCGCCGAGCTTATCCAGACTTTGGGCGAGATGGGCGACGAAGCCGTCGTCGCCGAGGCCGATCGCCGCCTCGCGGCCGGCGACCCGCTGGCCACCGCGGGCCCGCTGCGCTCCACCATCCTCGCCGTCCACGCGCGCAACATCGACGCCGCCGGCTGGGAGCGCCTCCGCGCGCAGGCCCGCTCGGAGAAGAGCCCGCTGGTCAAGGCGCAGCTCTACCGGCTTCTCGGGAGCGCCCGCGACCCGGCCCTTGCCCAGCGCGCGCTCGACCTCGCTCTGACCGACGAGCCGGGCGCGACCACGGGCTCGGCGATCATCTCCGAGGTGGCGGAGGAGCATCCGGACCTCGCCTACGATTTCGCCGCCAGGAACCGCGAGAAAGTGGAAGGGCTGGTCGATATCTCGTCCCGCTCGCGCTTCCTCGCCGGCCTCGGCGGCGGCTCGGCCGATCCCGCGATGGTCGGCAAGCTCGAGCAATATGCGACCCGCTACATGACCCCGCAGTCGCGCGGCCGGGTGGACGTGGCGATCGCCTCGATCCGGGACCGGGTGCGGGTGAGGACGACGCGGCTTCCGGATATCACCCGGTGGCTGGAGGGGAAGGCGGTCTGACCTCGGATCTTCGGGTCCAATTCGGTGTAAAATCAAGTCGCGAACCCCCCGCCGGTCCTCTAGATTCGCTGATGGGCACGGCAAAGGGGGTTCGCGATGCGCAGATTCTTCAAAGTCCTTGCGGTCCCCCTGCTATTGGTCGGCCTGACCGCCGCCCATGAGAAGTCGAACCGGGAGGAAGAGGGCCTTCTCGGCCCGGTGCGCTCCGTCAGCTCCCGGATGACGCACAGATTGATGGGGTTGGACCTGGGCGAAGCGGAGGCGGAGGGCCGCCCCCAGCAGCAGGATCTGGTGGTCTACGACGCGGAGGGAAACGAAGCCGAGCGGACCATATATGACGATTTCGGATTTCTCGGCGGCCGGCAGGTCAACAAGCGCGACTCGAGCGGTCATCTGGTCGAGGCCGTCCTGTCTGATCCCAAGGGTGTGCTCATGGCGCGCTACCTATACGTCTATGCCGACGACAGAGTGGCGGAGACCGTCCATTACGATCGCAAGGGAAAGGTCGAGCTGAGAGAGGTCAATAGCTACGGCGAACAGGGCAGGCTGAGCGAAGTGACCTATCGGACCGGGAGCAACGCCGTGGGCAGGACGGTCTATCGCTACGATTCGGCCGGGCTCCGCTCGGAGACGCTGTTCTTCATGCCCGACGGCTCAAAAGCGGTCGCCCCGATCGGCCCCTGCCTGGGCGCCCACCGAATAACCTTTACCTATGACGAGAAAGGGAGGCCGCACGAAGCTGTCTCCTATGAGCCCAGTGGAGCAATGAAGAAAAGCTGGCTTTACGCCTATAATGGCAAGGGCCTGATGTCCGAGGAAAAGTTCGAAGATAGTTACAAATATACTACCAACACTCACGTCTATGAATATGATTCGCGAGGCAATTGGATAAAAAGGATCACAACCATGATCCAGCGGCCGAAAGCCGACCGACTCTCCGCCGAAGAGAAGAAACAGTATCCGAGACTGATGGAACCTACGGAAGCGAGAGTAACGATTACTCGAACGATCAGTTACTATTGAATAATACTTAAACCAGGCTTCGATGGCTCCTCCCCTGCTAATGCAGGGGAGGATCAGCACTTACGCCGCCAGCTTCGCGCTTCGGCGGTAGAGCCACCAGGCCAGCGCGGCGAACAGGAGGGTGCCGCCGATGACCGAGGCGGTGCGGAAGCCGTCGCCGACCACGGCGAGCGGGCTCGCATTACCGGCGGCGACGACGATTCCGGCGAGGAGGACCCCGAACAGGCTCTCGCCGACGATGAGGCCGGTGGCGGCGAGGACCCCGGTGCGGCGGTAGGTTTCCGGGTCGCGGGCCCGCTTCGCACCCTTGTCGTAGACCCACCCGGCGATCGCGCCGGCGACGACCATCAGGGTGGCCGACATCGGCAGGTAGATCGCGATCCCCACGGCGAGCGGCGGCAGCCGCAGCTTGCGGGCGCGCCCGAGCCCGGCGTCGAGGAGGATAAGTCCGATCCCGAGGAGCACGCCCCAGCCGATCATCGTCCAGTCCATGTTGCCGCCGAGGACTCCGACGGCGAGCGTCGAGATCAACGCCGCCTGCGGCGCCGCGAGCGCGTCCGGCCCCGCCCCCGGCGCCCCGGCGAAGCCATAGGCCTGGTTGAGCAGGTCCAGCACCGGCGGGATTATCACGGCTCCGAACAGGACTCCGAACAGCAGCGCCACCTGCTGCCGCCAGGGCGTCGCCCCGACGAGCTGGCCCGTCTTCAGATCCTGGAGATTGTCGTTCGCGATGGTCGCGATTCCGAACACCACGCCGGTGACGATGAGCGCGTAGGCGGCCAGCGCCTTCGAGTCGCCGCCGCCGCTGCCGAGCACCGCCACGAGCAGCAGCGAGGCGCCGATCACCGACAATATGCCGATCCCCGACACCGGGCTGTTGGACGCTCCGATCAGGCCCGCCATGTAGCCGGTGACGGCGGCGATGAACGCACCGGCGACGAGGATGAAGACGAGGCTGCCGGCGACGACCAGCGCAACGCTCCCGCCCGCCGCCGAGCCGAGCACGCTCCACAGGAGGTAGGCGATGGGCACGAGCGCCGCCAGAGTCCCGGCACCGACCCAGCCGATCGGAATGTCGCGTTCGTGGAGGGCAAGGCTCGCCCCCTGCCCGGCCGCGCGAGTCCGGGAGGCGGCCATCGCCGCGGTCAGACCGCGAACGATCGGGCCGATGACGATGACCAGGGTCCACACCGCGGCGATCCCGATGACTCCGGCGCCGAGGAAGCGGACCTGGTGGACCCAGACGTCGAGGGCGACGTCCTCGAGGGTCGCGCCCGCGGCGGCGGCGGGGGCGAGGGAGGTGAGCACGGGAACGGCGACGCCCCAGGCGATGAACATGCCGAGCGCCATCGCCATTCCGACCGAGATGCCGACGAGATGCCCGACCCCGAGCAAGGCGAACTGGAAACCGGGATTGATGCCCGTGACTCCGGAGCCGATCCGGAAATAGCCCGCGGCGTCCGCGGCGGCGAGCTTCATGGCGGTGAGAAGCGCGAAACCGGCGGACAGTACCGAGCCCGTGACGATCGCGGCGAGGCCGCGGTCGTTGGCGTCGGCACCGCTGCGCGAGCCCTCGCCCAGACGCAGCACCTCGGCCGC
>JAXDPB010000022.1:0-8515 GCA_034668585.1 Sphingomonadales bacterium | reverse complement strand
ATTCCTCGGTGGCGAGCTTCCTCGTCGAGAACGGCATCGGCGAGGCCACCGACGTCCTCCTCATCGACGAGAATCTGTGCGTCGGCTGCGACAATTGCGAGCGCGCCTGCGCCGACAGCCACGAGGGCCTCTCCCGCCTCAACCGCGAGGCCGGCAAGACCTACGCCCATCTCCACGTGCCGACCTCGTGCCGCCATTGCGAGCATCCTCACTGCATGGCCGACTGCCCCCCCAACGCCATCCACCGCGGACCGGACGGCGAGGTGTTCATCGACGACACCTGCATCGGCTGCGGCAATTGCCAGAGGAATTGCCCCTACGGCGTCATCCGCATGGAGAAGGTGCCGCCGAAGAAGCCGCCTTTGCTCGCCTGGCTGATCGCCGGGCTCGGGCCGGGCCCGGGCGAGCCGTCCAAGAAATGGATCGACCGGCGAGTCCCGGCGGAGACCCCCAAGAAGGCCGTGAAGTGCGACATGTGCTCTGGAATCTCCGGCGGCCCCGCCTGCGTCCGCGCCTGCCCGACGGGCGCGGCGATTCGCGTTGCGCCCGAGCAGTTCCTGACGGTGGCGCGGCTGGAGCGGGAGGGATGAGCGCCCTCGTCACCCCAGCGAAGGCTGGGGTCCCAGCGGGTGAAAAGCGCCTGTGCCGTTCACCCTCCGCGACCCCGGCCTTCGCTGGGGCGACGGGACAAATGCACCCCTCCGTCATGCCAGCGAAGGCTGGCATCCATGCTGATTCAGAATGGACCCCAGCCTTCGCTGGGGTGACGTAGATGGCCGAAGGAACCGGAGGGATGAGAAACGTCATGCCAGCGAAGGCCGGAATCCATGCGGAGTCGGAATGGACCCCAGCCTTCGCTGGGGTGACGGGAGAAATCCACCGCCCCGTCATGCCAGCGAAGGCTGGCATCCATGCTGAAGCGGAATGGACCCAACCCTTCGCCGGGGCGACGTAGATGGCCGAAGGGATCGCCCGCACCGACCTCCGGCACGCCGCCGGCCACGAGAGCTTCCTTCGTCACCGCAACTTCCTGTGGCTCAAGATCGCGCTGGCCTTCTCACTGTCGGCTGTGCTCGCCTACGCCCTGATCGACGTCCAGCCCCGCCCCAATGGCGGCAGCCCCTATGGCTACGCGCTCGGCTCGATCGGAGTCCTCCTCATCCTCTGGCTGACCATGATCGGCCTGCGCAAACGGGCGATGACCCGCGGCCGCTGGTCGCTGAAGGCCTGGACGAGCGCCCACGTCTATCTCGGCCTGTCGCTGATCGTCGTCGCGACTTTGCACACCGGCTTCCAGTTCGGCTGGAACGTCCACACCCTCGCTTACGCGCTGATGATGCTGGTCGTCCTTTCCGGCGTTTACGGCGTCCTCGTCTATTCGACCCTGCCGCCGGAGCTGGGGGTCAGCCGAGCGGAGATGACCCGGCCGCAAATGATCGATGCGGTGATGAAGCTCGACCGCCAGCTCCAGACGGCGGCGCAGCCGCTCGGTCATGAGGATACGAAGATCGTCAGGCTCTCGCTCGACGACGAGGCCTTCGGCGGCGGCCTCTACCGCCGCCTCGCGGGCCGCTATCCGCGCTGCCGCACCGCGCGCGCCCTCGCCGAGGCGCGCCTGCGTCTCGCCGCGGCGACGAACGAGCAGGCGGACGCGCTCGACAGCGTCGTCACCCTCCTCGAGCGCAAGTCGGCCGCGCTGGCGCGGATCCGCAGGCACCTGCGCATCAAGGCCCTGCTGGAGGTGTGGCTCTACGTCCATGTCCCGGCCACCTTCGCTTTGATCGCCGCGCTCGCCGCGCATATCGTCAGCGTCTTCTTCTACTGGTAGCGGCGATGGCGTTCCTCCTCCGCACCGTCTCGCGCAGCGCCGAAGGGCGGGAGATCGTTCGAACGCGGCGGATCGGCGGGGACCGGCTCACCATCGGCCGCGATCCGCATTGCGACGTCCACCTCACCGACCTCGCGGTGGCGCTTCGCCATGCCACGGTTGAGCGGAGCTCCGGCCGCCTCGCCGTGACGGTCGAGCCGGGGCTTTCGGTCGAGCTCAACGGGCGCAAGACGGCGGGCGGAATCATCGAGCTCGGCACCGGCGGCGACATCCTCATCGCCAGCCATGCCCTTCGCTTCATGCCGACTGCCGCGGGCTCCGACGAGATCGCCGTCGCGATCGAGCGGACGGGCGAAGGCGAGGTCAAGCTGGACAAGAGCGCCGAGCGGCTGTTCACGCTCGGGCCGGTGCTGCCGGGCAAGCGCATCCTGGCCTGGCTGCTCGCCCTGCTCGTGCTGGGGCTGTGCCTCGCCTGGCCGATCAAGGCGTCCTACGACCGCCATCAGCGCGCGGAGAAGTTCGCCCGCTTCCACGCCGACGAGATGTGGTCGTCGGGCAGCCTCTCTTTGGCCCATGCCGCGCTCCAGAAAAACTGCACCGCCTGCCACGTCAAGCCGTTCGAGGCGGTGCGCGATTCGGCGTGCAAGTCCTGCCATACCGCCGTCCACGACCATGCCGATCCGTTCCGGCTGGCGCGGGCGCGGCCCGACCTTACCCGCTGGCGGCGGATCGAGCTCGCCTTCAAGGAGAAGTTCGACCTGCCGCCGGGCCGCTGCGTCGAATGCCATACCGAGCATGAGGGCAGGCAGCAGATGCCGGCGACGGCGCAGCGTTTCTGTGCCGATTGTCATGGCGATCTCAGGAAGAAGCTTCCCGACACCTTGTTGCCGAATGCCGGCGATTTCGGCCGCTCCCATCCCGAATTCCGGCCGGTCCTGATCTCGGGCTGGAGCGGCGAGCGGCCGCGTCTTCAGCGCCTGTCCCTGGCGCAGCATCCGCGCGAGGATAGCGGCCTCAAATTCCCGCACGCCATGCACCTGTCGCGAATCAACGGCGTGGCCCAGATGGCGCGCCGGCTGAGCGGCGCCTACGGCTTCGGGCAGGCGCTCGAATGCAAGGACTGCCACGATCCGGCGCCGGACGGCGCTCGCTTCCAGCCGGTCGACATGGAGGAGGATTGCGCCATGTGCCACAGCCTCGCCTTCGACCGCACGGGCGGCACCCTTCGAACGCTTCGCCACGGCGAGCCGGCGCAGGTGGTCGCCGACCTTCGCGACTTCTACCGGGGGCGGAGCGCTCCGCCGCCTTTGGTGCTTGCGCCGGCCGCGCGCCGGGTTCCCGGCGACGCTCCCGACCTTCGCAACCGGATCCAGTTCGCCCGCGGTCCGGGCAGCGCCGAGCAGGCGATCCGAGCCGTCTTCTCGCCCGGCGGGGCGTGCTATGACTGTCACCAGGTCGATGCCCCGCCGGCCGGCTCGCTGAGCTTCCGGATCCGGCCGGTCGCCTTTTCCCTCCGCTACCTCCACAAAGGCTGGTTCGACCACCGCGCCCACGCCACGACGGGCTGCACCGCCTGCCACGGCGCGGAGCGGTCGAACGCCGCCTCGGACCTGCTGATTCCGGACCTCGCCAGCTGCCGCACCTGCCATGGCGGGGAGGGAAGCGCGAAAGCGGTGCCATCCTCCTGCGCGATGTGCCATGATTACCATATGGACGCGGGGGCGCCGTCGATGCTGATCCGCCAGCGGGTGAGGGGCAAGAAACGCGACACGATCGTCGCCGAGGCTCGGCGCTGATGCTGATCGCCCAGATCACCGACATCCATCTCGGCTTCGAGCCCGGCAATCCCGACGAGTTCAACCGCCGGCGGCTCGATTGCGTGCTTCGCACCCTCGGCGAGATGGTGCCCCGGCCTGACCTGCTGCTCGCCACCGGCGACCTCGCCGACGCCGGCGACGACAAGCACTCTTACGATCAGCTCAAGCTCGCCTTAAGCGAACTGGCGATTCCGGTCTATTTCGCTCTCGGCAACCATGACGGAAGAGATGCGTTCCGAGCAACCTTTCCAAACATTCCGATGCCCGGCGGCTTCCTCCAATATGCGATCGAGGACCATGACCTGCGCATCCTCGTCCTCGACACGCTCGAGGAAGGCCGCCACGGCGGCAACTTCTGCGAGGCCCGAGCCGCCTGGCTTCGCGACCGCCTCGCCGAGGCCCCCGAGCGCCCCACGCTGATCGTCCTCCACCACCCGCCGATCGAGAGCGGGCTCAGCTGGATGACCGAGGATCCGCGGGCGGAGTGGGTGAGGCGGCTGGAGTCGATCGTCTCGGGCCAGGGCAATATCGTCGCGCTCATCGCCGGCCATCTTCATCGGCCCGTCGTGACTCGATGGGCGGGGACGATCCTGGCCGTCTGTCCCTCGACCGCGCCGCAAGTGGCGCTCGACCTCGACCTCATCGACCCGGAGCGGCCCGACGGTCGGCCGATGATCGTCGCCGATCCGCCCTGGTTCGCCATCCATCGCTGGGACGGGACCTTGCTCGTCACCCATTTCGACACCGCCGGCCACCACGAAATCCTCGCCAGCTTCGGCCCCGAACTCCAGCCGCTCGTGCGGATGCTGATGGCGGAAAGGGGCAGTCGCTGAGCTCTAACCCACCCAATCTTCCATCGTGCCGCTATCCCTCACCCTGTACGGCAGCCCTCGCCGGTTGAGGAACAGCCGCTCCATCTCGGCGCGGGTGAAGGGGCGGGAGCCGAGGCGCCCGAACACCGCGATCTGGCCCCCCGTCTCGTCGACCGCCCGGTCGCGGTCGAGGCCCTTCGACAAAGCCAGCGCCGGATGCGGGGTCTTCGCCCAGGCGATCAGCTCCGGCCTGGGCTCGGGCGAGAAGCCGTAGAAATTGGGCTGGCTCTCGGGCGAGGTGAGCTGAAGCACCTTCATCCCCGCCCGCCCGTCGGCGACATAGGCGAAGAGCGAGGCGTTGGTGCTGGCGACGATGACGTCCTCGACGTCGGTCATTCGGCCGCCGAACGTCTCCTTCCGGTAGAGGCGCGGCCGTTCCGGATTGGCGACGTCGACGATCGCCAGCCCGTCCCGCCTGGCCGCGACATAGGCGTAGGTGCGGGCGACATAGACCTTGCGGGCATCGGCCAGCTTCACCCTCGCCGAGGGGATGAGCCGGGGCGCATCCAGGCGGGTGACGTCCATCACCTCGAGGCCGTCGGCGTCCGTCACCCACAAATAGCGGAACTGAAGCGCCGAGGCGCGGGCGTCGCGCAGCGGCACCGTCATGACGTGGCGGGGATGGAGCGGATCGTCGAGATCGACGACGACCAGGCCGGCGGTCGCGGCGACATAGGCGTAATGGCCGCCGAGGGTGACGTGCCGGGCTCCGGCCAGGACTCCCCCTTCGTTCCAGGTGACGGCGCGCCTCAGGAAGTTGTTGCGCGGCTCGCGGTCGGCGAGGGTCTCGACGTCGACCAGGATCAGGCCCTCTTCCGAATCGGTGACGACGGCGTAGCGGTAGAGCGGGTGGAAGGGCTGCTCCTGATTCTCGGGATGGTCGCGGCGGATGGCGTCGTTGCGGCCGACGCTGATCGGCTGGTTGGTCGGAAGCGCCAGGCAGGTCGCGTTCCTGGAGGCGACCCGGGTGTCCTGGCCGAGCGGGGAGAAAGGCGCGGTGACGATCCGCTCGGACGTCCCTTTGTTGCCGAGGCTGGCGATGTCGTAGACCCGGAAGCCGCCTTTGCCCTCGGCGACGAACATATATTCGCCGCGCTGCTGGAGGCAGCCGACGGCGCCGCCGGTGCCCTGGACGATGTTGACGAACCGCTCGCGCGAGCCCTCGCCGCCGCGGGTCCAGTCGAGCAGCTCGCGTTTGTTGCGCTCGACGTGGAGCCGCCACCAGTCGGGGTAGGCGAAGCGCTGCAGATAGGAGCCGATCACTGCCTGCGGCTCGTCCCACTCGGTCACCCGGGTCGCCTGGAAGCCGCCGTCAAGCCCGACGAAGGCGTGAAGTCCGACGAAGTTGACGAAGTTGGTCCCCTGCAGGAGCAGCTGCGCCATGATCGCATTGTTGTCGTTGCCTTCCGACAAATGGCAATCCGTGCACGTTTTCGTCTCGGTCGTGCGGACCGTGTGCGGGAAATGCGGCGCGAAGGCCTGAGACGAGAAGCCGGCGGCGCTGATCGGCGGCTGCTGGACGTAGATCCGCTCGCGGTTGATGTTGGTCGAGGACAGGATCAGCGCCGAGCTGCTTCGCACCGGCGCGACGATGTTGCCCTTGGTGGTCTGGTGGCGGCCGAGCTGGAACATGTCGTCGCGCGCGACCTGCGGGTTGTAGGTGGCGAAGTTGCGGGTCTCGATACCGTCATATTTGTGGCTCTTCGTCTTCCAGTTCGCCTCGATCGGCAGGTGGCAGCCGGCGCAGGACGTGGTCCAGCTCAAATGGCAGGTGAAGCAGGCCATCTCGCTCGGCTTGTGCGCCAGTTCGCCGGATGGAACCCCCGAGCCGAAGCTGAAGCGGCCGGTCTTGGCCCCCGCCTTGGACATCAGCTTCGCCCGCGCCGACTTCAGGTTGAAGCGCGGGCTTTGCGGGTCGACGCTGTCCTTCACCAGCGATACCTCCCACTCCAGCTCGGGATCGACGATCGAACGCTGGACCAGGATTCGGCGGCCGTCCTCGCCCGCCATCCACTCGAAGCGCCGGCGCCCGTCCGGGTTGCGCAGCAGCGACAGGTTCGTCCCTTTGGGGGGCGCCGCCGGCCCCGACGTCAGCAAGTTGGGATAGTCGGTGGCGGTGCCGTGGCAATCCTTGCAGCCGATCTCGACCGCGTTCGCCACCTCGCCGTAGATGAAGCCGTTGCCGTGACTGTCCTGCGCGAAGTGGCAGTCGGCGCACTGCATGCCCTTCTCGGCGTGAATGTCCATCAGGTGGACCGCCTTGCCCTTCTGCTCGCCGGGCGGGACGAACTCGGCGGCGCCGGCGCGGCGGAACTTCTCCGGATCGTCGGGCGCGACGACGTGGCCGTCGGAGTCGAGCAGATTACCTTCGCGGTCGCGCTTGTAGATGGCGCGGAAGTTCCAGCCGTGGCCGTGATAGTCGGCGAACTGGGTGTGCCTCGCCTGCGGATTCACCCGGTCGTAGACGTCGCGCAGGAACCCGACATCGCCCCACAGGCCGCGAGTCGCGGCGCTCTCGGGGTTGCGGTCCAGTATCTCGAGCGCCTCGGCGGCGCTCGGGTGGCGCTGGCGGCGGAAGCTCGCTTGCTCCTCCGGAGTGCGGGCGGCGAGGCGGTTCTCCGGCCCCGGCCACATCAGATCGGCGTCGGATTCATAGTCCCACATCGTGTAGCCGAGGAACGAGTTCAGGAAGATGTTGGGCTGGTGCATGTGGCAGCTCATGCACTGGGCCGTAGGGATCGAGCGGGTGAAGGCGTGCTGGATCGGGTGGCCACTCTCTCCCCGGGAGCTGATGGTCGGATCCACCGTCGCCGCCTGCCCGTCGCGGCCGAATTGCGCCCAGGTCAGGCTGTGCCGGGGCTCGCGGTCGTTGGCGTAGACGACGTGGCAGCCGGCGCAGCCCGAATGGCGATAATCGCCGGGCTGGTCGTTGGTGCCCATGAACCACATGAACGGGTCGTTGAGCCGGGTCTTGTGGAGGTTGAGCACCGGGATGGCGACTCGCAGGCCGGTGCCCGGGCCGCGGTTCGACTGGCGGATGTCGGGGCGGCCGCCCTCCTCGAGCCGCTGAATGGCACCGGACGGTGAGGGCAGGCCGATCTCCGGGAACTGCGTGCCGATCGTCCGCCCGCCGCGCTCGAACACTCGGAAGACGTCGCCGGGCGGGACGACGTGCCAGGTCGGCAGCGGATAGAGCTCCGCGAGGATGCCGCGTGCCTTCTGCTCGGGCGTGATCTGCTCCGGCGAAGGCGGCGAGACGATCTTCGCCGGCTCGCCCCGGCGGGTATAAGCTTCGCCGAAGATGTAGTTTTTATTGGGTATGATGCCGTTATTGTAGGCCGCCCCGCCCCACAGCATCGCGCCGGACGCCATGATCGACCGCTCGGCCGCCTCGATCGTCTCGATATGGCAGGCGCCGCAGCTGTCGCGTGCGACCCGGTAGTCCGAGGGGTTGATGAAGCGGACGAACTCCGGGCTCTCCTTGTTGAGCAGGGTGTAGGTGCGGGAGGGATTGGCGCTGGACGGCCAGTGCCAGCCCTTGGGGTATTTTGGGAGCACATGCGCCTTGTCGCGCGCGGCGACATAGGCGGGGGCGTCCTGGGCCAGCTTCGGGTCGCCCATGATAGACCCGTTGCCGCCATGGCAGTCGGTGCAGCCGAGCACGACGGCGGGAGTCCTGTGCATCGTCTTCTGATCGGAGTCGATGTGGCACGAGACGCAACCCGCGCTCTTCGCCTCCGCCACGCCCCAATCCTGTGTGCGCGGCGCAGGGGCGGCGCGGACGAGGCTGTAGTCGCGCTCGACTGGCTTCTCGCCTTCGGACGCGGCGAGCGGCGCCGCTAGGAGCATCAAGAGCGCGAGGGAGAGGAGCCGGCGCATCAATAGCTCACGATCGCGTTGAGGAGGACCGAATAGTAGCGTTTGTCGCCTTCACTATTGGCGAAGAGGTCCCGGAACCCCTTGCCGGGCTGGAGCATCGCCGCCGAAGCTCGGAAGAC
>JAXDPB010000021.1:0-54568 GCA_034668585.1 Sphingomonadales bacterium | reverse complement strand
CTGACGAAGAGCTCGAGGCAGAGGCAGAGGAGGCGACTCCCTCGGAGCCGCAAGGCGGCGACCTCGTCTATCGCCATCGCCGGTCGACGCGGATCTGGCATTGGGTCAACGCGCTGACGGTCTTCGTCATGCTGATGAGCGGGATGATGATCTTCAACGCCCATCCGCGCCTCTATTGGGGCGAATATGGCGCCAACCCCGACCGGGCCTGGCTCGTCATCCACGGCACCCGCGCCGCACCGGCCTTTCCCGGGTGGATGACCATTCCGACAAGCTACGACCTCGCCGGCGCCCGCTCCTGGCATTTCCTGTTCGCCTGGCTGCTGGTCGTCCCCGGGCTCCTCTATTGGCTGTGGAGCTTGAGCAACCGCCATATCCAGCGCGATCTCGCGCCCCGGCGGGAGGAGCTCTCGCCGCGGCACATCTGGCACGACGTCAAGGATCACGCCCGCCTTCGCTTCCCAACCGGGCGGGCGGCGCTCCGCTACAACATCCTGCAAAAGGCCAGCTATCTGGCCATCCTGTTCGTCCTGCTGCCGCTGATCGTTCTCACCGGGCTGACGCTGTCGCCGGCATTGGACGCCGCCTGGCCGTGGCTTCTCGACCTGTTCGGCGGGCGGCAGTCGGCGCGCTCGCTCCACTTCATCGCCGCGGCCCTGATCGCGGCCTTCATCCTCGTCCATCTCGTCATGGTGGTGCTCGCCGGGCCGGTCAACGAGATCCGCTCGATGATCACCGGCCGCTACCGCCTGCCGAGGGAGAAGCCATGATCGAGAGAGTGAGCCGCCGCCGGATGATCGCGTCGCTGGGCGCCGGCGCCGGCGGGCTGCTGCTGTCGGGCTGCGACCGGATCAGCCGCTCGGCGGGGTTCCAGGCCATACAATCCTCCGCCCAGGACCTGACCAGGAACGTCCAGCGGCTGGTGATCGACCGCGGCGCGCTCGCCCGGGAGTATGAAGCGGCGGACATGTCGCCCCTGTTCCGCACCAACGGCAACGTCATGCCCGCCTCGCCCGCCTATCGGGCGCACGCCGCATCGGCCTTCGCCGACTGGCGGCTCGTCGTCGACGGCCTCGTCACTCGTCCGCTGGCGCTGTCGCTCGACCGGATCAGGCGGCTCCCGACGCGTACCCAGATCACCCGCCACGATTGCGTCGAGGGCTGGAGCGCGATCGGCAAATGGACCGGCGTGCCCCTGCGGCTGTTGCTTCACGGCGCGGGTCTGCGGCCGCACGCCCGCTTCATCGTCTTCCACTGCGCCGACGATTTCGGCGGCATCCCCTATTATGAGAGCATCGACCTCGTCGACGCCTTCCACCCGCAGACCCTCCTCGCCTGGGCGATGAACGACCGGCCTCTCGAGATCGGCCACGGCGCTCCGCTCCGCCTCCGGGTCGAGCGCCAGCTCGGCTACAAGCACGCCAAATATGTGATGCGGATCGAGGCCGTCGACAGCCTGGCTCGCATCGGCCTCGGCAAGGGCGGTTATTGGGAGGATCGCTCCGGCTACCAATGGTATGCCGGCATCTGAAATGAAGCCGTCCGCCGCCACCGAACCGAAAGGGCTGGTCGATTCGTTCGGCCGCCGTGTGTCCTATGTCCGCCTCTCGGTGACCGACCGCTGCGACCTGCGCTGCCGCTATTGCATGGCCGAGACCATGTGCTTCCTGCCCAGAAGCGACATCCTGACGCTGGAGGAGATCGTCGATCTCGCCGACATCTTCATCGCGCGCGGCGTGACCCGGATCAGGCTTACCGGGGGCGAGCCGCTCGTGCGTCGCGGGATAGGGGACCTGGCCGCCAGGCTCGGCGAGCGGATCGGCCACGGCCTCGACGAGCTTACCCTGACCACCAACGGGACCCAGCTCGGGCGCCATGCGCCGCGGCTCCATTCGGCCGGCATCCGGCGGGTGAACGTCAGCCTCGACAGCCGGCGCGAGGACCGCTTCCGGCACGTCACCCGCGGCGGGGATCTCGGCCAGGTCCTGGCGGGCATCGACTCGGCCGCCGCGGCGGGGCTCGCGGTCAAGATCAACATGGTCGGACTCAAGGACGTCAACGAGGACGAGATCGGCGACATGCTGGCCTGGTGCGCGGGCCGCGGCTTCGACCTCACCCTCATCGAGACGATGCCGCTCGGCGAGGTCGAGGAGGACCGGATTCTCCATTATCTGCCCCTGGACTCGGTCCGGCGCCGGCTCGAGGAGCGCTTCGACCTGATCCCGACGCTGAGGAGGACCGGCGGGCCGGCGCGCTATTTCGACGTCGGCGGCACTTCCGTCCGCCTCGGCCTGATCACGCCGCTCACCGGCAATTTCTGCGACGGCTGCAACCGCATTCGGGTCGCCGCCACCGGAACGGTCTTTGGCTGCCTCGGCCACGACCAGAGGGTCGAGCTGCGCGACCTTCTGCGCCTCGGCGGGCGCTCGGCGGTCGACGAGGCGCTCGACCGGCTGCTCGCCGGCAAGCCCCGCGGCCACGACTTCCGGATCGGAGCGCCCGCGCCCGCGGTCGCGAGGCACATGAGCGTCACCGGAGGCTGAGCTCCGTCATTGCGACCCCGGCGAAAGCCGGGGGAAGCAATCCAGTGCTGCGCCTCCGCCCACTGGATTGCTTCGTCGCTTCACTCCTCGCAATGACGGACCATGGATCCCAACACCGTCCTCTGGATCGCCCTGCTCATGGCGCTGGCGGCGGCGCTCTATTCGACCGTCGGCCATGGCGGCGCCTCGGCCTATCTCGCGATCATGGCTTTGTTCGCGGTGGCGCCGGAGACGATGCGTCCGACCGCGCTCGCCCTCAACCTCGTCGTCGCCGGATTCGCGGGTTTGCGCTACTGGCAGGCCGGGCAGATCAACCTTCGCCTGCTGGCCGCCTTCGCCCTCACCGCCGCGCCGGCGGCCTTCGTCGGGGGCACTATCCCGCTGGCGCCGGAAACTTACCGCCCGCTCGTCGGCCTGCTGCTCTGGGCGTCGGCGGCGCGAATGTTCTGGCACCCCTCGCGCCTCGCCCGGCGCGAGCCTCATCCTCCCTCGCTGGCGATCGCCCTGCCGTCGGGCGCGGGCCTCGGATTGCTGGCCGGGCTGACCGGCACCGGCGGCGGCATCTTCCTCAGCCCGCTCATCATCCTTTTCGGCTGGGAGGATGCGCGCAAGACGTCCGGAGTCGCCGCCGGCTTCATCTTCGTCAACTCGCTGGCCGGCCTCGCCGGCAATTGGGCGGCGGTGCGATCCCTGCCCGGCGAGCTTCCGATCCTGATCGCGGCCGTGGCGGCGGGCGCTCTGCTCGGCACCTGGCTCGGCGCCGGGCGCCTGCCCAAGCCGAGATTGCTCCAGGGCCTGGGCCTGGTCCTAGTGATCGCCGGGGCCAAGCTCATCCTCGCCTGACCTAGCTCCGTCATTGCGAGGAGCGAAGCGACGAAGCAATCCAGCGGGACTCGGAGGCCTCGCTGGATGGCCTCGCTTCGCTCGCAGTGAGGAAGGACCCTAGAAGTCGAGCGCCTCGATGTCGTGGCCCGCGGGTCCCGGCGGATCGTTCGGGCGGCTGCGCAGGAGGAGGTCAGCGTCGGCCAGTGCCTTCTGCGCGCCGCTGTCCTGATTGGAGAGCGCCACCGCGCCGGCCTCCGTCAGGCGCGCCCGGTGGAAGGTCTCGCGGTCGCCGCAGGCGCGGAGCGGCCCGGCGAGCCGAACGGTCCGCCATTCCAGCGCCCCGCGACGGCCGGCGAGGCCGGCGACGAGCGGGGCGAGCAGCAGCCGGGCGGTGACCATCGCCGAGGTCGGGTTGCCGGGCAGGCCGAGGATGAGCGCGGACCCGGCCCGTCCGAGCCAGACCGGCTTGCCCGGCTTGATCGCGACTCCCGAGAAGATCAGCTCGAGCCCGTGCGGCGCGAACATCGCCTTTGCGAAATCCCTCTCGCCGACCGACGCGCCGCCGGTGACGACGACCAGGTCCGCCTGCTCGATCGCCTCGCCCGCCGCTTGCTCCATCGCCGGCAGATCGTCGCCGAGCCGACGCGAGCCGAGGCCTCGGCCGCCCCATGAATCGGCCAGCGCCGCGACGCCGAACGAGACGCTCTCGGGAATCGCTCCGGAGCGGTGCCGCGCCTCGCCCGGGGAGGCAAGCTCGTCGCCGGTGCTCAGCACCAGCACGGTCGGGGGACGCCAGGTTTCGACCTGGGCCACGTCCGCGCTCGCGGCCGCGACCAGCGCCCGCGGATCGAGCCGCCGTCCAGCCTCCAGAAGCACTTCGCCTGAACGAAAATCCGAACCGCGCGGCCTGATGTGCCGCCCCGGGCCTGGAAAGTCGGCGATGGTCACGGCGTCGCCGTCCCGGACCGCGACCTCCTGGATCACGACCCGATCCGCGCCCGCGGGCACCGGGGCGCCGGTGAAGATCCGGACGCAGGTCCCCGGTCGCAGAGCGCCGTCGAAGCCGCTTCCCGCGAAGGACTCGCCGATCATGCGAAGCGTGCCGGGCAGTTCGGCCTCGCGGACCGCATAGCCGTCCATGGCGGAGCTGTCGGCGGGCGGCGAATCCACCATCGCGACCACCGGCGCCGCCAGCACTCGGCCGGCGGCCGCGGCGATCGGCACCGACTCGCGGCCGATCGGCCGGGCGACCTCGGTCACCCGCCGAACCGCTTCGTCGAACGAGATCATTCCCGCGACCAGCTTCCGGAACGTCCGCCCTGTTTCGACGTCACCCGCACGGCGCCTATCTCCATCGTCCGGTCAATCGCCTTGAGCATGTCGAACAAGGTGAGGCAGGCGATCGTGACGGCGGTCAGCGCCTCCATCTCGACTCCGGTCGCCCCGACCGTCCTCACTTCCGCCGAGACCCGGAAGCCGGGCAAGGCCTCGTCCGGCTCGATCGTCACCGCCGCCTTGGTCAGCGGCAGCGGATGGCACAGCGGAATGAGGTCCGCCGTGCGCTTGGCGGCCATCGTTCCGGCCAGCTCGGCGGTGGCGATCACCGATCCCTTCGGCGCCCGGCCGGCCAGGACCGCCGCCAGCGTCGCCGGCAGGCAGACGAGCCGGCCCTCGGCGGTCGCGGTTCGAGCGGTCGGCGCCTTGTCCGAGACGTCGACCATGCGCGCCCGGCCGTCGTCGCCGACATGGCTGAGGCGGCTCACGGGAAAAGATGCCTGAGCCGCGGCACCTGCTCCGCGAACGAGCAGGGACGATAGCGGCTGTCGAGCGCAAGGCTGAGGACCAGGTCCCAGCCGTCGCGGCAGGCGCCGGTCGAGCCGGGCAGGCAGAAGACGAAGGTCTCCTCGATCTGGCCGGCGCAGGCCCGCGACTGCAGCGTGGAGACTCCGACCGTGCCGAAGCTGGCCTGGTGGAAAATGGCCGCAAAGCCGTCCATCTCCCGCCGGAAGAGCGGCTTGACGGCCTCCGGGGTCACATCGCGCGGCGCGAAACCGGTGCCGCCGGTGGTGAGGACGACGTCGACAGCGGAGTCGGCGACCCACGTCCCGACCTGGGCGCGAATGGCTTCGACCTCGTCGCCGACGATCGCCCTCGCGACGAGCTCGTGGCCGGCGCCTCCGAGCCGCTCCGCGAGGAGCCGCCCCGACGTGTCGGTCTCCTCCGTCCTCGAGTCGGAGACGGTCAGGACCGCGATCCTGAGCGGATGGAAGGTCCGGCTTTCATCTATTCCGGGCACTTTGCTTCGCTCCACCTTTCGCGGTCGCTATAATCTTCATCGCGCGGCTCGATCCAGTGCGAGCCCGAGGCCGTGTCCTCGCGTTTCCAGAACACGGCATCCGTCTTCAGCCTGTCCATCATATAATCGGCGGCCTCGAACGCCGCTCGGCGATGCTCGGCCGCCGCCGCGACGAAGACGATCGTCTCGCCGGGAGCGACATCGCCGCAGCGATGGACGATCCGAAGCGACGCTATGTCGAAACGCTCGAGCGCCGCGGCCGCGATCTCGTCCAGCGAGACCCGGGTGAGACGGGGATGATGGTCGAGGACCAGCCGCTCCACCTTTTCGCCGCCCGGCGACCGGGCGCGAGCGAGACCCAGGAAGCTCACCACCGCCCCCTCGCCGGCCAGGCCGGCGGTGAATTCGGCAAGCTCGTGCTCGGCTGCAAAGGGGGCCTCGGCGAGACGAACCGACATTCTCAACCTCCGGACAGCGGCGGAAGGAATTCGATCCTTTCGTGACCGCCCGCCACGAAGTCCTCGCCGACCATCGTATCGCCGACGCAGGCGCGGACACGCGGGCTGAGCAGGTCCCCGGCCGCCTCGGGACAGAGGCCGGCGAGCCGGATCCTGAGGCTCGCCACCGTCTCCCCCTCCTCGGCGGCGACCTCGCGCTCGTCGCCGAGCACGTCGCGAAGCCTTCCGAAGAACCCGATTTTCATGACGCACTTGTCCGCCGTCTCGGCGGAGGCCGCCCCTCCGCCGACCGTCTGTTCCCGCACATTCCGCATGGGTCAATAGGCGTCGGCTCCGTTCGCGTCCTTGGGCCGGATCGCCCGACAGGCTTGCGCTAGTCCGAGGGCCGGGGAGAGGCGACGATCAGCAGGCTCTCTTCCGAGAGCCGCAGATGAGACGAGCCGTCGAGCACCCAGGTCGTGCCCGCCTCCAGCTCCACGTCGTCGGCTCGGCAGCCTCCGGCGAGGGCGACGATCCAGAAGCGCTGCCCCGGCTCGGCCGTCAGCCTATGCGAACCCGGGCCTGTCCATCGCTCCACCACGAAGCGATCGCTTGCGACGAGCAGTTCGCGCAGAGCGTCGAGCCGGCAAGGCGGCGGGACGGAGGATCCGTTGCCGGGCACCACCGCGTCGAGCGCCTGTTCGAGATGGAGCGGGCGCGGCCGGTCGAAGTCGTAGAGACGGTAGGTCACGGCGGGATCCTCGCGTATCTCCAGCACGACGAGATCGCCGCCGAGCGAGTGGACCGTGCCGGCGGGCGAATAGAAGGCGCTCCCGGCCTCCGCCGGCCGCCAGTCGAGCAGGGCTTCGATCGAGCCGTCCCGGGCGGCCTCGGCCAGCCGCCGGCGGTCGAGGGGCTCGCGGGTGCCGAGCCCGACGGCGGCGCCGCGTGCCGCGCTCACCACGACCCAGGCTTCGTCGCCGCCGCGCCCCGCGCCCTCGCCTCGAGGGTGGACCTGGACCGACATCTTCTGCCGGGTGAACAGATATTTGACCGAAAGCGAGGGCGCCGGGCAGTCCTCGTCCTCGAATCGAAGCTCGCCGATCCGCGAGCCGCCCGCGAAGCGCTCGAAAGGCGGGGGCAGGACGTCGCGGCCCCAGATTTTGGGGACCGGCCGGGCCTTCAGCTGCCTTAATGCCATTAGCCGACCCGCGGACCCGTCTTCATGGCGGCCTGCTTCTCACTTTGTTTCGCCGGCCGCAACTCGTACGGTCGGTTCACTCGGCCCGCCGGATGTGGCACGAGGGCCGCCGCCGCCGGCCGCGGGGCGCTTTTGGGGAGCTTGCACGAGTGACGGACCGCACTTCCGGCGGAGGGAGCTTCTTCGACGAGACGCGGCGGCGCTCGCTCGGCGCGGAGCCCCTTCAGGGGCCGTGGATGCGCGCCTTCCGAACGAACGTCTGGCGCCGGCTGCCGCGGGGGGTTCGGCGGGCGGCGCTGCAATTGGTGCTCGGCTTCAACCGAAAGCCCGTCGCCACCGGCGCTGCCGCCGAGGCGCCGGTCTGCGTCGCGGGCTTGCTCTCCACCCCGACCGGCATCGGCGAGGGCGGGCGGCTCTGCGGGCGAGCGCTCGCCGAGCTCGGCTACGACGTCCTCAACGTCGACCTGTCCGACCTCTTGCAGGGCCGCCCGGCGAAAGGGGGGCGCCCGCCGCTTCTCGAGCGCGGGCCGGGAACCGTCATCCTCCATTTCAACCCCGACAACCTGCCCGCGATCCTGACCCTGCTCGGCCGCCGCCGTCTCCGCGGCAAGCGGATCATCGGCTATTGGGCGTGGGAGCTGGCTCGGATTCCGGAGGCGTGGCGCCCGGCCTTCGCCGAGGTGGACGAGGTCTGGGCTCCGAGCCGCTTCGTCGCCGACGCCGTTCGGCCCTTCACCGAAAAGCCCGTTCGGGTGGTGCCCCATCCCGCCGCCCAGGGCCGGATCGGCCGGCCCCGCCGCGAAGCCTTCGGAACCGCCGGAATCTTCGCCGCGCTCTGCATGTTCAGCTTCGCCTCCTCCTTTCCCCGCAAGAATCCCGTCGCGGCCGTGCAGGCCTTCCGCCGCGCCTTCGGCGATGCCGCCGACCGGCTGCTCATCGTCAAGGTCTCCGACGGCGACGAATCGCCGGAGGAGATGGAGGAGCTGCGCGCTGCGATCGGCGAGGCGTCCAACATCCGGATCGAGGAGCGTCGGCTCGGCGACGAGGAGCGGCTCGACCTGATCGCGAGCGTCGACGTGCTGCTGTCGCTGCACCGGTCCGAGGGCTTCGGCCT
The DNA here is from genome assembly GCA_034668585.1 of Sphingomonadales bacterium. Lineage (GTDB taxonomy): Bacteria > Pseudomonadota > Alphaproteobacteria > Sphingomonadales > Sphingomonadaceae > Allosphingosinicella. The sequence goes on along the minus strand of JAXDPB010000021.1, from coordinate 46,152 downwards.
CGTCCTTGCCGAAGCCATGCTGGCCGGAGTGCCGGTGATCGCCACGGCCTGGTCGGGCAATGTCGATTTCATGGACGAGGCAAGCGCAATGCTGGTGCCGTGCCGGATGATCCCGGCCTCGGACCGGCGCGGGATCTACGATCCGGGCGAATTCTGGGCCGATCCGGACGTCGAGGCGGCGGCGGAGAAGCTGGCTGCCTTGGCCGGGAATCCCGCGGCCGCGGCGGCGCTTCGGTCGGCCGCGCGCGAGACGGCTGAGCGCAAGCTCGGGGTCGAGGCCTTCGCGGTGGCGGTCGCCGAGGCGCTTCGGCCGGCCGGAGAGGTGGTCGCCGCGCCCGTCCTCCTGGGGAGGCGGGCCGCGAGGCGCCGTCTGGCCGAAGCGTGACCGGGATGGCGAGCGCGGACGACGCCACCCGGCCGCCGGACCGGACGGCCCGCCCGTCGGCCCGGGCCGGCCGCCTGGCGGCGGCGCTCGCCGACGTCGTCGAGGGCGCGCGGCACTGGCCGCAATGGCTCACTCTCGCCTGGTTCGACATCAAGCTCCGGTTCCGAAGGACGGGGCTGGGCCCGCTCTGGTCGACCCTCTCCTTCTGCGTCTTCGCCGGAGCGCTCGGCCTGGTCTATGGCCGAGTGCTCGGGGAGCAAGTCGCTTCCTATCTGCCCTATCTGGTGCTGGGATTGTTCGTCTGGACGTTCATCGCGACCACCCTTCAGGAAGCCTGCGACGCCTTCGTCCACGCCGAGCATGTGCTCAAGCATCTCTACGTCCCGAAATCGACGTTGATCTACCGCACCTTGTGCCGGAATCTCGTCCTTCTCGCCTTCAATTCCCTCGCCGTCGTCGCGGTGCTCCTCTTGTGCGGAACACCCTTGCCGCCGGGCGCGGCGGCGGCGCTTGCGGGGCTGGGCATCCTGTGCCTCAACCTGCTCTGGATCTCCTTGCTCCTGGCGCTGTTCACGGCCCGCTTCCGCGCCCTCTCCCGGGTGGTCCATGTCGGGCTTCCGATCGGAATGCTGGTCACGCCCGTGATCTGGAGACCGGCCACGCCCGCCTTGCGCGAACTGGCCGGCTGGAACCCGCTTCATTTCGCCGTGGAGCTGGTGAGGGGTCCGATTCTCGGCGACAGCCCGGCCGCCTGGATATGGATCGCCGCCCTCGCCTGCACGCTGGCGGGGTCGCTGGTCGCGCTGCTGGCCTTCGCAGCGTTCCGCTCCCGAATCCCGTATTGGCTCTAGAGCGATGGCATCGATCGACCTCGACCGGGTAAGCGTTCGGTTTCCGATCTACGGATCGCGCCTTGCGCAAGCCGCGCCTTCCCGTGGGGTGGTCGGCGGACTCATCAAGGGACGACGCGGCGGTCCGGCCGTCGTCGCGGCGCTCGAAGACCTCAGCGTCGCCTTCGACCGCGGCGACAGAATTGGCCTTATCGGCCCCAACGGTTCCGGGAAGAGCACCCTCTTGCGCCTGATCGCAGGCGTCTACGAGCCCTGCCGCGGACGGGTGCGGATTTCCGGGCGGATCCTCCCCCTCCTCGATCCGATGCTCGGAATGAGCGGCGAGTTCACCGGGAGGGAGAATATCGTGCTTCGCGGGATCCACATGGGCCTGACCCCGAGGGTCGCTTTGCGGCGGGCGGAGGAGATCGCCGATTTCAGCGAGTTGGGAGATTTCATGGAATTGCCTCTCAAGACCTATTCGCTGGGCATGCAGCTGAGGCTGGCCTTCTCGATCGCCACCGCCTTCGAGGCGGATATCCTTCTGCTCGACGAGCAGTTCATGGCCGGCGATGCGGCGTTCGTCGACAAGGCCGAGCGGCGCATGAAAGCGTTCGTCGGCCGCGCCGGAATCCTCGTCCAGGCGTCGCATTCGGAGCGGATCATCAAAGAGACCTGCAACCGGGTCGCCCTGCTCGAGCAGGGCCGGCTGGTCGCGATCGGCGAGCCGGACGAGATGTTCGACCGCTATCGCGAGCGGCGCGCCCAGGAGCCGACGCTTGCGGCTTGACCCCGCCCGGCTCGCACGAAGCGCCCGCGCCAGGCTCCGGCGGCTCGCGGCGACTCCTGCCCCGCAGCCGATCCCGCCGAGCATCCTCAGCCTCGAGGAGATCGCGTCGCTGCCGCGCGACCGGATCGAGGAAGCCTGCCGGCGAGCGGCGAGCCCGGTCTATCTCGGCGACCGGATCGGCCTTTGCCGGCTCCTCACCCGCTACAAATTCCACGTCGCGACCGACGATGTCGGATTCGGCGCGAACGTGCTGCTGGACGGCTATTGGGAGAGCTGGCTGACCAAATTCATCGCCGGAATCGTCCCGCGCGGCGGCACCGTCGTCGATGTCGGGGCCAATTGCGGCTATTATTCCGTGCTTCTCGCCGATCTGATCGGGCCCGGCGGCCGCCTCTACGCGGTAGAGCCGAATCCGCTTATGGCCCGGCTGCTTCGGCGATCGATCGACCTCAACGGCTTCACCGCCCGCACCACCGTCTGCGAGGTGGCGCTCGGCGCGAGGGACGGGGAGACCGCGTCGCTCTTCATCCCGCAAGGGGAGCCGAAGAACGCGGCGCTCGGCGCCGATGGCGGTCGGCCGGGCGAGCGCCACGACGTGGCGGTGCGCACGCTCGACGCCCTGCTCGCGGCGGAGGGGCGGATCGACTTCGTCAAGATCGACGCCGAAGGCGGGGAGGAGGAGATCATCGCGGGGATGAAGCGGGTCTGCGGCCTCTTTCCGCCGCCGATGGTGCTCGAATTCAACGCCGCCCGCTATCCCGATCCCGGCGAGTTCCTCGACAGGCTGCTCAGCCTCTACGGCCAGCTCGCCCATGTCGGCTTCGACGGCCGCGCCGAGCCGCTGACCCCCGCTCGGGTGCTGGAGGAGCGGCCCGGCGAGGACTGGCTGCTGTTCCTGAGGCGCGCATGACCGCACCCGCGTCGCCTTCGGCCTTGTTCCTGCCGCAGATCGAGTCGCTGCGCGGGATCGCCGCCCTCACCGTCGCCTACGCCCATTGCGGGATCATCCTGGTGATGAGCGGCGACGGGCCGGTCACCGTCCCCAATGCGCTCCTCGGGCGCTTCCTGCTCGAGCCGCTCGACCTCGCCGCCAACGCGCGCGCCGCCGTCGTCGTCTTCTTCGTGGTGAGCGGCCTCGTCCTCGCTCTGGCCCTCGACCGGACCGCCCCGGGCGGGGCGATCCGCGCCGTCCCCCCGTTCCTCGCCCGGCGGGCGCTCCGTCTCTACCCGGCCCACATCGCCGCTTTGCTCCTGTACGTCCCGCTGGTGAGCGCGACCCTCTCCGGGCTGCCGATCCTCGACCCGTCCCGGCTGGCCTCCCCCTTGCTGGCCGGCTGGTTCAGCGCGCAGCTCTATCCGGTCAACTGGGACCTGTTCGCACGGACGCTCGCGCTCGCCGCCAATACTTATAACCCGGTCGTCTGGACCTTGTTCGTGGAGCTGGTCGGCGCCCTCTGCCTGCCGCTCTTCGCGGCGCTGTCCCGCCCCGGCCGCCTCGCCATCGACCTGCCGGCGCTGGCGGTCCTCGCCGGGTTCGGCCTTTTCGTCAAGGCGCCCGGCCTGCTCGCTTTCGCCGACATCTACCTCCCGGCTTTCTATCTGGGCTGCATGGCGCGCACCCACGGGCGGCGCTGGGCGACCGCGGCGCGCGGGCGGCTGCCTTATTCCGTGCTGCTCGCCCTCGCCTTCGTCCTCCTCGTCCTGCCCGAGGCGCTGGTCGGGCCCGAGACCGCTCACGATCTCGTGCTGCTGGGCATGGCGGCGGCGAGCTTCGGGCTCGTCTCTCTCCTCGCCTGGGGCACCAGCCCAGCGACCGAGCGAGTCATGCTCCACCCCGCGGCCCGCTTCCTCGGCCAGGTGTCCTATTCGTTCTACCTTTGGCACAGCCTGATGCTGCTCGCCCTGGCGCGGATCCTGCTCGCGGTCCTGCCGACGTCGGTGCTCGTCCCCTGGGACCAGTTCATCAAGGCGGCGACGTTCGCCGTCACGGCGCTCGCCGCGCTGGCGATCGCAAGCCTTTCCTACCGCTGGATCGAGCGGCCCTTCCTGGCCCTCGGCAGGAACCTCGGCAGCGGTGGCATGCGCTACGCGACGATCCGGGCCGAGGAGGCCTCGGCGCCGTGAGCGCGAAGGCTCGGATCCGCGCGGCCGTCCGTCGTCGGCTGCTCAACCTGATCGACCGGCCGGAGCTTGCCGACCCCGGGGCGCTCGACGAGCTCGCCAAGCGGGTCCGGCTCGTCGAACTGAACGTCAAGGCCTTCGGCTACGATCTCGCCCGCCGGCTGACCGATGCCTTTCCGCCGCCGCGGGATACGAAACCGGTCGAGACCGAGCTGAGATCGAAGGCGGCGACTCAGGCCGACATCGAAAGCGACTGGGCGCGCCACTGGATCGGCGAGCTGAAGACCCCGATCGTCTACCACCGCAAGATCTGGGAGCTGGCGTTCGTCCTCCAGGCGATCTGGCAGCACGGCCACCTCGCGACGGGCCGCCGCGGGCTGGGTTTCGGCTGCGGCACCGAGCCGATCGCCAGCTACCTCGCCGCCCAAGGCGTCGCAGCGACGATCACCGACCTGCCCTCGGATGAAGCGACGGCCCAGGGGTGGGTCGGAACCGACCAGCATGCCACGGACCTGGACTCCGCCTTCCATCCGCATCTCGTCGAGCGGATCGTCTTCGATCGGCTGGTCGAGCTGCGCGTGGCGGACATGAACGAGATCCCGCCCACGCTGCGCGGCTACGATTTCTGCTGGTCCGTCTGTGCCGCCGAGCATCTCGGCTCGATCGACAAAGGCATGGACTTCCTTGAGAACTGCCTCGAGACCGTCCGGCCCGGCGGCCTTTCCGTCCACACGGTCGAGTTCAACATCGATCCGACCGGCCCGACTCTCGATCACACCTCCACGGTAATGTTCCAGAGCCGCCATCTCGAGACGCTGGCGGCAAGGCTTCGAGCCAAGGGGCACGAGGTCGCCGAGCTCGATTTCGGCCTGGGCGGTCGTCCGCTCGACGGGTTCATCGACGTCGGCCCCTTCTCGCACGAACTTCCGGCCGTGCTCAGCGAGTGGCTCGGCCAGCCGCTCCACCTCAAGGTCGGCTTCCACGGCTATGCGACCACCTGTTTCGGGGTGATCGTTCGCAAAGCGGGTTAAGCCGCCGAGGCGCGCTCCGACCGTGCCCGCTGCCGGACCCGCGGGCGCCGAGACCGCCAAAGGACGTGACCGGCCCTTCCAAGGAGCAGCAGGGCCACCCGGTTGCGTGCGCTCAGGAAGATTCGCAGGAACAGGCGCAGGCTGCGCGGGCTCAAGGTCGCCCAGGCGACGAAGACGGTCGACTGGAGCGAGTCGAAATCCAGCCCGAATTGGGCCCGCGCCATCATTCCCCGAAAGACCCGCGGCCGCGCGCCCTGCCAGACCGAGAGCCAGCTCCTCGCCACGAAGATGCGCGGCCGAATCCGCGGGGGCTCGTCGTGACCGGGCTCGCCGAGCAGCGAATCGAAGCTTTCGTGCCGCCAGTGGAGGTCCGCGCAGCGATACATCAGGGCATGCGCTCGCTCGACCTCCATCGCCCGCTCCTGGCCGCGACTGCTGCCCTGCCAGTGCCTGTAGCGGACGAGAGGCTCGGGCAGGACGAAGACCGGGCCGAGGTCGGCCAGCCGCCACCACAGATCCAGATCCTCGAAATAATCGCAGGCCCGGCGATAGCCGCCGACGGCGTCGAACGCGGCTTTCCTGAACATCATCGAGGAATGGGCGAAAGGCGCGAACGGCGACGGGTGGAGAAGGCGCCAGAGGTTGGGCGGCTGGACCGCCCGGCCCGCTTCGTCGATGCCGAGGGCGGGCGTTCCGACCGCCGTCGCCTCGGGATGAGCCTCCAGGAAGGCGCTGAGACGCTCGAGCCGCCGCGGCGCCGAGACGTCGTCGGCGTGGGCGATCGCGACCAGCCGGGCCCGAGCCTCGGCCACGACCCAGTTCGCGCTTCCCGCCAGCCCGGATCGGGAAGATCGCCGAACCACCCGGATTCGCCCGTCCTCCGCGGCCAGCCGATCGAGGAGCGGACCGGTGCCGTCGTCCGAGCCGTCGTCGCCGACGATAAGCTCGAAATCGGTCAGAGTCTGAGCGAGAAGGCTTCGCACGCTCTCCTCGAGAAAGGCCCGGCAATTGTTGACCGGCATGACGATGGAAATCCGGGGCATCGCCGCCCTTGTTGCAGCCCGGCAGGCTTTTTCAAGCCCCGGAGTCCTCTCAGGCCGGCACAAGCAGGCGCCTTAAGCTATTGGCAATGGGCCGCAGACCGCGCAGAGTCGTCCGGGGAGCGAATCGAATGTTCAAATACCGGGACAATGACTTGGCGCGCGGCCTCGTCCGCCGGGGCGCCGCTTTGGTCGCCGCGGGCTGGTCGATCGCCGCGTCCGCGCAGGATTCCTATTCCGACCCCGCCGGCTCGGGCGTGATCGTCTCTGCCGTGCGCTGGCTGGAAGGCACCTTGCTTGGCACCATCGCCACCGTCGTCGCTGTGATCGCGGTCGCGACGGTGGGTCTGCTCATGCTCACCGGCCGGATCAACTGGCGCTACGGCGCCACCGTCATCCTCGGCTGCTTCATCCTGTTCGGGGCGGCCAGCATCGTCGCGGGCATCCAGTCGACCGCCGCCCTCGGGCAGTAGCGGAAATGAACGGAATCGAGCGCGATCCTGTGTTCGTGGCGCTGACGCGCCCGCAGATGTTCGCCGGAGTGACCTATTCCTATTTCATCGCCAACGCGGTGATAGCCACGGAAATGTTCCTGATCTTCCGCTCGGTCTGGGCGCTGGCGGCCGCGCTAGTCGTCCATCTCGTCGGAGTGGTGCTGTGCGTCCGCGAGCCGCGCTTCTTCGACCTCTGGATCACCCGGGTCAGCCGCTGCCCGCGGGTGCGCAACCATGCGATCTGGCGATGCAATTCCTACCGGGCCTGAACCGCGAGCGCAGCGTCGTCGCGCGGGAGAAGCCCGCCGGCCACCATCTGCCTTATGCGCGGCACGTCGACGATCATACGATCGAGACCCGCGACGGCCTGCTGATGCAGACTCTCCACCTGCGCGGGCTTCTGTTCGAGACCGCCGACACCGAGGAGATCAACTATCGCAAGCGCCTGCGCGACGCGATGCTCCAGTCGATCGGCTCGTCGCGCTTCGCGCTCTACCACCATATCGTCCGCCGCCGGATCGACGTCGATCTCCCGGCGGACCATCGCGACGATTTCTCGCGCCGGCTCGACTCCGCGTGGCGGGCGCGGCTGGCGACGAAGAAGCTCTACGTCAACGAGCTGTTCCTGACCCTGGTCCGGCGCCCGCTCCAGGGCCGGGTCGGCCTCCTCGACGGAGTGCGCGGAAGGCTCAGCCGCGGCGACGCCGAGACCGCCGCCGGGGCGGTCCGCGAGCTTCGCCAGCTCGAGGTCGCCCGCGATGCCCTGATCGCCGCTCTGGGCAGCTACGCGCCGCGGCTGCTCGGGGTCTATTCGACGCGGCAGGGCACCTGCTCCGAGCCGCTGGAATTCCTCTCCGCCCTCTATAATGGCGAGATGCGGCCGGTGCTGCTGCCGATGCAGGATCTCGGCGCCTATCTGCCCTACCGGCGGGTGAGCTTCGGCCAGGAGACGGTGGAGCTGGGTCCCGCCGGGCCCACGCCGCGCAGCTTCCTCGGCATCGTCTCGATCAAGGACTATCCCGGCCAGACCGCGCCCGGAATGCTCGACGAGCTGCTCCGTTTGCCCCTCGAGCTGGTCGTCTCGCAGTCGTTCGGCTTCGTCGAGCGGCAGACGGCGCTGTCGCGGATGAACCTGGCGCTTCGCCGGATGCGCTCGGCCGAGGACGAAGCGGTGAGCCTTCGCGCCGATCTGTCGACCGCCAAGGACGAGGTCGCCGCCGGTCGCGCCGGCTTCGGCGAGCATCATATGACCATCGCCGTGCGAGGCGACACTCCGGCCGCGGTCGACGAGGGCGTCGCCGAAGCCCAGGCCTCGCTCGCCGATCTCGGCATCATCGCGGTTCGCGAGGAGATTGCGCTCGAGCCGGCCTTCTGGGCGCAATTCCCGGGCAATTTCAAATATATCGTTCGCCGGGGCCTGGTCTCGACAGCCAATTTCGCGGGGCTCGCCAGCAGCCACAACTTCCCGCTCGGCCAAGCGTCCGGCAATCATTGGGGCGAGGCGATCACCCTGCTCGAGACGACCGCGGCCGGGCCCTATTATTTCAACTTCCACCAAGGCGACCTCGGCAATTTCACCGTGATCGGCCCGTCCGGCTCGGGCAAGACCGTGGTCCTGAACTTCCTGCTCGCCCAGGCGCGCAAATTGCGGCCGCGGATCATCTTCTTCGACAAGGACCGAGGTGCCGAATTGTTCATCCGGGCGATAGGCGGGCGCTACGATTTGCTTCGCGCCGGCACTCCGTCGGGCCTCAACCCGCTGCAGCTTGAGGACAATGCCGCCAACCGCGCTTTCCTCACCGACTGGCTGGCGCTGCTCGCCGGCGGCGCCGACATCGACGAAGCGTCGCGGATCAAGGACGCCGTCGACGCCAATTTCGGCCAGCCGGTCGAGCATCGCCGGCTTCGCCACCTCGCCGAGCTGTTCCGCGGCGGTCAGCGCCCGCACGCCGCCGATTTGTGGTCGCGGCTGAAGCCCTGGTGGGGCGAGGGCGAGCGCGCCTGGCTGTTCGACAATCCGATCGACAAGACCGATCTTTCCGCCGAATCGGTCGGCTTCGACATGACCCAGATCCTCGACGATCCGGCGATGCGCACCCCGGCGATGATGTATCTCTTCCACCGGGTCGAGGAGCGGCTCGACGGCTCCGCCGCGATCATCGTCGTCGACGAGGGCTGGAAGGCGCTGGACGACGACGTCTTCGTCCGCCGGATCAAGGATTGGGAGAAGACGATCCGAAAGCGCAACGGCATCGTCGGCTTCGCCACCCAGAGCGCCCAGGACGCGCTCGAGAGCCGCATCGCCAGCGCCATCATCGAGCAGGCCGCGACCCAGATCTTCATGGCCAACCCCAAGGCCCGGGCCGACGATTATATCGAGGGCTTCGGCCTCACCCCGCACGAATATGAGCTGATCCGAACCCTGCCCGACAATGCCCATTGCTTCCTGATCAAGCACGGCGCCGAAAGCGTCGTCGCTCGCCTCAACCTCACCGGCGAGCGCGACCTTCTCACCATCCTTTCCGGACGCGAGCGCACCGTCCGGCTGCTCGACGAGATCCGCGCCGAGCGCGGCGACGATCCCGCCGACTGGATCCCGCGACTGCTCGAGGTGGCGTGATGGCGGCCTGCCCATCCATCCCGCCCGACGAGGGCTTCCTTCGCGGAGTCCTCGATTTCGTCGACTGCCAGGCGCAGTCGATCGGCGCCGAAGGCTATCGCGCCCTCTCCGCGCCCGGCTCGACCCTGTCGCTGGTCCTGCTCGGCTTCCTCACTTTGTTCGTCGCTCTGTTCGGCTACCGGATGCTGCTCGGCCACGTCCCCGGGGTCCGCGACGGCGTGCTGGCGCTGGTCAAGATCGGAATCGTCCTCGCTCTGGCCACCGGCTGGACCGCCTACCGGACCCTGATCTACGACGTCGCCTTTCACGGCCCGGCCGAACTCGCTGCCGAGATCGGCCAGCCCGCCGGCCTTCCCGGCGCCGGCGGAGCGCTCGTCGCCCGGCTCGATTATGCCGACCGGGCTATGCTCGAGCTGTCCGCGCTCGGGCCCGGCGACGTCACGGCGGCGATTCGGATGACCCCGTCCGCCGAGCCCGGCCAGCCGGCGCTGCCGAACGCGATCGGTCGAATAACGCTCGGCAACGACTGGCTGGCCCTCGACCGGGCGCGGATGACCTTCCTGACCGGAGCGATCGCTTCGCTGGCGGCGGTCCGGCTCATCGCCGGCCTGATGCTGGCGCTGGGGCCGTTTTTTATAGCGTTTCTGCTTTTCGACGGGACCCGCGGCCTGTTCGAAGGCTGGCTGCGCGTTCTGGCCGGCGCGGCCATGGGGGCGCTGGGCTCGGGAATATTGCTGGGCGTCGAGCTGGCGATGCTCGAACCCTGGCTCGCCGACCTGATCGCTCGGCGGACGGCGGGCCTCGGCCTGCCGGGCGTGGCGGTGGAATTGTACGCGGTCACCCTCGTCTTCGCGCTCGCCTTGCTGGCGATGCTGATCGCCACCGCCCGGGTCGCCTACGGCTTCCGACTGCCGCCGGCGTGGCGGGAAGCGCCGGCCTCGGCCGCGGCGGCGATCCGCGGCGACCAGGTTCGTATCGGCTCGACGATCCGCGAGACGCTGCCGGCCGCCGCCGACCGCTCCCGGGCGGCGATCGTCGCCGACGCGGTCGCCTCGACCCAGCGGCGCGAGGCGGGACCGGCTTATGCCGGGGGCCTCACGGCGGTCCCGGCCTCGTCCGGGGCCGCCTCGCACGTCGCTCGCCACATGACCGTCCATGACCGCGCCGCGCCGCCGCCGGCGCCGCGGCTCGGACAGAGCTACCGCCGCACCAGCGGCCGAGTGTCCGCCTCCTCCGGACGCAGGGACCGCGCCTGATGAACAAGCCGAGCCGCGAAGCGCTGGACGCTTATTATGCCGAAGCGGAGACCTGGGCCCAGGACCGCCAGGACTCCTTGCGCGCCTCCCGCCGGACGGCGTGGATCGTCGCGTCCGTCGCCGTCGCCGTCGCAATCCTCGAAGCGCTGGTACTGCTCGTCCTCACTCCGCTCAAGACCGTCGTCCCCTATACGCTGATGGTCGACCGCAATACCGGCTTCGTTCAGGCGCTTGAGCCACTCGATCCGGCCAAGGTCACGGCGGATACCGCGCTCACCCAGTCGTTCCTCGTCCAATATGTCATCGCCCGCGAGAGCTTCGACATCGACAAGGTGCAGGCCGATTACCGCAAGGTCGCCTTGTGGTCGGCGGAATCGGCGCGTTCCTCGTACATCGCCGCGACCCAGGTCTCGAACCCGCAGAGCCCGCTCGTCCTCTATCCGCGATCGACCGTGATCGAGACTCGCGTGAAGAGCGTCTCCCCGGTCGGCCGCAACGTCGCGTTGGTGCGCTTCGACACGGTGCGGCGCGACGCCGGCGGCCGGATCGAGCCGGCGCGCGCCTGGGTCGCGGTGATCCGCTATCGCTATTCGGGCGAGCCGATGCAGCTCGAGGACCGGATGGTGAACCCGCTCGGCTTCCAGGTGCTTCGCTACCGGCGCGATCCCGAGGCTCTGCCGCCGGAGGCGGCGCCGGTCGTCCCGGCTTCGCCGCTCGTCACGGTTCCGGCGGGCACGGTCGAGGTCCAGACCAGCCAGACGACCACCCAGACCACCCAAACCGCGCCCGCCGGGTCCGTGTTGCCGCGTCGCGTTCCGCCGCAGCGCGTGGCGCCGGAGCCCGAGCTTTGAGGATCCGGCGTTTCACGATCCTGGCCGCACTGGCCGCGGCCCCGCTCGCCGCTCAGGTGCCGCCGCAGCCGGGCAGCGGCGACCCGCGAATCCAGACCGTCGCCTACGAGGCCGACCGGGTCGTCCGGCTCGAGGCCGCGCCGGGCTACCAGGTCACGGTCGAATTCGGATCCGACGAGCAGATCGAGAATGTCGCGGTCGGCGACAGCGCGGCCTGGCAGGTGACCCCCAACCGGCGCGGCGACTATCTGTTCGTCAAGCTGGTCCAGGGCGGCGTCGCGACCAACATGACGGTGGTGACCACCGCCAGGACCTATTTCTTCGAGCTCGCGCCTATCTACGGCCCGACTCCGGACATGGCCTTCAACCTTCGCTTCACCTACCCGGGCGTGCAGCCCGAGTCGGTCGCCGACGAGGCGCCCACGTCCGAGCTGGCCGGCCGCTACAAGCTGAGCGGCGCCCGGACGCTTCGGCCGAGCAAGATTTCCGACGACGGCCGGCACACCTATATCGAATGGCCGCGCGACCGGACTCTTCCCGCCGTCTACGCCATCGATCCCGAAGGCCGGGAGTCGCTGGTCAACGGCGCCATGCGCGACGACCTCTACGTCATCGATTCCGTCGCTTCGAAGCTCGTCTTTCGGATCGACGACAATATCGCGACGGCGGACCGGGTCGTTCCGAAAAGGAAGAAGCGCCGCTGATGGCGACCACCCCGCCTCCCGGCGATCCGCGCCCCTTTGCCCGACTGCCCGGCGAGTCCGGCGCCCTGCCGGTGGTGGCGCGGCCGCGCGGCGGTCCGTCCAACCTCGCGATCGGCATCGGCATCGCCGCCGCCGGCCTCATCCTGTTCGCCGTGCTCGACTCCCGGCGCCGCGAGACCGCCTCGCCGGCGGTTCGGGTGCGGGCCGCCGACCGGGTGCAGATGGCGAGCCCGCCGCCGCCGCTCTACGTGCCGCCGGTCGAGCCGGCGCCGGCGCTGGTCCCCGCGGTCCGGCTCCCCGAGGCCGCGACTCCGGTCCCGCCGCCGCCGCCTCCGCCGCCGCAGGTCGTCTACGTGCCCCAGGCCCAGCCTTATTACCCGCCGCCTGCGCCGCCGCAGCAGGAGGCCCCGCCGCCGCCGCCGCGGGTCGCCACGGGCCCGGCGCTCGTCTTCGACGGATCACCGGGGGGAGCCGGGGCCGCCGGTGCCCAGGCCGACTCGGCGCCGGTCACCTCCGGAGTGGCCGGAGTGGCCGGCGGGCGGGCCCGCTCCGGCGCCTTCGCCAATCGCGGAACCACGGTCCCGCAGGGGACCCTGATCCCGGCGGTGCTCGAGACCGCGCTCGATTCGACCCGGCCGGGCCTGGCGCGGGCGATCGTCTCGCGCGACGTCCGCGGCTTCGACGGCAGCCGGATCCTCATCCCCCGCGGCAGTCGCCTGATCGGCGAATATCGTTCCGAGGTCGCTCGCGGCCAGCACCGGGCCCTGGTCAACTGGATCCGGCTGATCCGGCCGGACGGAGTGACCATCGCGATCGGCTCGCCCGCCTCGGACACGTTCGGCCGCGCCGGCATCCGGGCGAAGGTGAACAGCCATTTCTTCGAGCGTTTCGCCGGCGCCATCCTCCAGTCCGCCTTCGACATCGGGGTCAACCTCGCCTCGCGCGCCGGCAACGGCACCACGGTCATCCTGCCCAGCGGCCTCCAGGGAACGACCCAGATCATCCAGCCCGGGCAGATCACTCCGACCCTCAAGGTGAAGGCCGGAACCAGCATCAGCATCTTCGCGGCCCGCGACCTCGATTTCAGCACCGCCGAGAACCGGCGGTGAGCTCCGCCGCCGCCGCCGCGGGCGAGCGAGTCTATCTGCGTTCCTACCTGGCGCCGCTCACCGGCATGCTCGCCCGTCCCGACGTCACCGACATCTACGTCAACCGTCCCGGCGAATTGTGGATCGAGACGGTCGGCGGAGCGATCGAGCGCCACGACGCGCCGGGCCTCGACGAAGCCACGCTCGAGCGCCTCGCCCGCCAGATCGCCTCGGTCTCGAGCCAGGGGATCAGCCGCGAGCATCCGCTTCTCTCCGCCACCCTTCCCGACGGAGCCCGGGTCCAGATCGTGGCTCCGCCGGCGACCCGCGGCCCGCTCGCTCTGGCGATCCGCAAGCACGTCGCCGCCGACCTCGCTCTCTCCGACTATGTCGACGCCGGCGCCTTCGCCGACACCCGCGGGCGCGACGGCCTCGACCGCTCCGACCTCGACCGCTCGCTCGCCGCCCAGCTCGCCGCCGGCGACATTGCCGGAATGCTCGCCAACGCCGTCCGCGGCCGGCGCAACATCCTCGTTTCGGGCGGCACCTCGACCGGCAAGACCACCTTCCTGAACGCTCTGATCCGCGAAATCCCGGCCGGGGAGCGGCTGATCCTGATCGAGGACACGCCCGAGCTTCAGGTCCGCCACGACAATGTCGTCGGGCTGCTCGCGGCTCGAAGCGCGCTCGGCGAGGCGGAGGTCAGCGCCAACGACCTCGTCGCCGCCTCGCTTCGAATGCGCCCCGACCGGATCATCCTGGGCGAGCTTCGCGGCGGCGAGGCCTTCGCCTTCCTTCGCGCCGTCAATACCGGCCATCCCGGCTCGATGACGACCGTCCATGCCGACAGCGCCGACCGGGCGATCGAGCAGATCGTCCTCCTCGCCCTGCAGGCCGGCACCCAGCTCAACCGCGACGACATCCGCCACTACGTCACCACCACGGTCGACATCTTCGTCCAGCTGGCGCGAATCGGCGGCCGCCGCCAGGTCAGCGAGGTCGTGCTCAACCGCTGAGGGGGTGCGGAGTCCCTCCCCGCGGCGAGCGGGAGAGGAATTGGCGAGAGAGCGTGATCGACTTTGCCTGATCCGTCATTGCGAGGAGCAAAGCGACGCGGCAATCCAGCGGGCCTCCGCGGCGCCACTGGATTGCTTCGCTTCGCTCGCAGTGACGAATCGGATCCAACCTCGATCGATCAGGCTCTATTCCTGCGGCGCGCTCTTGATCAGAAGCTCGAGCTGGGCGTCGCAGCCATTGTCGATGAACCCCTTGGCGAGGTCGGTCGGATCGGCGCCGGCGGCGGCGAGGGTCTTGAACTTCAGCCGGGTGGGCTGGCCCGCGCCGGCCCATTTCAGCGAATATTCGGCGCCCTCGGCGATCGGCAGCTGCTGCGGCCAGCGCTGGACGAGGCGCCCGGCGCTCCAGGCGACCTGCTCGCCCGAGCCGCTCGCGGGAACGACCTGGAGAGTCGCGTCGGCCTCGCTGGTCGGCCTCCACAGCAGGACGTCCCGGGCGTCGGCGAAGCACATATTGCCGCCCCTCGAGACGTCGACGTCCCACAGGCCCGGCGCCGGCGGCACTTCGGGGCCGCGCATGGCTCCGAAGCGCGAGCGCGGGTTGAAGGGAGGAGCGCTTCCCCCGGCCACCTTGAAGGTGCCGGGCCCGCGCAGGGTGCGGGCGCCCGACGGAGCGAGCACCGTCACCACATCGCCGGCCTTCAGCACCAGCGGCACGTTCTCGCCGACCGTCCGGCCGGGCGGGAAGGCCCGGGCCGACGGCCCCTGCGAGCGGACGACCAAGGGAGTCGCCGACAGCGCCGCCGGAGCGACAAGCATCGCGGCCGCGGCCGCCCCGATCGACGCCTTGATCATGGTGCCTCGCATCTGTCCCACCTTCCGCTGACTGAATAGCTTGAGGAAAGCCCGCTAATCCAGCCCTGTTGCGAGTTTATGCCGGGGCGACGCGACGAATGTCACAATTGTCGCAGGCGTCAGGCCGGCCCCAGCCGAAGGGCGAGAGCGTCGATCTGCCTTTGCTGCGCCGCCAGCGCCTCGGCGACGCCCTTCTCCCGAGCCTCGCGCGCGACCACCACCCGGACCGCGCGCGCCACCGGCCCGGCCAGCTCGTCGAGCGCGTCGAGCTCGGCGGTGCTCAGCCGCGAGCGGTCGGGGTGCGGGCCGAGCAGGATCCAGCCCAGGCAGCGGCCGTCGTCGAGGCTGAGCGGGCGCCGCAGCGGGAAGAAGGAGTCGCCGGTCTCGACGCCGGACGAGCAAGCGGGATCGAGCGCCGCCGCGGCGAGCCACGCCTCCACCTTCTCCGCGCTCGTTCCCCGGCATCCCGCCACTCGCTCGTCGAGGACGAGGGCCAGCCGCGCCGAGCGCACCCCCGCCGCGATCCGCTCCAGCACTTCCTCGACCAGCTCGGGCAGGCTGGCGAAATGGCGCAGGTCCTTGAGGCAGTCGGGCAAATCGCGGCGCATTTCGGAGAGCCGGCGCTGGAAGCGCCGCTCGGCCCAGCCCTGGACCCGCTCGTAGACCGGGTTGATCATCACCGTGGAGAGGGCGGCGCCGACGATCGGGGCGATCGAGCCCGCGTCCTGGCCGAAGAAGCGCAGGATCACTTCCTTCACGCCCTCCATCGTCGCCGCGAAGATTCCGGCGAGGATGAGGGCGATGAGGGCGAAGGAGGCCGAGCGGCTGATCGCCACTTCGGCGTCGTAAAGTCGGTAGCGAAGCAGAGCGACCAGCAGCCCCGCCTGGAGCAGGAGGAAGGCTAGCGCGAAGGCGAACCCGGCGGTGACTTCGAGAAGCAGCTGCTGCCCGAGGCTGGGCGCGCCGCGCTTGAGCATGTCGGCGGTGAGCGAGACGGCGAGGAACAGGGAATAGCCGGCGAAGCCGAACACCGCCCATTTGAGCTGCTGCCGCTCGTCGCCCGCCGCCGTCCTCAGCCGCCACAGCAGCAACACCACCCCCGCCGCCATGTAGGCGATCAGGACGGTGCGATAGAGGTCTCCCTGCAGGAAGAGCAGCGAGGGCAGAAGCGCCAGCAGCGGCAGCAGGATTCGGGGCGCCAGCCGGCCGTGCGGGAAGAGCAGGATGCCTCCGATCAGGCAGATGTTGGCGACGTCGTAGAGCGCCCGGTGCACCCATTGCGGAACCCCGGCGACGACGTCGAGGAACCCGGCCGACGGCTGCTCCGCCCCCATCGTCAGCAATATGGCGAGCGAGACGACCGAGCTCACCACGTCCTCGCGCTTGCGCCGGAAGAGCAGCCAGGCCGAGACGAGAAGGAAGGGATAGGTGAGGAGGTGGATGAGGTCGATGAAGCTGAGCAGCCCGCCGGGAATTCCGAGCCCCCGCGCCGCCTTCTCGATATGGCCTTCGCCGGCCTGAACGGCGACCTCGCGCTCGCGCCCGTCCGGCGAGCGCAGGGTGAGCGCCATGTCGCGCTCCTCGGCCCCGCCGATCAGGTCGCCGAACAGCAGCCGGTCGGTCTCGCTCCCCGCGCTCTCCGTCACCACCGGCGAGACCGGGATCGTATCGATGGCGACGATGTCGTCCCCGGGCCTTATCCCGGCGGCCGTCGCCGCGGGACCGACCGGGAAGCGGATTTGCGTCAGATCGCTCTGGGCGAGCGCCACTCCGGCGCGGCTTCCGGCGACGAGGCCGCTGTTGCGGGTCCCGTCCGCGATCCGCTGCCAGATCCCGGCGACCGGCCCGACCACGGCGAGCGCGAAGGCGGCGAACCAGACCAGCTTGAACAGCAGGAACCCGCGCGGCCCGAAATCGGGCACCCGGCGGGGGAGCTTCAGGCGCCGCGACGGCGCCGGCCCGACTCCAGCCGTCCTCCCCAATCCCATCCCGCAGCGCCCCCGGGCTACCGACAATCTCCGCCCGATAGCATGCGCCGGCGCCGCTACCATTGGAAAGTTTCGGTGTCGGCCCTGGGAGCGGTCGCAGGCCCGCCTGGATCAGGGAGCCAGCGGGCCACAGGGCTGGCATCCATCGTCGGGGTGACGAGAGGATGCCGGCTTAAATGTCTCCCCGTCATGCCAGCGAAGGCTGGCATCCATGCCGACCGCGACGTGGAGTTCGGCGAGCCCGAATGGACCCCAGCCTTCGCTGGGGTGACGAAATGATGCAGATGTCCCCCGTCATGCCGGCGAAAGCTGGCATCCATGCTGACCGCGACGCGGAATCCGGCAAGCCCGAATGGACCCCGGCCTTCGCTGGGGTGACGAGATGATGCAGATGTCCCCCGTCATGCCGGCGAAGGCCGGCATCCATGCCGACCGTGGTTCGGGCCGGCCGCACACGCCGACAGTCGCGGCGGCCACCTGTCACACTCGACTTGCGGACCGTCAATTTGTTCGATGCCGATATTTCGAGGGTTTGGGGTTCCAATTGCCTTGCTCTACAATCGCAACCCGGCAAAGCCTTATGGCCTTCGGTCGATTCAGGTCATGAGGCAGATCGTCATGGGCCCGTTCCGAACCGAAGTTCACGACTATGAGCAGATCGAGCTTCCCGACCGGGCCGCGTCCGAGGCGACCCGAGCCTGATCACCCCCCGCCGGCAAGCCGACCCCCCGCGCCCCCGCCGCCACCCGGGCCAGGAGTGACAGTCACTTTTCCGGGCCCGGAGTGACAGTCACTTTTCCGGCCCGGAGTGACAGTCACTTTTCCGGTGGGGCCAGGAGTGACAGTCACTTTTCCGGACGAAGAGTGACTGTCACATTTGCGGGCGGCGATCATGGCGATCTCGTTCGAAAAAGTGACTGTCACTGGTGACTGAAAAAGTGACTGTCACTGGTGACTAAAGTGACTGTGAATTCCGCTGCGAGCCGCTCTATTTCGACGACTTCGTCGCGACCTGGGTCACCGTGATCGCCTTCAAATCGGACGGCAGCGCCATGCCGAGCGCGGCGGCACTATCGAGGTCCCCGTTCCAGGCGCCTTCGTCGATCCGCGCCGCATTTCCCCTGAAGTGCGCCCCGGCCGGCACATCTCGAACCGCCATCGCTCCCCCGCGAGGGCGCCGCCACCATTGCAAAGTTTCGGGTGCTTTCCGTCGGCAGGGCGGCGCCGGCCGCGGCCGGTGTCGATCAGCGGAGGCGCGAAGCGACCGCGCGACTTTCGGCGCCGCCCATCGCTTTCCACAGGTCGATGGCCACTTCGAGTTCGTCACGGCGGGCCAGTGCGCGCTCGTCCTCCACGGCGAGCAGAGCGCGCTCGGCGTGGAGCACCGCCTGGGAGCCCACCTCCTTCGCGCCCTGCCGCTAAAGGTAAAAGGCGGAGGCCGGATCAGGTCCGGCATGACGAGATGGTGCGACCTGATAATATTGGGCTCTGACGGCGGCGGGCAATTCTCGCTTCCGGTCCGTCTCGACGGCGCTCGTTATTCGCCACCGGCGCGGTAAAATGGCGCCTTGTCGCCGGGCGAGCTCGGGAGGTACAAGATCGTTTCGGTCTTCGGGGAGGACCAGAGACGTGCAGCTCGTCTTCGTTCACGGCGTCGCGGTTCGCAAGGAGCCCAATCCGACCCTTTATGCCCAGGGCGTCGCCGACCGCCAGCGAAGCTTCCGCGACTATTGCCTGGCCGGCGAGCAGGTCACCTTCTTCGATCCCTATTGGGGAGAGTTCGGCGCCCGGGCGGACAGCGGCTTCGCGTCCATTCCACGCGGTCCCGGCGTCGGCCTGGGGCTCGGCGGGGGCCTCGGCCGGCCGCCGCCGGCCGCGCAGGCGTCGCTGGAGGGCGACGCGCTCCTCAAGGCCGCGCGCGCCGATTTCGGAGCCGTGCTGAACACTCTGTCCCTGGCGCTCGCGACCGAGGCCGATCCCCAGTCGCAGGCCCTGGCCGCGGCCGTGGGTGATTATGCGGCCCTGCTGGACCCCGCAACCGGCGACTCGAATCTGCCTACCCCGGAGTGGGTAAACGATCCTTCGCTGCAGCGGGACAGCGACTTCCTCGAGAGGCTGAAGGCCGAGGTCGGCGGGCCTGCCGGCGGCGACGCCGCGCTCGGCTTGCGCAATCCTTTCGAGGGCGCCGGCAAGCGTATCCTGGGGGCGGCGATCGGCCTTGTCGACGGGCCGCTCCAGAAGATGGTGCGCCGGCTGACGCCGCAAATCGCCTATTTCCTCGGTGACGTCTTCATCTATCTGAACGAGGGCGAGCGGCGGGACAAGATTCGCGGCGTCATCGTGGCCGGGCTCCTCGAGGCGGCACGGGACGCGCGGGATCAGGGCGAAAAGCTGGTCGTGATCGGCCACAGCATGGGCGGCATCATCCTTTACGATCTGCTGAACGATGCGGTGGCGGTGACGCGGATCGAGGAGGCGCTGGGCGGACCGCTCGAGATCGACCTGCTGCTCACCGTAGGCACCCAGATCGGACTGTTCGAGGAGCTCGATCTCTTCGTTGGCAGCGTCCCGGGAAGGCCGGGGCATCGGCCGCCGGCCGCGCGGCTTTGGTGGCACGTCTACAACGTCATGGACGTCCTGTCCTTCGGGGTCGACGGCGTTATCGCGGGCGCCGAGCAATTCAGCATCGACACCAACGCCAACATCGTCGACGCCCATACCGCCTATTTCCTGTCGCCGGTGTTTCACAAGCGCCTCCGCAAACGCCTGCAGGCCGCCGGATTGCTGGCATGACCCTCGTTTACCAGCGGGACTCGACCGCGGGGGCCCGCCTGCACGGCCTGGTCATCGGCTGCGGCCGCTTCCCATGGCTGCCGGCGGACCTCGATGCGAATCGCCAGGCCTGTTTCGACAGCGGCGTCGAGATGGTCCGGTTCCTCGCTCGGCATGCCGATCAGTTCGAGCCGCGGCTGGCGACCATAGACTGCCTCCTGGCGGATCCGCGGGTCGATCCGGCCAACGCCCCCGACCTGTTGCCGGCTGATCCCGGGCTGCCCGATCTGCAGGCTGGACCGGTCGACCGGCCGCTCGCCGTCAATGTCAGGGCGGCGTTCAACGCATTGCTTGCACGATGCCGCCCCGGCGACTCGATCTTCTTCTATTCGACCTCGCACGGAGTGGCCGGACGAGACGAGGTCGGGCTGCTCGTGCTCGAGGATGCCGGAAGCGACGAGGGCGACAAATGGGCGCAGCTGCTCGATGTGAAATCGGTGGCGCAATATCTTCCGGCCAGGGCGAAAGCGGGGAATGTCTGGATCTTCATGGACGCATGCCAGGAGGTGCTGGAAGAGCTCAAGGATCAGGCTGGCGGCCTGAACCCGCTTCGCCCGATGACGGTTTCATCGACCGCCATGGCGCTTTACCCGGTGCGCAGCACGGCGCTCGCCGCGGCACGATATGGCACCCAGACCCACGCACCGCGGGCCGGCGGCGTCGCTTATTTCACTCAGGCGCTCCTCGATGGCCTCGGCCAGAGCTGCGTCGAGAAGCGGGGCGGCCAGTGGCGAGTGACGGCCCAGCAGATCGTCTACGGGCTCGAGCGGGTCGCCCGCGCCGCCGGCGTGCCGCCGATCGAGACGACCCCGCTGCTGATCGACACTCGTGCCGGCCACCTCCTCACTCTGGCCAACCCAAGCATCCCCGTCCACATCGTCTCACGGCCCACGCAGTTGGTGGGCACGGCAAGCTCGGCCTACCTGCTTGGCCAGGACTCCACTCCGCAATTCGCGAAGCAGCCGAATGTCGACTGGAGATTCAGGGTTCCGGCCTCGCCCGACGCCTATCAAATCCACGTGGACGCGGTCGATGGCGCCTTGACGGCCACGCTCGAGATCGATCCTCCGGCGGTCGAGTGGGAGCTGTCGCGATGACCGCCACGGCCGCCCACGCGTCGTTGAAGTACCGGCTTCGGTCGCCGGGAGACGGTGTCTATCGAGTCCGGCTGATCGAGGCCTCGGGCGATGCTTCCGCCGAGGCCTTTTTCGCCGGCGATTTCGACGAGCAGACCGTCGAGCTGCCGCCAGGGGAATATTGGGCGATCGTCTCGGACGTCTCGACCGGTGCGACGGGCCGGCGAATCCCGATAAGGCTCGCGGATGCCGGCGAGCTTGTCACCCTTCCCTACGCTCCGGGAAGCGCGCGAGGGCCCGGCCAGGGCCCGTTGGCGCCTTCCCCCGTTGCCGAGCGCGCCATCGATCGGCGATCCTCCACGATCCACCGGGAGGCCGAGCCCCGACGCGCCGGCAGGTTCCTTAGCCCGCCGAGCCTGTGGGCCACCTCACTCTTCGACATCCGTATTTCCGAGGATCATGCCCCGGGCTCGGTTGGCGGCTGGCGCGCGCCGGAGGGACTTCATATCGACCTATTGAAGGATCAGGGGTCGTCCCTGGAGCTTCGCATCCGCGACGATCGGGAGCAACGCAAGTCCCGGGTGCGGATGAGCATCGGCATCGAGGGCCTGCCGACCATCCGGGTGCCCCTGCCCCTTTACCGCGACGGGATCGTCGTAAAACTGCACCCCGCTCACGGCGCCGAGAGCGGCGGCGACCTCCTGGTCGAAGTCACCGCCGCCAATCCGAAGCTGCAGGCCCTCGTCACCGCGCTCAGCGATCTTTCGTCGGATGAGGCGCTGTCGGTGCTGAACTGGGCGGCGGAGGGGACGGAAAACAGCGCGATCGCCTTCCTCGCCGAAAAGGTGCGCGACCTGTGGGCGGCGAGCGCGGCCGCGGTGCTTCTGGTCAAGTGCGGCCGCATTGCCGGCGTGACGAGCTGGCTTCACAATCTCGCGCGCCTGGCGCCGCATATTGCGGACGCCTCGATCACGGCCGCCTGGGCGAGCGTCGCCGAGGGCGAGGGCGCTAACATTGCCGAAGTCGAGCGCCGGGCGATGGATTATCTTGCCCGGGCCGGAAGGATCGGAGCGCCCAATTATACCGTGGCCAACAGCCTCAACCTCGAGCTCCTGAGCAGCCTGCACGCGACCGCGCTGGACAGGAAGGTTCGCGACCGCGCGGCGAAGGAATATCGACGGGCTACCGAACGAAGCCGTTTCCGCTTGTTCAAAAGCCCCTACATGATCTGGGAGGAAGCCGGCGAACGGCTCCAGGGCGGTCGCCTCGCCGGCGATCATTATCTCGAGCTGGCAAGCGGCGAGCTCCGCCCCGACGACTTCAGGATAGCCTGACCGCCAGGAGTGACAGTCACTTTTCCGACCGGCAGGAGTGACAGTCACTTTTCGGGCCAGGAGTGACAGTCACTTTTTCCGGACGAAGAGTGACAGTCACTTTTCCGGGCCAGGAGTGACAGTCACTTTTTCCGGCGGCCAGGAGTGGGCCAGGAGTGACAGTCACTTTTCCGGACGAAGAGTGACTGTCACATTTGCGGCGGCGGCGATCATGGCGATCTCGTTCGAAAAAGTGACTGTCACTGGTGACTGTCACTCGGCGCCCGCGCCGGCACGCCGACCACCCGCGCGCGCGCCGCCACGTCGCGGGTCACCACCGCCCCCATCCCGATCACCGCCCCCTCGCCGATCGTCAGCGGCCGTCCCGCCGACCCGTTCCGGATCAGGGCTCCCGCCCCGACGACTATGCGGGGCGCCTCTACAACTTCGGATCCCTCGGGCAAGGCCGTTGCTTCAGCAGGCGCTGCCCGAGCGGGTCGGTCGGCATCGGGATATAGACCGCGCCGTCGCGCTCGAAGACGAGCTGGTGACCGCGGGGCAGATCCGGATAGACGACAATCTCCTGGTCGCCCGGCTCGGTTCGCAGCTGCACGGCCGGCGTGAAGACGATTTCGGTGCCGACATCGGTTTCGCTTCGCTCGAAGCTGCCGCTCAGGCCGCGGCCGGGGACCTGAAAACGCCCGTGCCGCAGCCGAAGCACCAGCCTGCCCGCGTCATGATAGCATCCGTCGACCGAATGCGAGGCCGCAACGTGCTCGGGGACGGGCTCGCAGGCCGCCGACAGCATTGCCGCCGCACCGAGCGGCAGGCTGAGGGCGCATGTCATCGGGTTTTTGCGCACCATGTCGTCCGACCGGTTAGCGGCTGCCCGGGCGAAGCAAAAGCCGGCGCCGGGAAGGGAAGGAGTGCCGCCAGGCAGGCTCTGACCGGGAAGCGAATGCGGGAGAAGTTCTCCTCGGTCAGCGTCACGCCAGCGCGGCTGCCCGTGACGAGGCCGCTGCTGCGGATGTCGTCCGCGACCCGCTGCCGGGTGCTGGCCACCGGCCCGAGCAAGGCGAGCGCGAAAGCGGCGAACCATAACGGCTTGAACAGGAAGAACCCGCGCGGGCCGAAATCGGGCACGCGGCGGGGGAGCTTCAGGCGCGAGCGGGGCAGCGGGGAGCCACTTTCGGCTGCGATCTCCAACCCCATAAACGGAGCGCCCCTACGCTGCCGACCACCCGTCTCCGCCGATTAGCATGGGCGCGCCCGGTGACCATGGGAAAGATTCGGCGACGCCGGTCCTGGCGAGGAGTCGACCCTAGCGCCCTCGGCGCCGCTTGGGCCGTCCCGCCCGCTTCCGACCGCTTCCGCCGTCCGGCACGGCCCCCTCGCGGTAGCGCCTCGGCGCCGAGAGCCGATCATAGAAGGTCTGCGCCGTCTTGCGGGCCTCGGGATTGATGTCGAGCAGGAACTGTTCGCCCCTCACATAAGCGACGAACGCGGCGAATATCGGCAGGTAGCGGTCGCCATGGCCGCTCTCGTTGAACCATTCGATG
The DNA here is from genome assembly GCA_034668585.1 of Sphingomonadales bacterium. Classification (GTDB taxonomy): domain Bacteria; phylum Pseudomonadota; class Alphaproteobacteria; order Sphingomonadales; family Sphingomonadaceae; genus Allosphingosinicella. Next base: position 22,303 of record JAXDPB010000021.1, on the reverse strand, counting down.
AGCCGCTCGCCATGGCCACGATCGGCGGCGATACGCAACAGCCACAGCAGGTCCTCGAAGTGGATCGACCCACCTTCTTCGAGGCCCTGGTCGAGCACGGAACCCAGAGCTACCGTGCCCGAACCGAGATTGTCCTGGATGAACTGCAGGCCTGCCCTGGCGAGGTCGCGTCCGGCCTGCTCTATGTCGTTCGACTGAGTCAGCACCAACTCGGCCTCGTCGGTCTTTGCCTGTGCGATCAGCGCCCAAAGCAGGTTGGATCTCAGGAACAATGAGTCTTTTATATCCAGGCCCCTGCGAAAGCCCTCTTCCGCCTCAGCGTAGCGGCCAAACCGTTCGAGCTTGATTCGGGCGATCTCACCCAATGCGGTCGCGACGACCTCCTGCAGGTCCAACTCCTCGTCGGCGACGAAGCGGTGCACCACGTCTTCGTACACGCCGACCGCTTCGGTGCGACGGTTCAATGAGCGGAGCAGCGATGCTTTACCCATCAGCGCGCGAGCCACGACGAGTTTGACGAAGCTGGTGCTGAATTGCCGGCAGTGATTGAGGAGGTCATCGTAGCGCGCCATTGCGAACTCATTGCGGCCCAGCCGCTGAAGCGATTCAGCCTCGCCCAAAAGAGCGCCTGCCAGAGTTTCCTTGGCAAGTGGGGACTTGTCGCTGCGCAGGGTGGCCGCCGCCTCCCTGAACAGCGCTATCGCCTCTTCGTCCCGATCCAGCGCCCGCAAGGCATCTCCTTTGGCTGCGAAAGCGCGCGCCCGCTGCTCACGAAGCAATGTATCGCCTTCGCTTGCGGCAAGAGCGATCGCCTCGTCGAACACGTCCACGGCCTCGACGGGCCGCCCGAGGGCAGTGAGCGTGATCCCCTTGTTTACGAGCGCTTCTGCCAAGCGACGCTTGGTCCCCGGCCGCAGCGACTCATGAGCCACCAGTTGGTCATAGACAGCCAGGGCCTCGTCCCAGCGTTTCAGCCGATCTAATGCAACGCCCTTATTCGCGAGCGCCTTACCAACTTCATTTTCGAGTGCAGCATCATGCGACGTTCCAAATCGATCGAGCAACTCGTCGCAAACTGAAACCTCCTCGTTCCACCTCTCGCAGTCCTGTAGCGCCAGCGCTTTGTTCAGGAGCAAAACTGCGATGCTTTTCCGAACGTTGGCACTCTCTAGTCCGTCCAAGGCCAGCAAGGCATCATCAAAAGCAGCCAGCGCTTCCGAGGGTCGGCCGGCATTGCCGAGCGCCGCGCCTTCCCCGGCCATCGCTCTCGCTATGCTCATGCGCAACGACGGATCGTCGGAACCGCGGAAGCGTCTCACGACCTCCTCGAAAAGCTCGGCACCCTCCCCGATTCGACCCCGTTCGACCAGCGTGTTGGCCTTAGTAACCATGGCGGCGGCAATAATACGCTTATTCCAGCTATCAGTATTTTGTCCGAAGCGCGTGAGAAGATCGCTATAGGAGCGTAAAGCAGCTTCTGGTTCGTTCAGACGCGAGTTGGTCAACCCCTGATTAAACAGGCCCACCACCAGGTGTCTCCGCACCTCGTCGTCGCCTTCGCCGTCTGCGAGATCAACGAGTTGCGTGTAGCCGGCCAAAGCAGGTTCGAAATCTCCCCTTTTGAAGTCCTCATTAGCCTTGGAGAGCAGTGCTTTAAGGCGGCCCACGCGGGCTTCGCCATTCGTTAACCCCTTAACCGCGCTCTTCCCGTTCGTGGGGGCTCGGCGCAAACCATCAACCACGCCGGCCTGAAGGCCGCGGCCACCGAAGGCCGCCACCTGCTCGTAGGCTTCGGCCAGGGCGACGCAATAATCGGGATGGAAGCGGCCGATATTGGCGGAATGACGCACTTCGGCGGCCATTCGCGCCAGTTCGTCGGTGCTGAACAGCTTGGTAAGGAACAACGTGAGCCAGCGCAGCCTCTGCTTGGTCTTCCGGGTGCCGTGTCGCATCAGATACCAGATGTTGAGGAAGCGCTCGGCCAGTTGGTAGCCATCCCGCGCGCCCGACGTTGGCACCCGCTCGACGAAGCCGTCGCGCTGCAGCCGGTTCAGCTGCGATGATATCGTAGTCACTTCGACGCCGGTGATCCGGCTGAGAGAGCTGGAGGTGATCGGATCCCAGTTGAGCGCGATCCCGTCAATGATCGCGCGCTGCTGCGGCGTCTGATATTCCTCGACCCGGGCCTTGTAGAAGGGCGTCACCTGATCGAGCAGCACTTCGAGATCGCCGAATATCGTGTCGCTGTCGGCGCGTTCGAGCAGCTGGTAGATCAGCACGAGGATTCGAGGGTTGCCGCCGGTGAGGTTGTAGAGGGTTCGGATCCGCTCCGGGCCGGTGGCGAGGAGCGCCGTGACCCGGGCGCCCGCTTCGCCCCGCCCTGCCGCGAAGATTTGCATCGAATGCACCAATTCCGCTTCGGTCAGCGGCTCGAGCTCGAGCGGATGGAAGAACTCGTAGAAGGGGGCATTGCGCTGACCCGCCTGTTCGAGGAAGTGCGTGGCCGCGCCGATGATGCAGGGTCCGTTCGCCTTCTGAAGGTCGTTGCGCAGAGCCCATCCCTCCTGGTCGCTGAGCGAACCGAGGATCAGGTCGAGATTGTCGACGAGCAGGCAGGCGCGGCGGCCGATCCGATCGCAGACCGCCAGGAACGCGCGGGCGGCTTCTTCGGAATTGCGCCACTGCGGCGATTCGATCGCTTCGTCCAGGGCATCGGCCTCCGACTGGCGACCATTCTCCTCGCACCATTGTGCAAGCGCCTCCCCACAATTGCGCCAGAAGGCGTCGAGCGAGATGACGTTATATTGCTCTTCGCGAAAGCGCAGCGGCAGGAAGGCGGCAGCGAGCCCCTCTTCCTCGCCGATGGCGATGGCGACCCGGCGAAGCAGCGACGTCTTGCCCATGCCGCGCGCGCCGACCACCACCTGGTGCTCAGCCTCTCCGCCGGCGGCGGCATGGCGTAACCCGCTGAGCAACTGCTCCAGGCGATCCTGGCGGGCGACGAAGAGACGGCAGAAGGTCTCGTCGTCGAGCCGCTCCTGATTGTAGACCGAAGGAGTTGGGGTCAGGGTCACTGGGCCATGTTCTCCATCCAGTATCTGCGCAGCAGATTCGACTGAAAGCACCAGCGCCGGTCCCTTTTTGAGATGTAGCCGTCGCTTTCGAGGTCCTGCAGGAGATTCTTCAGCTCCCGAGTGGTGATCTGGTGGTGATTCGAGGTCAGGCGTGACAGGATCGCGGCCTCCCCGGCGCCTTCCGCCGCCTCTGCCGCGACATCGAGAATCGCTCGAAGCAGCTTCGTCTCGGCCGGCTCGAAATTCTTGACGATATGCTCTTCCCAAGTCGCGAAGTGGGTGCGCTTTCGCCGCCCGAGCAGGCCCGCGATGGCGGCGTCGATGTCGGCGGGCGTCGCCTGCGGGAGGGTTGATCCGTCGGCGGGGGGTTCCGAGGCTTTGATCAGCAGAGCGATTTGCCGAAGGTAGTAAGGGGACAGCCAGCCGAGGCTCTCGACGAGATGGTCGAAACCGCCCGGCGCGAAATCGAAGGCCGTCACAGCACCGATCGCCTTCAGATCCGAAAGGTAGGAGCGGGCTTCCTCCGGCGTGAACGGATGAAGCTCGAACGTATCATATTCGTGAAGGGTGCCGAGCATGTCGTGCCGGCGGCCTACGACGTCGAGGCCGACCGAACCGGTAAGGAACCATTGCACCCTTTCGTAACCCTGCTGGAGCTTGCGAAGGTGGTGAAGCAGACCGCGCGCGGCGGGCGGGTTCGTCTTCGAAAGCTCCAGCAGGAACACGGCCAGTTCGTCGATCAGGATGAGCACCCTCTTCGGCGAATCGTTGAGGGTCTCGACGAGGGTCTCGAGGAAGCTTCGCACTTCGACAGTCCCGGCGAGGTCGGCAAGGCTCGCCCCCTTCACCTCCATCGAAGCTTGCCGCATCCGCTGTTTGAGGTGCGCCGCGAAGCGCGTGCTGACTTCCTGCGTCTTCTCGATGGCTGCGCAAACCTCGCGGAGGAAGCCCGACTCGTCCGTTCGCCCCTCCACATCGACACGAATGCACTGCCATCCGGCGGCGGTCATATCCTTCTCGACGGCCTTAAGGAGCCAGGTCTTACCTACCCGGCGCGGCGCCAGCATCAGCAGACTAGTACCGCTTTCCAGCAGGGCCTGAATCTGCACGCGCTCGTTGGAACGGTCATGGGCCATTAGCCAATGATATTATTCGTTGATGAATAAATCAACAGTCAAATTTATCTGGGAACGGTACCTTTTTAGCGTGCTGGATTCCTATGACCCGGGCTCCCGCCGGCACATCCGCCGTCACCACCGCCCCCATCCCGATCACCGCCCCCTCGCCGATCCTGAGCGGCTTCCCCGCCGACCCGTTCCGGATCACCGCGCCCGCGCCGACGAAGACTCCGTCGCCGACATGGACGTTGCCGAGGCACGAGGTGCGCGGGCTGAAGGTGACGTAGTCGCCGATCACGCAATCGTGGGAGACGTGGCTGTAATAATTGGCCTGGAAGTGGCGGCCTATGCGGGCGAGCGAGTTGATCATGACGAAGTCGCAGATCGCCGCGCCCTCGCCGATCCGCGCGGTCGGATCGACGATCGCGGTCGGGGCGACGACGGTGGCGAAGCGGGCGCCGGCGCATCTCTCCGCCAGCCGCCGCCGAAGCGCCGGGTCGCCGACCGCGACGCAGATCTCGTCCTCGGCGGTCAGCGCCTCGAAGCCGATCGCCTCGACTCCGGGATAGGGCTCGACGGGTCCGTCGGCGAGGAAGGCCCTGGGCCTCGGGTCGAGCCGCGCCGCCTGGACCATCTCGCGGCCCATTCCCCCCGCGCCGTAGAAAACCAGCCTTCCCGCCAACCGCTCTCTCCCGCTTCGCAACGAATGACGCGATTTCTTGCAAAAGCCGAGCGGTTTCTGGCGTTTTCCTGCCGTTTCGACCCCGTCCGGACCGCGATGCGCGGCACTTTCCCCAACATTCCCGCTCCGCTAGGCTCGCCCCATGACCGTCACCATCCGCCCCGTCGAAGACGCCGCCGACCGCAAGGCCTTCGTCGACCTCGCCTACGATCTCAACCGAAGCGACCCCAATTGGGTGCCGCCCCTCAAGACCGAGGTGCACGGCCTGATCGACCCGCGCACCAACCCCTGGTTCGAGCATGCCGAAGCGCGCCTCTTCCTTGCCGAGCGGGACGGCAGGCCGGTGGGCCGGATCTCCGCCCAGGTCGACCGCCTCGTCCTCGAGCATATGGGCGCCGGCACCGGCCAGTGGGGCATGTTCGAGGCCGCCGACGCCGAGGTCGCGGCCGAGCTCATCCACCGCGCCGAGAGCTGGCTTCGGGGCCGCGACATGACCCGGGCGATGGGCCCCTTCTCCCTCTCCATCTGGGACGAGCCGGGCCTTCTCATCAAGGGCCACGACCACCCGCCGATGGTGATGATGGGCCACAACCGCGCCGAATATGAAGCCTGGGTGGAGGCCGCCGGCTACGCCAAGGCCAAGGACCTCTTCACCTTCGACCTCGAGGTCACCGCCCCCTTCCCGCCGCTGATCCGCCGGATCGTCGAGATGGGCGAGAAGAACCCCCGGATCCGGATCCGCAACACCGAGAAGAAGAAGTTCGAGGCCGAGGCCGCCCTGCTGCTCGGAATCCTCAACGACGCCTGGTCGGACAATTGGGGCTTCGTCCCCCTGACCGAGGCCGAGATCGCCTATGCCGGCAAGAAACTGAAGCCGATCGTCCTGGAGGACATGATCCTGGTCGCCGAATATGACGGCGAGCCGGTCGCCTTCATGATGGCTCTTCCCGACATCAACCAGTTCATCCGCGACCTCGACGGCAGCCTCTTTCCTTTCGGCTGGGCCAAATTGCTGTGGCGGCTGCGGCGGATGCGGCCCGGCGGCGGGCGGGTGCCGCTGATGGGCGTGGTCAAGCGGCTCCACGCCACCCGCCTCGCCAGCCAGCTCGCCTTCATGATGATCGAATATATCCGCCGCGCCGGCACCGCCCATTACGGCATCACGCGCGCCGAAGTGGGCTGGATCCTCGAGGATAACGGCCCGATGATCTCGATCGCCGAGGCCATCGAGAGCCGCAACAACCGAACCTACCGACTCTACGAAAAGGCGCTTTGAGCCCCCGTCATCCCGGCGAAAGCCGGACCCATGAACACCGACGGTTGAGGTTTCGGCTGGCCGATCTTCATGGGTCCCGGGTCAAGCCCGGGACGACGGCAACGAAAAGGCCCGCGGGATCGCTCCCGCGGGCCTCGAGCTCTAAGCCGTGCGGCCCGCTTTAGCGGACGGCGCCCCGGCGGAAGAGGTTGACGATCGCGAGCAGGATCAGTGCGCCGACGAAAGCGGCGAGCAAAGTGCCCATATCGAGGCTGTTGGTGATCGTCCCGTTCGCCCCGAAGAAGCGGCCGAGCAGGAAGCTGCCGAGCAGCGAGCCGACGATGCCGACGACGACGTTGAGCAGGATGCCCTGCTGAGCGTTGGTGCGCATGACGATGCTGGCCAGCCAGCCGATAATGCCACCGATGATAAGTGCGACGATGAGACCCATGAGGCTTACTCCTACTAGAGCTCCGGGCCCCTGTTGCGGCCGCGGATCACAGGACTAGACGCGCTGACGGGCCGGAATGTTCCGTTCCCGGTTCGGACGATTCAGACCGGAGCGGCGGAATTCCTCCGATGGTGCCAAGTGAAGATGGCGAAGGCGCCGCGGTGGGGGCGCCAGGCCTCGGCGAGCTCGCGGATATGCTTTTCCGTGGGCTTGCCCTCGAGGCCCAGGATCCGTCCGGTCTCGATCTGGACGGCGAGGTCGCCGGCCGGCCAGATGTCGGTGCGTCCCTCCGCGAAGAGCAGGTAGACCTCCGCCGTCCAGCGACCGATGCCCTTGACCCGGACCAGCTCGGCGATCGCTTCCTCGTCGTCCGCGGGGAGCCGGGCGAAGTCGAGCCGGCCGGCCACCACCTCCTCGGCGAGGCTGCGGGCGTAGGAGGCTTTCTGGCGCGACAGGCCGGCGGCGCGAAGAGTCTCGTCGGAGGCCGCGATCAGGGCTCGAGGATCGGGCGGGCCGCCGACCGCGGCGGTGAGCTTGACCCACATCGACGCGGCGGCCTGGACCGACACCTGCTGGCCGACGATCGCCCGCAGCAGGGTCTGGTAGCCCGGCTCGCTTATCCGCGGCTCGGGATAGCCGCATTGCGCCAGAGCGGCGGCGATCTTCGGCTCGCGCGCCGCCAGCGCATCGAGCGAGCTCCTCAAGCTTTCGGCGGCGATGCCCACATTTGCTCCCTTGTCTTAGCGGTCGTCGCCTAGCATAGGCGCGGCCCATGGCGAACCTCACCATCATCAGCCGCGACGGCACGGAAAAGACCATCACCGGCAAGGACGGATGGAGCGTCATGGAGAATATCCGCGACGCGGGCTTCGAGGAGCTGCTGGCCTTGTGCGGCGGCAATTGCAGCTGCGCCACCTGCCACGTCCATGTCGACCCGGAATGGCTGCCCGCCCTGCCGCCGATGGACGGGGACGAGGACGATCTGCTCGACACGACCGACTTTCGAGTGGCGAGCAGCCGCCTGTCGTGCCAGATCCGGTTCGGCCCGGAATATGACGGATTGAGGGTGCAGATCGCCCCGGAGGACCCGTTCTAGGCCCGTCATTCCGGCGAAAGCCGGAACCCGGGAACACTGGCTGCGCAGGCTGTAACGCGGCCTTGTTCAGGGATCCCGGAGCGAGTCCCGGGATGACGGACTGTCCGTCAGCTCGCGAACCGCACCACCGCGGTCGGCACGGTCTTGCTGGTCGGAGTGACTTTCCACACCACCCGGGTGCCCGGCCCCGGCGCCATGCCCTCCTCGTTATTCTGCATGACCAGCTCGGCGTCGGTGGTGAAGGTGAAGGTGCCGCTGCGCTCCTTCGGCTGCGAGTCCGGCTTGGCGGCGCTGCCCATGTCCATGTCCTGGTCGCCGAACGCGATCGCCAGGATGCGCGCGGTGCGGTCCTTGCGCACCTCGACGGCGATCCAGGGGATGATCGACTTGGCGTCCATGTTGATCGGATAGACGAAGCTGCGGTCGAGCCGTCCGGTCATCGCATAATCGACCCGAAACTTGTTGTGGCCGAGATATTCGACCGAGCGGTAGCCCACCTCCTTGGAGAGCGCCTCGGCGACCGCCTTGGCCTCTTCGATGGACTTGGCGGTCTCCGCCGCCGGCACCGCCGGGGTGGCGGGCTCGGCCGGGGCCGCATTGTTGCCGTCCTCGTCTCCATCCTCGTCGCCGGCCGCGGCCCCGGCGAGGCCGTCCTGCATCCCCTGCTGCATGGCGGCCGCCGGATCGAGGAGGATGACCTCGCCGACATAGGTGAAGGTGAAGCTTCGATCCTTGGCGATGTGCAGGGTCGAGACGAACTTGCCCGGGCTGAGGATGCAGGACGAAAGGACGAGCGAGGCCGCGGCCACGAACGCGAAGCGCAGGAACGACATAAGATTACCCCCCGTGTGTCGCCACCGCATATAGCGCGACCGCGGCCGCGTTGGAAACGTTCAGGCTCTCGATCCGGCCGCTGATCGGAAGCCGCGCCAGAGCATCGCAATGCGCCTCGGTATTCTGGCGCATCCCCTCCCCTTCGGCGCCGAGCACCAGCGCCACCCGCGCCGGGCCGACCGCTTCGGCGAGGGTCATTTCCGAGTCGCCGCTGAGGCCGATCCGCCAGAAGCCGGCCTCGGCCATCTCGTCGAGGGCCCGGGCCAGATTGACGACCCGCACCCACGGCACCGTCTCGAGCGCGCCGCTTGCCGATTTGGCGAGGGCGCCAGATTCCGGAGGCGCGTGGCGGTCCTGAGTCACCAGCGCCAGGGCATCGAAGGCCGCGGCCGAACGAAGGATGGCGCCGACATTGTGAGGATCGGTGACCTGGTCGAGGACGAGCAGGGGCCGCCGTTCAGGCGCATCCTGAAGGATGTCCGCGAGCAGCAGGTCGGGGAGCCGCTCGACCTCGATGACCAGCCCCTGGTGCGGAGCGTCGCGCGGGACGAGTCGGCCGAGATCGGCGGCGTCCGCGAAGGTGAAGGGCACGTCCCGCGGCAGATCGACCTCTGCCGCCGCCTCGCGCGTCGCCCAGATCCGGACGATGTCGCGCTCGGGGTTGGCGAAGGCCGCCTCGACCGCGTGGCGGCCCCAGAAACGCGGGCGGTTCTCGGCCTTGGAGGCAGTGCGGGCTTTGCGGCGCATGGGGCGTCAATGACCGCGCGGGAGGCGGCTTGCAAGCGGGCGCGAGCTGCTGGTAATTCCCGGGCCGAAACGAGCGGGGGGAGATGCTCAATGGCCACCGTCCAGGCGCCCATGGTCCGCTGGCGCAACGACCGCCTCTTCTACACCGGTGCGAGCCTTTACCTCGCGATCCTGACCTTCGCCGGCTTCGCCCGCAGCTTCTTCCTTTCCCATTGGATGACTCGATCGGCGAGCACGCCCGAGATTGGACGCCTGCTCGTCACCCACGGCCTGTTCTTTTCGGCCTGGATCGGGCTGCTCGTCGTGCAGCCGATCCTCATCGCCAACCGCCGGCGCGAGCTCCACCGCAAGCTCGGCTGGGTCGGGGCGGCGCTCGCCGTCGCCATGGTCGTGTTCGGCAATCTCGCCGCGATCGCGGCGATGCATGGCGGCTTCAAGGGGCTCGGCGATCCCTACGCCTTTTACGCCGTCCCCTTCTTCGCCATCCAGGGCTTCGCCGTCCTGGTCGGGCTGGCCGTGATGTGGAGAGAGAAAGCGGAGACCCACAAGAGGCTGATGCTGCTCGCGGCGATCGTGATCGTCGAGGCGGCGGTGGCCCGGATCGAGCTCGCGCCGGTCGTCGCCGGAGCTCCGTTCACCTTCTTCGTCGCGGGCGACCTGCTGATCTTCGCGGGCATGGCCTACGACAAGCTCAGCCGCGGCCGGGTCCACAAGGCCTGGATCTGGGGCGGCGCGGCGGTGATCGCCTCCCAAATCGGCAAGGTCCTGATCTCGCACACCGAGCCCTGGATGGCGTTCGGCCGGGCCGTGGCCGGGCTTTGGCCGGTTTGACCCGGCTTATCCCCGTTATCCCCGTTATCCACAGGCCAAGTCCCCGAATTAGCGCTTGGCGCGAATCGGAATCCTCTGCCACTTACTGACTTGTGGCAGGGCGCTGATTTCCGGAAACGGATTGACGCTCCCAGCCGCGGCCCCGCGGAGAGCGGCGGAAGTCTTCGGACGGAAGCCATTTGAAGCGAGGTCCGGGCAACCGGAAGGAAGAAGCGCGAGGCGGCGGCGCAAGCCAATGCCGAACCCACTTTCCTTCGAGGGTCCGGCGGAACCTGAAGCCCCCGGGCGGAAGGAACCGTGAAAGGACGACCGCGAAGCTTCGCTTCTCGGACGTCCGATAGGGAACCGGATTTCGATGCCGCAAGGCGGAGAGTTCGGATCCCGCCAGGGAACCGAAGTCCGGCCGCAAGGCAAGGAGCGGGACCCGCAGGAACCGGAACCGGAATAGCAATATTCCTGCGAAGGAACCTGAGGGACCGACCGGGGCCGCAAGGCCTCGGCCGGAACCTCCCTGGGAAAGCGAGCTTCGCTTTCGGGCGAGACGAACTGACCTAGGGACAGTGGAGGCCGGCAGCAATGCCGGCCTCCATTTCGTTTTGGGGCCGTGCCCTCTCCGAAAGTGCGGATCGCCCCGGCGCGGCAGGAAGCGGAAGGATCCCTCCGCACACTTTCCGTCATTCCCGCGAAAGCGGGAATCCACGCAGCATTTGGCCCAACTCGCAGGCCCTGTGGATTCCCGCTTTCGCGGGAATGACGGGTTGTCGTTGCTGCTGGGGTTCGCAATTCGGACCGGACCGCGGCCGCCTCGGCCTTCCTTACTCCGCGACGGAGCCGATCACCGAGCGCAGCAGAGTCCGCGACAGGCGCTCGGCTTGCGGCGCCGGCAGCGACGCGGCGGCCTCGTGCATGGCGGCGGCTCCGCGGCAGAGATGGTCCGGGCTCGAGGCCGCGCGCAGGGCTGGGTCGCTCAGCATCGCGCGGACCGGCACGCCCGGCTCGGCCCTGTCGACGGCGGCGAGCCAGGCCAGCACGTCTTCGCGGGTTGCCGGCGCCGGAGCGGGTCCGCCGCCCGCTCCCGCTTTGGCGGCCGCGACCAGGGCGGCACCGTAATCGTCCAGGCCTGTCGGCGCGGGCCGGGCCAGAGCTTCGTCGCTGAAGAGCCCGCGGTCGCCGACGACGGCGCAAAGGCGCACATCCTGCTTCTCGAGGGCGCGCAACAGCGCCCCCTGCCGAGCTTCGATCGCCACCAGCGCCGGTCCAGGGGCCGCCAGGATCGCGTCCCTGTGGGCGCGCAGGAAGGCGTCGATGCCGGCATAAGCCAGCCGCCGCGCTTCCTCGGGCGGCTTGCCGGCGAGGCTCGCGCGAAGCGCGGCATGGTCGATCGGGAAATCGCGGGCCAGGGCTTCCAGGATGCCGCTCGGCGGCTGGGCCGCGGCGGGGGCGGCGGCGGCGAGGAGCAGGAGGGCGGCGAGGATCCGCATCGGCACGACCTTTCTCGAGGGGCCCGGCCACGACTAGCGCAATGCCGGCGGGAGACAAGCCGCGGCTGGCGCAGCCGGCGCGGACGAGGCATATCGGATCGCACGATGAGCGGAGAGGCGATTCTGCCGGAGGGCGGCTGTGCGTGCGGGGCGGTGCGCTACCGGCTCCGGTCGGGCCCGCTCATCGTCCACGCCTGCCACTGCACCGAATGCCAGCGGCTCACCGGCGCCGCCTTCGCGGTGAACGCGCTGATCGAATCGGATCGGCTGGAAATCCTCGCCGGCGACCCGCGCGCCGTGCCGGTCCCGGGCACCAGCGGCAAGCCGCAGGACATTTTCCGCTGCCCTGGCTGCGCCACCGCTTTGTGGAGCCATTATCCCGGCGCCGGCGCGAAGCTCGCCTTCGTCCGAGTCGGCACGCTCGACGAGCCGGCCAGGCTTCCGCCCGACATTCACATCTTCACCTCGACCAAGCTGCCGTGGCTGGCGCTGCCCGAAGGCGCGCGGGCGGTGCCGGAATATTATTCCTCGAAGGAAATATGGCCCGCCGAGAGCCTGGAGCGGCGGCAGCGCCTGTTCGGCCGCTAGAGCGCCGGGGTGAGCTCACCCTCCTCGTCATGCCGGACTAGATCCGGCATCTACCTTTATATCCTTTTCGACCAAGGCTTGAAGAAGGTGGATCCCGGATCAAGTCCGGGATGACGATCCTAACGCTCTAATCGACGAGGATCGTGCCCGACATGCCGAACGTCTTGTGGAAGGCGTGGCTGCATTTCAGCGAATAGCGCCCGGCCCTGGGCACCAGGGCGACGTCGGCGCTCTGATGTCCGCGCAGCTCGACGCTGCCCTTGCCGACCGCGCCGCGGTCCTGCGGGCGCACCTGGGCGGCCGCGAAGAAGGCCGGCGCGGTGAAATCGTGCCCGCCCGAGGCCGTGTTGGCCAAATGGAGGATCACCGGCCGGCCGGCATGGAGGTGCAGAGTCGAGGGCGCGAACGAGAAGCTCGACAATTGCACGTCGATCCGCTGGGCATGCGCCCAGTCGGGCGCCTGCGCGGCCGCCGCGGCGGCGGGCAAAGCGAAAAGGGCGAAAGCGAGAATGCGGAGGCGAGTCATCACAGGCTCCTTCCATCTGGAGCGGGATCCCCTGTGGCGATGCTCATATCACCGTTGCCGGGGCAAGGCCATTCATCCCTCGACGACGATCTCCGTGCGCAGGGAATTGGCAATGAAGCATTGCTCGTGCGCCTCATGGTGGAGCCGTTGCAGCTTGTCGGCGTCGGGCGCCTCCCCGGCGAAATCGATGCGGGGACGAAGCACGATCCGGGTCATCGCCATCCGCCCGCGCTCGTCCCTGGCCATCGTACCGCGCGCCTCGTCGCGATAGGCGGCGACGTCGAGCCCGGCCTCGCGCGCCACGTGGAGAAACCACAGCATGTGGCAGGAGGAGACCGACGCGACCAGCGCCTCCTCCGGGTCGACCCCTGCCGGATCCGACATCGGCTCCGGTACCACATGGGGCGAAGAGGAGCCCGGCACTGTCGTCCCGCCATCGAAGCTCCAGCGGTGGGCGCGGCTGTAGCGGCCTTCGCGGAAGGCGCCGTCGGAGCGCCATTCGACGGTCGCGAGATGGTCCGCCATGGTCAGGCCGCGGCCGTCCGCTCGAGGAAGGCCGCCTCGCGCTCGACCCAGCCGGCGAAGCTCGGCCGGGCCAGCATCCGCTCGGCGAATTCCGCCACCTTCGGGTAGCGGCCGGAGTCGACCGGCATGCCGAGATGGCGGAAATTGGCGAAAGCGGTCGCCACGGCGATGTCGGCGAGGGTGAGGCCGTCGCCGACCAGCCAGCCGCTCGCGGGGATGGTGCGCTCGAGATAGTCGAGGATCGGCGGCAGCTCTTCCTTCTCCGCCTTGTCGGCCATGTCGAGATCGCCTTCTCGGCCGAGGAAGCGCGGAGCGACGATTCGGTTGAAGAACATCTTGGCGCCGCAGGCGCACAGGATGGTGTCGGCGAATTCATCGAACCAGATGGTTCGCGCCCGCGCCCTCGGCTCGGCCGGGATAAGCGCCGGCTCGGGATATTTAGCTTCGAGATAGTGGATGATGGCCGAAGAATCGGAGATCCCGAAGTCGCCGTCGCTGAACGCCGGTATCTTTCGAAACGGGCTGGCGGCCAGGAAGTCCGGATCGTCCGAGCCGAGGCCGAGCGGCTTGTGGTCAAGCTCGAGCCCCTTCTCGGCTCCATAAGCGAGCACCTTGCGAACGAATGGGGAAAGCGACGCTCCGTAGACGATCATGGCGAACCTCCGTTTTTAAGTTTCAACTCGAAACTAAGCTGCTCTTCATTTCAGCGCAAGCGGCCGACGCGGAGGCCGATCCAGAAGGTGCGCGGAGTCGCCCGCTCCTCGACCCCGTCGCCGCTGATGCCGGCCAGGACCCGGGCATTCGTGACGTTCTCGGCCCGCGCCTGAAGCGCGATCGTTCGGCCGAGCGGCAGCGAGCCCGCCAGGTCCAGCGTGAAAGCCCCGGCCAGGCTCTGGCGGTTGAGGTCGTCCTCATATTGGGCGCCCGTGTAACGGCCGGTGACGGAGGCTTGCGCTCCTCGCGCGCCCGTCCAGGCCAGGGTGGAAGAGAGGCTGTGCCGCGGCGTCTGGGCCGGCCTCAGGCCATCCAGCGCCAAGGCGGGCCCGCTTGCTCTCACCTCGGCATCGACCCACGACCAGCCGCCCGAAAGAGCCCACTCGCCGAGGGCGTAGCGCGCATCGAGCTCCAGCCCGAGTGCCTCAATCGAATCCAGATTGTCGCGCTGGCGGTAATCCCCGCCCGCGGCGACGAATCCGACGCCTGGAAAAGTGCCGGGCCCGCGGCCCAGAGTGACGTTCGCGATCGCATCCTCCAACCGGTTGGCGAAGACCGTGAGCCCGATCCGGGCGCGCGGCGCCGGCCGCCAGTCGAGCCCGGCTTCCACGCCCTCGAGCCGCTCGGGGGCGAGCTCGGCATTGGCGGCGGTCGCGTCGATTCCGACCCGGAAGGGGCGGTAGAGCTCGTTCAAGGTCGGCAGGCGCCAGCCCAGATAAGCCGCGCTTCTTAGCGTCAGGTCCCCAGCCCGCCAGGCGATCCCCGCCCGGCCCGTCGGCTGCCAGCCGGAGCGGTCGCGGAAGGCCGTGTCGGTCAGCACCTGGCCGGTGGCGAGCACGCGCTCGTGGAGACGCCCGTTGGAGATGCTCCAGCGGTCGATCCTGGCACCAGCGGTGACTGTCACCGCCTCCCGGGTCCAGGCCGCCTCGGCAAAGCCGCCCAGCGTCTCTGTGCGTCCGCCGGCGACGCGCCCGCGAGTCCCCTCCCCCGCGACGAAAGCGAAACGCTCCCGGGTCTCGCCGTCGGCCGCCCGCCAGTCGCCGCCGACCCGCACTTCGATCCCGCCGCCGAGGCTCGGCCTCGCCTCGACTCGGGCGCCGAGCGCCGTGGCGGGTACGCTATATTGCTCCGAAGTTCGGCTCGCCGCCGTTCGGGCGCCATTGACGCTGGCGAAACTGTTGTAGAAGTCGCGACTCTGGACGTAACCGAGCGCGCTCCACCACCGCCCGACCAGCCGCACCGACGCGTCGGCGCCCTGGGCGCGGATTGCGGAGAACGCGGTGCCCCGCTCGCGCGAATCGGAAAAGGCCAGAGCGCTCGCCTGCAACTCCGTCGCCGAGCCCAGCGGCGCGACGCCGCGGACGGCGAGGCTCATCTGCTCGTAAGGGGAAGGCCGGTCGGCCGGACCGCGTCGATCGCTGACGATGGGAATGAAGCCGTCGCCCCGAGCCCAGGCCCCGCCGATCGTCACAAAGCCGCCGCCGAGCGGCAGGCCGAGACCGGCATGGGCATCGATGCCGTCGCGGCCGCCATAGGCGAAGCGTCCGCGCAGGCCGCTCAGTTGAGCGGGCGTGGCGCTCTGCAGCTCGATCGTGCCGGCGAGAGCTCCCGGCCCGTAGACGCCGCTACCGCCGCCTCGAGTCACCCGCGCCTCGCCGAGCCGCTCGGGGTCGTAGGCCGGCCAGCTCACCCAGCCGCCGAACGGGTCGGACTGCGGCACTCCGTCGAGAATGAGGAGGACTCGGCTCGACGCGTTGCCGCCCAGGGCCCGAAGAGTCGCTCCCTGGCTGGTAGGATTGGCGGAGCGCGCATCGGAACGGCGGAAGAGCTGGAAGCCGGGGACGTCGCGAAGGACGTCCTCGAGCCGGCCCGAGGCCGAGCCGGTGAGTCGGTCCCGGTCGATCGTGAGGGTGCTGAACACTTGTTCGCCGGCGGCGGCATCGAGCCCGCGGCCGGTGACGACGATGTCGGGAGCGGCCGGTTCGGCACCGGCGAGGAGCAATGGAAGAAGGAAAGGCACGAGCCCGCTCTACCCCTCCCTGTCAGTCCCGCGAAAGCGGGAATCCATGCGGAGGCGGAACGGGCTCGAACGATAGAATGGATACCCGCTTTCGCGGGAATGACGACCTATCTCGAAGCGTAGCGCCTGCGGCCGCCGGCGCGGGCTTCACCCTGCGGCCGGGCCGGACGGGCGCTGAAGCGCTTGGACGGGCGGCCGCGGGAATGGCGCTCCTCGCGCTCGGGACGCTCGACGATCTGGATCGGCGAGCTCGCGCGCGCCGACTTGATCCGGGCCGCCTCGGCGTTGAAGCCTTCCGGCAGCGGCACCGGCGTCAGCACCTGCTTGGTGAGCCGCTCGATGCCCTTGAGATAGGGCCGCTCGTCCTCGGCGCAGTAAGCGACCGCGATCCCCGCCGCGCCGGCGCGCGCCGTGCGGCCGATGCGGTGGACATATTGCTCGGCGACGTTGGGCAAATCGAAGTTGATGACGTGGGACACGCCCGAGACGTCGATGCCGCGAGCGGCGATGTCGGTCGCGATCAGGATCTTGACCTTGCCGTCCTTGAAGTCGGCCAGGGCCCGCTCGCGCTGCGGCTGGCTCTTGTTGCCGTGGATGGCGTTGGCGGGGATTCCGGTCTGGGCGAGCTGCTTCACGATGCGATCGGCGCCGTGCTTGGTGCGGCTGAAGATCAGCACGCGCTCCATCGAGCCCTTGGACCCGAAGCCGACGCGAAGCATCATCGTCAGCAGAGCCGGCTTCTCGGCCTGGTTGACGAAGGTGACGTACTGCTCGACCCGCTCGACGGTGGAGGCGACCGGAGTCACCGCCACCTGCGCCGGATCGGTCAGGAACTTGTCGGCCAGATCGCGGATCGCCTTGGGCATGGTCGCCGAGAAGAACAGGCTCTGCCTCTTCTCCGGCAGGAAGCGGACGATCTTCTTCAGATCGTGGATGAAGCCGAGATCGAGCATCTGGTCGGCCTCGTCGAGGACGAGGATCTCGACCTGCCTCAGGTCAAGCCAGCGCTGCTCGACCAGGTCGAGCAGGCGGCCGGGCGTGGCGACGAGCACGTCGACGCCGCGCGACAGATCCTGCCGGTTCTTGTTGATCGAGGTGCCGCCGAACACGGTGGCGACGCTGATATGGCTGAAGCGGCCGTAGGCGCGGGCGCTCTCGGCGATCTGCGAGGCGAGCTCGCGGGTCGGCGCAAGCACCAGCATCCGGCAGGCGCCGCGCTGCGGGCGCTTGCCCGAAGCGGCGAGCCGATCGATCGAGGGAAGCATGAAGGCGGCGGTCTTGCCGGTGCCGGTCTGGGCGATTCCGAGCAGGTCCTTGCCCCTGAGGAGCATCGGGATCGCCTGCTCCTGGATCGGGGTCGAGGTGGAATATTCCTTCAGAGCGAGCGCCTGGAGGACGGGCTGCGACAGCCCGAGATTTTCAAAAGACATGGTAACTCACTTATATCGTGCGGCGCCCCGCGCAGCCGAAAGGCGCGCGGAAACGCGGCGGGTTTTTGCCAACCCGCGTGAAAAGGGAAGACTTGGGAAATTACGAAACGGAGCCGGCCCGAGAAGGGCGTTCACGCTGCAATGACGTTTCGCTGAGGGGCATATGGGGGAGAAGTGTGAACAAATCAAGTCACGACGGAAAGACCGCCATGCTGAACTTGTTTCGGCATCCAGACTTCAGCTTCCCCGGCGCGCGACCGGCTGGACCCTGAAACAAGTTCAGGGTGACGTCTGTACCCGCGCCAGCAGCCGGTCGATCGCCGCCGCCGCCTCCGGCTCGTCCAAAGTGGGCGCATGGCCGACTCGAGGCACCGTCACCGCCTCCATCGCCGGGTTCTCCGCGAGCATCCGGTCCACGGTGGCGCGGTTGAGCAGATCCGATATCTCGCCATGGACGACCAGCGACGGCACTCCCTTGAGGCCCGCGAAGGCGCTCCACAGGTCGAAACCGCTATCGCCGCCCGGCGCCTTGAACGGCTCGGCGATGCGCATGTCGTAATCGAAGACGATTCGCCCGCTCTGGGTCAGCCTGCACAGCCTCTTGGCGTAGACCAGCCATTGCGCAATGTCCCAGTCCGGATAGCGGTCCTGCTGCATCTCGCAGATCGCCCGGGCGGCGTGGAGCCAGGTCGGCCAGCTCTGCGAGCGGCCGACATAGGAGCGGATGTGATCGAGTCCCTGCGGCTCGAGGTCGGGGCCGATATCGTTGAGCAAAGCGGCGGCGATTCGCGTGTTGTCGGCCATTGCCAGCAGCATGGTGATGAGGCCGCCCAGCGACGTGCCGAAGAGGAGGAAGCGCTTTAGCTCGAGGGCCGCGATCAGCGCCTCGACGTCCTGCCAGTAGACCGGCGGGAGGTAGGTCATCGCATCTTTGGCATATTCGCTCTGGCCGCGTCCCCTCAGCTCGACGCAGATCAGCCGCCAATCGCCCTTCAGGCGCTCGGCGACGCCTTCGAAATCGCGGGCGTTGCGGGTGAGTCCGGGAATGCAGACGATCGGGGGGCGGTCGTCGCCGCCCGCATAGTCGCGATAATGGAGGCGGAGGCCGTCGCCCGCCGTCCACCATCCGTCCGCCCAGTCCGCCATCGCGCCCCCCGATACCGGGGCATATTGCGGGGACGGGCCGCCGCTTCAAGCCTTAGCTGATGTCGACCGAGTTGCCGACGCTGTTGAACGTCGTGTTGATCGAGTTGCCAAGATTATTGAAGGCGACGATCGCCGCGACCGAAATCAGCGTGGCGACCAGGGCATATTCAATCGCGGTCGCTCCTTTGCGGTCGCGCAAGATGATGCGAATGAAGCGCATAGGGCTCTCCTGTCGAAGCCCCCAGACTGACGCGGAAATGCTAAGCGCCGGTTAAGCCGCTGGCCGGAACCCCGGCCCTGGGGCAGGGTTTGAGGGCGATGCCCCACTCCCCGCCCTCCCGATATCGGCCCGATCCGGCCATTCTCGCTCTTGGGGAGGAATTCTTCGATCCGGTCGAGGCGGCGGATTTCCCGCGGACGGTGCTGCGTTTCCGCAACGGGCGCTGGGCGGAAGCGGTCGGCCTGGGCGAGCTGGGCGATGAGGAATGGATCCGCCATTTCGGCCGCTTCGAGCCGCTGCCCGGCAACCTGCCCAGGCCGCTGGCGCTGCGCTACCACGGCCATCAGTTCCGGGTGTACAATCCCGACATAGGCGACGGCCGCGGCTTCCTGTTCGCGCAGCTGCGCGACGGCGGCGGCCGCCTCCTGGATCTCGGCACCAAAGGCTCGGGCCAGACCCCCTACAGCCGCTTCGGCGACGGCCGGCTGACTCTGAAGGGTGGGGTGCGCGAGGTGCTGGCCACCGAAATGCTCGAGGCGCTCGGCGTCGACACGTCCAAGACCTTTTCGCTGATCGAGACGGGGGAGGCGCTGGAGCGCAACGATGAGCCCTCTCCCACCCGCTCGGCGGTGCTGGTGCGCCTGCAGCACAGCCACATCCGCATCGGCACCTTCCAGCGCCTCGCTTACTTCCAGGAGACGGACAATCTCAGGAAGCTGACGGATTATTGCCTGCGCCACTATTATGGCGAGGAAGGGGGTGGGGACGCCCCGGAGCGGCTGCTCGCCCACGTTGCGCGCGAGGCGGCGCGGCTCGCCGCCTCCTACATAGCCGCCGGCTTCGTCCACGGCGTCCTCAACAGCGACAATATCGCGATCACCGCGCAGAGCTTCGACTACGGTCCGTGGCGCTTCACGCCTTTTTGGGACGGCAATTTCACCGCCGCCTATTTCGACCATGCCGGCCTCTATTCGTTCGGCCGCCAGCCCGAGGCGATTCACTGGGACGTGCTCCAGCTGGCCGCCTCGTTGAGGGCGATCGCCGAGGCCGATGTCCTGACGCCCTCCCTCGATGCCTTCCCCGCCGAGTTCCAGCGGAAGCTCGTCGCCTCGATCTTCGCCCGGCTCGGACTCCGGCCGACACGGCCGGAGCGCGACGCCGACCTTCTGATCGCACTGGAGACGGCGCTGGCCGCGAAGACGGTCGCGATCGACCGCTTCTTCTTCGACTGGCGCGGCGGCCGGCGCCGCTCGAAGGGTCCGGCCGACGACGCCTATGAGGGACACGCCTTCGCCCGCCTTCGGGAGTCGATCGGCGGCTACGAAGCGGTCGAGGGCGCGCTCGACCACCCTTATTGGTCCGACGACGCTCCCTGTTCCATGCCTATCGACGAGGTCGAGGCGATCTGGAGCCGGATCGACGAGTCCGACGACTGGACGCTCTTCCACGAAAAGATCAAGGCGGTCAGGCGGATGGGCGAGGCAATGGCGACGGCTTGACCGCCGCAGCCAAAAATGGTGGGTCAGCCGCCATGGCGACTTTGAGCTCGATCGAACCGGCCACGGGGGAAACGCTCTGGACCGGCGAGGTCGGCGACGTCGACGCCGAGGTCGCCCGCGCCCGCTCCGCCTGGGCGCCGTGGGCGGCGCGACCGCTCGCCGTCCGCATCGAGACCCTGCGGCGCTTCGCCAATACGGTCCGGGGCCGGAAGGACGCGCTTGCCGACCTCATCGCCCGCGAGACCGGCAAGCCGCTCTGGGAGACCGCGACCGAGGTCGACGCGGTGATCAACAAGGTCGACATTTCGGTGAGCGCCTATTCGGAGCGCACCTCGCAGCGGCGGCTCGAAGGAGCGCTCGGCGCGCGCGTGGCCGTCCGCCACAAGCCGCACGGCGTGCTCGCCGTTCTCGGCCCCTACAATTTCCCCGCCCACCTGCCCAACGGACACATCGTCCCGGCCCTGCTCGCCGGCAACGCGGTCGTGTTCAAGCCGTCGGAAAAGACCCCGGCCGTCGGCGAGATGCTCGTCCGGCTCTACCATGAGGCGGGCGTGCCGGAGGACGTCGTTCGCTGCGTCCAGGGCGGCGTCGAAGCGGGCAAGGCGCTGGCCTCCAGCCCGGGCATAGACGGCCTCCTCTTCACCGGCTCGGCCCGGGCCGGCCTCGCCCTCCACCGCCAGTTCGCCGAGGCCCCGCAGAAGATCCTCGCGCTCGAGATGGGCGGCACCAACCCGCTCGTCGTCTGGGACGCCAAGGACGTCCCCGCCGCCGCCATCATCGCGGTCCAGTCCGCCTTCATGAGCTCGGGCCAGCGCTGCACCGGCGCCCGGCGGCTGATCGTGAAGGACGGAGCGCACGAAGCTTTGCTCGCCGAGATCGTCAAGCTCGCCGAACGGCTGATCGTCGATCATCCCCACGCCCAGCCGGCGCCGTTCATGGGGCCGGTGATCGACAACCAGGCCGCCGACCAGCTTCAGGAGGCGTTTCTCGACCTGATGATCAAGGGCGGGCGACCCCTCAAGCGGCTCGACCGCCCCAATCCGGACCGGCCCTTCCTCACTCCGGCGATCATCGATGTCACCGAGGTCGCCGACCGGCCCGACGCCGAATTGTTCGGACCCGTCCTCCAGGTAATCCGGGTCGCCGATTTCGACGCCGCTCTGGCCGAAGCCAATGCCACGCGCTACGGCCTTGCCGCCTCGCTGGTCGGCGGAAGCCCGGAGCTTTACGACCGCTTCTGGGCGAACATTCGCGCCGGCGTGATCAACTGGAACAAGCCGACCAACGGCGCGCCCAGCAATGCCCCCTTCGGCGGCCTCGGCCTCTCCGGCAACCACCGCCCGAGCGCCTTCTACGCGGCGGATTATTGCGCCTATCCGGTGACCAGCTCGGAAGCGGAAGCCGCCCGCGCAAGCATCGGGGTCGGGCTGAAGGATCCGTTCGCGGCGAATAACCTGGAAGGCTGACCGTCGTCCCAGCGAAGGCTGGGACCCCAGGGGGTGAAAGGCGCCACAGTCTTCACCCGCCGGGGCCCCAGCCTTCGCTGGGGCGACGCGCGTCGCCCTACCCTCGCGCCTCGGGCAAATAACCCTCGTCGATATAATCGGAGAATTTGGTGATCTTCGCCTCGAACTTCAGCTTCACCTTGCCGGTCGACCCGTGGCGCTGCTTGGCGACGATCAATTCGGCGAGGCCATAAGCGCGGTTCATCTCCTCCTGCCAGGTGGGGAAGTCCGAATGATCGTCGGCGGGCTGCTTGTTGGCGTGATAATATTCCTCGCGATCGACGAACCAGACCATGTCCTCGTCCTGCTCGATCGAGCCCGATTCGCGCAGATCCGAAAGCTGCGGCCTCTTGTCCTCGCGCTGCTCGACGGCGCGGCTCAATTGCGACAACGCCAGCACCGGCACGCCGAGCTCCTTGGCCAGGGTCTTGAGGCCGCGCGAGATTTCCGAAATCTCCTGGACCCGATTTTCGCTGCCGTTCCTGCCCGTGCCCTGGAGCAATTGCAGATAGTCGACCACGACAAAGCCGATGCCGCGCTGCCGCTTAATCCGCCGCGCCC